>JBJHBJ010000045.1:0-39020 GCA_050485425.1 Ectothiorhodospiraceae bacterium | reverse complement strand
GGCGAGCAGACCGGCAACCTGGACCTGGTACTGGAACGCCTGGCGGATTACGCCGAGACGCGACAGGAAATGCAGCAGAAGGTCCAGCTCGCGCTGTTCTACCCGGCCATCCTGGTCTCCGTTGCCATCCTGGTGGTGGTACTGCTGCTCACCTTCGTGGTGCCGGAAGTGACCCAGGCATTCACCACCGCGGGCCAGACCCTGCCGGGGTTGACGCTGGCGCTGATCGCCACCAGCGATTTCCTGCGTGACCACGGCATCTGGCTGGTTCTGGGGCTGTCACTGCTGGTGGGCGCATTCGTGTACGCGCTGCGATACCGGGCATTCCGGTACCGCTTCCATCGATTGCAGCTACGGCTGCCGCTGGTCAAACGCATCGTTCGTGGTGCGAATGCCGCCCGCTTTGCCCGCACCTTCAGCATTCTGGCCAATGCCGGAGTGCCGGTGCTGGAGGCCATGCGTATCTCGGCAGAGGTCATGACCAATCTGCCGATGCGCGAGGCAGTGGAGAACGCCGCGGTGATGGTCCGCGAGGGCACCGGCATCTCCCGGGCGCTGGAACGCAGCGAGCAATTCCCCCCCATGCTGCTCCACCTGGTGGCCAGCGGCGAGAACAGCGGCCGGCTGGAGCAGATGCTGGAACGGGCAGCAATCAACCAGGAACGGGAGGTGCAGGGGCTGGTGGGGACGGCGCTCACCGTCATGGAGCCGCTGATCATCCTGATCATGGGCGCCATCGTGCTGATCATCGTACTGGCCATCATGCTGCCGATCTTCCAGATGACCGATCTGGTGAACTAGAATGATACAAATAACAATTACGTCCCACACATTGACCCAGGCCGGTCATCTTTTGCCGTTATCGTCTGCAGCGGACGCTTCGGAGGGAACTTCCGATATCCGTTCCAGAGTCATAGGAAGACCGATCCGACACTCCGTACGAGAAACCGTCATGAAACTGAGCAATACACAGCCAACCGAACTTTCAACCGGTAACGCCATCCCGCGACGATCCCGGAACGGGGGCTTTACCCTGATCGAGATCATGGTGGTGGTGGTGATCCTGGGCATCCTGGTGGCCTTCGCCGTGCCCAACATCATGGACAACCCCGAGCGCGCGCGGATTACCAAGGCGCACCACGACCTGCGCACGATCGAGCAGGCGCTGGACATGTACCGCATGGACAACTACCGCTACCCGACCACCGACCAGGGACTGCAGGCACTGGTGGAACGCCCGAACTCCCAGCCGGAACCGCGCAACTGGAAACAGTACATGCGCAGCCTGCCCAAGGACCCGTGGGGCGGTGAATACCAGTACCTGGCGCCGGACGATACCGGCGGGCGGGTACGCGTCTACACGCTGGGGGCGGACGGTCGCCCGGGCGGCGAGGGCGAGAACGCGGAAATCAGCAACCACGACCTGGACTGACCGCCAGTGCCCTCCCGGCCCGGCATGCTGCGGCAACGCGGCTTCACGCTGATCGAGATCATGGTGGTGGTGGTTATCATCGGCACCGTGATCACCTTTGGCGTGCTGGGGATGATGCCCGATGACGACCGGGAGCTGGAAAACCAGGCACGCAGGCTGCACACCGTCCTGGAGCTGGCGCACGAGAACGCATTGCTGGAAGCCCGGGAGCTCGGGCTGATCCTGGAACCGGACGGCTATCGCTTTACCGAACTGGTCAACGACGAGTGGCGCGGCATCGACAGTTCGCCTCACAGCTACCTCCGCCCTCACACCCTACCCGACCACCTGCGGCTGGAAATCGAGGTGGAGGGCCTGCCCGGCGAGAGGGAACCCGGTCGCAGCGAGGACGACCGACCCGGGATCATGCTGCTTTCCAGCGGCGAGATCACGCCCTTCCGGCTGCGGATCTCGGAACGACATGCCCGCGGCGACGGGCACTATCTGCTGCGGGGCGAATTGATGGGCCGCCTCAGCCTGCGCCCACCGCAGGAGGACGACTGATGCGCACCCTCCCCTGCACGGCGAGAACAGGAAGCGCCCAGCGAGGCTTCACGCTGCTGGAGGTCATTATCGCCCTGACCATCGTCGGCGTGGCCTTCGCCGGACTGATGTCCGCCATGATGCAGTCCACCGGTAACGTCACCCACACCCGGGACCGGGTGCTGAGCCACTGGGTGGCCAGCAACGTGCTCACCGAACTGCAGGTGATGCGGGAATGGGACACCGGCACGCTGGAAGGCGAAATGCGCATGGGCGAGGTGGACTGGTACTGGGAAGCCACCATCCGGAACACCCAGAACCCGCGGCTGCGCCGGGTGGACGTCTCGGTGTACTTCGAGGAAGGTGACGAGTATGCCTCCAGCACACTGATGGGGCTGCTGCACGACCCGGACAGCAGCCGCAGCATACCCGAGCCACCACCATCAGGCGGGGTGCCGCAATGAGACGGCAAGGCGGCTTCACGCTGGTGGAACTGATGGTCGCCATCGGCATCTTCGCGGTGCTTTCGGCCATGGCCTTCAGCGGCTTGCGCGCGGTGACGGAAACACGGGTGGCCGTGGAAGCCCAGGCGGAGCGCATGAAATCCATCCAGCAGGCCATGGCACTGATCGAACGGGACTTCCAGCAGATCATTGCCCGGGGCATCCGCGACCCGTTCGGAGACCCCCGCGAGGCGGTGCTGAGCGATGATCTCACCGACGTGGAATTCACCCGCGCCGGCATGACCAACCCGCTGGGGCTGGTGCGCAGCGAATCCCAGCGTGTGGGCTACCGTATTGACCAGATCGATGACGAGAGCACGCTGGTGCGGGTGCACTGGGGCGTGCTGGACCAGCAGGTGGAGCCGCCGGAGTACGTTACCGAGATGCTGGAGGGCGTCACCGAGCTGCGATTCCGCTATCTGGCCATCGACCGCAACTGGCAGGAGACCTGGCCGCCCCCCGACCAGCCCCGGGGTTCGCAGATGGTGCCGGTGGCCATCGAGATGACCATGGAACTGGAAGATCTCGGCGAGATCGTGCGGCTGTTCCGCCTCGCCGACGGACCGGAGCTGGGGCCGCAATGAGTGGCCGCGTGGAGCAAGGCGCGGCCCTGATCACCGCGCTGCTGATCGTGTTCCTGGCCTCGATGCTGGCCACGCAGCTCGCGGCCCGCGCGGTCTTCGATAATGCCCGTAGCTCCGCCCTGCTGGAGCGCGACCAGGCCTGGCAGTTCGCATTGGCGGCGGAAGCCTGGGCCAGCGAGGTACTGAACGAGACGCGCCGTGACGATGATGCGATCGACCACCTGAACCAGCTCTGGGCCCAGCCCATCACGCTGCCGCCGTTCGACGAATTGCCGGTGCGGCTGACCATCCAGATGGAAGACATGGAAGGCCGTTTCAACCTGAACAACCTGGTGAACCCGGACGGCAGCGCCAACGAGATCCAGGTGGAGCGTTTCCAGCGCCTGTTGCGCTACAACGAGTTGGATGAAAGCCTGGTGTTCCCGGTCATGGACTGGATCGACGAGGACGTGGAAGTCCGGTTTCCGGACGGTGCCGAGGACGACTACTACTCGCGGCTGGACCCGCCGTACCGCACCGCCAACCGGCCCATGACAAGCGCCACCGAGCTGCGCCTGGTGCGCGGCTTCGACGACGAAGCCTACCGGCTGCTGGCGTCCTCGATCACTGCACTGCCGCCGGGAACGGGTATCAACATCAATACCGTGCGGCCATCGGTGGTGCGCATTCTGGCCGAGGGCGTGAGTGAGGCGGAAGCGCTCCAGCTCACCGAGATGCGGCCGGATGACGGCTTCGAGACGGTGGACGATTTCCTCCGGCTGGGCGCACTGGCCGGGCGCGAGATTCCCTCCGGCGACCTGGGCGTTGGCAGCAATCATTTCATGGTGCGCGTGCAGGTGGAACTGGGGCGGACACGGGTCCGGACGGAAAGTCTGGTCTATCGTTCCGATGCCGGCACGTCGCGTACACTGCTCCGACGCCAGGGCTTCGTGGAATAATGGCCATGTCGGCAAGACCCATGCGGAAACAGAGTGATTCAGTCATGACCATCCCCAGCCCATACGGAGCCATGCCATGCGCCCCCGCCTGATACTGCGGCTGCAGAGCGATCCCGCGGCTCCCCTGCCCTGGGCGCTGCTGGACCGCGACGGCCACGTGCAGGAACAGGGCAGTTCCGACGACCTGGCCAGCCTGGCCGACCATGCCGGCGATCGGCCGGTGACGGCGCTGGTCTCCGGTGCGGACGTGCTGCTCACCAGCGCCCAGGTGCCCACCCAGAGCCGGCAGAAGCTGCTCCGTGCCGTCCCGTATGCGCTGGAGGACATGGTCTCCGGCGATGTCGACGACATGCACTTCGTGCTGGGGGAGAAGGACGACGACGGGCGCTGGCCCGTGGCCGTGATCAATACCGGGTGGCTGGAGGACTGGCTGGACCGGCTGTCGGCAGCAGGACTGACGCCCGAGCGACTGCTCGCCGAACCGCTGTGCCTGCCGCTGGAGCCGGACAGCTGGACCGTGCTGGTGGAGCCCACCCGTTTCGTCGTCCGCACCGGGCCGCAGCAAGGCTTCGGCGGCGACCGGGAGAACCTGGAACTGTTACTGGAGATGGCGCTGGAGGAACGCGGCGAACTGCGGCCACGGCAACTGGTGACATACGTTGCGGATAATGCCGGCCTGCCGGCGACCATTGCCGGCGTGCCGGTGGAAAACCATCTGCTGGACAGCCCGGCCAGCTTGCTCTGCAGGGAACTGGACGACGACCGGCAGATCCAGTTGCTGACAGGCCCCTACGCCCCCCGCCAGACCGGCGGCAACCTGTGGCGGCCGTGGATACCGGCAGCCGTCCTGTTCGGCCTCTGGATCACGCTGGACACCGGTCTGACCCTGCTGGACCAGCGCCAGCTCCAGACCGAAATCGACAGTCTCGAATCAAGCAACCTGGAGCAGTTCCGCCAGATCTTCCCGGACGCGACCAGCCTGCAGGCCGCCCGTGCCCGTGTCGACAACCGGCTCAATCAGGTGCGCGGCGGCGTCCAGCAGGGCGGGGACGCGCTGCTGGACACCCTGGAGGCCATCGGCCCCATCCTCCAGAGCGGCGACGGCTTCCGACTGACCGGCCTGAGCTACCGCAACGGCAACCTGGAGCTGGAGCTGACCGCCTCGGACCTGCAGCGCCTGGACCGATTGCAGCAGGAGCTGGACGCTCCCGAGCGGCTGCAGGCCGAAGTGCGATCCGCCCGTTCCGAGGATAACGCCGTACAGGGACGGCTGCTGGTACGGAGGGGGCAATGATGGAGCAGCTCAAGCAATGGTGGGACGGCCTGGCCGCGCGTGAGCGTCGCACGCTGAGCATCGGCGGCATGGCACTGGTCGTCATCCTGTTCTACTTCATGGTCTACCAGCCGATCCACCAGCGCACCGCGGACCTGGAACGGGAGGCCCGGAACCAGCAGGAACTCGGCAGCTACCTCGCGCAGGCCAACGAGGAACTGCGCAGCCGCGGCGTTGCTCCCGGTACCGCGCCCACCGGCAACGGCAGCAACGGACGCGGCGCCGACCAGGCCCTGTTCGCGCTGGCCGATCAGAGCGCCCGCCAGGCCGGCCTCGGCCGCGTGCTGCGCCGGGTGGAGCCCAGCGGCCAGGGCGGTGCCCGGGTCAGCTTCGAGCAGATCGCCTTCGACGACCTGGTGCGCTGGCTGGCGGCGCTGCGCGAACAGCACGGCGTCAGCGCCACCGTGGTGACTGCCCGCCGCAGTGAGCTGGAGGGCCGCGTGGACGCGCAACTGGTGCTGGAGGCAGGCAGCGGATGAAACGGAAAATCGCTCTGGCGGTGATATTCGTCGTGGTGTTTCTGGCAGCCCTGGTGATGACCTTTCCCGCCTCCCACGCCTGGGCTCTGGCCAGTGGTGGCATCTCCGGCGATGCCTACGGA
Organism: Ectothiorhodospiraceae bacterium; assembly: GCA_050485425.1. Classification (GTDB taxonomy): domain Bacteria; phylum Pseudomonadota; class Gammaproteobacteria; order Nitrococcales; family Aquisalimonadaceae; genus LSCE01. The sequence continues at coordinate 33,107 of JBJHBJ010000045.1, read as the reverse complement.
CTGCGCGGCACGCTCTGGGAAGGTAATGCCGCGACCATCATTGTGGAAGGCCACAGGCTTGACCGGGTCCGCTGGAAGCTCCAGCCCGGGAGTATCTGGCGCGGACAGCTCCACTATCAGGTGCAGGCGGAACTCGGCGACGGCCAACTGCGCGGCTACGTGAGAACCGGGCTGGACGGCAAGCTGCGCCTGGACGAGCTGCGCCTGGACGCCTCTGCCGACCAGTTGGTACGGGCCGCCTCCGCCCGCCCGCTGCCGCTGCGCATCGGCGGTCGAATCGATGCCTACTTCCAGGAAGTGGTGCTGGACCGCCAAGGCAACCCCGAGCGCATTCAGGGCATGGTGAACTGGACCAACGGCAACGTGGTGTTCGGTGATGAATTCGAACTGGGCGACTACGCCGTGCGCATCGATTCCAACGGCAACGTCACCGCCCTGGAAATCATCACCGTGGAAGCGCTGTTGCGGGTGGACGGCAGCGCCACGCTGCAGCCCGATAGCGGGCAACTCAGCGGCGAGGTGCTGTTCCAGGCCCTGGAGGGGGCATCGCCGGACCTGGTCCAGGGCCTGCGTTTCACCGGCCTGCCGGACCCGATGGCGGAGAACCTGATCCGCTTCAACGGCAACATCAACAATCCGATGGGGTTCCGGGGGGAGTTGCAGTAGCCGGAATGGGTTGTTGGGGTTCGCCTACGGCTCACCCCAACCTACCAATGGCTCCGGACATAGGTTGGGGTGAGCGCCAGCGAACCCCGACAGCCCCTCATCCCGGCACCACCCTCTGGAAATCCTCGATCAGCGGAAACTCGCCCGCATCCAGCGGCGGCCGGCTCAGATCCGGCTGGGCAATCCCGCAAAGCTGCGGCACGCCCCATTCCTGCGCGGCAGACAGCACGCGCAGGCTGTCATCCAGCAACACGGTCCGATCAGGCGCGAAACCATCCCTCGCCTGCACGCCGTCCCAGAAACCGGAAAACTCCTTCGATACCCCGAAATCGTGGGAGGAATAGGCTGCGTCCAGGTAGCCCGCCAGCGCCGGAACGCGCTGCAATTTCAGATCGAGACTCCCGCGATGGGCGTTGGTGACCAGCACCGCGCGCTTGCCGACCCGGTTAACCGCCTGCAGGAAGGCTTCGGCACCGGGACGAAAACCGATCATGTGGGCGGTTTCCCGTTTCAGCTCCACCAGGTTCACGTTCAGCAGATCCTGCCAGTAATCCAGGCAGTACCAGTCCAGCGTGCCCTCCACACGTTTCATCAGCGGAAACAGCTGGCCCTGGGCCTCCTCCAGGCTCACCTTCCGCTGCTGCGCCAGCCGTCCGGGCAGCGCCTCCAGCCAGAAGTGGTTGTCGAAGGCCAGATCCAGCAGCGTACCGTCCATATCCAGCAGCACAGTATCCACGCGGGACCAGTCGATCACGGTTGTACTACCCTCTTCGCAAGTATTGCCATGTCTCAGCGCCGTTGTGCGGCTTGCCAGCAAGGCGCACGGTGAACAGAGTAACCGGTGACAGGGGCTATGTGCACCATGGGGGCGTCTTTCAACCGTGGGATTCGGCATGGTGGCTTCGATCCGGCCCTAGCGGGACCGGTCAATATCGGCCTCGCTTCCATTCACCCGACATACGCACACCACCAAGAGAAGCCGTAGGGTGCTCAGAGCCGAAGGCGATGCGCACCGATCACGCCACTGGTGCGCATCGCTGCGCTCTGAGCACCCTACGCCAGCTGGTGACGGGACAATGTGCACCCGACGGCGGGGCCATTGATTTACAGCCGCTACCGGAGCAAGACCGGGTGAGGGGAGGTGTCTGTGGACTGTCGATGAGAGGGACCTCATCGACAAGCCTACAGGGACGTATTCACGGCGTGGCCGCAGACACCTCCCCTCACCCGGTCGGAACCAGACCCGCCAACGACGGGCAGTCCGGGCGTTCCTGCCGGGCGACACACCCCACGCCGTGTTCTACGTGTAGAATGAGCCTCTTTGAAGCAGACGAGAGTGCGCCGAAGTCATGCGCAAGAAACCCGAGATCCTGGATACCCGTGTGGTGGCGCGCTCGCGTCTGTTCCGCGTCGAGGCCGTCAACCTGCGCTTCTCCAACGGCGTCGAGGTGGAATTCGAACGGCTGCGGGGTTCCGGCAGCGTCGGTGCCGTGATCATCGTACCGCTGCTCACCCCGGACACCGTGCTGCTGATCCGGGAATACGGCGTGGGCCTGGAGCGCTACGAACTTGGCCTGCCCAAGGGGCGCGTGGAGCCCGGCGAGGACATGCTGGAAGCCGCCAACCGCGAGCTGATGGAAGAAGTGGGCTACGGCGCCCGCAAACTCACCAAGCTGCGCGCACTGAGCCTCGCACCGGGCTACCTGGGACACCGCACCCAGGTCATCCTGGCCGAGGATCTCTACCCGCAGCGCATGGAAGGCGATGAACCGGAACCCATCGAAGTGGTGGAATTCCCCATGCGCGACTTTGAAGACCTGGTCATGGACGGCGAGGAACTCACCGAAGGCCGCTCCATCGCCGCCATCTACATGGCGCGCAGCCATATCGAGCGCCGGAGCAACGGCCACGGCTGACCGCCATGGATGACAACCAGCGCCGAGAGCTGTTGCCGGATCTGCTGCGGATCGCACATCAGGCCGGCGACGCCATACTCACCGTCTACCGCCAGGACTTCGGCGTCCGCCACAAGCCCGACGACTCCCCGATCACCGACGCCGACCAGGCTGCCCATGACATCATCAGCCGCGGCCTGGCCCGGCTGACGCCGGAGCTGCCGATACTGTCAGAGGAATCCCGACTTCCGTCCTGGTTCGAACGCAGCCGGTGGAGCCGTTACTGGCTGGTGGACCCGCTGGACGGCACCCGGGAGTTCATCCGCCGGAACGATCAGTTCAGCGTCAACATCGCACTGGTGGACCGGGGGCAACCGGTGCTGGGCGTGGTGCACGCACCGGTTCCCGGGCTGAGCTGGTACGGCGGCGCCGGGCTCGGCGGCTGGCGCCGGCTGCTCGACCATCCCCCCACCCCGATCCGGCCGCGCAGCCCGGAGAAAGGGCGATTGCGCGTCGTGCTGGGCAGACCGGAGCCCGGCCCGCGCACCCGCGCCCTGCTGGCCAGGCTGCCGCCGCACGACGTGCTGTCGCTCGGAGCCTCGCTGAAGTTCTGCCTGGTGGCCGAGGGCGGCGCCGACCTGTTCCCGCGCTACGGCGCCATCTCGGAATGGGACATCGCGGCGCCGCAGGCCATCCTGGAGGCCGTGGGAGGACGCCTGGTCCACCTGCACAACCTGAAGCCCGTACACTACAACGCCCGCCCGTCGACCACGCTGAAAGATGTGCTCGCGGTGGGGGACCCCGGTATCGACTGGAGAAGCCTGCTCGGCGAAAGCCAGTAGCTCGCGGACTTCGGCGGCCCTGGGCCGTGTCATGGCGGATGGGGCCGCTCGCGACCACATTGCCAGCACTCGGTGAACTGCGGTTCCAGCCGCTCACCGCAACCCGGGCAGGTCCAGCCCTCGCCTCCGGGTGCCGGTTGTTGCGCCTCGCGAATCAGCCGCTCGGCCCGCTCGTAGTCGATGGGCCGCTCCACCCAGAGCTCGGGCCAGACAGCCGTGGGCGGCAACTCGCCGGCCCCACCCACCAGCATCATGTTCCTGCACACGCAGCGGATGCCCTCACTCTCGAGGATATTGCGCATATGCCCCACCAGCAGCGGACTGTGCGAGCTATAGATCCGCTTCATCGCTCCCTCGTGTCAGTCCTCGCGTTGCAGCAAGGTCACGGTGTCGCGGGCGATCTCCCCTTCCTCGTCCGTCGGTACCACCAGCACCGGCAGGCTGTCGTCCCGGCTGATACACCCGGCATGGCCTCGATTGCGTTCCTCGTCCAGGGCCACATCAAGCCAGGACAGATGCCCGCAGATGTCGGCACGCACCGGCGCGGCGTGCTCGCCCACGCCTGCGGTGAACACCAGGGCGTCCAATCCGCCGAGCGCGGCGGTCAGCGAGCCGATCTCCCGGGCCGCGCGGTAACAGTACACGGTCAAGGCCTCGGCGGCAGCCGGATCCTCGCTGGCCAGCAGTTCCCGCACGTCGTGGCTGATGCCGGACATGCCCAGCAGGCCTGACTGCCGGTACAGCAGATCCTCCACCGACTCCGCCGACATACCCAACTGGCGGATCAGGTAGAGCACCACGCCGGGATCGAGGTTGCCGCAACGCTGCCCCATGGGCAGCCCGTCCAGCGCGGTGAACCCCATGCTGGTGGCCACGCTGCGCCCGCCGCGCATGGCGCAAAGACTGGCGCCGTTGCCCAGGTGGGCGACAATGACCCGCCCCCGGTGCAATTCCGGGTGATGGGTTCTCAGCCAGCGGGCGATGTACTGATAGGACAGGCCGTGGAAGCCGTAACGCAGCACACCCCGGTCGGCAAACCGGCGCGGCAGCGCGAAACGCTGAGTGTACCAAGCCTGGGTACGGTGAAAGGCGGTATCGAAACTGGCGATCTGCGGCAGATCCGGCTTCAGTTCGGCCAGCAACCTGACCGGCGAGAGATTGTGCGGCTGGTGCAGCGGCGCCAGTCCCTGCAGGTCCTCCAGCTCGGCCAGCACGTCGGCGGTGAGGCGTACCGGCTCGCTGTGGGTCGTGCCGCCGTGCACCACGCGATGGCCGGCGGCCACCAGCGGCCGGTTCCGCGTCGCCTGTTCAACCCAGGAGACCAGGGCCTGCATGGCGGCACGGTGATCGCTGCCGTCCAGCGGCGGCCGTTCCGTCTTGCCCGATGCCAGCTCGGTCACCCGGAAAACGGCGTTGCCGCCCAGGCCTTCGGCCTGGCCGCGATACAACAGCACAGGCTCCTGGCCGGCCTGGTAGAGCGCGAACTTGATGCTGGAGGAACCCGCATTCACCACCAGCACGGATTGTTGGCTCATCGGCTCTGCTCCTGATACGTCTTCCAGATACTAATTCGCCATCAATACAGCGATAGCACAGGAGGCAATACGTGAAAACCTGTCGTCCGCACGGCTGGTGAGCACGACCGGAACGCGGGCGCCCATGACAATACCGGCGGTTTCCGCACCGGCCAGATAGCGCAACTGCTTGCCCAGCATGTTGGCGGATTCGAGATCCGGCGCCAGCAGGATGTCCGGATGGCCGGCCACCGCGGAACGGATACCCTTGGTGCGCGCGGCCACCTCGGAAATGGCATTGTCGAATGCCAGCGGCCCGTCCAACTCGCCGCCCTTGATCTGTCCGCGCTCGGCCATCTTGCACAGCGCGGCGGCGTCCAGCGTGGACTGGATCTGCGGATTGACCTCCTCGGTGGCCGAGAGGATGGCCACCTTGGGGCATTCCACACCCATGGCCTGCGCAAGCTCGATCGCGTTACGGGCGATATCCGCCTTTGTAACCAGGTCCGGGCGGATGTTCAGCGCCGAGTCCGTGATGATCAGCGGCCGCGGATAGGTGGGCACGTCCATCACCCATGCGTGACTCATGCGGCGTCCGGTACGAAGCCCCCCGGTCCGCGCCACGATGGAGGCCATGAACTCATCGGTATGCAAGGCGCCCTTCATCAGCGCTTTCACCTCGCCCTCGCGGGCAAGATGCGTGGCGTGGGCGGCTGCGGCATGGCTGTGCTCGGTATCGATCACCTCCAGTCCGTCCAGCGACAGCCCGGCCTCCTCCGCGGCCTTGCGAATCCGTCGCTCCGGACCGATCAGCACCGGCTCGATCAGCCCCCGGCTGCCCGCCTCCACTGCCCCGGCCAGCGAGTATTCATCCACCGGATGCACAACGGCGGTACGCAGTGCGGGCAGACCTTCGGCCATGTGCAACAAACGCTGCATCTGGCGCCTGCGGCCACCTTCCTCGTCGGCGCCCAGACCGTCCACCGATTCACTGATGCTCTCGGTCGGCGCCTCCACCAGCGCGGTGCCGGTAACCACCTCGCGCTCGCCTTCACCCAGGCAGCGGCACGCCAGCACGACCTGGTTGTCCCGCCGCTTCTCCTTGACGGTCAGTTGTACGATGACGGTGTCGCCCAGGCTGACCGGCGCGTGGTAGCGCAGCTCATGTCCCAGCAGCCGGCTCCCCGGCCCCGGCAGCCGGGTGGCCACGGCAAGTGCAATCAGCCCGGTGGCCCACATGCCGTGCGTGATGATGCGATAGTAGAGATCTTCCGAAACCTGGTCCGGGTCCAGCGGGTCGGTACTGCGCGAGGCCTGGGCACGCAGATCGCCCAGCGTGAGCTTGCGCCGGAGCTCGACGCTCTGCCCGCGTTCGAGCTTGGCGTAAGGGGTGTTGCGAATCATTTCGTCAGTCATGCGGCGATTTCCCTCTGCCTCCTGAAAGGTTCGTCATTGGGCCGGGTCAGCTGTCCCCGCTCCTCTCCGCCGGCGGGGCAGGCGGCATCACCTGCTGGACCGGGAACGGTGTGGTGACGCTGCCGGTGTACAGGCTCAGGTGCGGGAACGGGATCTCGATGCCCTGCTCCTCGAAAGCCTTCTTCACTTCGAGCGGAATCGTGGTACGCAGGTCGAGAAAGTTCTCCCGCCGGCCCCAGACCGAGAGCTGCAGGTTCACCGAGGAATCCCCGAAGCCCTGGAACATGATCAGCGGCTTGGGGTCATCCAGGCTCAGCGGGTTGCGGTCGGCCACCTGCTCCAGGACCTTGCGCACCCGCTCCACATCTTCCTTGTAGGCAACACCCACCTGCAGGTCGAAACGGCGGATGGGAAAGCGCGAGAAGTTCGTCACCTGGCTCTTGACCAGCGACTCGTTGGGGATGCGCACGTAGAGGTTGTCGAAGGTACGCAGTTTCACCGAAATCAGGTCGATGGCAATGACCTCGCCGGTGGCGTCCCCCACCTTGATCATGTCCCCGAGCTGGAACGGCCGCTCGGCCAGCAGGAACAGGCCGGAGATGAGGTTGGAGGCGGAGGTCTGCGAGGCGAAGCCGATGGCGACGGTGAGGATACCCGCGGCACCCAGCAGCACGCCCAGGCGGAAACCCAACTGGTGCAGCGCGGTAGCGATCACCAGCGCGGTGATCACGTAGAACACCAGACGGCGGATCAGCGTGGCCTCGTGCACGCCGGTATGCCCCTGCACCGCCCTGGCAGCAGCACGGCCGGCGATACGCGCCGCGGTGATGCCGACCACCAGGACCAGCAGCGCCTGCAACAGCCCCATCCAGTTGTAAGCCAGCACCTGTCCCCAGATTGATTCGCTTATCTCGCCCATCGGAACATCTCCCTAGAACAGCTGGCTGAAGGCACGGACAAGGGTATTACGTTGCGGCGCCTCGCGTGGCGGGGATACCAGCTCGCAGGTACCGGCGTCCTCCGGCGCCCCCTTGCCCAGCTGCAGTTCGGCCATGTCGCCGTCCTCGTGCCGCAACAGGGTCACCGGCTGCGTCCAGAGCCAGTTGCGGCTGGTGGAGCGGTACAGGCTCAGCGTGGCCACCGGCAGCTTGACCTTGTCCAGGGTCAGCGTGTCCTTGGCGCGGTTACGAATGATGAGCGGGGTAATCGCCCGGTTCGGCACGTGCGGATGCTCGGAGAGGTTGAGCCGGCAGCGGCTGCGGGTCGCATAGCAGAGCATGCCTTCGCGGGTGTTGGGGCCGAACCAGGTGTCCGACAGGCGCTGGCTGGCAAACTCCGTCAGCTTCTTGGCCGGCTCACCTACCGACAGCGTGACCCAGACCGGGTAACTGAGATAGAACTTCACCGACTCGCCGGCGGGAATGCTGACCGGGCTGGCCGGCTTGGAGACCACCGGGCGGTCCGGCAGCATGACGCCCAGGCTGAGCCGGGCGCTTTCCGAGGCCAGCAGGAATCGCTGCACCTTGGCGTCCTCGACATCCGCCTGTCGCTCCTCGTGCAGCGCGGTCTCCGCCACCGGCGACAACGGATCGCCGCCGACATCGCTGCGCAGCCGCCATTCGTGGTTGTCGCGATAGACCCAGAAGCTCATGGGCCCCACCTTCCACGACAACGTGTGATGGACATCCAGATTGAAATCACCGAACCAGCTCTGGGTGTTGTTGCTCACGATCATGCAAGGCGCTCCGGGTCAGAAACGGGTCGTTTCCCAGACTGTAACGGTAAACAGGTGGACGGCAAGCGCGCGCGCTGCAAAACGCGGGCGACAGCGACGAGACAAGGCTTTTTTTGGCCTCACGGGCGGATCGTTGGCAATCGCCTCACGGCGATTATCCCCCGACGCCTCCTCGGGCCTGGAGGTATCCCGCCGTAGGGGAGTAACCGCGCAGCGGTTGCTACCGTCGGGCGCAAGCCCGAATGCGCCATTCACCGATTACCCCTCTTCCGCCCCCTTCAGCAAACGCATGGGCGATACCCGGTAGAGCCGACGGGTCGCCAGCAGACCGGCCAGGACCACTACCACGGCGCCGGACACCACGCCGATCAGCACCAGCCACGGGTTGAACGCGTACTCCAGCTCGAATAGCGCATTGGCCATCACGTAGCCGGCCACCGCGGCACCTGCGCCTGACAACAGGCCGGCAGCGCCGCCCAGCAGCATGAACTCGGTAACGGCCAGCCGCCGGATCAGTTGCCTGCGCCCGCCCAGCGAACGCAGCAGGGCGCTCTCGAACTGGCGCTCCTCCCGCGTCACCTGCAGCGCCGCCAGCAGCACCACCAGACCGGAGAGCAGCGTCAGCAATGCCATCAGTTCTACGACACGGGCACCCTGTTCCATGATATTGCGCACGGTCTCCAGAATGGAGTTCACGTCGATCAGCGTAACGCTGGGAAACTCCCGGATCAGCCGCACCAGCACACCCTGGCGCTCCGGGGGGAGATAAAAGCTGGTGATGAACGTGGCCGGCGCGTCCTCCAGCAGGCCGGGCGGCGACACCACGAAGAAATTCACGTTGAAGCTGTCCCACTGCACTTCACGCAGGTTGCTCACCCGGGCGCTGTAGCGCTGGCCGCCGGCGTCGAAATGCAGGGTATCGCCGACATCCACACCGAGGCGCTCGGCGATCTCCAGTTCCATGGAAAACTGCGGCTCGGTGTCGCCGTTCCACCAGCTCCCTTCCACCAGACGGTTGTCCGCGGGCAATTCCTCCACCCAGGAGAGATTGAACTCGCGGGCCACCAGGCGCTGGGTACGCGCCTCGGCGTAGTCGGACGGACGGACGTTGCGGTCATTGATACCCACCAGGCGGCCCCGAACCATGGGGTACACCTGGGTCTCCAGCCCCTGTGCCGCCAGCATCTCGCCGAGCGGGCCGGCTTCCTCCGGCTGGATGTTGATCAGGAAGTAGTTGGCAGCGTCCGGCGGCACCCGGTCCTGCCAGGTGGCCAGCAAGTCCTGACGCACCACGGACAGCAGCAGCAACGCCATCAGGCCCAGGCCCAGCGCCATGATCTGGATGGTATTCGTCCACGGCCGTCGGGCAATGCCGGACAACAGCAGACTGACCGCGCCGCGGGCGTTGCGGGTGCGGCGCAGCAGCAGGATGATGGCGCCCGCCCCCAGGGCCAGCACGGCCAGCGTTCCCAGCACTGCCAGGAACACGTAGAGCGCCAGCACCAGATCGGCCGCCTGCCACCACATCAGCAGGAAGATAGCGGCCAGCGCCACCGGGTAGGCACCCCAGCTCCGGAACAGGTTGTTGCCCAGATCCCGGCGCAGCACCCGCAACGGCGGTACCCGCCGCAGGCGCAGGATGGTCGGCAGTGCAAAGCCGAGCAGGATCACCTGCGCGGACAACACGCCCACCAGGGCCGGGCGCGCGCTGGGCGGCGGCAAGGTCGGCAGCAGGTCCGCCAGTAGCCCCAGCATCATCAGGTGCACACCGTAGCCGAGCGCACTGCCGACCACGGCGGTGAACAGGCCCAGCAGAACCATCTTCCAGGTCAGCATGGCGGCAATCTGCCGCTCGGTGGCGCCGAGGCAACGCATCACGGCGACACGGTCCAGGTGCCTGGAGGCGTAGTGACGGATGGTGAGCAGCATGGCCACGCCGCCGACCACCACGGTCAGCAGGGCACTCAGGCCGAGGAACCGCTTGGCGGCATCCATCACCTGCTGCACCGCCGGCTGCCCCTCGCCCGGTGCCTCCAGCGTGATGCTTTCACCCAGTTCCGGCCGCACCTGGCCCTGCCATTGATTCACCGCGCCTGCGTCGCCGGCCACCAGCAGTTCATACGTGACGCGGCTGCCCTGCTGCACCAGGCCGGTGGCGGCGAGATCTTCCAGGTTCATCATCACGCGTGGCGCGAGGTTCTGGAACCCTCCGCCGGCGGAGGGCTCGAGGAACAGCACCCGTGACACGGTAAAGGCTTCCGAGCCCAGCTCCAGCGTATCGCCCAGTTGGGCATCGAGCTGGATCAGCAGCCGGGGCTCCACCCAGAGCTCGCCCCGGCGGGGAATGGCATCCGTCACCTGTCGCGGGCCGTCGGGGTCATCCCCCACCTGCAGCCTGCCCCTGAGCGGATAGCCCGGATCCACCGCGCGAATGGCGGTCAGCGATGTGCGTTCCTCGGTGAGCACGACGCTGGGAAAACGCACGGTGCGCACCGTCTGCAGACCCAGCTCCCGGGCGAGTTCGGCGAAGCGACCGGGAATGGGGTCGCTGGCCACCAGGGCACGGTCGCCACCCAGCAGTTCCGCGGCACGCCCCTCGGTGGCCAGGGCCACCCGGTCCGCCAGCCACGCCACCGCGGTGATGGCGGTCACGGCCAGGACCAGCGCCATGGCCAGCAGACGCAACTCGCCGGCCCGCCAATCGCGCACCAGCAGCTTCAGCGCATAACGGACCGATTTCACGCCGCCACCAGTTGGCCGTTGTCCAGCGTGAGCACGCGCCGGCAGCGCGCCGCCAGTTCCGGGTCGTGGGTAACGACCACCAGCGTGGTGCCGTGCGCCTGGTTCAGTTCGAACAGCAGATCCTGGACCTTGTGACCGGTGGCCCGATCCAGATTGCCGGTGGGCTCGTCGGCCAGCAGCAGGCTGGGCCCGGTGACAAACGCCCTGGCGATAGCCACGCGCTGTTGCTCTCCGCCGGAGAGCTGCTGCGGGTAATGACCGGTACGATCCCCCAGCCCCACCTGCTCCAGCGCCTTGCGCGACCGCGTCTCCGGATCATCCGCGTCGGCCAGCTCCAGCGGCAGCATCACGTTCTCCAGCGCTGTCAGCCCGGAGAGCAGATGGAAGGCCTGGAACACGAAACCCAGTTGCCGGCCGCGCAGGACGGCGCGCTCATCCTCGCTCAGCGCAGTGATATCGATGCCGCCCATGACGATCCTGCCCTCGCTGGGAACGTCCAGCCCGGCCAGGAGTCCCAGCAGAGTGGATTTGCCGGAGCCGGAAGCACCGAGAATGGCCACCGTTTCCCCGTTTTCGATGCGAAGGTTAAGATCCTGGAACAGCCGTATATCGCCATTGGGGCCGCGAAAGACCATGCCGAGATTTTCCGTAAGCAAGACACTGTTGCCGTTCACTGCCGTCATGGCTGTCCTCGTCGGGCTGCACCGCCGCCTGCTGGCGGCCACCGTGATTCTATTGCTGGCAGCCTCGGCCGCCCAGGCCGAGCAGCGGACGCTGCTGGTGCTGGGCGACAGCCTTTCGGCCGCCTATAACATGTCGCAGGAAGACGGCTGGGTCTACCTGCTGGACCAACGCATCCAGGCGCGCGGACTGGAATGGAGCGTGGTCAACGCCGCCATCAGCGGCGACACCACGCGCGGCGGCCTCAGCCGCCTGCCACGTCTGCTGGAACAGCACCAGCCGGACCTGGTCATCATACAACTGGGAGGCAATGACGGCCTGCGCGGCGTGAACCCGGCGGAAACCGAACGGAACCTGGAACAGATGGTCACCCTGGCCGTGGACGCCGGCGCAGACGTGCTGCTAGCCGGCGTGCGCATCCCCCCGAACTACGGCGCCGCCTTCTCGCGACGCTTTGAACAGAGCTTCCAGAACGTCTCCGACAACACCGGCACGCCGTTGTTGCCCCGCATCCTTGACGAGGTGGACGAGCGCTCGGAGCTGATCCAGTCCGACGGCATCCACCCCACGGCCGAGGCACAGCCGCGGATCATGGAAAACGTCTGGGAAGTGCTGGAGCCGTTGCTCTGATGTCGGGTTAGAGCGCAGAGGCGGGTACAGGTTCCCCACATCCGCCGGCCGCGCCCCGACCCTTCCGGCGTGACGGGTGGATGCTGATTGTTGGGGTTCGCTTCGCTCACCCCAACCTACGCCCGACTTTCCGGCCTCTGGCCGGAGATGCCGTCTTGTTGGTCAAGACCGTAGGGTGCCCAGAACGCAGCGATGCGCACCATTGGCGTGATCGGTGCGCATCGCCTGCGGCTCTGAGCACCCTACGCTTGAGCGGAACCGGCGTCGGGGAGGCCGTAGGGTGTGCACCACTAATGTGGTGCGCACCGTTTGCAGACATTGGCCGGTGCAACAACAGCACGCCCGCACACCCTACGCTGGAACCAACGCTTGTTACGCCTGCGCTGTGGCGCCCTGCTCCGGGGTGCCTTCGATGACCTGCATCAGGCGCGGGATCAGGCGGGCGAGTTCCAGGGTCATGATGGAGAAGTCGCTGTCGAAGCGCTCTGCATCGCTGTCCGCTTCGCTGTCGCCGCTGTCGTCCTGGACCACGTCGTTGAACTTCAGGCGCTTCACGCTCATGTCCGCATCCAGCACGAAACTCATGCGCTCCTGCCAGTCCAGGGCCAGCCGACTGACCAGCTTGCCCGCCTTGAGATGCGTCTTCACCTCGCTGGAACTCAGGTCCAGCCGCTTGCAGCGCACCTCCGCGCCCTCAAGCTGCGGATCGTTCAGCACGCACTCGTCGCCGATGGTGAAATCCGTCGGCACCTGGCCCGTCGCCAGCCAGCGCGTCATCACCGCCTGCGGCGCGGTATCCAGTTGCGGCGGCACGATCGGCAGACTGCCCAGAGCATCACGCAGCCGCTCCGTGAGCTCCTCCGCCTTCTTCCAGCTCGGCGCGTCCACGACCAACCAGCCCTCATGCGGATCGATGTACGCGTAGGTGCGGCGGCTGCGGCTGAACGCCCGCGGCAGCATGTCCAGCAACACTTCGTCCTTGAGCTGATCCTTCTCCCGCTTGCGCACCTTGCGGGCCTGCTCGTCCTCGATCAGGGACACGCGCTCGGCCAGCGCCTCCTTGATCACCGATGCCGGGAGAAGCTTGCTCTCCTCCTTCAGGCACACCATCAGGTAGCCGTTGGCCGCATGCACCAGGCCCTCATGCCCATCGCCGATCGGCGGCGCCCAGCCGCCGGACTCCAGATCCAGCTTGCCGCAAGGCTGGAAGAGGTGGCGCTCCAGGCGCTGCTCCAGGTTCTCGGCGTCGAAGGGAAATTCGCTTTCCAGTTTGTAGAAGCAGAGGTTCTTGAACCACATGGGGTCGGGATTCCTTGAACGTCAGAGGTCTTTTTGATGGTGGATAGCGCGTTCGGCGTCATCCACCGTGTGTGTTGTCCTGATTGTTGGGGGGTGCCTTGTTGGGGTTTGCTTTGCTCACCCCAACCTACACCCGGGTTCGTAGGTTGGGGTGAGCCAACGGCGAACCCCAACAACCCCGCGCCGAAGCCGGACGCTTACGGTCGGGCGAAAGCCCGAAACGCCTGCCAGTGCATGCAAACACGGCTTTTCCGGCCTGCGGCCGGATCGGTGGCAATCGCCTACGGCGATTACCACCCTACACTTACTGAGCACCCTACGCGGGAACCACTTGTTGGGGCCGCACCTCGCCGCCCACGGCCCGAACGAAGCCACCGCATCGCTGCGCTCTGGGCAGCCTACTGCTTGATCAGGGCGTTACGGGCGGCGATGGCGCGGCGGCGGGCTTCGGCGCGGTCGCTGCCGAAGGCCACCAGATGGCCCATCTTCCGGCCCGGCTTGGCCTGCGCCTTGCCGTACAGATGCAGTTTCACCGCCGGATCGGACAAGGCCGCGACCCAGTCCGGCTCGCCGTTCGCCCACAGATCCCCCAACAGGTTCACCATGGACGCCGGCCGCAGCAGTCCCGTGCCTCCCAGGGGCAGGCCGCAGACAGCCCGCACCTGCTGCTCGAACTGGCTGGTCAGGCTGGCGTCGAAGGTGAAATGCCCGGAGTTGTGCGGTCGCGGCGCCAGTTCGTTCACCATCAGCCGGTCCCCCGGCGCCAGGAAGAATTCCACACAGAGCACCCCCACCACATCCAGCGCCGCCAGGATACCCTGCGCCACCTCCACCGCCTGCTTCCGCACCGCCTCGGAAACCGGGGCGTCCGGTGTGGACACATCCAGGATGTGATTGCTGTGCTCGTTCTCCACTAAACCCCAGTGGCAGAAACTGCCGTCCAGCCCGCGGGCGGCCACCACCGAGACCTCGCGCTCGAAATCCACGAAGGCCTCCAGCACCGCCTCCACCCCGCCGATGGATTCCCAGGCCGGCTGCAGATCGTCCGGGCCACGCACGACCGCCTGGCCCTTGCCGTCATAACCGAAACCGGCCGTCTTGAGCACGGCGGGATAACCCAGTTCCGTGGCGGCCCGCTCCAGATCCTCCAGCGTATCCACATTGCGGAACGGTGTGACCGGAAAGCCGTTGTCGTACAGGAAATTCTTTTCCCGCCGGCGGTGCTGGCAGACATGCAGCACCTCGCCGGCGGGCCGTACCGGCGCATACCGCGCCGCGCACTCCGTGGTGGCGGACAACACGTTCTCGAACTCGAAGGTGACCACGTCCACGCGGCGGACGAACTCCTCCACCGCCGCCAGATCGTCATAAGCCGCCTTCACCTCGCGGTCGGCAAGATGCCCCGTGGGCGTATCCTCGTCGGGCGAGAACGTGTGCACCCGATAGCCCATGCGCCGGGCGGCCACGGCGAACATGCGCCCCAGTTGACCGCTGCCCAGCACACCAATGGTGGCTCCGGGAAGGATCGGTTTGCTCACGGCAGGCGGTCCTCCATCACCTTGCGCTCCTGCTCCCGGCGGAAGGTCTTCAACTGCTCGCGCAGCTCCGGCCGGCTGTTGGCCAGGATGGAGACGGCCAGCAGCGCCGCGTTGCGTGCCCCGGCGCTGCCGATGGCCAGCGTGCCCACCGGCACGCCGCCGGGCATCTGGACGATGGAATACAGGGAATCGACGCCTTTCATGGTGCGGCTCTCCACCGGAACGCCCAGTACCGGCAGCGTGGTGACCGCCGCCACCATGCCGGGCAGGTGGGCGGCACCGCCGGCACCGGCGATGATGACCTCCAGGCCCCGGCCTTCCGCCTCGTGGGCGTAGGAGAACATCAGCTCCGGCGTGCGGTGGGCGGAGACGATACGACACTCGTGGGGCACGCCGAATTCGGTCAGCACCTCATCCGCATGCTGCATCGTATCCCAGTCGGACTTGCTGCCCATGATGACGCCAACCAGCGGGTTTTCGCTCATAGCCTTTGGATCCACCTGAAAAAACGGTGAATTCTAGCACCGGTTGGGGGCGGGGAAACAGCCAGAGATGGTTAGCACCAAGTTCGCGGTATCCAGCGCGCTGGAATAGACTCCGGTAGATCACCATGAACACTGGAGGAAGGCTTTGTGGAATACGTGAATCTTGGCCGCTCCGGCCTGAAGGTGTCCCGGCTCTGCCTGGGCTGCATGACCTACGGGGAGTCGGGGCGGGGCAAGCACGCATGGACGCTGAGCGAGGACGACAGCCGCCCGTTCATCGCCCGCGCCCTGGAAATGGGCATCAACTTCTTCGATACCGCCAATGTGTACTCGGACGGCTCCAGCGAGGAGATACTGGGGCGGGCGCTGCGCGACTACGCCAGGCGCGACGAGGTGGTGATCGCCACCAAGGTCTGCCAGCCCATGCGCAGCGAACCGAACGGCCGCGGACTGTCGCGCAAGGCCATCATGACCGAGATCGACGCCAGCCTGCGCCGCCTGGGCACCGACTACGTCGATCTCTACCAGATCCACCGCTGGGACTACACCACGCCCATCGAGGAGACGCTGGAAGCCCTGCACGACGTGGTCAAGGCCGGCAAGGCGCGCTACATCGGCGCCTCATCCATGTACGCCTGGCAGTTCTGCAAGGCGCTGCAACTGGCCGACCGGCACGGCTGGACCCGCTTCGTCTCCATGCAGAACCATGTCAGCCTGCTGTACCGGGAGGAGGAACGGGAAATGCTGCCGTTGTGCCGGGAGGAAGGCATCGGTGTCATCCCCTGGAGCCCGATGGCACGCGGCCACCTGACCCGGCCCTGGGACAGCACGCCCACCAACCGGGTGGAAACGGACGAGTTCGGCCGCCACCTCTACAAGCACTCCAGGGAGGCGGACGAGCAGGTGGTGAACGCCGTGCAGCAGGTGGCGGAGGCACGGGGCATACCGATGGCTCAGGTTGCCCTGGCCTGGGTATTGCGCCAGCAGCCGGTCACGGCGCCGATCGTCGGCGCCAGCAAACCGCACCATCTGGAGGATGCCATGGCCGCCCTGGACGTGGACCTCGGCCATGAGGAGATCAAGGCGCTGGAGGCGCCGTATGTGCCGCACCGCGTTGCCGGCTTCGTCTGACCATCGGATGCAACCAGCCGGCCCCGACGAGGTCGGATAGCAGACAGCACCGGACACGGTTCGCGAGGACAACCCGGCCTGGTGCATACTGAACTCCTCGGTATTGTAAGGTTGGTCATCGCATGCCCTTGTCCGATTATCCGCTACTTGCCGCAATCGACAGCCCGGAAGATCTGCGGCAACTCCCCGCCGCCCGCCTGCCCGACGTCGCCCGCGAACTTCGCGCCTTCCTCCTGGAGACGGTCGCCGGCAGCGGCGGACATCTGGGAGCGGGCCTGGGCACGGTGGAGCTGACGCTGGCGCTCCACTACGTTTTCCAGACACCGGATGACCGTCTGGTCTGGGACGTGGGCCACCAGACCTACCCGCACAAGATCCTGACCGGACGCGCCAGCCAGTTGCACACCATCCGCCAGGACAACGGCCTGGCACCGTTTACCAAACGCGAAGAAAGCCCATTCGACACCTTCGGCGTCGGCCATTCCAGCACATCCATCAGCGCGGCGCTGGGCATGGCCCTGGCTGCCCGCCACACTGGCCGGCAACGGCGGGTCGCGGCAGTCATCGGCGACGGCGCCATGACCGCCGGCATGGCCTTCGAGGCGCTGAATCACGCCGGAGACGTGACGGCCGACCTGCTGGTCGTCCTCAATGACAACGAAATGTCCATCTCGCCCAATGTGGGCGCGCTCTCCGGCCACCTGACGCGGCTGCTGTCCGGCCGCCTGTATTCAGGACTGCGGGAAGGAGGCAAGAGAGTGCTCAGCCGGCTGCCGCCGGCTGAAGCCTTCGCCCGTCGCTTCGAGGAACACGTCAAAGGCCTGGCATCGCCCGGCACGCTGTTCGAAGAGCTGAACATCCAGTACTTCGGTCCGGTGGACGGTCACGATCTGGCGGCGCTGGTGCCGGTGCTGCGCAATCTGCGGAGCCAGCCCGGGCCGAAGCTGCTGCACGTGATCACCCGCAAGGGCAAGGGCTACGAACCGGCGGAGGCCGATCCGGTTGCCTACCATGGCGTGACGCCGTTCGACCCGGCCCAGGGACTCACCCCAGGCGGCAAGCCCAAGCCGCTCACCTATAGCCAGGTCTTCGGCAATTGGCTCTGTGACGCGGCACAGGCCGACCCGCGCGTGGTGGGCATTACGCCGGCCATGCGCGAGGGTTCCGGCATGGTCGAGTACGCCAGGCGCTTCCCCGACCGTTACTTCGACGTGGCAATTGCCGAGCAGCATGCGGTGACGCTGGCCGCGGGAATGGCCTGCGACGGACTGCGCCCGGTGGTCGCCATCTACTCCACATTCCTGCAGCGCGCTTACGATCAGCTCATCCACGATGTCGCCATCCAGAAGCTGCCGGTGGTGTTCGCCATCGACCGGGCCGGTATCGTCGGACCGGACGGACCCACCCACGCCGGCAGCTTCGACCTGAGTTACCTGCGCTGCATCCCCAACATGGTGGTCATGGCCCCCGCGGACGAAGCGGAGTGCCGCCGCATGCTCAGCACCGGGCTGCAACTCGACGGCCCATCGGCGGTGCGCTACCCGCGGGGCACCGGCCCGGGCGTCGCGCCACCGGCAGATCTGGACGGTCTGCCGGTGGGCAAGGCGGAAACCCGCCGGCGGGGTAACGATGTTGCCATCCTGGCGTTCGGCAGCATGGTCGCCGCCGCGGCAACGGTCGCCGACGAACTGGATGCCACGCTGGTGAACATGCGATTCGTCAAACCACTGGACACCGCGCTTCTGCGCGAGGTGGCGGATCGCCATCGGCTGCTGGTGACGGTGGAGGAGAATGCGGTGGCCGGCGGCGCCGGCAGCGCGGTGGCGGAATGGCTGGCCGAGCAGCGGCTGAGCATACCGCTGCTGCATCTGGGCCTGCCCGACCGCTTTCTGCCACATGGCAACCGGGAGCGCCTGCTGGCCCAGATCGGTCTGGCGCCCGAGGGGATACGCGGCGCCATTGTCGAGCGCCTGCGCACGCTTCCCCAGGCGCCGGCGGAAGAAGCCCAGCTCTCCCCCCGGACAGAATCTGAAATGTGACGGGGTTCACAGTCAGGCTCCGGTAGCCGGGTGCTATCCTGGCGGTACTGCCCTCCCAATGGTGACCACATGGACATCAACAGCGCATTCAACCCGGCAATCACCGCTTTCCAGCGGGCCGAGGAAGGCATGCAGCGGAGCGCCTCCACGGTTGCCCGCATCGGCGCTGGCCTGGATGACAAGGAAGACCTGAATACCGCGCTGGTGGAAGCCAGCCAGAACCGCAACCTGGCCCAGGTATCGGTGAAAGTGATCAACAGCGTGGACGAAACGCTGGAAACCCTCGGCAGCCTGATCGACACCCGCGCCTGAAACCGGGCCGCACCGCCGGCCTCAGGCGGCGATGCTCTGTGCAAACACCATCAGTTGTTCATCTTCCCGCCGGCAGCTATTGGCGATGTTCGATGCCTTGCGCTCGCCGAGCACCCGCATCAGTTCGCAGTCCGGCGGCTGCATGTAGCCGGAGCGGTACCACTGCCGGCACACCCGTACCAGGCCGGCCAGGCGCGGCACCAGACGGGAGGATTCCGGCTCACCCCAGCGCCCGACCGCTTCCACCACCGACTGCGGCACATCCCAGCGCTTCAGCACGGCGGCACCGCTTTCCAGATGATTGAACCCGAGCAGGTCCTGCTCCAGCACGCCGAGCGGGCGATCGTTGTCCGCCCGGCCGTAGGTCAGCAATGCCTGATTCATGGCCTCCGGGAACGCATAGGCGTTCACCAGAATGCCGATGTTGTGCAACAGGCCGGCCAGATAGGCCGCACCACTGGGTGTTTCCAATGGCACGTAGTTGGCAAGCTTGCTCGCGCACAGCGCGACACTCATGGCCTGGTGCCAGAATCGGCTCTGATCGAAGGCGGGACAGTGTTCCGGGCGGAAACGGCTGGCCAGCAACGTGGACGTGGCCAGAATGCGGATGCGGTTCAGCCCCAGCCTTACGGCGGCGTCATCCACGGAATAGACCGCCTGGTGACTGATGAAGAACGCCGAATTGGCGGCACCGATGATGCGCGCGGTGGTCCCCGGGTCCTGCGCCAATGCCTCGGCCACCGCGGACAACGGTGCGTCCTTGTCGTTGAGGACCTGGAAGATCCTCTGAACTGCCGCGGGCAAGGTTGGCAGCGCATCCAGCTTGGCTAGATCACGGGGACTCATGAAAAGACTGTTCCGGGCTGTTGATCAGTGACCCGGCCGCTTGCCGGGAGCGAACTCCGCCTGCGCCAGGTCCGGGGCCGCAGGCAGTCCGGCGTGATCAGCTGTGGACTCTTTCCATTCGCCGGACTTTTCCATCGCGCCCATAGTACAGACGGAACACGCCCTGAATACCGTCATGGTTCACAAAATTCCGGAGCAGACTTGCGGGAAAGGAGACGGAGCGGCCATCCAGTGCTGTAACGAATACGCTATGCGCCCTGCCCTGATAATAGCGCATGAACGCGTCGCGGGAGATGCCCAGGCGGAAGGTTACCGACTCTTCGCCGCCTTCCATCCGGGCATCCTCGTTCAGGCCTTTTCCTTCACATAGGAGCCGGGAGCATCCATCAACGGCCGCAGCTTGCCGTCACCGGGATGCCGGGCCGGCACCTTGGCCCCTGCCCGGCGCACCAGCCAGCGGTTCCACTCCGGCCACCAGGATCCCTGGGTCTGCTTGGCATCCTTCAGCCACTGCTCCGGATCCTTCGGCGTCTTTGTGCTGGTCCAGTACCAGTACTTGTTCTTGTGCGGCGGGTTGATGATGCCGGCGATGTGGCCGGAACCGCCGAGAATGAACTTCACCGGTCCGGAATGCAGGTGCACGCCCCGGTAGACGGTGCGCCAGGGAGCGATGTGGTCCTCCTGGGCGGAAACGAAACAGGCCGGCATGTCCACCTTGCCGAGATCGATGGGCACGCCGTCGATGGTGATGCCGCCGGGGTCCTTCAGCCGGTTCTCCTGGTACATGTTGCGCAGGTAGAAGGTATGCATCTTCGCCGGCATGTTGGTGCAGTCCTGATTCCAGTACAGCAGATCGAACGGGAATGGCTCCTCGCCCTTGAGGTAGTTGTTGATGAAGAACGACCAGATCAGGTCATTGGCGCGCAGGGCGCTCATGGTGGAGCTCATCGCGCCGCCTTCCAGGTAGCCCTGGGAGTCCATGCGCTTCTCCAGCATCTTGAGCTGTTCGTCGTCGATGAAGTTTTCCAGCTCGCCGGGCAGGTGGAAATCCAGCATCGCGGTGAAATAGGTGATGCTCTTGATGCGATCGTCGCCCTTCGCCGCCATGTAGGCCAGCGTGGCCCCCATCAGCGTGCCACCGAGACAGTAACCCACACAGTTCACGTCACGCTCGCCGGTCGCCTTCTCCACGGCGTCCAGCGCGGCCAGCGGCCCTTCCTTCATGTAGTCGTCGAAGGTCTTGTCGGCATACTCGCTCGTGGGATTCTTCCAGGACACCACGAACACCGTGTGCCCCTGTTCCACCATGAACTTGATCAGCGAGTTCTCCTGCTGCAGGTCCAGGATGTAGTACTTGTTGATCCAGGGCGGAATGAACAGCAGCGGCCGCTTGTAGACCTGTTCGGTGGCCGGGGCGTACTGGAGCAGCTGCATGAGGTCATTCTGGTACACCACCTTGCCGGGAGAGACCGCCAGGTTCTTGCCGACCTCGAAGGCGCTGTGGTCGGTCATCCGGATGCGTAACTTGCCGCCGCCGGCCTCCAGGTCCTCCAGCATCTTCTCGAGGCCGCGCAGCAGATTCGCGCCGCCGGTCTCCATGGTCCGCTCCAGCACTTCCGGATTGGTGGCCAGGAAGTTGGTCGGCGAGAGCGCATCGATGAACTGGCGTGTGAAGAAATCCACCTTGCGGGCCGTCTTGTCGTCGAAGCCCTCGGCGTTGCGTACGGTGGAATGAATGTAGTCCGCTGCCAGCAGGTAGGACTGCTTGATGAAATCGAACAGCGGGTTCTCTTCCCAGGCCTCGTGACGGAAGCGTTTGTCGCCCTTGGCCGGTTCACGCACCGGCTTCGCCTCCTGCCCCCAGAAACGCAGCGTGGCCTGGTTGACCAGGTTCATGTAATCCTGCCAGAAATTGATCTGGGCCTGTGCGAGCTGCATGGGATCCGCCATGATGCGTGTGGCCAGTTGCTGGAACAGGCCGCTCATGTGCATGGCATCATCCATGCTGATGATCTCCTCGCTCTGCTGGCGGGAGGCGAAATCCTGAACCAGGCGTTGACTCTTCTCGGTGATCTTGGCCAGGATTTCGGAGAACTCCCTGGAGTCCATCTGGTGCGCGGAACTCGGCTTTTCCGTCATGCAATCCACCTCGGTTACTGGCCGCTGAGAAACCTTCCTTGAGCATACTGCACAGTGACAAAGTCGCCAATTCGGCCAAAGTGACCGCCGCAGCCCCCGCCGGCTGCTCGGTCTGGTTCCGGGAAGAAGGCCTGCGGCCGGCCGCCGAGCGGCTGGCGTCGAGGCTCGCTCTCCCGCTTGACGGCGAGGGGAACACCGGCCTGCGGCTGCTGCTGACGCCGGCCGGCCTGGAGCTGCGTGATGCGGCCGGGCGCCTGGGCGAAGGTGTACGTGTGGAATTCGTTTCCAGCGAACGCATCCGCCAGGCCAGCGTTGCCGGCGAAGGCCTGATCCGGGCCGTGGGCGCAAGACGCGGCCAGCGACCCTCGGTGCTGGACGCCACCGCCGGCCTGGGCCGGGATGCGGCCATGCTGGCCTGGCGCGGCTGCCCGGTGACGCTGGTGGAACGCTCGCCGGTGCTGGCGGCGATGCTGGAAGACGGGCTGACCCGTGCCGCCGCCCGGCCGGACGCGGCCGGGATGAGCCGCAACATGCGCCTTGTGGCCGGCGACGCTGTTGCAATCATGCGCGCGCTTTCGCCGGACCAGCGACCGGAGGTGGTCTACCTGGACCCGATGTATCCGGAACAGGGCCGCAAGGCCAAGTCCCGCAAGGACATGCAGTTGCTGCAGTGCCTGCTGGGCGAGGATCCGGACCCGCCGGGCCTGCTTGCAGCGGCGCTGGACACCGCCATCAACCGGGTGGTGGTCAAACGGCCGCGCAAGGCGCCGGCCCTGAGCGGCCCCGCACCCAGCCACCAGATCGCCGGGCGCAGCACGCGGTTCGACGTGTATCTGACATCCGCCGGCCCTCGTAGCGCGCCCTGATCACTGGGTAGGGTTGCAAAGACAGCGGTGCGCATCGCTGCGCTCTGAGCACCCTACGCATGTCTCTCGTGGACGAGCCGTCGTCATCCCCCGTCCTCTTCGATCACCAGCAGCACCTGCCCCGGCGTGACTTGGCCGCCCTCCTTGCACAGCACACGTTGGACGGTGCCGGCCGTGTCGCTGACCACAGGGATTTCCATCTTCATGGACTCCAGCACCAGCAGTTGCTGGCCCGGTTCCACGCGATCGCCTTCCTTCACGTCCAGCGCCCAGAGGCTGCCGTGCACGTGGCCCTCCACAGCCGATTCGCCGTCGGCAAGGTCCACGCCATCCGGTTCCGGCGGCGGGGGTTCGGCATCGGCCGTGTAGTTGGCCTGGCCGGTCTCGATCCAGTGCCGGCGTTCGGTCTCGAAGGCGGCCTGCTGGGTCCGCTTGAACGCCCGGATGCTGTCGCGGTTCTCTTCGAGGAAGCGGTTGTAGCGCGCCAGCGAGAAGGTGGTTTCCTCGATATCCAGTCGCACACCGCCTTTCGGAAAGGCATCGCGCATTGCCAGCAGCTCTTCTTCCGAGACCTCGTGGAAGCGGATCTGGTCGAAGAAACGCAGCAGCCAGGGCTGCTGGAACTCCGGCGTGCGCTTGTAGCGGTTCCAGATCTGCAGCGTGCGGCCGACGAACTGGTAACCGCCGGGGCCTTCCATGCCGTAGATGCACATGTAGGAGCCGCCGATGCCCACGGCGTTCTCAGGCGTCCAGGTCCGGGCAGGGTTGTACTTGGTGGTGACCAGCCGGTGGCGCGGATCCACCGGCGTGGCCAGCGGCGCGGACAGGTAGACGTCGCCCAGGCCCATGACCAGGTAGGAGGCGTCGTAGACGATGCGCTTGACCTCCTCCTCACTGTCCAGGCCGTTGATGCGCCGGATGAACTCGATATTGCGCGGGCACCAGGGGGCGTCCTTGCGCACCGACTGCATGTACTTCTGCGTGGCCAGCCGGGTCTGGCTGTCGTCCCAGGCCAGCGGCAAGTGGATGATGCGCGACGGCAGCTCGGCATCGGACAGATCCTTCAGTTCCGCCTCTGCCTGCTCCAGCAGCTGCATCAGCCGCTCCAGCGGCAACTGCCTGGGTTCGTAGTGGATCTGCAGGCTGCGCACGCCGGGCGTCATTTCCACGATGCCGGTGATGCGCTGCTCGGTCAGCCATTCCAGCAGCGCCTGGACGCGGAAGCGCAGGTTCAGGTCCAGCACGATGGGGCCGTATTCCACCAGCAGGTACTTGTCGCCGGCCGGGCGGTAGGTGACGCCCACCGGATGGCCGTCGCCCTTGCCCTGCTTCAGCACCGGGGTGGTGATGGCGG
This sequence comes from Ectothiorhodospiraceae bacterium, assembly GCA_050485425.1. GTDB lineage: Bacteria > Pseudomonadota > Gammaproteobacteria > Nitrococcales > Aquisalimonadaceae > LSCE01. Next base: position 8,977 of record JBJHBJ010000045.1, on the reverse strand, counting down.
CGGGCTGCGCCGGTTGTTCCGCCGGCTGAAGGGTCTCGATTGCCTCGTCCTGCGTGCGTTCCAGCCTGTTGGCCTCGTCCAGGCTCACCGGCAGAAAGCGGACCGTGTCGCCGGGCTTGAGCTGGCCAAGCTTCCACAGATCGGCAGTCACAATGGTGGCCGGGCAGACGAAGCCGCCCAGGCTGGGACCGTCCGGCCCGAGGATCACCGGCATGTCGCCGGTGAAGTCGATGGTACCGATGGCGTAGGCGTTATCGTGGATATTGGACGGGTGCAGCCCGGCCTCGCCGCCGTCCTCCCGGGCCCACTCGGGCTTCGGCCCGATCAGACGCACGCCGGTGCGGCTGGAGTTGTAGTGTACCTCCCAGTCGGTGGCGAAGAAGGTGGCGATGTCCCGGTCGGTGAAGAAATCCGGGGCGCCGTGGGGGCCGTAGACGGTGCGCAGTTCCCATTGGTGGCCATAGGCGGGAATGGCCGCCTGCGGCAGCGACGCCGTCTCGCCGGCCTCGGCTTCCGCCAGGTGCAGCACGTCGCCGGGCTGCAGCACGCGACCGCCGTGACCGCCGAACTGGCCCAGCGTGAACGTGGAGCGACTGCCCATGTGCAGCGGCGCATCCAGCCCGCCGCGGAACAGCAGACAGGCGCGGGCACCGGCGCCATCCACCGCACCGATCTTCAGGATCTGTCCGCGCTGCACGGTCACCGGCTGCCAGTACGGCACCGGCTCTCCGTCCAGCATGGCCCGCATGGCCGCGCCGGTGAGGGCAATCACGGCATGGGTATTGAACTTGAGGCTGGGGCCGTTCACCGTCAGTTCCAGCCCGGCGGCATCTTCCGGATTGCCCAGCAGCCGGTTGCCGAGCCGGAAGGCCAGCATGTCCATGGGGCCGGACGGCGGCACGCCGATATCCCAGTAGCCGACCCGGCCGGGGTAGTCCTGGATGGTGGTCTGCGTGCCGGGGCTGATCACCTCCACCGTGCCGGCGCGGTAGGGGAAATCGTTCAGATAGCGGGTGGTCTGCCGGCCTTCGCCGAATACGCTGTCCGCCACCACCTGGCGCAGGTACAGCAGGTTGGTTTCCAGGCCGTGCAGCGCGGTGGCATCCAGCGCCCGGCAGAGTTTTTCGATGGCGGCGGCGCGGTCCGGTGCATGGACGATGATCTTGGCGATCATCGGGTCGTAGTACGGGGAAATCTCGCTGCCCCGCTCCACCCAGGTGTCCACCCGCGCGTCGTCAGGAAACGTGGCCTCGGTGAGAAGGCCGGTGGAGGGCTGGAAGTTGCGACCGGGGTCCTCGGCATACAGCCGCACCTGGATGGAATGCCCATCGGGCGCGCCCGGCCGCAACCCCTCCAGATCCGGCAGATCGCCGGCGGCGCCGCGCACCATCCATTCCACCAGATCCACGCCGGTGACTTCCTCGGTGACGCCGTGCTCCACCTGCAGTCGGGTGTTCACCTCCAGGAAATAGAATTCACCGGAATCCGCGTCGAGGATGTATTCGACGGTACCCGCGGAGCGGTACTGCACGCCACGGCCCAGTGCTTCGGCCGCCTCCAGCAGTTGCCGGCGCACGGTGTCGTCCAGATTCGGCGCCGGGGTTTCCTCCACCACTTTCTGGTTGCGCCGCTGCAGCGAGCAGTCGCGCTCGCCGAGGGCGATCACCTGGCCCTTGCCGTCACCGAACAGCTGCACCTCGATGTGACGGGCGTGCTGCACGTACTTCTCGAGGAACAGGCCGCTGTTGGAGAAGTTGTTCTGCGACAACCGCTTGACGGAATCGTAGGCCTCGCGAAGCTGCTTTTCGTCATGGCAGAGCTGCATGCCGATGCCGCCGCCCCCGGCGGTGCTCTTGAGCATGACCGGGTAGCCGATGCACGCGGCCTCGGCGACGCTATGGTCGACGCTGTCCAGCAGGCCGGTACCCGGCAGCATGGGCACGCCGTTGGCCTCGGCCAGCGCGCGGGCGGTGTGCTTGAGGCCGAAGTCGCGGATCTGCTGCGGGGTGGGGCCGATGAAGGCGATGCCGGCGGCTTCGCAGGCTTCGGCAAAGGTATCGTTTTCGGAGAGGAAGCCGTAGCCGGGGTGGATGGCCTGGGCGCCGGTGTCCCGTGCGGCCTGCAGGATGCGTTCGGCATTCAGGTAGGAGCCGCTTGCCGCAGCCTCACCGATGCAGACGGCCTCGTCGGCCTGGTGGACGTGCAGGGAGTGGCGGTCGGCTTCGCTGTAGACGGCGACGGATTGCACGCCGAGTTTTTTCAGTGTGCGGATGATGCGGCAGGCAATCGCGCCGCGATTGGCGATCAGTACCTTGGTAAACATGGCTTGTCCGGATCCGGTCCACGGGTCGTCCCGCGGGGATACAGGGCGCACCGGGGTCGTCCCCGATGGAAAAGAGGGTTGAGCGAGGTGTTTCGTGGGGGCTTCGTTCCGGCCCGTGGGGGGAGGTGTCTTCCCGGACACGCCGTGAACCCATCCCTGGGGGCTTGACGATCGCCTGCGGCGCTACGCAATCCTGCTTCGCTGGCAGGGCCAGGACTGGCCATCCGCGGCCAGCCCGCTCGACCGGGAAAAGCGCTGCTTTTCCTTGGTCGGCCTCGCCCCTGCGATCGACAGTCCGGAAGCAAGCCTCCCACCAACTGCCTGTGCATGGAGCTACTGCCGTATCCGGCCTACGGCCGCATTGGCGGATGTCGCTGCGCTCGATCCACCCTACCGTTTTGGTCGACCCATGTAGGGTGCTCTGAGCCGAAGGCGAAGCGCACCGGCGGCGCCCCTGGAACGGTGCGCATCGCTGCGCTCTGGGCACCCTACGCAGGGCGGCTACGGTCGTAGGGTGTGCAAGCCGCAAGGCTTGCGCACCGGGCCGCACCGGGGAATGGTGCGCACCACGCTGTGGTGCACACCCTACGCCGAGGCCACCTCTTGGGGCTGCCTCCAACCCGAGGCCGTGGGTGGTGACATCGTCACGGACTGTCGGCGAGAGGGACCTCGCCGACAAACCCCCAGGGGTGAGGCCGATCAAGGGAAAGCATTGCTTTCCCCGGCCGAACGGGTTGGCCACGGACGGCCAACCCTGGCCCCGCAGGCGAAGCAGGAACGCGTAGCGACGCGGGGGTTCACGGCGTGTCCGTGACGATGTCACCACCCACGGACGGAACGAAGCCCCCACGCTGCCCCAATCCCAATTCAGTCCCACACCAGCATCTCCACCGGTGTGGGGTTGTAGGCGTTGCATGGGTTGTTGAGCTGGGGGCAGTTGGAAACGAGGACGATCACGTCCATCTCGGCCCGCATTTCCACGTACTTGCCGGCGCCGGAGATGCCGTCCTCGAAGGTGAGGCCGCCCTCCGGCGTCAGCGGGACGTTCATGAAGAAATTGATGTTGGGCACCACGTCCCGCTTGGTGAGGCCGTAGTGGCTTTCCGCGATGGCGGTGAGGAAGTTGTCCCGGCAGTTGTGCATGGGCTTCTTCTCCAGCGCATAGCGCACCTGGTTGGATTCCGCCGCGCAGGCGCCGCCGAGTGTGTCGTGGCGGCCGCAAGTGTCGGCGGTGATGGTGAGCATCGGGTTGCCCTCGTTGGAGCGCAGCACCGAGCCGGTGGTGAGGTAGGCGTTGCCCTGGGCGCGGATGGTGTGCACCGCGCTGTAGTGTTCCTCGGTGGGCCGTTCCAGGCTGTAGAACAGGGTATCGGCGGCCTGGTTGCCTTCCAGGTCCAGGATGCGCAGGGTCTGGTCCCGCTTCAGTTCATGCATCCAGGGTTCGCCTGCGGGCACCACGTGGCGATACACCGCATGGCGCGGGTCCAGTGCGCTTTCGACCAGGTTCTTTCCACGCATGGTCATGCCTCCTCCTGGCAGTTGAGGATCCGGGTGTTGGCGTAGGCGCGGGCGTTCTCCGGGCGGAAGTTCACGCAGACGTCGGTTTCCGGGTCCACCGGCGGGGTGCGGTAGATGACCAGTTCCACGGCACCGGGACGGTACTCGGTGGCCGGGTCCATGGGGTGCGGGGCGGTGTTCAGCACCACCAGCGTGTCCATCTCCGCCCGCAGGTCCACGGCAGCACCGGGGCCGCTATGGTTCCGTGCGAACTGCAACGCGCCGTCATCACCGGCGAACACCTTGCTGAAGAAATTCAGGTTGGGGACCAGGTCGCGCCGACCCAGCCCCCATTTCGCCAGTTCGATCAGGAACAGTTCCCGGCCGCTGCGGTAGAAGTCGTTGCGGTGTTCCTGGTAGCGGTGCTCGCCGTACTGGGCCCGGACCATAGCGGCATCGCTGACACCGCCGATGGTGTCATGCCAACCCACCGTGTCCTCGGCGATGGAGAGCATCACCCGGCCCATGTCGGAATACAGCATGTTGCCTTTGGTGAGCTTGGAGGTGTGCTGACCCTTCAACGTATCCGGGGCGTTGTAACGCTCCAGCAGGTTCTGCGGGTTGAAGAGCAGCATGGCGGCGTTGGCGCGGCCTTCGGTGTCCGTCAGCCGCAGCGTGAAGCCGCGCTTGATCACCATGGACCAGTAACGCGCCCCGGGCACGGTGTCCCGGTGCACGAGGCGGCCCTCGATAGCAGGCAGTGTGCTCATTGTGCGGTCTCCTTCAGTGTCTCCTGTTCTGCGGCGCCCACGCGCTCGCGGACTTCCTCGTACAAGGCCGCGTTCTGGCGCTGCAGCGGAATGTCGTAGGTGATGTTGGCGCCGTAGGCACCGGGGGCCTGGGGGTCGTGCCGCACCTTGTCGAACACCAGCAGGCGGCTGCCCAGCGTGAAGCCTTCCTGCAGGTCATGGGTGACCATGAACACGGTCAGCCCCCGGCGCTGCCAGAGGTCGAGAATCAGTGCGTGCATGTCCTTGCGGATGCCCGGGTCCAGCGCGCCGAAGGGTTCGTCCAGCAGCAGGATCTTCGGGTCTTTCATCAGTGCCTGGGCAATGGCCAGGCGCTGCTGCATGCCGCCGGAGAGCTCGCTGGGATACTTGCCGGCGGCATGGTCCAGGCCGACCGCCTCAAGCATGTCCATGGCCCGCTCGCGGGCACGGCGACGGGCGGCGCCGAACAGGCGCCCGGTGAAGCGGGCGCTGCCCAACTCGTCCGCCACCATGACGTTCTTCAGCGCGGTCAGGTGCGGAAACACGGAGTATTTCTGGAACACGACGCCCCGGTCCGGGCCGGGCTCGCCGGGCATGGGTGCCTCGTCCAGCAGCAGCTCGCCGCGGGTCTGGGTTTCCTCACCCAGCAGCATGCGCAGGAAGGTGCTCTTGCCGCAGCCGGAGGCGCCGACAATGGTGACGAACTCGCCGGCGGACACATGCAGGTTGATGTTTTCCAGCACCACGTCGCTGCCGTATTCCTTCCACAGGTTCTTGGCTGTTACAGCGCTCATCAGGACCTCCGTCCGCCGTACCAGGGGAAGCAGTAGCGGGTGATCAGGCGCAGCAGGATGTCGATGGCGAAGGCCAGCAGGGTGATCCAGGCCACGTAGGGCAGGATGGTTTCCATGTCCAGATAGCGGCGCACCAGGAAGATGCGGTAACCCAGCCCTTCGGTGGCGGCGATGGCCTCGGAGGCGATCAGGAACAGCCAGGCGGAGCCCAGCGCCAGGCGGGTGGCGTCCAGCAGCCGGGGGAACACCTGGGGCAGCACCACGCGCAGCATGATCTGCCAGGTGGAGGCGCCCAGGGTCTGGGCCTTCACCAGTTGTTCGCCGGGCAGTTCTTCCACCCGCTGCTGGACGTCGCGCATGATGAACGGGGCGATGCCGAAGATGATCAGTACCACCTTGGCCAGTTCACCCACGCCGAAGGCGATGAACAGGATGGGCAGCACGGCCAGCGGCGGGATCATGGACAGCACCGCCACGAACGGTGAGAAGGCCCGGCGGGCGTACGGAATCAGCCCGGTAAGGATGCCCACGACCAGGCCCATGCCCATGCTGATGAGCACGCCCAGCCCCAGCCGGGTGAGGCTGGCGGCGGTGTCCACCCACAGCACCAGGTCGCCGGTGCGGCGGCTGGGCTCGGTGGCCAGCCGCTGGAACGATTCCGCCATGGCGTTCAGGGACGGCAGCAGCGGATCGTCGGGGTTTTCCGCCAGTCGGGCCGCGGAGGCGACCATGTACACCAGCAGCACCAGCACGAAGGGCAGCAGGCCCAGAGCCAGGCCGGTGGGGCGGTTCGGCTTTTGGTTGATGATGCGCTTCATGGGCAATCAATGTTGTGTTGGCCGCTCCCGGGCGGGATGGATCACCCGGGACACGCCGTCAACCCTTCCTTGGGGGCTCGACAGCGGCATCCCTGCCGCTGACGGTCCCGGGTGATCCATCCCGCCCGAAACCGACCAACGATCTTTAAGGAAACGACTGACTAATTCACACGCTCGCGTTACAACTCCCCATCCCTCGCCATACGCATGTACTCGGCGTTGAAGCGGAACTTGACGTTGGATGCGCTGCCGAGGACGGAGCCGTCGGCGAACTGGATGCCGACGAAGTCAGGGCTGGGAGCCCGCTCGCCGAGCAGGCCGTGTTCGAAGGCGAACTGGCGGACGTTTTCCATGGTTTCCTGCGGGCTGTCGCTTTCGACGAAGTCCACGGCCTCGGCGGGGTCGTAGAACATGGTGGTGGAGGCGAGCTGGGCTTCGTAGCCTTCGAGATCGGTGCCTGCAGCCTCGCCCATGGCGGTGCGGGCATCGATGGCGGTCTCGTCATCACCGCTCATGCGCTCCATGATTTCGTACCAGGCGCCGGCCAGTGCCTTGCCGAAAGCCGGGTTGGCTTCCAGCACCTCGGTGTTCACCACCAGCAGGTCCATGATCTCGCCGGGGATTTCCGAGGAGTCGAAGACCACGTTGGCGTCGTTCATGCGACGCAGTTCGCCCAGCTGCGGGTTCCAGGTGACCACGGCTTCGACGTCACGGGAGTTGAAGGCGGCGACGATGTCGGCGTCGGAGGTGTTGACCACGCGGATGTCCCGCTCGCTGAGGCCGACGGAGTCCAGCGCCCGGGCCAGCAGGTAGTGGGATACGGAGAGTTCCACCAGGTGAACGCGCTTGCCCTCGATATCCTCCAGGCTGTCGGTACCCTTGAGCACCACGCCGTCGTTGCCGTCGGAGAAGTCGCCGACGATCAGCGCCGTGGTGTCCACACCGCCGGCCGCGGGGATGGTGAGGGCATCCATGTTGGTGGCGGTGACACCGTCGAAGGAACCGGCGGTGTAGAGGTTGATGGACTCGATGTAGTCGTTGATCTGCACGACCTCGATCTCGATGTCGTACTTGTCGGCCCATTTCTGCACGATGCCCTCGGCGTCGCCGTAGCCCCAGGGCATCCAGCCCACGTAGATGCTCCAGGCAATGCGGAAGCTGTCGCGCTCCTGGGCGGGAGCCTGGGTCCCGAACAGCACGGCGGCAGAAAGGCCGAGAACGGCGGCCAGCGTGGTGAAGCGTGTACGGATGGAGCGATTCGGCATGGTGTCTCTCCCATCGGGCTTACCGGATGAACACAGCACAGGAGCATCACGTAGACCTCCCGGGCTTTTGTCCCGCCGTGTAACCCCTCGGAAGAGGTCGGCAACTCTCGGACCAGTCGTCCGCAAAATGCGGACCGGAACCCTAGTCACCTATTGGTGTTCCGAATTGTACGCAACGCGAAGACCGAAAAGGCTGCCTTACTCCTGCGTGCTTGCCCGTTCGCTTGCAAGCAGGAGGCCAACGAAAGAAATTCCTTTCTGAACAGGCTGGTTGGGAGAAATCAGCCCAGGCACTCCACCGACACCCGACGACCAGACGCACACAATCGGTGCGTCTGCATGCACCAGACGCACAAAACTGGTGCGCCTCCGATCAATCGACCCGCACGATCTTCATGGCGTTCGTCCCGCCCGGAACGCCGGAGAAATCGCCCTTGGTGATCACCACCAGATCGCCGGCGGTTACCGCGTCACGTTCCTTCAGCGTCTCCACGGCGTCCTGGATGACGTGCATGGGATCGGTATGCAGGACATCGAAGGCCACCGGATACACCCCCCGGTACAGGGTGACGCGCCGGCGCGTGGTTTCGTGCTGGGTGAGTGCGTAGATGGGAATGCCGGAACTGATGCGCGACATCCACAGCGTGGTGGCCCCGGACTCGGTGAGCGAGACGATGGCACGCGGCTCCAGGTGATTGGCCGTGTACATGGTCGCCATGGCAATGGCCTCGTCGATGCGCTCGAAATGGCTGTCCAGCCGATGCCCGGAGCGCTGCGTCGCGCGCTGGCGTTCGGCGCCGACACACACCCGGGCCATGGCCTCCACGGTTTTCACCGGATATTTTCCCGCCGCCGTCTCGGCCGACAGCATCACCGCATCGGTGCCATCCATCACGGCGTTGGCCACATCCAGCACCTCGGCCCGGGTCGGGCTGGGGTTGGCGATCATGGACTCCATCATCTGCGTTGCGGTGATCACCGCACGATTCAGCATGCGCGCCCGGGAGATGATGTGCTTCTGCACCCCCGGCAGCTCGGCATCACCGATCTCCACGGCCAGATCGCCACGGGCCACCATCACCGCATCGGACGCCACGATGATCTCGTCGATGGCATCCACCGCCTCCGCCCGCTCGATCTTGGCCACCAGACCGGCCCGGCCACCCGCTTCCTCCAGCAATCGGCGCGCGGTGTGGATGTCCTCCGCCGAGCGCGGGAAGGAGACCGCCAGGTAATCCACACCCATTCGTGCTGCGGTGACGATGTCTTCGCGGTCCTTGTCGGTCAGCGCACCCGCGGACAGACCACCGCCCTGGCGGTTGATGCCCTTGCTGTTCGACAATTCCCCGCCCTGCTCCACCGTGCACCGGATGCGCGGCCCGCCCACCGACGCCACCCGGAGCACCAGCAGGCCGTCGTTCAGCAACAGCACATCACCCGGCCCGACATCGCGGGGCAGATCCTTGTAGGTGATCCCCACCTGCGCGGCGTCCCCGGCATCCGAAGCCAG
>JBJHBJ010000044.1:0-40707 GCA_050485425.1 Ectothiorhodospiraceae bacterium | reverse complement strand
GCGGGGTGGTGCTGCACTACGGAACCTTTCTCGGCCGGGACGCCGGCGTGGCCATGCTGAGCCTGATGCTGGGGCTGAAGCTGCTGGAGATGCGCACCCGACGGGACACACAGGTGGTGCTCTATCTAGGCTACTTCCTGGTGGTGACACAGTTCCTGTACAGCCAGAGCCTGCTCATCGCCGGCTGGATGCTGATCACGGTCTGGGCGCTGACCGCCCTGCTGATTACCGTGAACCGGCGCACCACGCCCACCGGCTGGTTTCCGCATGGCCGCCTGGCGGCCACCATGGTGGCGCAGGCGCTACCATTGATGATCATCCTGTTCGTGCTGTTTCCGCGTATTCCGGGCCCGCTCTGGGGGATGCCGGACGACGACGCCCGTGGCGTGACCGGCCTCAGCGACAGCATGACCATGGGCGAGATCAGCCAGCTCAGCCAATCGGCGGAAGTTGCGTTTCGGGTTGAGTTCGACGGGCCACCGCCCGCGCCCGTACAGCGTTACTGGCGCGGGCCCGTACTCCCCCGCTACGACGGTCGGTCCTGGCGCCAGCCGGACGGCGGCGGCCCGCGCCCGCAGCTGGAACCGCTGGGCGGAGACATCAGCTACAGCGTGACACTGGAACCGCACAATCGCTCCTGGATATTCACGCTGGACATGCCGGTGCAGATCTCCGAACAGGTCAGTGTCGGCAGCGAGTATCAGCTGCAACGCCGGAATCCGGTGCGCGAGCGCATCCGCTACAGCGCCCGTTCCAGCCTGAACTACCGGCTGGACCCGACGTTCCGGGAGCTGGACCCGGCACCGTACCTGTATGTGCCCGAACACAGCCATCCCCGCACCCGCCAACTGATCCGCGACTGGCAACGGGAGAGCAACGACGATGAGGCTCTGATCGACCGCGCCCTGCTGCATTTCCGCGAGCAGCCATTCGTCTACACCCTGAACCCCCCGCGGCTTCAAGGTGACAACGTCGACGACTTCCTGTTCGGAAGCCGCCGCGGGTTCTGCGAGCATTTTGCCGGCGCCTTTGCCGCGATGATGCGCATTGCCGGTGTCCCCTCCCGCGTGGTCACCGGCTACCAGGGCGGTGAGATCAACCCCACCGGCAACTACATGATCGTGCGCCAGTCGGACGCCCACGCCTGGGTCGAACTGTGGCGCGAACACGAAGGCTGGGTCCGGATAGACCCCACCGCCTGGGTGGCACCGGAACGGATTGAACTGGGCCTGGACAGCGCCGTGCCGGATACCGACCGGTTGCCCGCGATGGCGCGCCGGACGCAAAGCCTGGCGCGGCAGATGGCGCTGCGCTGGGATGCGGTGAATGCGTACTGGGATCGCTGGGTCCTGGCCTATGGCCCCGACCTGCAGCAACGCCTGATGAACGCGCTGGGGCTGGGCGACTGGCGACGCATGCTGTCGGCGCTGGGTACCGCCATGCTGCTGTGCACAGGATTGCTGGCGCTGGTTATCCTCTGGCGCCAGCCTGCCCGGCCGCCGGATCCGGCGCAGCGGGCCTGGGAACGTTTCTGCGCTCGCATGGGCCGCGCCGGGGTGCCCCGCAGGCCCACGGAAGGGCCGCATGACTATGCCAGCCGCGTCGTCATGGCACGGCCGGACCTGAAAGCCGAGGTCGACGCCATTGCCGCCCGTTATATCGCCGTGCGCTACGGCCCGCAGCAACACGATGACGAGATACAGGCATTGCAACGCCAGGTGGGGCGCTTCCGGCCGCGCCGGGCCTGAACTATGCTGACCGCCAGGGCCGTCCCGGAGCATTCCGGCGCAGCCCTGCCGTCACCAGCAATGGAAGGATTCAGCGCCCATGGCAGACCCGACCGCGAAGCCGAACGGGCCTCAGTTACCCGTGAAACTGATCGCTCACCGCGGCTATGCCGCGCACTACCCCGAGAACACCCTTTCCGCGTTCCTCGCCGCCGCCAAGGCCGGCGCCGATGCGGTGGAGATGGACATCCAGGTCTGCGCCGACGGCACACCACTGGTCATTCACGACGAGGACCTGCACCGTACCGCCAATCGCCCCGATTACGTCAGAAGCCTCAGGGCGGACTCGCTTCAGGATATCAGCGTGCACGAACCGCAACGCTTCGGCACGCGCTTTCTCGGTGAACCGCTGGCCACGCTGAAACAGGTGGCGGAAAGCCTTGCCGCCTACCCGGACCTGCTGGTGTTCATCGAGATCAAGTGGGAAACGGCCGACGAGGCACGCCTGCCGGAGATCGTCAAGCGCGTGGCCGACGACAGCGCAGTCCTGGGCCCCAACCGGGTCATCATCAGTTTCATGGAGCAGGTGGTACAGCTCACCCAGGCGATGGTCGGCCTGAGGTCCGGCTGGGTACTGCCCAGCTTCAGTCGCTCCATGCTGGAGAGGGCCGGGACGCTGGCACCGGATTTCCTGTTCTGCGATCGTCGCAAGCTGCCGGCGGACGACCATCCGCTGCCTGCCGGCGGCTGGCACTGGGCCATCTACGAGGTCGTGGACCCCGATGAGGTGCTGGCCCTGCATGAACGCGGCGTGAGCCACATAGAGACCATGCAGGTGGGTGAACTGCGGGAATCGGTCGCGGCCAGGCTTCCGGCGAAACGCTGAGGGTTCAGGCGTAGGCCTCGCTGGGAAAACCGTGCCCCTCGGACAGGCAGTAGCGCAGCCAGCGATTCAGGAAACGGTTCATTTCCCAGCGCCATTCCAGGCTGCGTGACTCCGGTCGCTTGCCCTTCCAGAGCTGGAACTGCTCCACCGGTGTATCGGGCATGACTTCCGCCAGCCGGGCGTCGTGGTAGACGCGCAGCAGCAGGTCCGGCTCGGTCGCCTCGGGGTCATGGTCGAACCAGTGGCTGAGGGCCAGCGTGGTGGTGTACGGGGAACGCTCCAGGATGGTGAGCCGCAAATCCACGCCCGCATTCTTGCCGGACCACGCCGTGCCGTCCATGGACCGCAACGCAGGCGCCAGCCGACGCATGAGGATGTAATTGCTCTCGTAGAGCTCCATCAGCGTCGCGAAGGACCGGGCGGGAACCCGTTCCAGCATCGGATGTGCTTGCAGGTTCAGCATCATGATCAGGATCGTATCATACCGACGCCCCCGCCATGCAGCTCAGTAGACCCGCCGTCTCAACCCGGCCTGATGGAGCATGGTGGTGGCGATTTCCTCAATGGAGACGTTAGTGGAATTCACGAACGGAATCTTTTCCCGACGGAACAGTGCCTCGGCCCGCATGACCTCCATCTGGCACTGCTGCAGCGATGCGTAGCGGCTGTTGGGGCGACGCTCGCTGCGAATGCTCTGCAGGCGATCGGGCTTGATGGTCAAGCCGAACAGCTTGGCCCGGTAGGGGAATAGGATCTTCGGCAGCCTGCCCTCGACCAGATCGTCCTCGGTCAGCGGATAATTGGCCGCATAGATGCCGTACTGGAGCGCGAGGTAGATGGATGCCGGCGTCTTGCCGGTACGGGAGACGCCGACAATGATGATGTCAGCCTTGTCGTACTGGCGCGTGGTCACCCCGTCGTCGTGGTTCAGCGCGAAGTTCATCGCGTCGATGCGCTCGGAATACTCCTTGGTATTGCCCTGCCCGTGCGCCTGCCCCACGGCATGGGACGAGGACATGGACAGTTCCTGCTCCAGCGGCGAGATGAAGGCATCGAAGAAATCGAAGAAGGCGGCATTGCTCTCCTTCAGCAGCAGGCGGACGTCATCCTGGACCACGGTGCTGAAGACGATGGGTTTCGGACCGCCGTTGGCCGTGAGGCGGTTGACCTGCTCCACCACCTTGCGGGCACGATCGATATTGTCCACGAACGGCAACGTGACCTGTTCGAAATCCAGATCGAACTGGGTCAGCAGGCTGTGGCCGAGTGTCTCGGCGGTAATGCCGGTGCGATCGGACACGAAGAACACCGTGCGTTTCTGCCGAATCACACCATTCTCATCTATCATTCAACTTGGTTCCCGGTCTGAGGTCGGATTGGGAATGACTAACCTTGCAGAGAGGTGTAGCCAGCCTAATGTGCCGACTCCCGCTCCGGGGGGCAAGGGTCACCTGTACTCCGGGAGGCGACACCTCGCAAAAAATCCGGCTCCGGGGGTTACGCACAAGCCGCTGATTTCGTAGCATTACGCCCGGCCGCGCCTGGGACATTCATCAAGGCGCGGCGGCGTTTCGACGCCAGTCAGCAAAAAAGACACATATTTCATGAGACTGTGTCTTTTTCTTGAGTTGCAGCTGTAACTTTCGGCACCTGCGCGCGACTTCGCGAGCCACAGGGGGACAGGATCTTGCAGGACTATGTAATCTGGTTTGATTCGCTGGGGATGAACGATGTCGACCGTGTCGGCGGCAAGAACGCGTCCCTGGGCGAAATGATCTCCAACCTCTCCGCTGCTGGCGTTCAGGTGCCCGGCGGCTTTGCCACCACGGCAGCCGCCTACTGGGATTTCCTGGATGAAAGCGGTCTGCGCGACCGGATCAGCCAGGCCCTGGACGGCCTGGATGTGGACGATGTGGACGCCCTGGCCAGAACCGGCGCCCAGATCCGCCAGATGGTGATCGATACACCGTTCCCGAAACGGCTGGAAGACGAGATCACCAGCGCCTACCGGAAGCTGGAGTCGGAGACCACCGGCGAAGCCTCGTTTGCCGTGCGCTCTTCCGCCACCGCCGAGGATCTACCGGATGCCTCCTTCGCCGGCCAGCAGGAAACCTTCCTGAACGTACGGGGCCTGGACGACGTAATGCTGGCGGTGAAACACGTCTTCGCCTCCCTGTTCAACGACCGCGCCATCTCCTACCGTGTCCACCAGGGCTTCGAGCACGCCCAGGTGGCGCTGTCTGCCGGCATCCAGCGCATGGTGCGCTCCGACATCGGCGCCGCCGGCGTCATGTTCACCATGGACACCGAATCCGGCTTCCGCGACGTGGTGTTCATCACCTCGTCCTACGGCCTGGGCGAGACCGTGGTGCAGGGCGCGGTGAACCCGGACGAGTTCTACGTCCACAAGCCGACGCTGGAGGCCGGCCGCCCGGCCGTGCTGCGCCGGACGCTGGGCAGCAAAGCCATCAAGATGGTCTACAGCGGCGAGTCCGGTCACGGCAAGTCGGTGAAGACGGTGGACGTGGATGCCGCCGAGAGCCGCCGCTTTTCGCTCAGTGACGACGAGGTCCAGGACCTGGCCCGCCAGGCACTGATCATCGAGAAGCACTATCGCCGCCCGATGGACATCGAGTGGGGCCGCGACGGCCAGGACGGCAAGCTCTACATCCTGCAGGCACGGCCAGAGACGGTAAAAAGCCGCGACGGCGGCCAGACGCTGCAGCGCTATCACCTGAACGGCAAGGGCGAGGTCATCACCACCGGCCGCGCCATCGGCCAGCGCATTGGCGCCGGCAAGGCCAAGGTGATCGACAGCATCAAGGAAATGAACCGCATCGAGCCCGGCGACGTGCTCATCACCGACATGACCGACCCGGACTGGGAACCGATCATGAAGCGGGCCTCCGCCATCGTCACCAACCGCGGAGGGCGCACCTGCCACGCGGCCATCATCGCCCGGGAACTGGGCATCCCGGCCGTGGTGGGCTGCGGCGACGCCACCGAGACGGTGGAAGACGGTCGCGAGGTGACCGTTTCCTGTGCCGAGGGTGACACCGGTTACATCTACGGCGCGAAGCTGGATTTCGAAGTCAAGGAAATCAGCCTGGACAACATGCCGGAACTGCCGTTCAAGATCATGATGAACGTTGGCAACCCGGACCGGGCCTTTGACTTCGCCAACCTCCCCAATGCCGGCGTCGGCCTGGCGCGGCTGGAGTTCATCATCAACCGCATGATCGGCATCCACCCCAAGGCGCTGCTGAACTACGACGAACAGCCCAGCGATCTGAAGGAAGTGATCGACACGCAGATCGGCGGCTACAAGGATCCGGTGCAGTTCTATGTGGACCGCCTGGCCGAGGGCATCTCCACACTGGCTGCGGCATTCACACCGAAACCGGTGATCGTGCGCATGTCGGACTTCAAGTCCAACGAGTACGCCAACCTGATCGGTGGCGGTCAGTACGAGCCGGACGAGGAAAACCCCATGCTGGGTTACCGCGGCGCGTCCCGGTACATCTCGGACAATTTCCGCGACTGTTTCGAGCTGGAATGCCGGGCGCTGAAGAAAGTCCGCAACGAGATGGGGCTGAAGAACGCCTGGATCATGATTCCATTCGTGCGCACCGTTGACGAAGCCCGTCAGGTGGTGGAATTGCTGAAGGAAAACGGCATAGAGCGCGGTAAGGATGACCTGAAGCTCATCATGATGTGCGAACTGCCGTCGAATGCGCTGCAGGCCGACGAGTTCCTGGAGTACTTCGACGGCTTCTCCATCGGCTCCAACGACCTCACCCAGCTTACCCTCGGCCTGGACCGCGACTCCGGCCTGATCGCACACCTGTTCGACGAGCGCAATGGTGCGGTGAAGAAACTGCTGCACCTGGCCATCCAGGCCTGTCGCCAGAAAGGCAAATACATCGGCATCTGTGGCCAGGGGCCTTCCGACCATCCGGAGCTGGCGCGCTGGCTGATGGACGAGGGCATCGAAAGCGTTTCCCTGAACCCCGACACGGTGGTGGAAACCTGGCTCTACCTGGCTGGCCAGGAACTGGAAGGCTAGCCAACGACTCTATCCCGACAAAGCGTCCGTCCACGGAAGGGCCCTGCGGGGCCCTTCCGTTTGGGAAACACCCCGGGGACCGCGCCTGTGTTAGCCTTGAGTCTCCCTGGACAACCATGATTGGTGACCCGTCATGCATTCCGTCTATCGGGCCGAAGATGTCGATTTCCGGGTGGATGCCGATGCGCTCGTTCGGCGCTTGCGGGCCATTCTGCCGGCCGAGGGCCTGCTGGTGGACGACGAGGCCAAGCGCCCCTACGAGTGCGATGGCCTCTCCGCCTACCGGGAACTGCCGCTGATGGTGGCACTGCCGGACAGCGTGGAGCAGGTCCAGGCCATCCTGCGCACCTGCTCCGAGATGAACGTGCCGGTGGTCGCCCGTGGCGCGGGCACGAGCCTGTCCGCCGGCGCCCTGCCCCACCCCCAGGGAGTGCTGCTGAGCATGGCCCGTTTCAACAACATCGTGGAGATGGACCCGCGCCGTCGCATTGCGCGGGTGCAACCCGGGGTGCGCAACCTGGCGATCTCCGAGGCGGCCGCGCCGCACGGCCTCTACTACGCTCCTGACCCCTCGTCGCAGATTACCTGCTCCATCGGTGGCAACGTCGCCGAAAACGCCGGCGGCGTGCATTGCCTGAAGTACGGTCTGACCGTACACAACGTGCTCTCCGTAACCATGATCTCCATGGACGGCGAACGACTGGTACTGGGCTCCGAGGCGCTGGATACCCCGGGCTACGACCTGATGGCCGCGGTTACCGGCTCCGAGGGCATGCTGGGGGTGCTGGTGGAGGTCACCGTCAAGCTGCTGCCCCAGCCGCCGCGCAGGGAAGTGCTGCTGGCGGCTTTCGATGACGTCCAGGCCGCGGGCAACGCGGTCGCCGGCATCATTGGCGCCGGCATCATCCCGGGCGGGCTGGAAATGATGGACAACCCGGCCATCCGCGCCGCCGAGGACTTCGTTCAAGCGGGCTACCCGGTGGATGCAGCGGCCATCCTGATCTGCGAACTGGATGGCCACGCGCAGGAAGTCCTCGACCAGATGGAACAGGTCAGCTCGCTGCTGCAGGGCTTTGGCGCCAGCCAGATCCAGGTGGCGGGCGACGACAGCGAGAAGGTGCGCTTCTGGGCCGGCCGCAAGGCGGCCTTCCCCGCTGTGGGCCGCATCTCCCCCGACTACTACTGCATCGACGGCACCATACCCCGCAAGCGCCTGGCCGACGTGCTCACGCGCATGGACGAACTGAGCAAGGAATACGGCCTGCGCATCGCCAACGTGTTCCACGCCGGCGACGGCAACCTGCACCCGCTGGTGTTGTACGACGGGAACGTGGAAGGCGAATTCCAGCGTACCGAGGAACTGGGCGGGCGCATCCTGGAGCTGTGCGTGGAAGTCGGCGGCACTGTCACCGGCGAACACGGCGTCGGCATGGAAAAGATCAACCAGATGTGCGTGCAATTCCAGACGGCGGAGCTGAACCAGTTCCGGGCGCTGAAGGCGGCATTCGACCCGCAGGGCCTGCTGAACCCCGGCAAGGCCATTCCCACGCTGAACCGCTGCGCCGAATTCGGCGCCATGCACGTACACAAGGGGCAGCTGCCGCACCCCGACATTCCGCGGTTCTGAGCGCATCAAGGTTACCGAGCAATGACCACCCGTGACCATACGGCACAACTGATCGACCAGGTGCGGGAAGCACTGGAAAGCGATACGCCCCTGGACATCCAGGGCGGCGGCAGTAAGCGCTTCTACGGCCGTACGCCTGCCGGCCAGCCTCTTTCGGTGGCCGAACACCGGGGCATCGTGGCGTACGAACCCACCGAACTGGTGGTCACCGCGCGTGCCGGCACCCCGCTGACAGAGTTGGAAAAGACGCTGGCCGAACAGAACCAGATGCTGCCGTTCGAGCCGCCCAACTACGACGGTCATGCCACACTGGGTGGGGCCGTGGCCAGCGGCCTCTCCGGCCCGCGGCGGCCATGGGCCGGTGCCGTCAGGGATCTGGTGCTGGGGCTGCGGCTGATCAACGGCAAGGCAGAACACATGCGCTTTGGCGGCCAGGTCATGAAGAACGTGGCAGGCTACGACGTCAGCCGCGTCATCACCGGCTCCATGGGGACGCTGGGCGTCATCACCGAGGTATCGATGAAGGTGCTGCCGCGTCCGCTTGCGAGCGAGACCCGGCTACTGGAAATCGACGCCCGGCAGGGCATGGAGCAGGTGGAGACCTGGTTCAAGCAGGGGCTGCCGATCACCGGCGCCGCACACGACGGTCGCCATCTGCACCTGCGCCTGGAAGGCGCCGCCAGCGCGGTGAAAGCCGGAGCCGAGGCGGCCGGCGGCGAACCGGATCCGGATGCCGGAACCTGGTGGGCCGGACTCCGCGACCATCAACTGCCGTGGTTCACCGGCAGCAACACGCCGCTGTGGCGCATCTCCCTGCCGCCGCTGGCGCCGGCGCTGGACCTGCCCGGCGAGGTGTTCGCGGACTGGAACGGCCAACTGCGCTGGTTGCGTTCCGACGCGGAGCCCGAAGCCATCCGGCGCGGCTGCGAGCTGCTCGGCGGCCACGCCACGCTGTTCCGCGGCGGCGACCGCGACGGCGACGTATTCCATCCGCAAGCAGCTGCCCTGATCGCACTGCAGCGCCGGCTGAAGCAGGCCTTCGACACCAAAGGCATCTTCAACCCCGGCCGCCTGTTACGGGAGTTCTGATGCAGACCTGGATTCCGGAACAACTGAAATCCACCGCCGAAGGCGCCGAGGCCGACCGTATCCTGCGCACCTGTACCCATTGCGGTTTCTGCCTGGCCACCTGCCCCACCTATCAGTTGCTGGGGAATGAGCTGGACAGCCCGCGCGGCCGCATCTACCTGATGAAGCAGGTGCTGGAAGGCCAGGAAGCCACCACCACCACCCAGTTGCATCTGGATCGCTGCCTGACCTGCCGCTCCTGTGAAACCACCTGCCCGTCCGGCGTGGAGTACGGCAAGCTGGTGGACATTGGCCGGGAAATGGTGGAACAACGGGTACCTCGCCGCGACGGCACTGGCTTCAAGCGCTGGGTACTCCGGCAACTGGTGCCGCGACGGGCTCTGTTCTCCGTGCTCATGCGCACCGGTCAGGCCGTGCGTCCACTGACACCCCCGGCGCTACGGGAGAAGATCCCGCCCCGGCGTACGCCTCCGACATGGCCGGAGCGCCAGGCGCACCAACGTCGGGTACTGCTGCTGGAAGGCTGCGTGCAGCCGTCCATGGATCCGGTGATCAACCCGCAGACCGCACGCCTGCTGGACGCGCTCGGCATCGCCACGGTGCGCACCCCGGCCAGCCAGTGCTGCGGCGCGGTCGACCAGCATCTGGGCCATCCGGACGCCGCGGGCGCGCAGATCAGACGCAATATCGACGCCTGGTGGCCGGAACTGGAGGCCGGCGCGGAAGCGGTGATCGTGAATGCCAGCGGCTGTGGCGTGCAGGTGAAGGACTACGGCCACATCATGCGGGACGATCCTGCGTATGCCGCCAAGGCAAAGCGGGTTTCCGAACTGACCATGGATCCGGTGGAACTGCTGCTGAGCGAGGAGGAACGTCTGCGGCCCGCCGACGATGCCCCCCGCACCATCGCCTTCCAGTCTCCCTGCA
Organism: Ectothiorhodospiraceae bacterium; assembly: GCA_050485425.1. Classification (GTDB taxonomy): domain Bacteria; phylum Pseudomonadota; class Gammaproteobacteria; order Nitrococcales; family Aquisalimonadaceae; genus LSCE01. Next base: position 30,385 of record JBJHBJ010000044.1, on the reverse strand, counting down.
CCCTGCAGCATGGCCAGAAGCTGGGTGGCCGGGTCGAGGGACTGCTGACCCGCATCGGCTTTACACTGACCCCGGTGCCGGACGCGCACCTGTGCTGCGGCTCCGCCGGCACCTACTCCATGCTCCAGCCCGAACTGTCGCGTCGACTGCGCAGCAACAAGCTGGCCAATCTGCAGAGCGGCAAGCCGGAACTGATCGCCACAGCCAATATCGGCTGCCTGTGCCACCTCGGGGCCGAAGCGGCAGTGCCCGTGAGGCACTGGCTGGAACTCGTCGACGTGAAGAGCGGACGCCAACCATGAGCGACATGCAACTGGACGAACTGCCCCTGCTGATGGAGCCGGACGAGCTGGAAGCCCTGCTCGGCACACCCGGCCTGCTGGTGGTGGACCTGAGCGACGCCGAGGCCTATGCCGATCAGCACGTACCCGGTGCTGTCCGCATGGACTTCCCGCGGCTGGTGCGTCAGGAGCCGCCTGCCATGGGCCTGCTGCCCAACGAGGAAGATCTGACCGACCTGCTGTCGGCGATCGGCCTGACACCGGAGACCCATGTTGTGGCCTACGACAATACCGGTGGCGGGCGGGCCGGGCGTCTGCTGTGGACACTGGAAATCGTCGGCCACCAGCGCTACTCGCTACTCAACGGCGGCATAACCGCCTGGGCCCGGGAAGGCCACCCGGTGGAGGCCGGGCATAACCAGCCAATCCCCTCCCGATACAAGGTGAGGCTGGCCGGCGCATCCGACGCGCGCATCGTCAAGCGGGAACTCCTGCCCCGCCTGGGCGCCGCCGACCTTGTGGTGCTCGACGCCCGGTCACCGGCGGAATACGACGGCTCCGACCGGCGGGCAGCCAAGGGCGGCCACATCCCCGGCGCGGTGAACCTGAACTGGACCGACATGCTGGATGCGGACAACAACGGCCGCTTGAAACCGGCAGGCGAATTGCTCGACATGCTGCGCGAACGGCGGGTGACGCCAGACAAGGAAGTGGTCACGCACTGCCAGACCCATCACCGTTCCGCGCTCACCTGGGTGGCGCTGCGCGCGCTGGGCTTCCAGCGGGTCAGGGGCTATGACGGATCCTGGTCGGAATGGGGAAACGACCCGAACACACCGGTGGAATGACCAGGAACGGTCACTTCCCTTGCCCCGCGTAGGCGGGATCCGGCACGTTCATGAAACGCTCGCGGTAGAATCGCAGTTCGCGGATGGAGTCCTTGATGTCGTCCATGGCCAGATGCGAGGACGATTTCCTGAATTCCCTTGCCATGTCCGGCGCCCAGCGCGCCGCCAGTTCCTTCAGCGTGCTGACGTCGATGTGGCGGTAGTGGAAATACGCTTCCAGCGTCGGCATCAGCCGATGCAGGAAGCGCCGGTCCTGGCAGATGCTGTTCCCGCACATCGGCGACACATTGGCCGGTACCCACTGCTCCAGGAAGGCCAGGGTCTCCCGCTCCGCGCTGGCATAATCGTGATTGCTGCGGCGCACGCGGTCCACAAGCCCCGACTGCGTGTGCTGATTGGTATTCCAGTTGTCCATCCCGTTCAGCACGTCGTCGGACTGGTGAATCGCCAACACCGGACCCTCCGCCAGCACGTTCAGATGACGGTCGGTAATCACCGTGGCGATCTCGATGATTGCATCCCGGTCGGTATCCAGGCCGGTCATTTCAAGATCGATCCAGATGAGGTTCTCTGCGCTGGGCTGGGGCATGGGTGCTCGCTTTTCCGGTCGGTGCGGTGGGTCGGGCCCGGTAACGGTCGGCCAGGGGAACCCTGCCCGTGAGACCGAAGGGCGCGAAACTTGTTCCGCATTCTAACAGAGGCTACTCTCCGGTGCTGTCAGCGCAGAAACCCCGTGAACCGATGCCATCGACTCCGTCAGCCCCCGCCGCCGCAGCACCCAGCCAGAGGCGCAGCCCCGCGTGAAGAAGCTGGAACCGGGTCGCGTCATGGCAGGTTTCGGCGCGGAGAGCGTCGTACAGAAGAAGGACGGTGCCCTGCTGCGGTGCCTGACTCGGCGGCGGACTGGCCGGGCCGTCTGCGGCGACCATGTCCGGTTCCATCAGAGCACGCCGCAGGAGGGGGTGATCGAGGAGATCCTGCCCCGCCGCAACACGCTGAGCAGAACCAACTACCGTCGCCAGGAGCGCGTCCTGGCCGCGAACCTGGACCAGTTGCTGGTCGTCATCGCCGCGGAGCCGGCGCCGGATTATGCACTGCTTGACCGCTACTTGGTGCTGGCAGCCCATCTGCAGACCGAGGCCGGAATCGTGGTGAACAAGGCCGATCTCCCGATGACGGCCGCGCTCGAGGAACGCCTGGACCTCTACCGCCGCCTGGACTACCCGGTACTCGGCACCAGCACCAAGGCCGGCCACGGGCTGGACGCGCTGCGCCGGAGCCTGGTGAACAAGACCGGTATACTGGTCGGGCAGTCCGGGGTGGGCAAATCGTCGTTGATCAACCAGCTGGTGCCTGACCGCGAGGCACGCACCCAGGCCCTGTCGGAAGCCAGCGGCCAGGGCCGCCATACCACCACCGAAACCACGCTCTACCCACTGCCGGACGGCGGCGCGCTAATGGACTCCCCGGGCATCCGCATCCTGCGGCTGGGGCACCTGTCGCGAGAGGAACTGGCGCGTGGGTTCCGCGAGTTCATGCCCTACCTCGGGCACTGCCAGTTCAGGGACTGCATGCACCTGGACGAACCGGGTTGCGCGGTACGGGAGGCCGTGGCCCGCGGGCTGGTGGATGCACGCCGGGTACAGAGCTTCCACCTGCTGCTGCAGGAAGAATACTAGCCCGGCGGCCACTGCATGCGGCGCCCGGCCAGCACGTGGACATGGAGGTGCTGGATCTCCTGGCCGCCGTCGCTGCCGGTGTTGATCACCGTCCGGTAGCCCTGTTCGGCGAACCCTTCCTGGCGCGCCACCTGCTGCGCGGCCATCAGCATCTGACCGGCCAGTTCCTCCTGCTCCGCATCCAGATCTTCCAGCCCGCCCACATGCGCGCGGGGGATGATCAGCACATGATGGGGCGCCTGCGGGTTGATGTCGCGAAACGCCATCAACGCGTCGGATTCCAGCACCAGATCCACCGGGATCTCCCCGCCGGCCATTTTGCAGAACAGACAGTCGCTCATTGCATCCTCCCGTGTGCGCGTTTCAGCGGTACTCGCGCCGGCCGGCGAAGGCGTGCGACAGCGTGCCGCTGTCCACGTACTCCAGCTCCCCTCCTACCGGCACGCCGTGGGCGATGCGGCTGCAGGCTATCTGGTACTCGCCGGCCATATCGGCCACGTACTGGGCGGTGGCCTCGCCTTCCACAGTCGGGCTGACCGCCAGGATGATCTCCCTGACCTCCCCGTCCCGCAGTTGCTGCTCCAGCCGGTCCAGCCCGATGTCGGAGGGGCCAATACCGTCCAGCGGCGACAAGCGGCCCATCAGGACGAAATAGCGGCCGGAATAATCGGTGGCCTGCTCCAGCGCGAACACGTCGGCAGGACTCTCCACAAGGCACAGAAGGCCCTGATCCCGCTTCTCGTTCCGGCACAGTCCGCAGATATCCTCCTCGGTGGGCAATCGGCAGCGGGCGCACTGCCCCACCTGTTCCATGGCCGCCGCCACGGCGGCGGCGAGGCGGCGGCCGCCGTGGCGGTCCCGCTGGAGCAGATGAAAGGCCATGCGCTGCGCACTGCGCGGACCGACGCCGGGAAGGCCCCGCAGGGCCTCGATCAGTTCCTGGATCAGCGGTGAATAAGCCATGGGTATCCGCTAACGGCCGGTCATCGGACCGAATAAAAGGATTGGCGCACGCGGGCGCGGCGGCCAGGCCGTCAGAACGGCAGTTTCATACCCGGCGGCAATCCCATGCCGGACGTCAGTTCGGACATGCGCTCCTGGGTGGTTTCCTGCACCCGGCGAACGGCATCGTTGAAGGCAGCCGCGACAAGATCGGCGATCATGTCGCGATCATCCTCGAACAGGCTGTCGTCGATATCGACCTTGCGGACTTCATGCTTGCCGTTCATGGTCACCGACACCAGGCCGCCACCGGCCTGCCCGGTCACTTCCATGCGCGCGATCTCTTCCTGCGCCTTCTGCATGTTGGCCTGCATCTTCTGGGCCTGTTTCATCAGGTTTCCCAAACCGCCTTTCATCGCTCAGTTCCTCATGGCCGTGTGTTGACAAGATTGTCGGCTCAATCCGCGGGCTGGATGGAGTCCGGCAGCACTTCCGCATCGAACATTTCCTGCATGGCGCGCACGTTCGGGTCCGCACCGATCCTCTCTTCCGCCTCGCGCTGCCGCCGGGCGCGCGCCGCATCCACCTGGGCGGCCGGCGTCTGTTCGACCGGCGCCCCGCTCATGCGTTCGATCACCAGCCGCAGGCTACCGCCGAGCGCACTGCCCAGCGCCTGTTGCAACCGCTCCTCCAGGCCGGGATTGAGCAGATGCTGATGACTCTGGTCGATCACCAACCGGACCACGCCGTTCTCGTAGCCGGCCCAACTGCAATGCATGGCCACCGCCTTGCTCATGCCGGCCAGTCCCATGCGCTCGATCAGGCTCGGCCAGTCCGGCACTTCATCCACGGCCAGGGACACCGGCCCGGCATCCGGTTCGGGGTCCGGGTCAGGCATCGGCGTCGGCTGTGGGGCCCGATTCGCAACAGCTGCCGGTTCCGCGCCGGGGGTCGCCTCCGGAGGCGTCGGCACCGGTTTCGCCGGTTCGGCGGCGGCGCCCGCCACCGCGCGGCGCAGCGCTTCGGTCGGAGGCGACACACGGTTTCGCTCGGCCGCCGCGGGCTCGGGCCGTGAAGCCGGCACCGGCGACGACGCCGCTGCCGGCGGCCCTTCGGCATCGCCGGGGCGGAACGCCAGCATGCGCAGCAGCGTCATTTCGAACCCCATCCGGGGTTCGGGCGCCAGCGGCAGGTCGCGGCGGCCATGCAGTGCGATCTGGTAGAAAAGCTGCAGGTCCTCCGGCAGAAGCCGCGCGGCCAGCGCATCCAGCCGTTCGCGGTCAGGATGAGCGGGGTCGCCGACGTCGGGAACAGTCTGCAGCAGGCTGAGCTCGTGCAATGTTGACAGCAGGGCAGCCAGCACATCGGCGTAATCGGGCGCGCGCTGGGAGAGTTCATCCACGGTGGCGAGCACGGCCCGGCCGTCATCCACCGCCAGTGCCTCCAGCAGACGGAACACCGCGTCATCGTCGATGCTCCCCAGCATCGACCGCACCTCGTCCTCGCTGACCGCGCCGGCGCCGAAGGCGATTGCCTGGTCGGTCAGGCTCAGGGCGTCCCGCATGCTGCCGTCCGCCGCGCGCGACAGCCGGCGTACCGCGCGCTCCTCGGCACCAATACCCTCCTCGTCCAGTACCTGCTGCAGATAGCCGGCGATCAGTTCCGCCGGTAGACGCTTGAGGTTGAACTGCAGGCAGCGGGACAGGATGGTGACCGGTACCTTCTGCGGATCGGTGGTGGCCAGCAGGAACTTGACGTGCGGGGGCGGCTCTTCCAGCGTCTTCAGCAACGCGTTGAAGCTGTGGGTGGAGAGCATGTGCACTTCGTCCACCAGATAGATCTTGTAGCGGCCGCGGGTGGGCGCGTACTGGACGTTGTCCAGCAGCTCGCGGGTATCCTCGACCTTGGTACGGGATGCGGCGTCGACCTCGATCAGGTCGACGAAACGCCCCTGGTCGATCTCCCGGCAGGCGGCACACTGGCCGCAAGGCTGGCTGGTGACACCAGTCTCGCAGTTCAGGCACTTGGCCAGCACGCGCGCAACCGTGGTCTTGCCAACGCCCCGGGTGCCGGTGAACAGATAGGCATGATGCAGGCGGTCGTTGTCGAGACCGTTGATCAGGGCCTTGAGTACGTGCTCCTGCCCTGCCATCTCGGCGAAGTTGCGGGGCCGGTACTTGCGGGCCAGTACCTGGTAGCTCATGCGTGGGAACGCCTTCCGTCTCTTCTCAGTCAGGCGAGCATTGTAGCACCGACCGGGGCCAGTTCGAGGATGAGGAAGGGCGATTGGAAACACAGGATGGAGGCGGTCGGCACCAGCCACATCCCGGCGCCCGAGTCCACTGCTGCGGCTGCTCCCTTCCGGGCCTGACCGGGTTCACAGTTTATCGTCGCGGGAGGACCGGCACCGCCGCCATTGATCACGCCAGGCGGTGTGGCCGGGGCCACATGCAGAGGATGATGGCGTCGAACCGGAATGTCCGCCATCCCGCGGTTCCGACGTATCCACTATCAACCGGAGAACACTTAAACCACGTGCGCCACGGCAAGAGAGTGGCGGAGAGGGTGGGATTCGAACCCACGGTACCCTTTTGGGGTACACACACTTTCCAGGCGTGCTCCTTCGACCGCTCGGACACCTCTCCGTTACATCGTCCCTGCAGGCATCCTGCCTGACGAGAGGCGGAAGGTTAAACCAACTCACTCTCCGGTGCAACGGCACCGGAAGACCGCTCACGGTTTCGGCGAACCGCCCGGCGGCATCCCGGCATGGGGAAACTGCGTGATGTTCCCCCTGGCGTCGGAGATCTTCCCGGTACCGACCTTCTCCACCTCGTCGATGCGCACCACGGCATGCATGGGGATATAAGTGCGGATCACGCCTTCGAACTCGTTCTTCAGCCGCTCCTCGGACGGATCGACAACCACCTGGGTGCGTTCGCCGAAGCTGAGCTTTTCCACTTCGACGAACCCCATGAGGCTGCCCTGGGCAACGCTCTGGGCGTAGATCTCGAATACCTGGCCCTGGTTGACGAATATCACCTTGAAGATGCGCTTCTTGGCCATGCGTACTCCTGCAAGTCCTCGGTCGTGGGCACTGTCTTTCTTCTACCGCACCGCGAAGCGGTAGACGCCTCCGGCATCCATCTCCCGCACCAGCTCTCCCAGATGCCAGAGGTGGTTCAGATGGGCAATGGCCTCGCCCATGGCGAAGAACAGACTGTGCAGATCCAGCTCCCGGTTGAACAGCACCGACAGCATGTCTGCCGCCGCAACCGGCGAGCGGCACTGTCCGCGCAGACGGTCCAGGCGTTCCTCGTGATGGGCCAGCACCTGATCCACGCGAGTCTGGTGGCCGGTAAAGACACGACCGTGGGAAGGCAGGATCAGCGTCTCCGGAGGCAACGCGCGCAGACGCTTCAGTGAATCCAGGTAATGCCCCAGCGGGTCACCGTCCGGATCGGCCGGTGTGCAGCTGATATTGCTGGTGATACCCGGCAGTAGCTGGTCGCCGGAGATCAGGATGCCACGGGATTCCGCATACAGGCAGGCGTGCTCGGGCGCATGTCCGCGGCCCACAATGACCCGCCAGCGCGCACCGCCGATGTCGAGTTCATCGCCCTCGCGCAATCTGTCGATGTGACGAGGCAAGGACGGCACCACCTTCCGGTAATTGTTGCCGCGCCTGCCCATGGCGTCCAGCCGGTCGGCGTCGAGCCCGTGGCGGAAAAAGTGCGGCACCACGGTCTGGCGGAAGTCGTCGCCGGACTGCTCCCAGACCCGCCAGGCCTGGGCGTGCTCGCCGGCGGTCATGCTCACCGGCACGCGATGGCGTGCCGCCAGCCAGTCTGCCAGGCCGGCATGATCCGGGTGGAAATGGGTGATCACGATGCGCGAGAGCGGACGCCGGGCCAGCCAGTCCTGCTCCAGTTGCTGCCAGCGCTCCTGAACGGGCTCCATGCCCATGCCGCTGTCCACCAGTACTGTCCGATCGCCGTCATCCAGCAACCACAGGTTGATGTGGTCCAGCGAGAACGGCAGGGGCATCCGCAGCCAGTGTACGCCGTCGGCCACCGTGACCGGAGCGACCTCGGAGCCATCCGGGCTCTGTATGGGATAATGCAATTCAGCCTGTTGTGTCATGACGCCTTTTCCGGATAGCCGCGATTTGTCGCAACCCGCGGCGGCCCTTCACAATGTGCTTCCCGGGACACCCCCGGATGATTCAGGAGACTGCCGGATGTACATATGGGAAGGCCTGGAGTTTGCAGAAGCAGCGGCTGCAATCGCCGAGCGGGATCCTCGAAAATACCGATTCGGGCTGGCGACGGCAAGCACTGCCGACGCTCCGCTGGAGCACTCCGCGCTCCGGTGGTTCGCGACCGTAGGCGAGTTGAACCAGTACGCCTTGCGCGTGGAACCCCGTAGCTGGGGGGTGGCCATGGCAGAACTGATCGACCTGAAGCAGCGCTTGAGCGCGGTCACCGCAGCCGTCGACGTGCAAGGTCTGACGAACAGCCTGCGCCTGGCCTACAACGCGATCAGCGGGCCCGCCTTCCAGGTGCTCTGGTGGGGCTCCCTGGAATCACTGCGGCATGGCGAACATCCCTGGTCTCTATTGCTGATCGCCGAATACCGGAAACAGGAGCGAACGGCGACGCTCTCCCCCGTCAGCCCACGGGAAACGGAGCATTTCCTGGCCTTCGTCCGCGACACCGTGGGTGCAAGGTTGCCTGGCTAGTGACACACATGCGTCACCTTTGTGCGGGCCTGGCCGGAGCCGGCGGCTCCGCCGTCTCCGCATACTGGCGCATGGCATCCCCCGTCAGCCGGTTCAGGGTTGCCTGGTCCATCGGGAGCGTGATCCCGCGATACCGTCGATACCTTTCACCATGGGGTGAGCCAAGCCGCTTGTGCTCCGCCACCGACGCAATGACCGCACAGAACGCCTCGGGGTACAGCTCGTCAACCACACCCAGTGCAGCGTTCACGTCAGGACCGCCTTCCCAGGGCTGGATCACCAGCAGCGCTACCGGGTTGGCGGCCAGGAATTCGTAAGCCTGCAGCGGATCCTCCACCTGTTTCAGGCCAAGGCCCGCCTTCGTGGCCGCCTCTTCCAGCATCGACTCGCGCACCTGCCCGGCGGCAAGCACCAGCAGATAAGGCGGGCCGCCCTCCCCTTCGGCGGCGGGCAGGCCGATGCCGCCTTCCAGTAGTGCGCTGAATTCAGCCGCGGGCAGCGGGGGCGAGAGCAGATATCCCTGCATCCAGTCGCATTCATGGCGCCGCAACACGGCAAGCTGGCCGACGGTTTCCACCCCCTCCGCCACCACGCGCGTGCGCAGGCTGTGGCCCATCGCGATGATAGCGCGGGAGATTTCGTTGGTATCGACATCGTGTACCAGTTCCGAGACGAAGGATTTGTCGATCTTCAGCGTATCCACCGGAAAGCGCCGGAAATAGGACAACGAGGAATAGCCGGTGCCGAAATCGTCGACGCCGATCGAGAGCCCCAGGTCCTTCAGGCGGTGCAGAAGCCCGGCCGCCTGCTCGGGCTCCCGCACCAGCGAACTTTCGGTGATCTCCAGCTCGATGGCCTCGGCCCGCACGCCGGTACTGCGGAGGATGCGTTCCACCACGTCCGGAAGACGCGGGTCGGCAAGTTGCCGCGCCGACAGGTTCACCGAAACCCGCAACTCCCGACCCAGCTCCTCCTGCCACTGGCGTTGCTGCCGGCAGGCAGTTTCCAGCACCCATTCACCCACCTCCAGAATGAGGTTGGTCTCTTCCAGGACAGGAATGAAATCCGCCGGCTGGATCAGCCCTCCGTCGCCACGCCGCCAGCGCAGCAGGGCCTCGGCTCCGACGATGGTGCCGTCGCGCATGTCCGCCTGGGGCTGGTAGTGCAGTTCGAACTCCGCCCGACGAAGCGCGTGACGCAGATCCGTCTCCAGGCGCAGGCGGTCCAGGGCATTGCGGTTCAGGCTCTCGGAATAGAAGTGATAACTACCGGCGCCGCCGTGCCGGGCTACATCCAGGGCATTGGCGGCATTACGCAGCAATACCGCCGGTTCGTCGCCGTCCGCCGGGAACACGCTGATTCCGGCGCTGGCGGAGATGTAGAACTCGTTATCCTCCAGGTATACCGGCGCAGCCACCGCATCCAGCACCTGGCGAATGCGCCAGCGCAGATGCTCCTCGTCACGCAGATCCTGAACCAGCAACGCGAACTCGTCGCTGGCCACGCGCGCCACGGTGTCCTCCTTGCGGACGGCACCGGCGAGCACTTCACCCACGGTCTGTATGATCTGATCGCCCACTTCGTGGCCGTGGCTTTCATTGAAGATACGAAAGCGGTTCAGATCCAGATACATCACGGCAAGCATCTCGCGCTTGCGGCGTGCATAGGCGATGGACCGTGCGAGCCGCCCGAGGAACAGCCGCCGATTCGGCAGACCGGTCATTTCATCGTACTCGGCCAGGTAATTAAGGCGGAACTGCGCCTCCACCTGATCGGTGACATCGGTAAAGAAGGACAACGTGGCACTCGCTCCTTCCCAGATGATGGTGACCGCAGTGGCCTCGACCCACCGCGAACCACCGTCCCAGGTAAGGAAGCGGAAGCTGTATGGGGACGCCACGTCCTCCCCGTTGGACCGCCGCCGGTACCAGTCCAGGACCGCTTCACGGTCTTCCGGGTGGACGAATTCCATCCACGGCCGGTCGATGTACTCGGCCGGCTGGAAACCCAGCAGTTCGATCAGCTTGGGGTTCACATACTGGACGGTGCCACGCTGGGCCACCGCCAGGCCTTCATTGGTATTCTCTACCAGGCAGCGATACTGTTCCCGGGAGCTTCGCAGCGCCTCGTCCGCCTGCTGGCGCTCGGTGATGTCGCGCATGACGGTGGAGTAATAGGTGACCGTACCGCGTCCGTCCTTGTGCGAAATAATCACCTGGGAAACGGGGACTTCCGCCCCGTCCTGCCGGAGCACGGCCGTCTCCCCGGACCAGGTGCCATGCACCGCGGCCTGGGAAACGCCCTCCTTGATCATCTTGTCGTATGCCCAGTGCGGCATCAGTTGCTGGATGGACACGCGGCTCAGATCCGCGTTGACGAGCCCCAGCATCGCGCGTCCGGCGCCGTTCATCTGCAGGATGCGCCCGGCCGGATCGGAAATGCAGACCAGATCGGTCGTCGCCTCGACGATAGCCGCAAGCCGATTGCTGGCCGCCTGGGCCAGATGCCGCTCGCTCACGTCGGTGAGCACGGCAAGCACTCCCGGCTCACGCCCGAAGACTTCCAGGCTGCGGGTCCAGTCCAGTTGCACATGCGTCAGCCCGCCTTCCGGACGCCGGTACCGAAACAGGAGGCTCCCGCCCCCCTGCGCCAGGGACGGGTCGCGAAACAGGCCTTCCATGGCCTGACGGGAGTCCCGGTCCATGGCCAGATCCAACAGGGGCATGCCCTGCAGGCTGGCAAACTTCTCGCCCAGGATGACTTCCACTGCGGGATTGCAGGAGAGAATGATGCCGTTCGCATCCAGTTCGAGCACACCATGGGGCAATGACTCCACCAGATGTCGCGAGCGGGTTTCGGTACGTGCCAGCTCCCGGTAGGCTTCGCCGACCTTCCCCATCTGCTGTTGCAATACCAGGAACAGCAGGCCCGCGGTGATCGCGACGAAGGCAAGCCCCTTGACGGCACTGATGGTGGCGAACAGTTGGGGATCCAGGCGCAACCAGAGCAGGAAGCTGTCACTGAACAGAATCCACAAACCCGCAACCGCCAGATACAGCAGCGACGTTTTCCAGACGACAGCATGGAATGGCCGCGGGAGTGGTCTGCGTTTCATCCACCGCCTCTTGAGTTCGCATCCGCCTCGGCAGGATGCATTGTTACCGACATTCGAATGGCATGCCCCCAGAAGCAGGCTAGCAGATCGCTGTTGGCCGTTCCGGGACTACATCACAGCAAATACGCCGCTGCCGACCGCGCGCACGATAGCTCCCGTTCCCCCATCGGTCAGCTTGATCCAGATCATCACATCCGCGCAGGCCTGGTCCACAATGCGTAACGAGCGTTTCCCGGGAACATCTTCGACAGGCAAGGAGTAAGACATGAGAGTAGCGGACAAGGGCATGATCGTGACCGGCGGAGCCAGCGGGATCGGCGCAGCCACCGTGGAGCGCCTGGTGGCGGAAGGCGCCCGCGTGGTGATCGCGGACATGAACGATTCCCTGGGAGAGCGGCTGGCACGAAAGCTCGACGGGCGCGCACGCTTCGTGCAGACCGACGTCAGTCGCACCGACAGCGTGGAGGCAATGTTCGGCGAGGCGGAATCGTTCTGCGGCGTGGACGGCGTGTTCAACAACGCCGGCATCGGCCATCAGGCGCCAGCGGCCGAATACACCGACGAGGACTGGCTGCGGGTCATCGAGATCAACCTGAACGGCGTGTTCCGCGTGGCCCGGGCGGCCATGCGTGCCATGCAATCCCGCGGCGGCGGCAGCATCGTCAACTGCGCGTCGATTCTCGGGCACGTGGGACAAAGCCAGACTGCGGCCTACACCGCAGCCAAGGGCGGTGTGGTGAACCTGACAAGAACCCTGGCGCTGGAAGGCGCACCGGCCGGCATACGCGTAAACAGTCTGTCACCGGGCTATATCGCCACACCGCTACTGAATGACCTGGAGCCCCAACTGCTGGAGTTCCTCACCTCCCTCCATCCGGTCGGCCGGCTCGGACGCTCGGTGGAAGTCGCCAACGCGGCGTTGTTCCTGCTTTCCGACGAGGCAAGTTTCATCACCGGCACCGATCTGCTGGTGGACGGCGGCTTCACGGCAGGCAAATCCTGAAGGAACGCGATAACCGGCCGGGCCTGGCCCGGCCGGAAACGGCGCACCGGTCTCAGCGGGTCACGATGACCGGACACTTGGCATGGTGCAGAACACGCTGTGTCACACTACCCACCAGTATTTCGCGGAAATGCGACAAGCCGCGCCGCCCCATGACAATGGCCGCGCTGTCCACCGTCTCCGCATGCTCCAGTATGGCCCGGGCGGCCTCGCCGCTGACGATCTGCTCTTCCGGTTCCACGGTACCGCCCATGGCCGCCCGTGCTGCCTGAAACGCCGCCCTGGCGGAGTCATTGCGCAGCTTCTCGAACGCCTCCGGCGAGAAGTACTGCAGATCCTCGCGATGCGGTACTTCGCCCGGCACCCCGAACATCTGCATGGGCGTCTCCGGAAAGGCGAACAGCAGTCTCACCGGGATAGACAGTCGCGCAGCCAGCGCTCCGGCGTAGACCGCTGCAGCGTTGGCTCCCTTTGAGCCGTCGACGGGAACGAGCAGGATTTCCGGTATGGACGACATGTTGGCCTCCTTTGTGGATGGATATCATCCATAAACATAGACCCTGACGACACCGCCGGTGTTGACGCAGATCATCAACCGGGAAAATCGCAGCCGGCAAAGAAGTAATGGGAAATACGGAAATGATGGGGGCACTAAAGAATTAATTGAAGCAATAAATTCCTGGCCGCTTAAATGGAATTAAGCGGAAATTACCGGCAGAACCCTGCTGGCAAATAAAACCTCGACCAGAGCAACAAAACCCTAATCGATCAGAACGAAACGTTATCTATCCGGCACCGTCGACCGTCTCCTCTCGATCAAGCTGCAACCTCTTCGGGCCGCTGGTGGGAAGACTCTTGCACGGGACCGGAGCCACGTCAATAAAAAGAAACACCATTCCGCCAGACGAAACAGCACCATCTCCTCCGGGGAGCGGCACCTAACCGGTGTACCCCAGCCCTCCGGCCTGCTCCGCGATCCTGGCGGCGACCTCCACCAGCCTGGGGCCCAGGCGCGTCTCGATGACCTCACGGGTCAGGCGATGCGCCACCCCGCCGCAGTTCAGGGCCAGTATTTCGTCCTGACCCTTGAGGACCAGCGGAACGCCAACACCGTGCACGTCCGGCTCCCATTCGCCGAGCGACATGCAGAAACCGTACTGCCGGTACTGCTCGCAGCCAAGTTCCAGCAAGCGCTCAATCTCCTGCCACCGCTCAGCGGAGTAATGGGCGCGTAGCTGTGCCAGGTAACGCGCGCGCTGTTGCTCGCCCAGGCCGGCGACATAGGCACGGCCGATGGCCGACGTGGCGACCGGTATGCGCGACCCCACTTCCATGCGAACCACCAGCGGACCGTTGCCCTGGCAGGTCTCGATGTAGGTGATGAACTCCCGGTCCTCCGTGCCCAGGGCGACCAGGCAGTCGGTACTGTCGGCCAGTTCCTGCATGAACGGTCGGGCGATGTCCCTGATGTTCAGGCTCACCAGGTAGCGGAAACCCAGCGCCAGGACACCGGGTCCGAGCTGGTACTTTTCCATGCGTTCCGAATACCGCAGATAGCCGAGCGTGGTCAGCGTGGCGGTGAGCCGAGACACCGTCGGACGCGGGATGCCTGTCCGGCGGGCGAGTTCGGCATTGCCCAGATAATCGTCCCCCGGTCCGAACGCCCGCAGCAGTTCCAATCCGCGGGCCAGGGCGATGACCACGTTACCGTTTCCGTCGACGTCCTTGCGCCGCTGGCGTCCAGGCACGCTGTGTTCCATTGTTTGCTGTCCCCTCGCAGGCCGACCGCTGCCTGGCCGGCAACCCCTCTAGTATTTGTACAAGAATGCCACGGGAGCGCAAAGAAAAACCACATCCGGTTTGAATATATGAAAAGGATTAATTCCCGATAATGAATGCTGCATCGCACTAACAAACATGTTTGACATCGCAAGATCAGGAAGACGATAGTTGCTGGTACAAAATGAAAAAACGCCGCAGAGCGTGACAACGTAATAATACACGTGCAGTGGAGGAGAAATTCATGACTCTGTGCCAACGCGCCACCTGCGCGGACCGCTCGGGATTGTGGCGAGTGGCGCGCGGCCATGGGTAGCTACCTCATCCGACGCCTGCTGGCGCTGATCCCGACGCTGATCATCGCCAGTATCATCGTGTTCTCGGTGGTCCGGCTGATTCCGGGGGATGTGCTGGACCTGATGCTGAGCGAAAACGACTACTCGGCCACTGGTCACGACACCCGGGAACAGCTGGAGCGTGCGCTGGGGCTGGACCGTCCCATCTACATGCAATATCTGGTCTGGGCCGGAAACGCCCTGCAGGGGGACCTGGGCAACTCGCTGTGGCGTAACACCAGCGTGACCACCGAAATCGCCGAGCGCATGCCGGTGACCATCCAGTTGGGCGTGCTGTCGCTGATCGTCGCGCTGACCATCGCAATACCCATCGGCATCTATTCCGCGGTACGGCAGGAGACCGTCGGCGACCATGTGGGGCGAACCTTCTCCATCATCGCGCTGGCCATCCCCAATTTCTGGCTTGGCACCATGGTGGTGATCCTGCCGGCCATGTGGTGGGGCTGGTCTCCTCCCAACGACATCGTTCCGTTCTTCACGGACCCCATCGAGAACCTGAAGGTGCTGCTGCTGCCCAGCATCGTGCTGGGGGCATCGCTGTCCGCCGTGGTCATGCGAATGACGCGCACCATGATGCTTGAGGTACTGCGACAGGACTACATTCGCACGGCGTGGGCCAAGGGCCTGCCTGAACGGACCGTGGTCATCCGCCACGCGGTGAAGAACGCGATGATTCCGGTCATCACCCTCGTGGGCATCCTGGTTCCGATCCTGTTCGGCGGCACCGTGATCATCGAACAGATCTTTCGTCTGCCCGGACTCGGCGAGTTGCTGCTGCAGGCCGTGAGCACACGGGACTACCCCATCATCACCGGCATCTTCCTGATTACCGGCGTGGTGGTGATGCTGGTGAACCTGCTCGTGGACATGTGCTACGGACTGCTGGATCCGAAGGTGCGCTATGACGGCTGATCTGAGCGAAAAGCTCCCCCGGGAGATGGAGGATGATCCGGTCCGGGCCGCCGATCGGCAGGCGGATGAAGCAACGGTTCAGGAGCAACCGGTGCCGAAGCTCCCGCTGCGCTACCGCAACCGCCTCGTGGAGTTTGTCTACCGCCTGTTCACGGAACGCCCGCTGGGGGCGGTGGGCGCGGTCATCTGCCTGGTGCTGCTGTTCACCGGCATCTTCGCGGACTTCATAGCCCCCCATGGATACAATGCAATTGCGCCGCTGGACCGTTTGAAACCGCCCTCCGCCGAGCATTGGTTCGGCACCGACCATTTAGGGCGCGACGTCTTCTCCCGCGTGGTTTACGGTGCCCAACTCTCCGTCATCGTGGCCTTCGCGGCCACCACGCTGTCCATTGTCATCTCGGTGGTGATCGGCCTGTTCAGCGGCTATCTGGGTGGGCGCACCGATATGACCACCCAGCGGGTGGTGGACGGCTGGATGTGCTTCCCGGACCTGATCATCCTGATTGTCGCGGTGTCGGTCCTCGGCCCGGGCACCTGGCAGGTGATACTGATCCTGGGGTTGCTGTTCGGCATTTCCGGCTCGCGTATCGTGCGCGGCGCGGTGCTGAGTGCCAAGGAGAACGTCTACGTCCACGCCGCCCGCTCCATGGGCGCCTCCACCGGCTGGATTCTCTGGCGCCACGTCCTGCCCAACGTGATGCCGCCGATCATCGTGCTCTATACCACCCGGCTGGCCGCTGTGATCCTGGCGGAATCCGGGCTCAGTTTTCTCGGCCTGGGTATTCCGCCACCCGCACCGAGCTGGGGCGGCATGCTCAGCCTGGACGGCCGCAGCTACATGTTCGTGGCCCCCTGGCTGGCCATCATGCCCGGCCTGGCACTGGCCATTGCGGTGTTCGGCATCAACATGCTGGGCGACGCGATGCGGGACATCCTCGACCCGCGCATGCGCGGCGGCACGGGACGCTACATAGCCCGGGTGCGCAAGCCGAGCCAGACGGCCGCGGCCACCCGATAGCCACTGCAGATCAGGAGACGCGGATTTGCTTGCCGAAGACACACGCCAACAGGACAGCCTCGATCCGCAACCAGAGCAGGACGTGCTGCTCAGGGTCAGCGGCCTGAAGACGCAGTTCCGACAGGACGGCCGCACCGTCACCGCGGTGGACGGCGTCAGCTTCGACGTTCGTCGCGGCGAAACGCTGGCCATTGTCGGTGAAAGCGGTTCCGGCAAGAGTGTCACCGCCATGTCGATCCTGCGGCTGATACCCAGCCCGCCCGGCGAAATCGTCGACGGAGAGGTGATCTTCGACGGCAAGGACATGCTGTCGCTGAGCGACGAGGAGATCCGCAGGATGCGCGGCAGCGACATCGCAATGATCTTCCAGGAGCCGATGACCTCGATGAACCCGGTGCTCACCATCGGCAGGCAGCTCTCGGAGCCGATCCAGGTACACCGCGGCGGAAACGGCAAGAGCCTGCTGTCCAAGTGTGTGGACCTGTTGCGCAAGGTGCGTATCCCGGATCCCGAAAACAGGGTGAAGGCCTACCCGCACCAACTCTCAGGCGGCATGCGGCAGCGGGCGATGATCGCCATGGGGCTGGGTTGCGACCCGCGGCTGATTATCGCCGACGAGCCCACCACGGCGCTGGACGTGACCGTACAGGCCCAGATCCTGGAACTGCTCAAGGATCTGACGCGCGAGCGCGACACGTCGATGATCCTGATCACCCACGACCTTGGCGTGGTTGCCCGCTACGCCGACCGCATCAACGTGATGTACGCAGGGCGTATCGTCGAACAGGGCACGGCCAGGGACATCTTCAATAACCCCCGTCACCCCTACACGCTGGGGCTGATGGCCTCCATACCCAGGCTGGACCAGCCCAGCGGCACCCGGCTGGTACCGATCACCGGCCAGCCGCCGGACCTGTCCAACCTGCCCGCCGGCTGCCCGTTCCATCCGCGCTGCCGGTTTGCGGAGGATCGCTGTCGGCAGGAGCGCCCGCCGCTGTCCCAAGTCACCGATCACCACTGGAAGGCGTGCTGGATCGATGTCAACGAGCGATAACGACGTACTCCTGGACGTCCAGGACCTCAAAGTGCACTTCAAGCTCCATGGTGGGCTGCTGGGGCAGAAGCAGACCGGCACGGTAAAGGCCGTGGACGGCGTGTCCTTCCAGGTGCGGCGGGGTGAAACCCTTGGCCTGGTGGGGGAAAGCGGCTGCGGCAAATCCACCACCGGGCTGGGCGTTCTGCGCATGGTCGAGCCCACCGCCGGCACGGTGACCCTGGACGGCGTGGATATCACGGCGCTCGGCCCCGGCGAGTTGCGGAAAACAAGGCGCAAGATGCAGATGGTCTACCAGGATCCGTTCGGCGCCCTGGATCCGCGCATGCGGGTGCTGGACATCATTGGCGAACCCCTGCTCATCCACAAGACGTACAAGGATCGCAAGGACTACAAGGCGCAGGTACACGACCTGCTGGAGCGTGTGGGTCTGAACCCCAATATGGCGGACCGCTACCCGCACCAGTTCTCCGGCGGCCAGCGGCAGCGCATCGGCATTGCCCGGGCGCTGGCGGCGCGACCGGACCTGATCATCTGCGACGAGCCGGTATCCGCCCTGGACGTGTCCATCCAGGCCCAGGTCATCAACCTGCTGGAGGACATACAGGCGGAATTCGGCCTGACCTACCTGTTCATTGCCCACGACCTGGCCGTGGTCCGGCACATCTGCGACCGGATCATGGTGATGTACCTGGGACACGTGGTGGAAGTCACCGACCGGGACGCGCTCTACGAGACTCCCCGGCACCCTTATACCCAGGCACTGATGTCAGCGATCCCGATCCCCGACCCGGATGAAGAGGCAAAACGCGGCTTCGATCACTCCCTGCAGGGGGAGGTACCGAGCCCGCTGAATCCGCCCAGCGGCTGCCCCTTCCACCCCCGCTGCCGCCATGCCCACGAGGCATGCAAGTCCGTGAAACCCAGGCTGATGGAAACCGGCGCCGGCCACCAGGTGGCCTGCCACCTGTACGACCCGACCGCATCCGACATCCATGCCCGGGACGTCATGACCGAACGGACCCGAGTCAGGGCCGGCCAGGCCGCTTGCCGCGCCGGTTCCGAACAATCCGCACCGAGCGGATGACAACAAGCCCCGGTCAACGGGAGCAACCATAAGCAGGAGCATGGAGGAGTACCATCAATGAAAGCCGTGAAATCGGGCAAGCAATTGCTGCTGGCCGGCGCCGCCGCGTCTCTGATGGCGGCCGCCCCACTGGCGGCGGAGCAGATACAGACCGGCGGCGAGCTGAATGTCGTCACCGTCTACCGCACGCTGGACGCCGTGACCTGGGACAGCCAGACCTGGAACTGGAAGAACAGCCACGACGGCCTGTTCCTGGACCACCTGCTGCGCGGCAACCTGGAATACGGGCCGCGGGGCAGGAACGTCAACAACTTCACCAACCAGGCCTTCATCCCGTATGAGCAGTTGGAAGGCGACCTGGCAGAGAGCTGGGAGGTTCATGAAGACCCGCTGCGCATCGTGTTCAATCTGCGCAAGGGTGTCTACTGGCCGGCAAAGGAAGGCGTCATGGAGCGCCGGGCGCTGGTGGCCGACGACGTCATCAACCACTTCGAGAGCATCTGGGCTTCCGAACGCCGAATACCGGAGTTCTACGATTTCATCGAGCGCTGGGAAGCGCCGGACGACCACACCGTGGTCGCCCACCTGAATCATTGGCACTCCAACTGGCACTACCGGCTGGCGTGGGGTTACTTCGACGGCATCGCCCCACCCGAATGGCACGCACTGGACGCCAGCGAACGCGGGAACTGGCGCAACACGGTGGGTACCGGTGCCTACCGGCTGGTGGATGTGCAGTCCGGTAACCGCCAGGTCTACGAGCGCAACCCGGACCACTGGGACAGCATCGAACTGAACGGGGAAACCTACCAGCTGCCGCTGAACGACCGCGTCACCTACCGGATCATCCGTGACGAGTCCAGCGCCATCGCCGCGCTGCGCACCGGCCGGGTGGACATCATGGAAGCCATCCGCTGGCAGTTCGTGGACGAGCTCAAGCGTGGTGCGCCGGATCTGGTCTGGCGCGAGGCGCTGGAATCGGCCGGCACCTACGTGGCCCTCCGCAACGACATCCCGCCGTTCGACGACGTGCGTGTGCGCCGGGCGATGAACCTGGCGGTGGATCAGCGGGCCATTCTGGAAGGCTTGCTGGACGGCCAGGGAGAACTGCTGGAATACCCCATCTCCACCACCCAGGACGGCTACTACACGCCCATCGAGGAACTGAGCGAAAAAGGCCGGGAGCTGTTCGACTACAACCCGGAACGCGCCAAGGAACTGCTGGCCGAGGCCGGCCACGGCAACGGTCTGAAGTTCCGCATGCAGGTCTGTTCCTGTAGCCCGTACCACATGGACCTCGTCAACATGCTGGAAGCCTACTACTCTGCCGTAGGCGTGCAGATGGATATCCAGACCATGGAATATGGCGCTTACCGTTCCATGATGGGCCACGAAAACCAGGCTCCGGGGTACATCATCAACAACGGTGCCGGCAACCCCCTCCAGGTACTGCGCAAGACCTATCTGGCGGGCCAGACCTGGAACCCCGCCAACCACTCCGATCCGTACGTGGATGAGCAGCTCAACAAGGCGATCCGCGAGCAGGATCTGGACCGGCAGCGCGAGATCCTCCGTGACCTGAACGTCTACGTGCTGGAAGAGAACGTACCCCACGTCTGGCTGCCCACTCCGATGGGCTACACCGCCTGGTGGCCGTGGGTGAAGAACTACCACGGCGAACTGCGCGTCGGCGCCGTGCGACCGGGGCCGATCTACTCAAGGATCTGGATCGATCAGGAGATGAAACGGGAGATGGGTTACTAGACAATCCGACAGATGAGGAAGGATAAAAGGGGCGCCCTGCGGACGCCCCTTTTGCATGTATGGCGGAGAGGGTGGGATTCGAACCCACGGAAGGGGGTTACCCTTCAACGGTTTTCAAGACCCTTATAAAAACAAACAGGATCAGAAGCTTACTATTAACTTATTGTTTTTTATTGCTATATGGTGAATGGCAATTAACAGCGATTCATCAATAAAACCTAGTAAACTGTACCAAAATTGTACCGCGCCGCGGTAGCAACCCGCCTTTGTTGTGGCTCCCTCAGTTCCAACGCCAACCCTGTACGCCCTTCAACCTCACACGCCCACTTTACCGCCCCGGCGTTCTCAAGGCACTCCACCGGGGGAAGTCCAATCATAGCGTCGGACTGTCCACGACACGCGGGGAAGTCCATCCCCTGGTCACCGAGGTCCGCAACACAGGGGTACGGTCGGGTTACTTTGAGCGGGTCTGGGTAAACTCAAGCACAGCCGCGATGGCAGGGAGGAGCTCCTCCGCTGCTCCCAGGGCCCCGGGCAAATCCAATGCGCGGGCCGCATAGTCGGCATTCAGCAGTTCCGGCGGAAGGTACCGGTCGTACTTCTCCTTCGCCTTCGTTGGGACTACCTCTGCGAGGGACTCTGCACTTGCTGGGGGCGATTCAACGAACGCCGCCAGCGCATCGCGCACTGCTACCGCGTCACGGCTTTTCACAACCAACGCGAACTGCTCGCGTGAAGCAGGAATACCACGCGTCACCAGGCCGAGGGCAAGCGTGTCCACGATGGCATCGGAAGACCAGGGCATGCAGAGTAACTGGTCACCGTCCGGGATCACTTGGGACGAGGCGAGATCATGGATTCGGTATGCGGATACACCTTGCTCGAAGAGCTGCCGCGCTCCCCGATTAAGGTATCGGGGCACGATGTCAGACTCGTACAGCACTCGCATCGCCTTGCGCACCTCACAGTCCACCTGACCGCCCTCCCCTCCGAAAAGCGGTGGCACGCCGCCACTTGAGGGGGAAAGCATAATCGCCTTTGCCTCATCATCGATCGCGTCCACCCGCCAGCGCCGGCCAGCGAAGATGAGAAGTTGACCGACCGCTATCGGCCCGTCGATGGGAAGCATGCCAATGGCTTTTCCCTGGTGATACAGCGTGAATTCCTCGGTGGTGGGAAACGTCACATAGAAGTCGTAGTGATTGACGATTTGCTCGCCCACCTCGCCGTGGAGTAATAGCCCGTCGCTCGCCTGTTGGATGAGACCATGCTCACCCATTGCCCGCAGGAGATCCGTCAGCATCTGCTGGGTGAGAGTCCCAGCGAATGGGCCGCGTACCCCAAGAGCCCGCCAGAGATCCCTTGCGCTCACCCCACCATACTGGGCAATGAGAGAGAGGATTTGCTGTAGACAGGTGGAGAGGTGGAGGCGCCCTTTGACCGGTGCTTCACACCAGCCCTGGATGAGCAACTCAACCATCGCGGTGGCCTGGAACAGCTCCCCGCGTAGCCGGTCCAGTAACGGTATCTGCGGGGTCAATGACTCTTCCTTGATATAGACGCGCAGCACGGCCGGCTCCCCTCTTCGTCCGGATCGCCCGAGGCGCTGGCGCAGCGCTGAGACCCGAAACGGGGATCCAATCTGGGCAATACTCGCCACCGAGCCGATATCGATTCCCATCTCAAGCGTTGAGGTGCAGATCGCCGTGGTTGGCTTGCTTCCCTCCTTCAATCGAGCCTCAGTGTCCTGGCGCAGTCCTTTCGAGAGCGACCCATGGTGAGGGAAGAACTCCTGCGGCACTTTCTCCGCCCGGCACTTTCGCCGCAACAGGTCCGAAAAGAGCTCAACGGTGCTTCGGGCGTTCGCGAACACCAGGTGATTGCTGCCGCGAAGCACCCTGAATAAATCATCGCGGATCACCAGAGAATCACCATCGGTGACGTCCTCAATCGCAACCTCACCTCCGTTCGCCTCGACCATGGCCGCGTCCTTTTCCGAAAGTTGCGGGGGAGCATGCTCGTAACCCCGCACCTGGACGCGCAGGGCCTGCTCCCCCTCTTCCGCCTCGATGATCGTGACCGAGTCGCCGTCCCCATGGCGCAGATAGTCGGCCGCCAAGCGCAGATCACCCATGGTTGCAGACAAACCTATCCGCGGGATCCGCCGCCCGACAACGATCTCCAGGCGATCAAGCAGCGACTGCAGCTGCCGTCCACGTTCGCTGCCTGGAAAGGCGTGAAGCTCATCGATGACGACGTGGAGCACGCCGCCGAAGTAGGAGGCCAGGCGGTTACCCTGATGGACGAAGAACGCCTCGAGGGACTCCGGGGTGATCAGTAGCACGCCGCCCGGGTCTGCCCGAAAGCGCTTGCGCACGGTCTCACCAACATCCCCGTGCCAGGGTGTGAGCAGCAGATCTCCCCCTTCAAGCATGCCCTCAAGGCGAAACGCCTGATCATTGATGAGGGCCTTCAACGGTGCAACGTAGAGAAGCAAGGGGGATTCCCCACGTGCTCGCGCGCGCAGCATGTTCGAGAGCGCCGGCATAAATGCGGCTTCCGTTTTACCGGCCGCGGTCGCTGCGCTAATCAGCACATCCCGCTTTCCCGCAAGTATGGGGCCTGCTGCCTCTTCCTGTGAGGGCCTGAGACGCTCCCAGCCTTGACGCCAGATCCAGCGCTGTATGGCGGGATCAAGGCGTTCGAAGGCACTCGAATAGGCGTCCTCACTCATGCCTCGGGCCACCGTTCAGAGTCGGAAGTCTTCGAGGTCGTCATCGTCACCCGCCGCCGATTCATCCGCCGAACTCTTCCCTGATTCAGCATCGTGCCGTGTTCCCTCTTCCTCTCCAGGAGCTGTATCAGCAAGCTCCAGAATCTGATCGACGCGCTCTACCTCGACGCGGACACGGCCTACCATCTCCTCCCACCGAGCTCCCGGATTCTGTTCGATCACGGAGAGCAAATGCACGAACTCCCGAATCGCATTCCGTGGCGTCTTGAAGTAGGCCGAGCCGATTTTCGAGTGACAGTGATGCAGGAATGCCTGTATCCCCTCGTCCGGAAGCAAGCTCTGCGGATCCCCATCGGAGGCGTACACACCACGGATCTTTTTCAGCAGAACATAGAGGTCTTCAGGCTGGAGGTTAGTGAGATGAATCACGGGGCCCGAGAGATCCTGGAGGCCGCCGGAAGCGTAGCGGTTCTCAGCAAGTCTCCCATGCAGAGCCTCATAGCTGTAAAGGCCGCGCCGTTCACTCATCAGGAACTCAGGCGTTCCCCCAAAAAGGAAGCCAAGGCCCACCGCGTTCCCCTGAAGGGAATCGTTGACCATGCGTAGAATCTGCTCGTAGTTCGAGCGCCGCGCCTGGGTGCTTGTAAGCTTGTAGAGGTTCACCATCTCATCGAGCGTCACTAGCAATCCGCCGAAGCCCGCTAGCCGGGCGAATCGTGCCATCAGCTTCAGGCTGTCGTAGAAGTTCTCGTCGTCTATGATCCCCCGAACACCGAGATCACGGCGGGCATCCGTGCGCGTCTCGTACTCACCGCGGAGCCAGCGCACAGCCGCCTGCTTGCGCGCAACATCGCCACTGTCATGGCCTTGCCAGTAGGCTTCGACTACCTCACTGAAGGCATAACCACCGGTCAGCTCTGTCAAGCTATCAAGACCTTCGCGGATCGCCGACTCCGGGCTGATACCTTCTGCTTTAGATCGCTGCAGGGCGCTTGAGACGAACCGTTCGGTTATTGAAGCGACCGCCCCCCCTTCCGGCTTGGCGCGTGTGGCGAGGTTACGCATCAACTCGGCATAAAGGGAGCGCGCCTGGCCACCGGTAGCGTGAAGACGACGATCTGGGCTCAGGTCGGCCGAGACCGTCACCAGCTTTTTCTCCATGGCGATGGCGCGGATGAGGTTCAGGAAGAAGGTCTTGCCGGAGCCGTACTCTCCGATGATAAAGCGGACGCTACCTCCCCCATCGCCAACGGTTTCAATGTCGTTGATCAGCGCCTGTATTTCGCCCTTGCGACCAACCTGGATGTGGTGCTGCCCCACCCTAGGGACCACACCGGCACGCAATGACGACAGAATTGCCGCCCGCTCTCGCTCCCGTAATCGGCTCATGCCTGGGTCTCCCTCAAGATTTCCTGGTCGATGAGGAGTTCCTCATCGTCAATTTCAAGTAGCGCGGCCCCGGTGACATCAAGCGCTGCCTCGTTGATCTCATCAATGGCGCCCTCGAAGAGAAGACTCTGTGATTCGGCAAATGCGCGCGCCTGGTCGAGCGGAACAGTGGCGCCATGCTCAAGGAGCGCCGCAAGCAGAGCTTGGTGCGCCGGGTTGAGTCCTGGCAACAATCCGGCCACCTCCTCCGGCGCCTCGGCTGGGACTTCCGGCGCCTCGGAGTCTTCGGTGAAGATCTCTTTAAGTGTTTTCGAGATCGCAGCACTCTCCGCCTCGCGTGCGGCAATCGCATCATGATCGAGCGTCAGCGGCGTGGGGTCTTCACCGCCCGCCAGTTCTCCATCGCGGCTATCTGCCGCAGGTGGTGGGGGAATTCGGCCGCCTGCCTTGCCGGGGGACGAGGTTCGAACCTCCTGAGGCTCTGCGATCAGGCGATGCAGTCGTTCATAAAGCGAATCCGGCTCTTCACCGAGAAGCGGCATGAGCACCTTCAAGTCACGCACACAGCCGGCACTCACACTTCCATCCACAGATACAAACCGCAACAGGAGTGCGAGGAGCTTGTTGATTTCTGCAGCCTTCATCGAGGGGAGCGCCTTGCGTACGCCGGCGAGATGCCTCGTCTGGCTTTCCAGCAGCCAATGCAGAACCGCTAGCAGGCGCAGCCGCTCATCGGCAGTGAGCCCATTCATTCCATCGATATACTGGCGCACCACCTCAGATTGCGCAGGGGTGATTGCGTGGGACGTGTGGGCGTACGCAAGCCCAAGTACGCGCATGTGGATAAGGGCCTGCTCGAAGGCAACGCTGGCGGTGTTCTTTTCAGGATTTTCCTGACGGAAGATCGCGAGCTGATCCGTTCGGTTCAGCGTCCCGCGGGTGAACCCCATTCCCGGTGCAACGCCCATCGACCAGCCGGCGAGAAGCCGTTCCATCAGTCGCCGGGTCTCTGCACTCACCTTGCCTGTACTGGATGCCTGAGCGTCGAAGAGCTGAAGGAGTTCGGCCGCAGGAAGACGGACGATAGGAGCTTTTTCCAGGTCCTTCTCAAGCCGGTCCCGGAGCTCCTCAACCGGACCACCCTCCTCCCTTTCTGCGAGATTACCAACAAGGGCGGCTGGCATCAGGGCCAGCGCCTTCGGCGAGTCCTTGTCCCCGGGATTGTCGAGCCGATGCCGTGAAAGCGCGCTGAGTTGCTCGCAGCACGTGTCGACTACTGCCTGGATTTTCTTCCGCGGCCCGTTGATTTTGGTGATATCCGGCAGATCCAGGGTTTTGTTGATGACCGGGCCACCACGACAAGCGGGACGATAATGAACGTGGATGCGAGATTTGTTGGGTCTGACCTTGATGCCTTCACCGTACTGCTTCTGGAAAATAATCGGGAAAAGCGCTTCGAACTCAGGCGCACAGCGCTCCATCGCAACTTTGGTGCGTATCTGCAGATCTGAGTAGACAAGGGCGAGGGCATGCGAAGCATCGATCGGTTCCCCTGCCATAACGGCTTTACCCAACGCACGCTTCAGGCGAATTGGGATTTCTGAACGATTCAAGTTCTGGCTTGTGAAGTCGCTGAATTCCAGCGGAAGATCGAAGAGGTGGCCTACGGTGTCAATGAAACGGGTTACATAGCCCCGAACGCTCTGGTTGTCTCCGTAGATGTGGAGTATTTCTCGAGCGGAGGCAAGAATCTCAGGGAGCTCTGCGCGAGCCTGGCCGTCCCCCAGTCGCGCATCATGAAGCGCTCGCAGCTCAAGCCCGTAGAAGTAGAGGAAGACAAATCCCAGGGCAGCGTCCGCCGGCCAGCCGTCGCCCGCAAGGAACCGGAGGTATCCCGCACGTTCGACGGGAGTCATCTCATCATAGCTGGGCCAGTAGCCTAGACTCTCTCCGTTGTTGCTCTGGGACGACTTGTCGACGGGCAGCACCGGGTTGATCAGTGGTGGAGTAATTTCCGGGTAATTCTCTGGCCCTCCGAGGCCACGCCCGACATAAAGCATGCCTCGGTTAATGGTGATGCCCTGAACCTCAACGGACTTTCCATGTGGTACCCAGCAGTCACTCCCCGCAACGCTTGGATCACGTCTCTCCCCACTGGACGGTCTACCGTAGGACATCGAGACGGTCACCGATAGACCATTGCCGGGATCGTAGCGCTCAGAGATCTCTTGACGGGATCCGCGACTGACTCCGCGGTCGGATCTGCCGTCACTCCGGGTCACTGCTTTGATAGCGGCGCGGGCAAGCCACACGGCCCCGATCACCAACAAAATAAAACCGATTGCTTCCACGGCACCCACCCTTGTTATACCCATACGCTCTTCTTGTTTACCGTCCCAGTCTAGCGACCGTACAACAGTGAAGTCGAACGAAAGGCGGCCCGCGGAGCTGCACCCACTGTGCGGTGACATCGGGCGTAGTCGGGACCGCACCGTTGGCATGTAGCATGCCAATCCCAATTGCCCGCGATGCCCAAGGATCAAAAAGCGTTGAATGTGGAGTAAAACCTGTTTCCTTAGAATTGGCCACCGCAGTTCAGCCGTAACGTTTTCGATTTCGATTTCAGCCCCTCCATCACCTGATTAATTCCACATATCTTATTGAGTATTAACCTCTTATTTCGAGTTCTGGTTAAGGAAACAATGAACGCAGCAGCCTCCAGTAAACCACGAGGCACAGCCGCAGCGGCACCGCGAATACCATGCTGGAGTGGCTATGAGCCTGTGTTAATTACCGGCTGCTCGTACATTCCGCGACCGACTCTTCGACAATCTGCTCGCCTATCCCTGCACTCGTCCTCCTTTGCCGCGCCGACGCTTTCCCTTGCGCGGCGAAAATCCAAGCTCCTGTTGGCAGAACTGCCGCAAGGTCTGTTCGCTTACTACGATCCCGAAACTCTCCTCGATAAGCGGACGGAGCGTCGCGTAGGACAGCCCGGAATCACGCACGCGAGCGAGCTCGTCCGCGATCGAGTGGAGCTCCGCCTGCTTGGGGGATGCCTTCGCCCGCGTCGTCTCGATTGCGGCCGCGACCATCTCCCTGAATTTGCGGGTTTGCGGGGCAACCTGCTCATCGGCATCGGCGCTGTGGATCAAGTCGGTGTTCATCGTTCCTGCTCCTGATTGTCGCGTATGGTGCAGCCAACGTAGTCGACCCCGTGGGCGCAACGAATGCCTTTTAGACAAAGTGCGTTATGGCATTCCTTGCTGCCCTCTCCCCCACTACTTTCGTTTCCACAGTCACCGATGACGGGCCGGTAGGCACGTCAGCAAATGTATACGCGTCCCCGGTCGAATGGCGCGGGAGCGCACCGCCGGGAACAAAGCCATGTCGGGAGGTTAGGCAATGATCAAGGGACGCAAACGAGCAACGGACAAACGAACGGAGGTGCTCTCGGCACGCTTTTCCGTACAAGAAGCAGCGCGCATTCTTGCCCCGATTACGGGAGGGGACGGCGAGTTGCTGTTCCCGCGCTCCGATTACATCCGGACCCTGATGCTCCGAGGCGCGGCATCCGCGGGCGACGGCGCGCTCGACGCCCACCGCATCCACCTGGTGACGCAGCAGGCTCACTGCGTCGCCGGGGCCGTGGATTACCTGCTCATGCACCTGGAGTCCCATGAGGATGTGCCAGATACCTTGCTGCATGTGATCGCGATGCTGGCGCAGTGCCGCACCGAGAACGATGGGACGACAGAACCCTAGCCGGAAAACAACCATGAGCATCATACGCATCACAGAGGGCAGCACGGGGCTCGCGCAGTACCTGCGCGATGGGCGCAAGGCCGGCCGCGCAGTGGGGCGGGATGTCCTCGACCAGCGCGTGCCACTATATGGCGACCTCGCTGCATTCGACGACGCGGTGAGGCACTCACGGCGCCACAAGCGCTGGAAGCGCCACTACTGGCACCTGACCATCGGATTCGCGCCGCGCGACCGGCTAGTGCCCGACGCAACACGCCGGGCGGTCGTGCGCGATGTACTCTCCTACTACTTCGGCCTCTACACTGCCGCGATCGGACTTGCCGCCTATGCGGAAGCCCATGACCCGCGCCTGCAGCGGATCATCCCACCCCAGTCCGATGAGCCCGTCGACCGGCTTCCGCACATCCACCTCGCGGTAGCCAAACTCGACACATTGACGGGTCGGCAGATCCGCTGCGTGCCGTACCTGCATCGTGCCGATCGCGCGTTCCAGGCATGGCTCGCGGCCAAGCACGGGCTCGCGGACCCCGCAGACCACAGGCGCATGCCGTCGACTGCCCGCAGACAGACACCCTCCCAGCAGCGGCACGCGCAGGAGCATGGCGCGCCCACGGGCGTGCGTGCCTTTCGGCAAGCGATGACCGACCTCTTGCGGGACTGTCAAGGTCCAATCGACGCAAAGCGCCTGCTCAGCGACTGCACGGTGGTCGCACAGGTGGTCGAGCGATTCTCATCACACACCGGCAATGCATGGCTGCAGGTCACACCGAGAGACCCTACTCTGCCGCAGATAAACCTGCGGGGACGCGACTTCCACCATGTCGTCCGTACCGTCCACTTCAACAAGTCCCCAGTGGAGAGCGAGCTGTCACTGGAACAACTGGAAGAGGTCTGGCGCGCGCATGTCCGGTGGTTCCAGGAGCAGCAGTACCGGGCGCGCACCCCCAGAACGCTCAACCACGGGGCTATCAGTCGTCGGGTGCAGCAGCAGGTGATGCGTGCGGAAGCAACCTCCAGCGCACGCCGCAAACCGACAATCGCGCCCGGGAACCCTAGCAGCCCTGCTGCGATTGCAGAGCGTGCACTGGCCAAGGTCGAGGCCATGCTCGCCAAGCGCCAGCCTGAGTCCGATGCCGAAGGCCTGCTGCTCGCATGCCTGGAGAGCAGACATCTACATAGGCACAGGAACGAGGTACAGCGCCTCGACGCCACCGTGGATGCGCAGCGTGTCCTCGCTTATGCCGAAGCACACTTGGCGCTCGCCCCCTCGCAGTACGACATCATGTCCGATAACCGGATCACTCATCGCCTGATCCCGGCACGGGGGCTGCGCTGTTCGGAATTTCTCCGCACGATCTGCGCGATGCGGGTCAACGACATCATCACCGTCCTACGCGATCTGGAGACCGCACAGACACTGGATGCACTGACCGTAGACGATCTTCCGCCGCTCACCGCGAGTAGGACAACGCCCCGTGATCTTGATGTGCTAGCCGAGGATGCTGACATCGGGATCACAGATGTCCCCGAGGAGATACCGGAAGACGACCTCCTGGAGCTGGACGATTCGCCAGACGAGTCTATTGATGAAGCCTGGGAGCCGGACGATATGCCGTTCAGCTGACCGCGGAGCGCCTTGCCGTAACCCTCTCGGACCGTTTGTCCAGTTCAGTCCTGACCTCGCCTATCCCGGCCGCAACAGCGTACACATCAATGCTCCGAATCGGGCTTTTCAGCGTGTCTCGGAGGGGCCCGCGAAACCGCCACTGAAGTGGGGCGAAAAACGCGGTATCCAACGACAATAACTCTGGCCGGTCCGCCGACAACTATTCTGGCCGGTTGCCACTAAGCTAGGCCGCTTTTCCATGCGACCCACAAGGGACGGGGATGGCGGTCACGAAGCAACAGGTCAGAG
>JBJHBJ010000043.1:0-41320 GCA_050485425.1 Ectothiorhodospiraceae bacterium | reverse complement strand
GTGGTCATACTCACCCCGCAGGGCCGGACCGACCCGGCCGGCACCGCCGACGCCGTGCTCGAGGCGGCCCACGGCAGGCACAAGCCGGTGGTTGCCTGCTGGATGGGCGGCAAGCGCATCCGCGCCGGCAGGGAACGCTTCACCCGCCAGCATTTTCCCAACTACGCCACACCCGAGAACGCGGTGGAGGCACTCTCGGCGCTGTCTCGCTACCGCCACAGCCAGTCCCTGCTGATGCAGGTTCCGGACGCCCACCAGCAGCCGGTGGAGCCCGACCTGGAAACCGCCCGGGCGGTTATCCGTGAAGCACTTGAGCACGGCCAGAGCCGCCTGACTCCCTACCAGTCAAAACGGGTGCTGGCCGCATTCCGCATTCCGGTCACACCGACCCGGGTCGCCCACAGCGCCGGCGAAGCGCGGGCTGCGGCCGAGGAACTGGGCCTGCCGGTAGCGCTGAAGGTCAATGCGCCGGGTATCGTGCACAAGGCGGCCGCCGGCGGTGTGCGCCTGAACCTGGTGACGCTGGATGCGGTGGAACGCGCCTACGGTTCGGTCATGGAAGCGGTCTCCCGGGCGCATCCGGACATTCCCCTGGACGGGGCCTCGGTAGAGCCCATGCACAGCCCGCTGAACGGTCGCGAGATCATGCTGGGGGTGGTCCGCGATCCGGTGTTCGGCCCGGTGATCTCGTTCGGCGCCGGCGGCTCCATGGTGGAGGTGATCCAGGACAAGGCGGTCACCCTGCCGCCGCTGAACGACTTCCTGGCCCGGGACGTGCTGGTGAATACCCGCGTCGGCCGCCACCTGGGCCTGCACCGCGAGTCGCCGTTGCGCCGGGCGCTGGAACAGGCGCTACTGCGCGTCTCCGACCTGGTCAGCCAGTTGCCCGAAGTGCGCGACATGGACATCAACCCGCTGATCGTGGATGAAAGCGGTGCCATCGCCGTGGACGCCCGGCTGCACATCGCCACGGCCACGGCTGTCGGCCACGCCTACGAGCACATGGCCATCATGCCCTACCCCGGCCATCTTGCACGGCGGGATGCGCTGAAGGACGGCACGCCCCTGCTGATCCGGCCGATCCGCCCCGAGGACGCCAATATGGAGCAGGATTTCGTCCGTGCCATGTCGGAGCGGTCCCGCTATTTCCGCTTCCTGGAGCACATCCGGGAGCTCAGCAAGCCGATGCTGATCCGGTTCACGCAGATCGACTACGACCGCGAGCTGGCGCTGGTGGCCGTGCGGGAAACCGGCGAGGGGCCGGAGACGCTGGGCGTGGCCCGTTTCGTCACCAACCCCGACGGGCAGAGCTGCGAGTTCGCCATCGCCGTGGCCGATCGCTGGCAGGGGCGCGGCGTCGGCAGCCGGCTGATGCAGAACCTCATCGACGCAGCGCGGGACCATGGTCTGCGCCAGATGGAAGGCCAGGTACTGGCGGAAAACAAGGGCATGCTGGCGATGATGAGCGCTCTGGGCTTCTCGCGCCGCCGGGACCCGGACGACCCGGCGCTGGTGCGCGTGGAACGGGACTTGTAATCAAGTTTTCCCGCCCTCCGCCGATACCTCTTTAGTGATAGAGCACCTCCCAGGTGCCCCCGGATCCACGCCCAGCCGCCCGGAGAGCCGGCAGTCACGTCAACCTGAAAATCGACTTAGCCAAGATCAACCGGATTCTGCCTTGTCATGCGAAACAACCAGCCTGTCACCCAACGTGAAATCAAGTTCGACAGCGACACCCGCCTGATCAGCACCACCGACCTCAAGGGCCGGATCGTCCACGCCAACGACGACTTCTGCCGCGTCGCCGGGTTCACCGCCGAGGAACTGTCGAACCAGCCGCACAACATCATCCGCCATCCGGACATGCCGGCCGCCGTGTTCCAGAATTTCTGGGACACCCTGAAGGCCGGAAAGCCCTGGATGGGCATCGTCAAGAACCGCAGCAAGAACGGCGATCATTACTGGGTGGACGCCTACGTGGCGCCAGTGTTCGATGGCGGCACGCTGGTGGGCTACCAGTCCGTCCGTACCGCACCGGATCGGGCTCATGTCCGGCGGGCAGAGGCGCTCTACACGCGCATGCGCAGACAGGCCGGCAGGATGCCGCGAAACCTGCTGCCGGGGCTGCAGGGCCGCACGGCCCTGGTTATGGTCTTGCTGGTCATCGTCGCCACGACTGCCGGAACCCTGACCGGGCCCGGATGGCCGGCCTTGTTCGTTGGCGGCGCGCTGGCACTGACAGCCTGGCCGCTCAGCCTGCTGTTGTGCCGCCGACTGGCCCGGGTCGCCGCCAGGGCCCGCCAGCTATTCGACAACCCGGTCGGCCGGCAGGTGTACGGGAACGGCGGTGACGAGTGCGCCGCGCTGGAACTGGCGCTGCACATGAAGGACGCGCAGCTGCGCACGCTGCGCGGCCGGATCGGCGATTTCACCGGCCGGCTGGTGGACGAGAGCAAGGCCGTGGAGGGCAGCGCGGCCCAGGCCGGGCGCGCGATCGATGCCCAGCGCAGCGACGTCGACCAGGTCGCGGTGGCGATGAACCAGATGACCTCCACCGTCGCAGAAGTCTCCCGCAACACCTCCCATGCGGCGGAAGAGGCCCGCGAAGCCGTCCAGCGCGCCCGCCAGGGCAAAACCGTGATCGACCAGGCGGCCGGGTCGATGGAGGCGCTGGCCGGGGAAACCCAATCCGCCGCCGACGTGATCCAGCGGTTGCAAGCCGAAGCCGAGGGCATCCGCGGCATACTCGACACCATCAGCGGCATCGCCGAGCAGACCAACCTGCTGGCCCTGAACGCTGCCATCGAGGCAGCGCGAGCCGGTGACACCGGCCGCGGTTTCGCCGTGGTCGCCGACGAGGTGCGCAACCTCTCCCGCCGGACCGCCGAGGCCACCACGGAGATTGGTGAACTGATCAGCCGCCTCACCGACGGTACCGAAGAAGCGGCCCGGGTCATGACCCGCGGCCAGCAGGCCAGCCAGCAGGTGGCGGGCCTCTCGCGGCAGGTGCGGGAGGCCATGGAATCGCTGGAAGCTTCGGTGGACAACATGAACGACCGTAACAGCGAGATCGCCACCGCGTCGGAGGAACAGAACGCCGTTTCCGAGGAAATCAACCGCAACCTGTCGGGCGTTCAGCAGCAACTGGCCTCCACCAGCGATGCCGCCGAGCAGGCCCGGACGGCCAGCCAGGCCCTGGGGCGGATGATCCGCGAACTGGAGGGGCTGGTCGCACAGATGGGTTAGGAAGCACTGATCCGTTCCGTGGCGCCTTGCGCCGGCACAAGACCCGTCGCCGAGGAAAGACAGCTTGATCCGCTCCGCGTGCAGGTCCAGCCTGTGCGCGGTACCGCCACACCCGTTCACGCCACGGCGTACGCGGTGTACTGTATAGATCAGCGCTTCCCAAGGCGCATCGTTCGCGGATTGCTTTCCATCACAGGCCACGGCTCCATGGACACCGTCTTCATCCCCGTCACCGCCCTGATCATCCTGGCGCTGCTGGTGCTGCTGCGCCTGCGTGCCCGCTACAAGCTTCGTACCCAGCCGCCCCGGGTCAAGCTGCAGGCGCCGCTGTCCCAGATGGAACAGGCCTGCTACCGCACGCTCGTCCGGGCATTGCCCGGCCATGTGATCATCCCCGGCATCGGCTACCAGCGCTTTCTCGCCCCACTCGACCCGGTGGGGCGCCGCACCCACCACCTGCTGCAGGAGATGCAGGCCCACACAGCCGACTTCCTGATCTGCGATACCCGGTTCCAGGTGATCGCCGTGGTATCGCTGCGGGAACAACGTGACAAACACGCCGAGGCCATGCTGCGCGAAGCGGCCATCCCGTTGCTGCGCTACGACATCAACAACCTGCCGGACGAAGACGAGCTGCGTGAGACCTTTCGCGACATCGAGTCCCTGGGCGGCATGGCACTCCAGCTGGACCACGGCGAGCCCGGCAGGCCGCCCGCCCCGCAAGCCGTCCCCATCAAGGACAAACGCGGTCGCACCGAGCCGCCTGCGCGGGAGCGGAAGGAACCGAAGTTCTGACAAGGGATCAGCGCTTTCCTAGACCACCACCCGCAACGGGCTGCCCCGCTTCCAGCCATCGATGTTCTCGGCCAGCTGTGTCAGGATGCGTTGCCGCGCTTCCCGGCTGCCCCAGGCGGAATGCGGCGTCACGATCAGGTTCGGGATATCGTCGTCCAGCAATGGATTGCCCTCGCGTGGCGGTTCCTTGCTCAGCACATCGAAACCGGCGCCGCCGAGCCGCCCGGCCCGCAGCGCCTCCGCCAGCGCCACCTCGTCCACCAGCCCCCCGCGGGAGGTGTTGATCAGGAACGCAGTCGGCTTCATCAGGCCCAGTTCGCGCTCGCCGATCAGGTTCTGCGTCTGCTCGTTCAGAGGACAATGCAGGCTGAGGATGTCCACCTGCGGCAGCAAATCCTCCAACGGTACGCGGTCCGGTCGCGGCTCGCCGCCCGGCCGCTGCGCCACGAGAACCTCCATGCCGAACGCCCGCGCCAGCTCCGCCGTGCGCCCGCCCAGGTTGCCCAGGCCGACAATACCCAGCGTCTTCCCGGACAGTTCCCGGATCGGGTAGTCCAGCAGACCGAACTGCCGGCTGCGATGCCAGTCGCCCGCCTGCACCGCACGGTGGTAATCCAGCAAACGCGTCGACAGCGCCAGCATCAGCGTCAGCGTGTGCTGGGCCACGGCATCGGTCCCGTAGCCGCGTGCGTTCACCACGGTGATGCCCAGCTCCCGGCAGGCTTCGAGGTCCACGTTGTTCACCCCGGTGGCCACCACGCAGATCAGCTTCGGCCGTGCCGCTTCCAGCACCGCCCGATCGAGCATCACCTTGTTCACGATGATGACGGGAAAACCGCGGACGCGCTCCAGCACCTGGTCCGGCCCCGTCTCGTTATGAAAGACCAGTTCGTCCAGCGTTGCCTCGACGCCGGCATAGTCCAGCCCTTCCCCCATGGAATCCAGATCCAGAAATACGGCTTTCATCAGCCTCGTCCTCCGTCGGTTTTCCCGGTCAAGGAAACAGATCCACCGCGTCGCATCGCCTGGCCACGCACTTCGCACACCGGGTATCATGCGCCTTTGATCCCGGAAAGCGGCAACACCCATGCGTATCGGCGACTACACCCTCCCAAACAACCTGGCACTGGCACCGATGGCCGGGGTCACCGACCGGCCGTTCCGCATGCTCTGCAAATCGCTGGGTGCCGGCATGGCCGCCTCCGAGATGGTGGCCTCCAACCCGGCGCTGCGCAACAGCCGGAAATCGCAGCTGAAGGCCGATCACCGCGGTGAGCCGGAGCCGCGCATCATCCAGATCGCCGGCGCCGAGCCGGCATGGATGGAAGACGCCGCGCGTCACAACGTCGCCCAGGGCGCGCAGATCATCGACATCAACATGGGCTGCCCGGCCAAGAAAGTCTGTAACAAGGCAGCCGGTTCCGCCCTGCTTTCCGACGAGGGGCTGGTGCGCGAAATCCTGCAGGCCACGGTCCAGGCGGTGGACGTGCCGGTGACGCTGAAGATCCGCACCGGCCCGGCGCCGGACCGGCGCAACGGCGTGCGCATCGCCGAGCTTGCGCAGTCGCTGGGTATCCGGGCGCTCGCCGTGCATGGCCGCACCCGTGCCGATGCCTACCGCGGCCAGGCGGAATACGACACCATCCGCGCCATCTGCCGCAGCGTCACCATCCCGGTGCTGGCCAACGGCGACATCCACACCCCGGAACAGGCGGAACGGGTGCTGGCCTATACCGGCGCCCAGGGCGTGATGATCGGCCGCGCGGCCCAGGGACGTCCCTGGCTGTTCCGGGAAATCGCCCACTACCTGGACACCGGCCGCCACCTGCCGGTACCGTCGGTACGCGAAATCCGCGACATCATGCTGGGTCACCTGCGTGAGCTGCACAACTTCTACGGCGAACGGCAGGGCATGCGCGTGGCTCGCAAGCACATCGGCTGGTACCTGGCCGAACAACCCGGCGGGGAATCCATGCGCCGGCAACTCGTGCGCGTGGAAGACGCCGCCACCCAGCTCGCCCTCACCGAGGGCTACTTCCGGGAGTTGGAACGGCAGCCCGCCGAAGCCCCAGCCAGGCATGCAGCAATAGCGTAAGCAGGATCAGTGTGCCGCCGAGCAGCGTCGCCGGTGGCGGCTCCTCGCCCAGCACCACCCACACCCACCAGGTGCCCAGTACCGTCTCGACCACCAGGAACAGCGAGACCTCGGCGGATGGCAGATAGCGGGTGGCCTCGGCCATCAACGCGAGCGCCAGCGGCATCTGCACCAACCCCATCACCGCCAGCCAGAACAGGCTGACCCCGCCGACCCCGGCGGGGCTGGCAGGCAACAGGGCCAGCACGCAGGCCAGCGCACCGCCGCCGGCCACCACGGCCAGCCGGTCCACCCGGCCGTGACGCCGCAACAGCGTGAGATTCGCGCCCAGCGCCAGCGCCGCCAGCAGGGCGAACAGATCGCCCAGCCAGCCGCCGAAACCCAGCGAGCCCGCGAACACGATCAGCAGCCCGGCCAAGCAGACCAACATGGCGAGCCAGGTGCGCAGCGGCACCCACTCGCGCAGGAAGAGCCCGGACAGCAGGGCGGCGAAGAACGGTGCCAGCACCATGATCACCACCACGTTGGCGACGCGGGTATTCAGTACGGCCATCACGAACAGCACCAGGGTGAGCGCGAACCCTGCGGCGGCGGCACCGGCCGGCCAGCCCCCCTGCCACAGCGCCCGCCAGCTCCAGCGCCGCCGCAGCAGGTGCAGCGCCAGCGTCAGCGACAGGGCCATGAACAGGCCACGCCAGAAGATCACGTCCCAGGCGTCGGCCACGGCCAGCCGCACCAGCAGCGCGTCGAAGCTCAGCACCAGCGTACCCAGCGCCGCCAGCGTGACGCCCAGGCGGTGTTCGTGCAGTGCGAATCCGGCGGAATCGGACAAGGGTCTGCTCCCGGTCAGCATGGTTCGCGTCAGCCTACCCCAGTGTCCGTATTCATCGAAGACCCGCCCTGTCACAATCCGGTGCTTTCCCAACGGGGTGCATTACCGGACAATGCGGCCCATGGCTCAGACACCCTGGTTCCGGTTTTCGTGATTCAAGTCGTCGTCGCCCTGGCGCTGCTGGGGCTGATCATCTATCTGCTCGGCGGCCACCGCATCCCCTGGATCCGCCGCCAGGGAAGCTCGCTGCTGCTATGGGCCGCCCTGGGCTTCATCTTGCTGCTGCTGGTGCTGGGGCGGATACACTGGCTGGCCGGGATTGTCATGGGTGCACTACTGATGGCGCGCAGGCTGTTGCCCTTCATCAGCCTGCTGCCCATGGCCCGCCGGCTGTTCGGTGCCCGCGTCGGCTCCTCCGGCGGCGGCCCGAGTATGCGCAGCCAGATGGTCACCGTCTGGATCGATCAGGACAGCGGCACCATGGACGGCGACGTGCTGCGTGGGCCCTGGCGCGGCTGGCGGCTGAGCCGGCTGTCCATGGATCAGGTACTGGAGCTACTGGACGACTGCCGCCAGAAGGACGGCCAGTCGGCCGCGCTCGTGCAGGCCTATCTGGACCGCACCTACGGCGCGCGCTGGCGGCGCGACCAGGATATGGGTCGGCAGCAGGCGATGACCCGGGAAGAGGCCGGCGCCATCCTGGGTGTCGCGCCGGACGCCGATCGTGACACCGTGGTCGCCGCGCACCGCCGCCTGATCCAGAAGCTGCACCCGGACCGCGGCGGCTCCGATTACCTGGCCAGCCGCGTCAACGAGGCCAAGCGCCGGCTGCTGAGTTGAACAGGTGCTGACCCATTCCCCGGCCCACAGCGGGTTTTACAGTCGCCGGCGTGTGCTTCAAACTATCCCTCCACCTCATCCACCCGGGTGCAGCGAGCCGATGAGCCAGTTGAAAGGCATTCCCGTCGTCGTGCAGAGCGGAACCAAGTTCGAGACTGAACACGGCTTCCGCGCCATCAAGAACGGCATCAAGCACAATCCGCAGGCCGCTCCCGTGCCGCGCGGCAACAAGCCCTCGTGGTTGCGGGCGAAGGTGCCCAGCGGGGCCGGCTACAACGCGGTCAAGCGCAACGTCCGCGAGCACAAGCTGGCGACGGTGTGCGAGGAATCCATGTGCCCGAACATCGGCGAGTGCTGGAACGCCGGCACCGCCACCATCATGCTGATGGGCGCTGTCTGCACCCGCGCCTGCCGCTTCTGCGCGGTGGATACGGGCAACCCGAAGGGCTGGCTGGACCCGGATGAGCCGTTCAACACCGGCGAGTCTGTCCAGCTCATGGGGCTGAATTACGTGGTACTGACCTCGGTGGACCGGGACGATCTGCCCGACGGCGGCGCAGGCCACTATGCGGCCTGCGTACGGGCGGTGAAGGAGATGAACCCGGAAACTGCGGTGGAGGCGCTGACTCCGGATTTCCAGGGCCGGCTCGAGGATGTGGAGACGGTGGTGGACTCCGGGCTGGAAGTGTTCGCCCAGAACGTCGAGACGGTAAAACGCCTGACCCACGTCGTGCGTGACCGGCGCGCCTCCTACGAGCAGACGCTGGCGGTGCTGGCCCACGCCAAGCAGCACCGCCCCGAGGTGCTGACCAAGACCAGCCTGATGCTGGGTCTGGGGGAGACGGACGACGAGATCCGCGAGGCGCTGCAGGACCTGAAGGCGGCGAACGTGGACATCGTCACCTTCGGCCAGTACCTGCGTCCCACGGTGAACCACCTCCCGGTGGAGCGCTACGTGACCCCCGAGCAGTTTGCCGAGTACCGCCGCTGGGGCCTGGAGATGGGCTTCCTGGAAGTGGTCTCCGGCCCACTGGTACGCTCCAGCTACCGTGCCGACCAGGTCCTGCAGAAGAACAACGTCGGGCTGGATTCGGAATCGGCATAAACCCACGACTGAAACCTGCCTCGGCGTGGGGGCTCAGATTAGCGGTTGGCGTGGTGGTTTCGATCCGACCTGACCCGGTCCAGGCCTTGCCTCGGTCGCAGCTTCGAGAGGGGCTTCCGGCGTAGTCGGCGTAGGGTGGTAATCGCCGCGGGCGATTGCCACCGATCCGGCCGCAGGCCGGAAAGCGCGTCCTGGTTCGGGCTTGCGCCCGATGGTAGCAACCGCTGCGCGGTTACTCCCCTACGTGGGCTTCCATCCGGCGTAGGGTGGATGGAGGCGAAGCCGATATCCACCAATCCGGCTTCGCCGGATACCGCAGCGTCCCCGAACCCAGGCCGATGGCGGGAGGTTTGCTTCCGGACTGTCGGCGAGAGGGACCTCGCCGACAAGCCCCCAGGGATGGGTTTACGGCGTGTCCGGAAGCAAACCTCCCGCCGTCGGCCGGATCGAAGCCACCCAACGGCGCGCATCGCTTTATGTCAGACACCGGTCAGGGCGAGACTGGCGCGCGCTCAGGCGCTTTCCGAGCGCTTCTCCGCAACGCCGCTGACGTTCAACCCGCCGTCCTGCTCCAGTTTCGCCACATCCTCGGCGACCCCGTCGCCCTCCTTCACCGCCTTGCGGAATCCGCTGACGGCCTGCCCCAGATCGCCGCCCAGCCCGCGCAGGCGCTTGGTGCCGAAGACAACCAGAACCACCAGCAGAATCAGAAGCAGCGAACTCGGTGAAATTCCTGCCAGACCCATGATGACCTCCGTAAAAAATGAAGCAGCCCGGCGTGGGCCGGGCTGCTGGTTGAGCGGAAGCAGAGACTAGGTCCCGATCTTGCCGCCGTCGTCCTTCCAGATGACCACGGTGGCCGAACGGGCGTAGCCGCCATTGTGGTCAGGCCAGGTACCGTTCAGCGTGCCGGCCTCGAACTCGCCGGCCGTGGTGGTGGCACCAGGGTGCTGCACGTTGATGAACATGGTGCGCTGGTCCGGAGTGGTGATCACGCCAGTGATCTCCTGCCCCACCGGACCGGTCAGGAAGCGGCGGATCTCGCCGGTCTCCGGGTGCGCGGCCAGCATGGAGTTATTCCCCATCATGGCGTACACCGGATTGGTGTTCATCACGCTTTCGCTCATGTCCATCTGGATCCAGATGCGGCTGTCGTTGTCGATCCACAGGCCGTCCGGCGAGCTGAAGATGTTGTCCTCGGTCAGCGCATTGCCGTGCAGGTCGAAACCGCCCGCCAGTTCATCCTCGCTGGTGTCGCCGGCGAAGGCGAAGATGTCCCACTGGAACGTGGTGGCCGCGGGGTCGTTGCCGTTCTCCCTCCAGCGGATGATGTGGCCATGCGGATTGGGGCCGCGCGGGTTCGCCTCGTCCACGTCCGGCCGGCCGCTGCCGCCGCGGTTGGAGTTGTTGGTCAGCGTGAAGTAGACCTGACGGGTGTTCGGGTCCACGGCACCCCATTCCGGGCGGTCCATCGGCGTGGCGCCGATGAAGTCGGCGGCCAGACGGGTGTTCACCAGCACGTCGGCCTGGCTGCTGAAGCCGTTGGCCTCGTCCAGGCCGTTCTGGCCGTAGACCAGCGGCAGCCATTCGCCGGTGCCGTCGTCGTTGAACTTCGCCACGTACAACGTGCCGGTATCCAGCAGGTGGCCGCCGGCGGTGTTACGGAAGAACGCCTGGGCGCTGACGAACTTGTAGATGTACTCGAACTGGGCGTCGTCACCGGAGTAGCAGACCACCGGGCGACCTTCTTCACCAGGATGGAACACCACGCCTTCATGCGCAAAACGCCCCAGGGCGGTGCGCTTCTTCGGCGTGCTCTCCGGCGCGAAGGGGTCGATTTCCACCATCCAGCCAAAGCAGTTGGGTTCATTGCGGTAGTCTTCCGTGGCACTGGCGCCGATCGGAGCAGCGTTGAAACGCACGTACTCGTCCGCACCGCCCTCCGCCAGTTCCCAGCCGTAGCGGCTGACGCCGGCGCGCACGCCGTAGCGCTGGTGCTCGCGCGGCTGCGGATCACCGCTGCTGTCACGGTTGCGGAAGTAACCCGCCCAGTTCTCCTCGGCCGCGAGGTAGGTATTCCACGGAGTCACACCATGCGCGCAATTGTTCAGCGTGCCGCGGGTACCGTGACCCTGGGGGCTGTACAGGGTCTTCACCAGGTCCGAGCCACGCACTGGCCCCTGGATTTCCATCGGTGTCAACGCGGTGACCCGGCGGTTCAGGGCATCGAACTGGATGTCCCAGGTGTTGTCGGCATTTTTCCGGACGCGGTAGACACTCACGCCATGGGCGTTCATTTCCTTCAGCACTTCGTCCGGGTCGCGAGTGCCATCACCCTGGACCGGGATGCCGTTGCGGTCCATGGGCTCGCCCACGGCGGACTGGTGCATGTAGCGCGGTTCCACATACTCGTGGTTGAGCACCAGCAGACCGTCCTCGGAACTGCCCTCGTAGGGATCCTCGCCCTCGATCGGGAAGAAGTGCATGCCGTCGTGGTGGGAGCCGATCTGCCCGGCCTGGTCCGCGCCGCTGTTGCTCAGGTCGAACCCCGGCGCACCCCCGATGATCGGATCGCCCCAGCGGCCGATGACCTGGTAGCTGTAGCCCTCCGGCACGATGATGTCGTCCGCTTCGCTGGTCGGAATGGCCTCGAAACCGAGCAGGTCGGCGGAACCGCCGTTTCCGCCGCCGCCACCGCTACTGGAGCTGGAGTTGCAGCCGGCCAGCGTCACACCACCGAATACGCCGAGCACCGCAGCGCCAAGCCCGCCCTTCAGCACGTCCCGGCGGCCGAAGCGAGCCTCAAGTACACTGGCAAACGGGCGGTTGCCCGACTGGTTGCAAAGCGCCTCATCCCCGTCATCGCCCTGGATGACCAGATCACGGTCTTTATTCATCATGTGCGGTATCCCCTGAGAGTGTGTTATGCAAGGCGGGAATACCTTGACGCGACAGCGTTACAGCAACGTGATGGCTCGATGACGAATCGGCGGCGATTCTGCGACGGTTTGAGGAAACGCTGCCCCCGTCCGGCAGCATTCGGACGGGGGCAGTCTGCAGTTCAGAGCAGGTCTTCGGCGGCCAGCGCCAGGCGCGAACGCTCCACGTCCTTCAACGTCACATGGGCAGCATGGGCCCAGCTGCGGAAACGCTGCACCAGATAAGTCAGGCCGGAGGTGGTCTCGGTCAGATAGGGGCTGTCGATCTGGTTGACGTTGCCCAGGCAGACGATCTTGGTGTTGCGGCCGGCCCGGGTGACCAGGTTCTTGATCTGCTTGGGCGAGAGGTTCTGGGCCTCGTCGATGATCAGATAGGTGTCATTGAAGGTCCGGCCGCGCATGAACCCCAGCGAACGGAACAGCAGGCGGCCGGAGAGCATGTCCCGGGTCGCCGCGCTGGCCCAGCCGTCTTCGGTCCGTAGCAGCGTGTCCAGGTTGTCCTGGATGCCGCCCATCCAGGGTGCCATCTTTTCCTCCTCGGTACCGGGGAGGAAGCCGATTTCCTCGCCCATGGCGATGGTTTCCCGGGTGATGACGATGCGCTCGAAGCGCCGCTCCTCGTACAACTGGTGCAGGCCCGCGGCCAGGGCCATGTAGGTCTTGCCGGTACCGGCCGGGCCGGCCAGCGTGACCAGATCGGTTTCCTCGTCCAGCAACAGATTGAAGGCGAAGTTCTGCAACACGTTGTGCGCGTTGACGCCCCAGACCGCATGACGTTCGGCGCGGAAATCGCGACACAGCTCCAGCACCGCCTCCTCGCCGTCGCAGGATCGCACCAGGCCCTCGAAATTCCCGCCCTGGTCGGTCTCGCAGACCAGCAGGCCCGGGTACCAGTCCCGGACCATCTCCCCGCGCAGTCTGTAGTAGGCGCGCCCCCCTTCCTGCCAGGACTCGATCTCGCCCTTGTTGCGCTCCCAGAAGTTGCCACCGGCCACGGTCATGCCGCTGCTCATGGCCTCGATGTCGTCCACCACGCGGTCATTCCGGTAGTCTTCCACCGGAATCCCCAGCGCCGCGCATTTCACGCGCAGGTTGACGTCCTTGCTGACCAGGATAACCGACTCGTCCGGCCGGGCCTGCTGGGCAAACTGCGCTTCGGCGATAATGCGGTTGTCGGCAACCTGTGCGTCCAGGCCCGGTGCCGGGCCGCCGGTATGCGGCAGCGGAAAGAACAAGCGCCCGCCGGGCTGGCTGCCGTCGGCCGCCTTCAGCGGCACGCCCGCAGCCACCGCATCCATGTCAACCTTGTCCAGCAACGATCCCAGCGTACGCGTGGCCTGGCGTGCGCTCCGAGCGGTATCGTGGTTGCCGCGCTTGAGCTGGTCGAGTTCTTCCAGCACGGTCATCGGGATGATGACGCTGTGTTCCTTGAACTTGAAAAGGCAGGAGGGATCGTGAATGAGGACGTTGGTATCGAGGACATAGGCACGACGGGCTTTCTTGTCGATCCTGACCATGGCACCTCCGGCAGTGACAGCTTGGGGAAGCGCTGAAGCCTGCACGCTTCCCGCAGTGGGCCTCCCTCGCGGGATCCGTGGAACCAGCCTAGGCCGATCCCCGTGACAGCTTGATGACGCCGGGCTGTTCCCGGCAAGCTACCGGCGCATCCGGCAGCCGCTGTTCGCCGCACCCGAGCGCGCCGCGGGCGCGCTACGTGCCGGGAGCCTCGACATGTCCCCTGCTCCCGCTGGCGCTTGCCGCGCCATGTCCTATTGCGTCAGCATACCGCGTGCAGTTCGACTCGGCCACATACCCGGGTATGCCGTCGTTGTCTCCGTGAGCCAGAGGCCGGCCGACCCGCACAAAGGCAACGAACCTGGGTTACGGGACCCTGCAAAAGGAACCTTTTGGTACACAATTAATCGGAAGCAGAAGCATCCGGGAACTCCGCGCTCATCATGCGACTGCGTGATGGGGTGCGTGCTTCCCGGACATACCGGGGCAGGGCCCCACGGCCTCCAGGAACGATACCGAGGAGGCCCGCTGGCCGGCGGAGCCAAGGAAAACACGCCCGGAGGAAGAATGCAGAGTAGGATGCTGCTCGCGGTGGTGGCGAGCATTGTGGGCCTGGCGATCCCCGGGTCGGCATTGTCCAGCGACAGACCCCAGTGCGACGAGGACAACGGCGGGCTCGAACTCCCCGATGGGTTCTGCGCCTTGCAGATTGCGGACGATCTGGGCAACGCGCGCCACGTTGCCGTTGCGGACAACGGCGACGTCTACGTGGCCGTGCGCGACCGCGACGACCAGGTGGGTGGGGTGGCAGCCATGCGTGACACCACCGGCGACGGCCGCATGAACGAGCTGATGCGGTTCGGCGAGAACGGCGGCACCGGCATCGCCATTCGCAACAACCATCTGTATTTCGGCGAAGACCGGCGCATCATCCGCTTCACGCTGCACGACAAGCATCTGGGCCCGAACGGGGATGCCCACGTGGTTGCCTCCGGCTTTCCGCAGCAGTCGTCGCATGCCGCCAAATCGTTTGTCCTGGACGGAGACGGCAATCTGTACGTGAATTCCGGCGCGCCTTCGAACAACTGTCAGGAAGAAGACCGCCGGCCCGGCTCGCCGGGCCTGGATCCCTGTCCCGAGCTCGAGCGCGGCGGCGGCATCTGGAAGTTCGATGGCAATGAGCGTGGCCAGCAGCAGGTCGACGTCCAGCACTATGCCACCGGCATTCGCCATGCCGTCGC
Source organism: Ectothiorhodospiraceae bacterium (assembly GCA_050485425.1). Lineage (GTDB taxonomy): Bacteria > Pseudomonadota > Gammaproteobacteria > Nitrococcales > Aquisalimonadaceae > LSCE01. Next base: position 26,712 of record JBJHBJ010000043.1, on the reverse strand, counting down.
CATGGCCTGGAGCCCCCTCGACCAGCAACTGTATGTGGTCCAGCACGGCCGCGACCAGCTGTCGGAGCTCTGGCCAGAGATCTACGACGACAAGACCAATGCCCGGCAGCCGTCAGAGGAATTCCTGCGGGTGACCGAGGGCGCCAATTTCGGCTGGCCCTACTGCTATCACGACAGTGAACGGGAGACACGCGTGCTCGCACCGGAGTACGGCGGCGACGGCCGTGGCTCCGCGGCCTGCAATGACCGCTATCCGCCGCCGGAAATGGCATTTCCCGCTCACTACGCACCCAACGACCTGCTGTTCTACAGCGGCAGACAGTTCCCCGAACGGTACCGTTATGGCGCCTTTGTTGCCTTCCACGGCTCCTGGAACCGGGCGCCCGAGGAACAGCGCGGCTACAAGGTGGCGTTCGTGCCGTTCGGAAGCAACGGGCGCATCAACAGCGAGCGGGAGTGGGAGGTGTTCGCGGACGGCTTCGCCGGTACCGACACCGTCCTCAGCCCCGAGGATGCCGACCGCCGCCCCATGGGCCTGGCCCAGGGACCGGACGGCAGCCTGTACATCACGGACTCCCAGCGCGGCGCGGTCTGGCGTGTGCTGTACGTGGGAGAGTCGGATTGAGTTCCGGCAATCACAGCCTCAGTGCGGAACCGGCAAGGCCGGTCATGGCGCCTGCTTGAGATCCAGCAGCGAGGCCCGGTACGTTTCCCTGCCGACGCGCTCATGCTCGACCACCAGCGGGATGTACTCCAGTTCGGTGGCGAACCACATGGTGGTCTTGCGACGGGATGAGCCGCCGACACGCTCCACCTTCACCGCCTCGTAGGTTCCTGCCGGTGTATCCACGGACTCCCTGCCGACTACCTGGAACCGATAACTGTCGACCTCGCCGTCACCCTCCACCACGCTGAATTGCATGTCTGTCTCGCCGGCGCGCACCGCCATCATCAGGCGAAGCTGGGAGAGCAGTTCATCCATGGTCTCGCCCTCGACCTGGGCGTCCCAGCGCTCATCTCCGCGGCTGCTGACGCGCCCCGTGTCGGGGTTGAAGAACAGTCGGGTGTACTCGTTGTTGCCACCGCGGGCACGCTGCCGGTAGTAGTACTCCCGCGGCCGGATTTCGCCATCGCTCAGGTGGAACTGCGTCCATTCCTCGATACGGCCACGCAGCAGCAGATCGGCAAACCCGACTGTCTGCCCCTCGGAGGAGAAACGGCAATTGCCGTCGTCACAGTGCAGGCTGCGCTCCAGCCTGGCGGCGCGCACATTGTTGCGCCTGAGCTCGTACTCGGCGGCAAAACCCGGCAACGCACCGGCCGCCGTGCCTGTCTCGCCCACGTCAGCCTGGGCATGCGCGATGCCCAGGACAAGCAGCACCGCTGCGAGGGGGCCGATCACGATTTTCGCCATGGCAACGTTCCAACCGGCAAGGACCTGCACGCGTGGTTCATCCATAGCGACTTGGAACATCGTCAGGCCGCATGGTTCCTTGGGAGCCATTGATCAGTTCTCGCGGGCAAGGAAACGCAGCATCTCGTCGTTCAGCAGCCTCTCCAGGCCGCTGGCAAGCGCGTTGCTGATGAATTCGCCGGTTTCCTCCGGACCGGGACGGTAGGTCATCTGGTCGGTGCGCGTGTGGCGGGAGGCTCCGCGCAGGCGCCGATCACCGTTGTGCGCCTCGAAAGACAGCGCGATCCGCGTTTCCACGTTGCGGGGCATGTCGCTGCTGACCCGGTGCTCCAGTTGGTCCAGCGTGACCGTCAGCCGCCGCTCGGCGCCGCCATCCCAGCGGGATGGATCGAAGCCCTTCTGCGCCAGCGCCCGCGCCGTCGCTTCACCCATGATCTTGGCCAGATCCTGGTCGGTGGTGACCAGCGCGTCGTCACTGACCCGATTCTCCAGCACACCCAGGTTGCGCGAGGACCGGGTGTCGTGGCCACGAACGGCGATCTGCAAGCCTTGCCCCAGATCGGATTCGGCCATCGCGGGTTCCGGTTTGAGCTGAACCTGCTGCCCGGTCTGGGCACAGCCGACAAGCCACAGGCTGAGGCACAACAGCAGGACAATCCTCGGATTCATCGTTCTCCTCCTCATGGCAACGTCGGACGGACGAAAGCCACGGCGCGTGTCATCGCGCCTGATATCACGAAACTCCTGGTCGTAGCGCGACGGGGTAAAGACTTCAGCGCTTCGCAGGCACGGAAGCCCCCGCGCACATTCTGCGCTCCATCGCGCATCCACCGCCAGCCCCGCGCGGCAACTGTCACGAAACTGCCCCGCGGGCATCACCGTTCTGTCATCGGCCGCCCAGATACTGCGCTGCAGTCGACAGGAGGACGGAGGCAGCATGAGCACCACACCGCTCGCTCTGATTCCCGCACTGGAACGCGCCAGCCTGCTCTGGCTGAACCGCGGCGCCCGCTATCGTCCGCTCTGTGGGTTGCTGCGACTGGTCAGCCGGCTGGGTAACGGCGTGGTCTGGTACAGCATCATCGCCGCACTACCGGTCATTCACGGGCTGCAGACCGGCGGCCGGCTGGCCATCCAGATGCTGCTGACCGGGCTGATCTGCCTGCTGGTCTACAAGGCACTCAAGCACGCCACCGGCAGGCCCAGGCCCTACGAGGTCATTCCCGATGTCGCACCTTCCGCATTGGTGCTGGACCAATACAGTTTCCCATCCGGCCACACGCTGCACGCGGTCGCTTTCTCCGTCGTGCTGATCGGCCACCACGGCGACTGGGCATGGTTTGCCGTACCGTTCACCCTGCTGATCGCGCTCTCCCGCCCCGTGCTGGGGCTGCATTATCCCGGCGACGTTCTGGCCGGAGCGGCCATCGGCGCCGGCGTCGCCGTCACGCTGCAGCCGCTGTTTGCGTGAACACGCGGCCCATGCCGATCTCCATATGCGTGCCTGGTTCACGAAATCGCTCGCCTCGTCCGTGTAACCACTTGACCTGTCAGGCACTCTGCTGAATAGTGACGACATGTCGGTTTCGGTGGATTCTCTGTGCGAGCCGCACCGGCTTGACCAGCTTCCCTCCTTCCCTCCGGTCCTGCTGGCCCTGTTGCGTGCCTGCCAGCACCCGGAACCCTGCTCACGGGATGTGGAATCGCTGGTCGGCCAGGATGCTGCCATTTCGGTCCGGTTGCTGGCGGTCGCCAGTTCCCCGGTGTATGCGCGCGGCAAGAGACCGGCCGATATCAAGCAGGCCATACAACTGCTGGGCCTGGAAACCGTCAACACCATCGGCGTTATCGCCGGCATCCACCAGTTCTTCTACCGGCTTGATGGCCAGCACCATGGCTGGCTCCCGACATTTTTCCGCCACAGTCTCGGCGCCGCGGTGATCGCCCGCGAGCTGGCCGAGTTCAGCGCCGACGTGGATACCGACCAGGCCTATCTGGCCGGGCTGCTCCACGACATCGGCCAGCCGCTGCTGTCGGTGCTCTACCGGGAGCAGATGCAGCAGTTGCGTCAGCGTGCCGCCGCCGAGGGGCTGGAACTGGTCGAGCTCGAAAAGGAGGCGTTCGGCACCTCCCATGACGAACTGGCGGCCGCACTGGTAGAGCGCTGGGATCTGCCCGGCTTCCTGACCGATGCCCTGCGCTACCATCACGCACCGCTGGATCAACTGGTGGATGCGCACCCCCTGGTCCGCGTGGTTCACCTCGCCAGTCTGCTGGCGGACATGCCGGCGGAACCGAATGCAGAGTCCCTGCATGCCGCGGCGACGCTGCTGGATCTGGGCCGGGCCGCCACCAGCCGGCTTCACCACCAGGCCATGCGGGAAACCGAAGCCCTGGTCAAGGCCCTGGGAGACGAGGACGCGGAGCCGGAAGCCGGAGTGCCTCCCACACGGTCGGCACTGATGGACCAGGTCCGCAATTCCGCACTGTTGGGCAGCATCGCCCCGCAACTGCGCCAGGCCGGCGATGCCTGCGAAATCGAAATCATCGCCCAGGGGATGGCACTGCTGTTCGGCACGCGCATGCCGGTCTGCCTGCAGGTCAGCGCCGACGGCAAATCCCTGCAGGCCTCGGTTCCGTGGGCGCCGGGCGACGAACTGGAGGCCCTCCGCTTGCCGCTGGATGCCCAGCGCAGCCAGATCGCCCGCTGCCTGCTGGAGAGCCGGCCGCTGCACACGCTGGATCCGGAAGAGGCGAAACGGCTGTCGGTGATCGACCGCCAGTTGGCCTCCCGGCTGCCCGGCGATGGCATTCTCTGCCTTCCCCTGCGCCACAAGGGAACAGCATGCGGCGTGCTGGTTCTGGGCATCCGCCATACGCAGATCTCGGCGCTGCTGGATCAATCGGAACTGCTGCTGGCCTTCGCCGGCGAGGCAGCGGGCCTGCTGGACCAGGCGCGCCGTGCCCGGGTGCTTCGGCAACAGGCCGAAGCCGACTCGCTCTGGCAGCAGCGGCAGCACACACTGGAGCTCAGCCGGGAGCTGGGCGACCCGGTGACCGTGATCCGCAACTACCTCCACGTGCTTCAGAAACAGGTGGACGAGGCGCACCCCGGCCACGAGAGCCTGATAACCATCATGGACGAGATGGAACGGGTCTCCCAGATTCTTGGCCGGCTCGGCGAAGGCAGCGTGCCCGCGGCGGCCGGCCGGGCAGACGCCAACCAGATCGTCCAGGAACTGGTGATGATCGCCCGTCAGGCGGAGCTGCTTCCACCCGGTCTGCCGGTGCATCAGCATACCGACGGCAAGCTGGACGGGCAGAGCGCACCAGCAACCGAGTTGCGCAGCCTGATGCTTGCGCTGTTCCGCCTGCTCGGAAACTCGGGGGCAATGCGCGAACTGACGCTGGCCACATCGGCAGATGTCAGAATCAACGGCGAGCGCTATTATGAACTGTCGCTGGAAACAGACAGCACGGAGACGGATTTCGCGCGCCTGGATAATGACCGCGGCCTGCATCAGGCCCGTCAGCATTTACGTGAGGAAGGTGGCCTGGTGAACTGGTCGTACAACAAGGGGCAGAAGCTCCGCGTCCAGATTCTGTGGCCCGCGCCGAAGGGCGCGCAGTAACGCCTGGAACGGAAGGGAACCACAAGCAGCCAACGTGTAATCGCGGCGAGCAGATCAGCAACAACACTTCGCCGTCAGGGGTGGGCCGGGCAAATGGCGACAAACAAAGCGCGATTAACCAGCGGGGATCGCATTCTCGCTGTCGATCACCAGCCGAGACTGCTCGACAGCCTGCGGGCGCTTGCGGGTGCGAACGATCTGCCGCTGGACACCGCCGAGACCGCCAGCGAAGCCATGGACATGCTGGCCTCCGGGCGTTACGGCGTGCTGCTGGTGGACCTGCTCCATCCGGAGAAGGCGGGACAGCAGCTCATGCGCTTCGCCGGTGAGCGTGGGCTGGAACTGCACGTGGTGGTTTCCACCACCGACCCCTCCCAGACCGTGGCAATCCAGGCGCTGCGCAACGGCGCCCGGGACTTCCTCCGCAAGCCCTATGCGCCGGAAGAACTGCTGCTGACGCTGGGCAACGCGCTGGACAATCGCCGCCTGACCCGCGAAAACCGTTTCTACCAGAACCGTCTGCAGCGATCGGAACAGCTTTACCGCTTCATCGTGGACCGTTCACCGGATCTCATCTACATCCTCGATCCGGAGGGCCACTTCACGTTCCTGAACTCCACCGCCGAGCGACTGCTGGGCTACCGCCCCGAAAGCCTGCTGGGCAGGCACTACGAGCAACTGGTATTGCCGGAGGATCTGCCGCTGGCCCGCCATGGCATGAATGATCGCCGCACCGGCGAGCGTGCCACCCGCAATCTGGAACTGCGGCTGCTGCGTTCCGGGGACGGTCCTGACGAAAAACGGATGGTGGTGGTGGAAGTCAACGCCATGGGCATCTATGCCCAGGCGGAAGACAGCCAGCCCGGCGCCCTGCTGGGCACCTATGGCATCGTGCGCGACATCACCGAGCGCAAGCACGCCGAGGCGATGATCCGCTACCAGGCCTACCATGACCTGCTGACCGGGCTGCCCAACCGGGCGCTGTTCAAGGACCGGCTGATGGCGACCATCAGCCGCAACCAGCGCAGCGGCGAGAAGCTCGCCGTGCTGTTCCTGGATCTGGACCGGTTCAAGATGGTCAACGACAGCCTTGGTCACAGTGTCGGCGATACGCTGCTGGAACGGGTGGCGCAGCGCCTTCGCCGCTGCCTGCGCGAGGGCGACACGCTGGCCCGGCTGGGCGGCGACGAATTCACCGTGCTGCTGCCGACCGTCCAGTCGGAAATGGACGCTATCCGCGTCTCGGAAAAGTGCGTGAAGGCGTTGGAGGAGCCCTTCCAGGTGGAGGACCGGGAGCTCTACCTGGGGGTAAGCATCGGCATCGCCATCGCCCCGGATCATGGCGAAACCGTGGAGACGCTGGTGAAGCACGCCGATGTCGCCATGTACCATGTCAAGGAACAGGGCCGTGGCCGCTGGGCGGTGTTCGAGCCGGTGATGAGCAGCCGGGTGGACCATCACGTGAATCTGGAACACGGCCTGCGCCATGCCCTGGAGAAAAACGAACTGCGGCTGGCATACCAGCCGCAGATCGACGTCGAGGCAGGCCGTGTCACGACGGTGGAAGCGCTGGTGCGCTGGCAACACCCGAGCCTGGGCCTGATCTCGCCGATGGAGTTCATCCCGGTGGCCGAACAGACCGGCGCCATCGTCGGCATCAGCCGCTGGGTGTTGCGGCAGGCCTGCCGCACCGTGCTGGGCTGGCCAGCCGCCAACCGACAGGGCATCCGCCTGGCCGTGAATCTGTCTCCGCTTCACGTGGGCCAGCCCGATTTCGTTCAGGACATCCTGGGCATCCTCCGGGAGGAGGGCTTCCCGCCCGAGCGCCTGGAGCTGGAGATCACCGAACACCTGCTGATGAGCAATCTGGATAACGTGGTGGGCAAGTTGCGCCAGCTCACCGCGCACGGCGTGAGCTTCGCGGTTGACGATTTCGGCACCGGGTATTCCTCGTTGAGCTACCTCCAGCGCCTGCCCATCCAGACGCTGAAAATCGACCAGTCATTCATTCGCGCCCTGGCCGACAGCGGCGAGAGCCACAAGCTGGTCGGCGCCATTATCGCCATGGGGCAGGGCCTGGGACTGAAAATCGTTGCCGAGGGCGTGGAGACACACAGCCAGCTCCAGCACCTGCGCAAGCTGAAGTGCATGCAGATGCAGGGCTTCCTGTTCGGCAAGCCCAGTGAAGTCCTGATGGAGGACGAGGAATTCTCCCAGCGCTGGCGCACGCTGGCGGTCGGCAGCTGAGCCATCTGAGCCGCCGGCCTGTACGGGCAGAGGCCCTCTCCCTGCCTTGCCCACAACGGGAACTTACTAGCGCCGCACCTCCACGCGGTAGCGGAGCTCGGTTTCCTCACCCGCCGGCACGTCCATGCTCCAGACCAGCAGGCGCCCCTGTTCGCTCCGCGGATCATGGCTGGCATCCAGCAGCGTCCAGTCGCCGATAATCTGCTCCTCCACGCGGACACGCACGTCACGGTCCAGCGTATTGCGCAGCCTGATGCTCCACGCCTGTTCCTCGGCCCGTTCGCCCAGCCGCCGATAGGCGGTCTGTTCGCGCGTGGCGGTGACGTCGAAGGCGGTACCCACGGTCAACTCCACCTCACCACCTGCCGTTGTGGCGGGCAGACGGTCCTCGCCCAGGAACAGGGACTCGCCGCTTGCGTCACGCTGATAAACGCGTGCCGTCCCCGCGGGCAAGGCACGGTTTCCGTCCTCGGCGGCATTGTCGAAGCGCAGATGAACGGTCACCGGCTGGCGCCGCTCGCCAGGGGCGGCCTGGCCCCGAACGGCGGTCTGCATGCGATACTCCCGCTCCATCGGCAGGCGGGTCTCCAGGAACAGCGGCAATTGGCTGCGCTGGGCGTCACCGAGATCCACCTCGCCTTCCAGCGTGTACAGCCGGTAGTCCCCCTCCGCCTGCTCGGAAGGCATGTCCGCTTCCATGGTCATGGCCTGGCGCGCCAGATACATGTCTCCCCGGCCGGCCGGCGCCCCCGCCACCAGGCGCACCCGCGCCTGCTCGAAGGCGGTACCGGTGCTGTTGTCCAGCGTGGCCCACCCCATCAGCCGCAACGCCTCGTCCTCCAGCGTGACCACGTAGTCGGCCTGCCAGCCGAGGCCGCCGGTCAGATAGAGCATTTCCAGCGACTGCCTGCCCGGCGATTCCGTCTCCAGCTCAAGCACCAGGCCCGGCTCGGCGCGCAGACCGGGCGGCAGCGCCGGGAACACCAGCCGCCACGGCGACGCCGAATCCACGACCTCGACACCATGTTCCAGTTCCACCACCGCATGGCCGTCAGCAGCGCTACGCAGCACGCCCTCGACGACGTGCTCCTCGCCATCCGGCCGCTGGCGACGCAGTTCCACCACGCGGCCCACGTGAGCATCAAGCAGCGCCTGACGTGTCAACAGCCCCCGTTCCATCCGCTGGGCGCGAATGGCCAGCGGGTGCTCGCCATGAAGCTGTAGGGTCTCGGCCCGCAACTGCGGGCTGACATCCAGCAACGCCAGCCGATTCAGCCCGCTGACCAGACCAACCTCCCGCCTGTCGTGTACCAGCGTCTGGCCATTCTGGTAGACGGTCAGCGTGAGGGATTCGCGGTCCTGTGCGGACGATTGCCGGAATTCCCGCTGGCCCTCGCCCGCGCTGGACTCCACGCGGGGGGGTTGACCGGCACCACTGGGGGTGGCGGCAACAAGCGGCGACGCGACTGCGGCCAGCACAAGGGCCGCGGCAAACCTGGGCAGCAACATCCAATTCTCCTTCGCGTGTTTGCCCGGGCACGGCATGTGCCAGGCTTCCATCATCGCCGTAGACCTGAAGAACCGGGAATTGATTCCCGGCCGGCAAATCCGGGGCATCGTCCCCGCCGTCAGGGATGCGGCAGGGTCAGCAACGCGGTGGCCACCGAGAAGTAGATCAGGATACCGGCGATATCGGCAATACAGGTTATCAACGGCACACTGGAGGTCGCCGGGTCGAGATTCATCCGGCTGAGGATCAACGGCATGAGCAGACCGACCAGCGACCCCATCAGCACCACCAGCGCCATGGCAAGGGCCACGACCATGGCGACTTCCGGCCCTCCGCGCCACAAACCGATGAACGACACGGCCACCCCCATGGTGAGTCCCAGCGCCACCCCCACGGACAGCTCCTTGCCAAGCAGTCTTCCCCAGTCCCGCAGCGTCACGTCGCCGGTGGCCAGCGCACGCACCATCAGCGTCGAGGCCTGGGCGCCGGCGTTGCCACCGGAGGCAACAATCATCGGCAGGAAGAACACCAGCGCGATCACCGCCTCGATGGTGGATTCGTAGATGGCGATCGCCGCGCCGCTGAAGATGTTGATGAAGACCAGGGTCACCAGCCAGCCGACCCGCTTGCGGTACAGCAACGCCGGCGTGGCCTCGCGCAGGCTGAGGTTGAGCGCGCCGACCGACCCCATCTTGTGAAAATCCTCGGTGGTCTCCTCCTGGGCCACGTCCATGACGTCATCCACCGTCACGATGCCCAGCAACACCCCGTCCGTGTCGGTCACGGGCAGCACTTCCAGGTCGTAATGCTGCATGCTGCGGACCGCGGCTTCCCGGTCCTCGGCCGCATTGACGCTGACGAAGTAACCCGGGCGAATGCTTTCCACCAGTTCATCGGGCTCGGCCAGGATGAACGAACGCAGGCGAATGGCGTCGACCAGGCGGTCCTGCTCGTCGGTGACCATGATGGTGTTGACGGTCTCGCCCTTGCGGCTCTGTTCGCGGATATGCGCCAGCGCCTCGTCGATACGCCATTCCGGCCGCACCGCCACATAGTCGGTGGTCATCAGGCGGCCAACGCTCTCGTCCGGATAGCGGAGCAGGGTCAAGGCCAGCCGCACGTCGGCCGGCGGCAGAAGCTTCAGCGTGCGCTCCGCGTTTTCCGGCGCCATCTGCTGCAGCAGCGCCGTCCTGTCATCCGGCAGCATGTTGATCAGTATGTAACGGCCCTCCCGGTTGCTCAGCTGACCGAGCAACTCCTCCTGATAGGCGGGGGAAAGATAGGAGAATGTGGCAACCCAGCGCTCCTGGGGCACCTGGCGGAACACACGGACGCGGGTGGCGATGTCCGGAAGGTCGGTGAGCAGCTGCGCGATGTCCTGCACGTGCAGGTTGTCGAATTCCTCGGTCACGTCAGACCACGCCTCGCGCGCGATCAGCTCGAGGATGGATTCGCGGACCTCTACGACCTCGTCATGGTTCTCCATGGCGATTCTCCTGCTCCGGACAATGAATGTTGGCCGGCCGCCGATGGGCGCCAGAGACAGCATCGACAAGCCGCAAGCAAAGCATGCACCGCTACGGGAAGCAGACGACGGATCGCGACCGGGGCCGCGCTGGCATCGAAGGGATGGTTCCGGTCGTTCCCCGCCTGACGACTCGGCGGGAAACAGGGGATCGTAGGCCCGAAGAGCCGGGGAAGACCGCTGATTACCGCAGAGACGCGCCTAACTCATGGGTTGGACGACGACTGTGTGTGTCCAAGACAGACTCCTAACCAGACAGACCGCTGCGATTGTTCACTTCCGGCCAAGCCTTGTCAATCTCGCCCGTGGAAACCGCTGGCGCCCTGTCGCGGGCGCCGGCGGGCGTCACGGCATACAATGAAACGTTTCGCTAGCCATTGTCCTCGATGGCCAGCAGCTTCATGGCCTTCTCCAGGGCTTCCACGGAGCGGGCATGCTCGCCTTGCTCATGGTAGCGTTCGCCGTCCTCGCGCAGCCGCTTGGCCTCGGCCAGCACGTCGGCCTCGAGATGGGACTCCACGTGACCTTCCTCAAGGACCGCATCGATCTCGGCCATCAGCCTGGGACAGCTATGCGCCCAGCTGGCGCCGGCAAACAGCAACAGGAACAAACCAACCAACCATTGCTTCTTCATTCGTCTTCCTCCATTTGGGAACACGCCCCTGAAGAACGGCTTCCTCCCACAGGGGCACGACGGAACCATGCTGCCCCTCGAGTCTAGACCAGCACCGGCCGCGATCCAGCCCCGGCAGGCACTGATCAGCTGCCGCGCGCGCATTGCAGGACATGGTCGACCCAGCGGCCTGTCAGAGCATCCGCCAGCCTGTTCTGCTGCTGGCGGGCGGCGAGATTGTCCAGATCGATCCAGGCCAGCGGCTGGTCCTGCTCCGCGCAGGAGAACACCGCCCGCGTCCGCCTGCCGGTTTCCGGGTCGATCTGCCACTGCAGGCACTGGGCGCAGACGCCTTTCAGCATGCATTGCATCGGGCTGCCCACGGTGCCGACCGCCTGTACATGCGCCGGGAAATAATCGGCCAGTTCGCCGTTCAGGGCCTGCTGGAAGCCACGCAGCAAACCCGTTCCCCCCATGACCATGATGCGGCTGACCTCGCCCAAGGGAAGACCCTCGCCCGACGGAGCCAGTTCCCCCCTGGCATACCTCGCAAGCACGTCCACCATGTCCGTGGCCTGCAGGCTGATATCCTGGGGCCGGCGGGGAGTCACGGTCTCGTCGCCGGCGGTGGCCCAGATGATCTGGTCGGCGCCTGCCTCCAGCTCCTCCTGGTGATCGACATCGGAGGCCTTGCCGAAGGCCGCCAGGTACAGCACGCGATTGCCCGCCGCGCGGAGTTCGGTGCCGATATCGTGCATGACCGCCGCACCCCAGCGGCCGGCCACCACCAGCACGGTCTCGCCCTGCGGAATATGCGCCGGCTGTCCGGTAGGCCCCATCAGCACCACGGGATCGCCAGGCTGTAACCGTCCCGCAATACGCGGCGCCGCGCCCCATTGCAGAACCATCAGGCGGATTTCGTCGCCGCGCAGGCCGGTTCCGCTGACGGTCATCAGGGGCACCTGCAGGCGCGTGCCCTCCACCACCGGGGACAGTGCTTCGTAGGTCTGGAAGCGGAAGAACTGCCCAGGCCGAAACTTGCGGGCGGCCATCGGTGCCCTGACCCAGATTTCCACCACCGCCGGGTTGTCGCGGTTCACTTCCACCACACGGGCGTCGAACAGATCGTCCATGCGTGCCCGGAAGCCGGCATGATCCGCCGGCGACGGCGGCTCGGGCAGGTGGCCGAGCGCCTTGAGTACGTCCGGGTAGCTTCGCTTGCTGGATGCGATGGCCTTGACCACGCTGCCGTTGAAAACCGGATGCGTATCACCCAGGAAGGTCACCGTGCGACCATCATGCTGGTAGGACGTGAACGGGCCGATTTCGGACGCCTTGACGTGCTCCGCCACCTGTACCGGCTGCAGCCCGCTCTCGTGCTCCACGTGCGGCAGGTAATGGTCCCGCTCCATTTCGAAACCGGCGGGATGTTCATGCTGATAAATGGTATTGGGCACGGTACCCGCGGCAACGAATACGGAACGCGCCGGCAATCGCACCTCCTGGTTGGTGGCAAACCAGCGGCCCCCGCGGGACTCCATGCGACGGAGGATCAGCGCCTGGACATGGTTGTCGGCATCCAGCACCGCATGAATCGGATCCAGCCCCTCGGCATAGAACAGCCCCTCCTCGGTGGCCTTGATCAGTTCCTCGTGATTGCGGATGTAGGCCGGCGAAGCGTTCATGCCCTTGCGGTAGGCGATGGTGACTCCGCCCCAGGCATGCAGCAGCGGGATGAAGTCCGGTTGGCGCCCCTCGGCCGCGGCCTGCTCACGCTCCCGCTCCACCGCACGGCCATGCTCCAGGAATTCGTCCAGCGTTTCGGTGTCCTCCGGGGTCAGCCCGGCACGCACCGTCTGCTCTCCCCGGACGTCGCTCAACCGCCGGTAGCGTTTCAGCACCTTCTCCACCTGCTTGATGTAATAGGCCTGCACCTCGGTGGCGGTATCGACGCCGGTAAGCCCGCCGCCAATCACCACCGCAGGCAGCCGGACCTGCAGGTTGGCGATGGACGACTCCTTGCCGGCACCGGTGAGCTGCAGGGCCATCAGGAAGTCGTTCGCCTGGCGCATGCCCCGGGCCAGACTGTTGCCGATGGGTATGACACGGGGGTAACCGGCACCGGTGGCCAGGCAGGCATGGTCGAAACCCAGTTCCCAGGCGTCCTCCAGCGTGATGGTTCCGCCCAGTCGCACCCCGCCCTTCACCTGGAAGGTCGGGCGTCGCAGCAGCGAGAGGTAGATCAGCTTCAGGAAATTCTTGTCCCAGCGCACCGTGATGCCGTACTCCGCCACGCCGCCAAACCCCAGCAGGATGCGCTCGTCCAGCAGTTCTTCCAGCTCGCTCCAGTCACGCACCGGTTCGCGCAGCAGATGCTCCGGCAGGGGTTCGACCTTGAGCCCCTCGATGCCCAGCACGCCGCAGCCAGCCATGGTGAGATAGTGCGCCATGGTGAAACCGGCCGGCCCCATGCCGGCAATCAGCACGTTTCGGCCGTTGTAGGGCTGCATCAGGTAGTGCTCGCGCCGCAGCGGATTCCAGCGGCTGAGCAGGTCGTAGATTTCCACCCCCCAGGGCAGGTCGAGCACTTCCGAGAGTACGGCGGTTTCCACCTGCGGAATGTTCACCGGATCCTGCTTCTGGTAGATGCAGCTCTTCATGCAGTCGTTGCAGATCCGATGACCGGTGGCAGGCACCATCGGGTTATCCACCATCGCCATGGCCAGCGCGGCGACGACGCGACCGTCGCGCTTCAGCACGTGCATCTCGGAAATCTTCTCTTCCAGCGGACACCCCACCAGTGTCACGCCGAGCGGATCCAGCTTGAAACCCAGTTCGGGTTGCTTCTTCTTCTCCGGGAAACCACGGGAGCAGAAATCACCGTCGTGCTCATGACAATAGACGCAGTAGTCCACCTCGGACTGGACTTCGCGACGCGCCATGCGGTGATCGGTCAGCGCGAATCCATCGCGGCTGCGCCAGCGGACAGGCTCCGCATGCAATCGGCTGCCGGGGGCATCGGATTCCGGCCGCATGGGCACCAGATTGGCATGGTCCACCTTCGCCGGCAGCCGGAAACTGCTCCAGCCGGCCACCGCCGCCCGACCGGCCGGGTCGTTCAGGCAAAGCCTGCACCAGTCAGCCAGTCGCCGGACCCGCTCGTCCGCGGCATCGGCGTGACGGAGCCCGTCCGCATATCTGGCAACCGCGTATTCGGCGTCAGCCCCGCCGATCTCCGCACGGTCCAGTTCCTCCCTCAGCCAGCGGTCCAGCACAGACCAGTGCTGGTCGACGGGCTCCCGGCGCTTGCGTGCGACCTTCTGCACCCACTCGCGCTTGAACCGCCAGATGCACTGCTCCTCCAGCGCCGCCTGGCGCAGCGCGGCAAGCTGATCGCCGACGCCGAACAGCTCCTCCATCCAGTACTCCAGCTGCGGAGCCAGCGCCAGCAGCAGCTCGCTGAGCTCCCCCCGACCCAGTTCCTTGCCGCGCCGGTAGGCGTGCAGCCGCTGCGCCAGGTCGGCATCGCGCTCGCGCAACCGCTGCTGGAAGCGCCGATCAAGCTCTTCCAGTCCCGCGGGCCGGAGCAGGTCGGCAAAGGTGAATCCCGCGAGCGGGGGCTGTGGCTGTGATTTCATCGCGAACCATATCGACAACGGGTGGATTGACGGCGTTTCCGCTGCATGAAGGCCAGGCACCTTGCAATCACAGTATCATGCCGCGAGGGTCGCGTTTCCAAGCGAGCGACGCTGCGGTAATGTGGAATCAGTCCCCGGGATACCGACCATCTTTATCAATCCCGCCGGGAACGCCCGCCGAAACGCGGAGGCGTGGAGGTTCTGAAAAGGGGGGAGACATGGGATCAGGCTGGTCACGCTACAGACCGGTCATGGCAGGCCTGGTGATCGGACTCATCAGCCTGGCGGGCACGGCGTGGCTCACCGGTATCGCCGTGGAGCACGAGCGCCAGGAACACCAGTCCCGTGTCGTCCTTGAACTCGCCACGGTGCGCGCCCAACTGGAAAGCGAACTGAACACCACCATGCACCTGACCCACGGGCTGACCGCACTGGTGGCGAGCGACCCGGGTCTGACCGAGGAGCAGTTCAAGCGCATCAGCGCCGAGCTGCTGCGACGCAGCCGCCACACCAGCCATCTCGTGCTGGCGCCCGACAACGTCATTACCCACGTCTATCCCCTGGCCGGCAACGAGGCCGCGGTGGGACTGGATCTCGCCGCGCATCCCCGGCAGCGGGAGGCCGTCCTTCGCGCCATGGAGAGGCGCGGTCTGGTGATCACCGGGCCGGTGCAGTTGGTCCAGGGCGGGGTGGCGCTGGCCACCCGGGAGCCCGTCTTCCTGCGGGAGAACGCGGGCGAACGCTACTGGGGCCTGGTGACCGCGGTGATCATCATGGAAAGCCTGTTCGAGGCAGCCGGCCTGCGTTCGGACGATCTCGGTCTGGACGTGGCTTTGCGGAATCTGGATGACGATACCGCGCTGATGGGCGACCAGACCCTGTTCGAACGAGACAACCAGCGCCAGCAGGTCCAACTGAGCGGGATCACCTGGGAGCTGGCCGCCGAGCCGGCCGGGGGCGGCGCCAGCATTATACCCTACTGGCAGGCACTCGGAGTCGGGCTCTCGCTGGCGGCCGGTCTGGCAGGCTGGCGGCTGTCCAGCCAGCGCCTGGCGCTGGCTAACTCGGAGCACAAATATCGCGCCGTAGTGGATCACCTCAATGACGGCGTCTGCATTGCCCAGGATGGGATACTCCGATTCGTCAACCCGCGCATGCGCGAAATCTGCGGCTACACCGAGGAAGAGGTGCTGGGCAGGCCGTTGACGATGCTCGTGCCGGGGCGGGACGGCGAACGGCTGCTGGAACGCCACCATCAGCGCATGCAGGGCTTTTCCGCGCCGGCGGAGTACGAGGTCGGACTGATCCGCAAGGACGGCGAGAAACTCCATGTCCGCCTCAACACCAGTCTGGTGGACTGGCAGGGCCGTGCCGCGGCCCTCGGGACGGTCACCGACATCACCGAGCGCAAGCGGCTGGAAGACGCGCTGCGCAGCAGCCGGGATCGCCTGCAGGCAATGATCCAGGCATTGCCGGACGTCGCCGTGATACTGGATGACCGGGGCACCTACCTCAACCTGTTCGGCGGCCCCAACCGCGTGCCCCCGGAGCCCTCGGAACGCCTGCTCGGAAAACGACTGGTGGACGTGCTGCCGGAAAAACTGGCCCAGCAGTTCCTCGGCGTCATCCAGGCCGCCATCAGCAGCGACCGCTTGCAGACCTTCGAGTACCTGCTGTCCAGCCGGGACGACCCGTCGGCGGCGGGCACCGGGGATCAATGGTTCGAGGGCAGGGTCGTGCCGCTGCATGCCTACGAGCACGAACGCCCGACCGTGCTCTGGCTCGCATTCAACATAACCGACCACAAGCGCGCAGAGACCGCGCTGCGGGAACGGGAGGCAGCGTTCCAGGCCCTGGTGGAGAACTCGCCGGACGTAATCGCACGGCTGGATCCTGACCTGCGCGTGCTCTACATCAACTCCGCCGTGGAGCGCTATGCCGGACTGCCCGCCGGATCCCTGCTCGGCCGGCGGCGCCCGGAAACGCTGCAGGATCCGATGCTGGGGCAACTGCTGGAAGAGAACTACGGGAAGGCATTCCGGGAACGGCAGACCCATGTGTTCGAGTTCCGCATGCGCTCGCCGGACGGCCAGGTGCTGTTCTTCGAAAGCCGGGTGATTCCCGAGCGCGGGGAGAAGGAGGAGATCGCCTCGGTGCTGGTTCTGGAACGGGACGTCACGCAGCGGAAACGTTCCGATAACCAGCTTCGCCTGGCCGCCAGCGTGTTCCAGCACACCTCCGAGTCCATGCTGGTGACCGATGCCCATCGCCGGGTCGTCCGCTGCAACCCGGCCTACACCCGACTGACCGAGTATCGCATCGAGGAAATCGTGGGCCGGCCTTCGCCATTGCTCACCACCATCGATCAGGGCGGCATGATGGAACCGGAGGCCTGGGACACGCTGCTTGACGCAGGCCACTGGGAAGGCGAGCTGCTGGCCAGGCGGCGTAGTGGAGAACCGTTTCCGGCCTGGGTCACGGTCAACGGCATCCGCGACGATGCCAATGCCATCAGCCATTTCCTGCTCACGCTGGAAGACATTTCAAGCCGCAAGCGGCACGAGGCACAGCTGCGCCATGACGCCACGCATGACCCGCTCACCGGCCTGCCCAACCGCACGTTGCTGCTGGACCGGTTGCGCGTCTCCATGGCACAGGCACGCCGCAACGAGCAGGAACTGGCGCTGCTGTTCATCGACCTGGACGGATTCAAGCCCGTCAACGATGCTCACGGCCACCGATTCGGCGATGCCATGCTCGGGGCGCTGGCACAGCGGCTGCGCGAATCGGTGCGGGACACGGATACGGTTGCCAGACACGGTGGCGACGAATTCATCGTGGTGCTCTCGCCTCCCAGCGACCTCGAAGTTGCCGAGGCGATCGCCGGCGAAATACTGGAACAACTGGCCCGGCCCGTCACCGTGCAGGGAATCCGCAGTTCGGTCGGTGCCAGCATCGGCATCAGCCGCTATCCCGCCGATGGAACGGAGGCCGAAGCCCTGATCATGGCGGCCGATACCGCCATGTATCGTGCCAAGGCCGAGGGGCGGGGGCGCGCCTGCTATTTCAGCGGGTCCCCGCCGGCCTCCAGTCGCACCCGGCCGGACTGATCGATCACCCGCACCGCCACCGGCGCACTCCACCCGCCGGCGAGCTTCAGGCACGGCAGCGTCAGCGCCAGCGTCACCGGCTCTCCCGGCGCCGGTTCTCGCCACTGCACCTGCACTTCCCAGACACCGTCCACCAGTTCCGCTTCCGGGTCAGCCAGGCTGATACCGAACCCGCCGGAGGGCCGCTGGCCCATCGACAGCAGCAGCGCCGGCTCGCCGTCGCGCTCGAGCCAGCGGGCACCGGCCTGCTCGTCGCCGCAGTAGGTGGCCTGTTCCAGCACCGTCAGCACGCGTGTCTCCCGCGCATCCGCTACGCCGGCGCCCGTCGCCAGCAACACTGTCACCATCAAGAGACAGTTGATTCGCCATCCCGCCTGCTTAGACTTGGCACTAGTTCGAGTTCGTTCCTTCCGCGACCAACGGTGTATCACACTCATGCGATTGCTCCTTCGCTGTCTCTTTCTCTTCCTCTCCCTGCCCCTGCTGCTACCCACCGCCACCCTCGCCAAAGACCGGGAGCTGGCTATCTACGGCTGGCTGGAGGACGCGACACTGGGCTCCGGGGAGTTGACAATCAGGGCCAAGCTGGACACCGGCGCGGATAATTCCTCCCTGAATGCACCCGACTACGAAACCTTCGACAAGGACGACGAGGAATGGGTGCGTTTCACCGTGACCAACCAGGATGACGTCGAGTATACATTCGAGAAGAAGATCGTTCGCCAGGCCCGCATCCGCAGCGCCTCGGGCACCAGCCGGCGCCCCGTGGTCAAGATGGATGTCTGCGTGGGGGAGGTGTTGCGCAGCGTGGAGGTCAACCTGGCCGACCGCAGCGACCTGAGCTTCCAGATGCTGATCGGCCGCAGCTACATGAAAGACCGCATACTGGTCGATTCCGGAGAGGAATTCAGCCGTGACCCGGACTGCCGGGAATCCGTCGCCGACGAGGCTGATCGTCCGGACGAATCCGAGGACTACGACGACGGCGACGAGGAAGAGGCGCCGTCAGATGAAGACAACGGGAACGGGGACAACGGCGACGAGGAGTAGCCCCGCGCCGGATCCTGGCGGTAGAAGCGCGTCAGTTGCTCGTAGACGGCCGGTTCCTCCTCTTGCAGGAGTTCCGGCAGTTCGAAGAACGCTTCACTCAGCACGGAGAAGAATTCCGCCGGGGATTCCGCTGCATAGGGATCCAGCCACGGCTCCCTGCCCGCCTCCAGCACCGCACAAAGACGCTGGTAAGCGGCAGAAAAGGCATCCGTCCAGCGGCGCCGATCCATGTCGCGATGCAACGGGGGGTGTCCGTTGGCCTCGCCGTTCGCCATGTCCAGCTTGTGGGCGAATTCATGGATGACCACGTTGAAGCCGTCGGCGTCGCGGGAGGCCTCGACATTCGCCCAGGACAGCACCACCGGCCCCCGCTCCCAGGCCTCGCCGGCCATCACCGATTCCTCATCATGCTCGACACCGGCTTCGTCCTGATAGCGGTGCCGGGCAACGAAATCGCCCGGGTAGAGCACCAGGGTGCGGATGTCGCGATACCAGTCCAGGCCCAGGTTCAGCACCGGCAGGCAGCCGACCAGCGCGACCTCCACGGCCATCGCCGGATCCGGGTCCAGGCCGCCGGCACCGTAGATGTCGCGGTCATGCAGGAACAGCGTGGCGAGCTCCCGCAGGCGACCGCGCTCACCGTCATCCAGCCGCCCCAGCACAGACTGGGCCGTAAACGCCTCTTTCACCGCGCGCTCGGGCAAGGCATGCTGCTGCAATACGCGCCGGCGACGCCAGCGCCTGATACTCGGGAACATGGTTCGGCCTCGTTTCGCCGGTCGGTCCTGCCAACCCTCCAGGGAAGCGCTGATCAATTAATTGATCAGCGCTTCCCTGGAACGGATTGTGCCATTTTTCCGGCGACGCCACCGGGGTTTGGCCCGGCTAACCGGTTCGTGGATAATCAGGCGCTCGGCCGATCACCACCAGGAGCTTCATGAACGACCTTTCCACCGAAGGCCCGCGCCAGGTCGTCGAACAGGGCGAGACACGCTACACCCTGCTGGGCACTGCCCACGTGTCCAAAGCCAGTGCCGAGGAAGTGACGCAACTGATCCGTTCCGGCGAATTCGATGCGGTGGCCGTTGAGCTTTGCGCCACCCGCTACCAGACCATCGTCGACCCGGATGCGATGGCGCGCATGGACCTGTTCCAGGTGGTCCGCAGCGGCAAGGCGGGCATGGTGGCAGCCAGCCTGGCGCTGGGGGCCTTCCAGCAGCGCGTCGCCGAGCAGTCCAGCATCGAGCCCGGGGCCGAGATGCGGGCCGCCATCCAGGAAGCACGCGCCGCAAGCCTGCCGGTACTGCTGGTGGATCGCGAGGTCGGCATCACCCTGCGCCGCATCTACCGCAACGTCCCCTGGTGGCAGCGCATGGGCCTGATCTCCGGCCTGATGGCAAGCCTGGTGTCCCGGCAGACGGTCAGTCCCGAGGAGATCGAGAAGCTCAAGGAAGGGGACATCCTGGAGTCGACCTTCACCGAATTTGCGGAAAGCTCGGAGAGGCTCTACCACCCGCTGATCGCGGAGCGTGACCGATACATGGCATTGCGTCTGCGTGAGCAGGCTCCCAGCGGCCGTTACCGCAACGTGCTGGTGGTGATCGGGGCCGGGCATCTGAAGGGGCTCGCCGGCCACCTGCGGGAAGTGATCGACAAGGACCCCACGCCGGAACGCGAACAACTGGAAACGGTACCTCCCGGCAGTCGCTGGACCGGCTACATTCCCTGGGTGGTGGTGGGCCTGGTCCTGCTGGGTTTCGTGATCGGCTTCAGCCGCAACCCGGAACTCGGCTTCCAGCTGATGGGCGAATGGTTCCTGATCAACGGCACCCTCTCGGCGCTGGGTGCGGCTCTCGCCTGGGGCCACCCGGTTACCGTCGTCGCCACGTTCTTCGCGGCGCCATTCACCTCGCTGAATCCCACCATCGGTGCCGGCTTCGTGGCCGCCGCGGTGGAGATGACCATGCGCCGCCCCACCGTAGGGCACTTCGCCAGCCTGCGCACGGACGTGACGTCCCCGCGAGGTTGGTGGCGCAACCGCGTCTCCCGCACGCTGCTGGTTTTCCTGTTCGCCACCATCGGCTCGGCCATCGGCACCTACGTGGCCGGCTTCCGCATCTTCGAGCGGTTGATCGGCAGCTAGTGTGCTGTCCCGGCACGGAACTTCCCCGGGCCCGGGACCATCAACCCGGTATTCGCTCACCGTCCCGTCGCTGAATGACGTCGGGGCGTTACCAGTGTCCCTTAACGAGCAATATTTCCGACAGCCAACCGGTGGTAGCCTTTTCCCATGCGCAGTCACCAGCCAGACCTCTCGGCAGCGCGCCCCAGGAGCCACGGCCTCGTCGCGACCATCGCGGCGATCATCACCGGGCTGCTGCCTGCCGGCTGCGGCCGCTGGCCATGTCCGTGGTGGGCGGGCTGGCGGTATCCATGCTGCTGACGCTGTTCGTGGTACCCTGCCTGTACCTGGTGGTCAGCCGGGGCGCGGAGCGCTGCAAACGCTGGCTGGCCGGGCGGAGAACCGTCGCCGTTACCAGCCAGTAATTCGGTATCTCAGGGGAGTAGCAGCATGGACTGGACAGCCTTCCGGCTGTCACTGGAACTGGCCGCCTGGACCACGGCCATCCTGATGCCCCTGGGGCTGCTGGTCGGCCGCTGGCTTGCCTATCACCGCTTCCGCGGCCGGGGCCTGGTCGAGGCGGCCATCGCCCTGCCACTGGTGCTGCCGCCCACGGTACTGGGCTACTACCTGCTGGTGAGTTTCGGCACCGACATGCCGATCGGCCAGTTCTGGCAGCAGCTCACCGGCCGGGGCCTGAACTTCACCTTCACCGGCATCGTGCTCGCCTCCATCATCTTCAACCTGCCGTTCGCCATCCAGCCGGTGCAGCGTGCCTTCGAGACCGTACCGCCGCACCTGCGCGAGGCTGCCTGGTGCTCCGGGCTGTCCGACTGGCGCACGTTCAGCCGCATCGAGCTGCCGCTGGTCTGGCCCGGGGTGGTCTCGGCCTTCGTGCTCACCTTCATCCACACCATCGGTGAATTCGGGGTGGTCCTGATGGTCGGGGGTTCCATCGAGGGGGAAACGCGCACCGTCGCCATCGCCATCTACGACCGCGTCCAGGCCTTCGACGACGAGGCGGCCGGCGCTATGTCGCTGTTGCTGCTGGTGGCCTCGTTCATCGCCATTGCCCTGGTCTACGGCCTGGCCGGCAAGGGGAGGGGGCTCGGTGTACGCTGACGGACTGGCCGTGGAACTTCGCAACCGCCGGGGCATTCCGCTGGACCTGGCTTTCTCCGTGCAGCCCGGCGAACTGCTTGCGCTGGTGGGCCCGTCAGGCAGCGGCAAGACCACGACGCTGCGGGCCATTGCCGGTCTGATACGGCCCGACCAGGGAAGCATCCGCTGCAACGGCGAGCACTGGCTGGATACCGGACGGCGGCTGGCTCTGCGTCCCCAGCAGCGTCGCGTGGGCATGGTTTTCCAGGATTACGCGCTGTTTCCCCATCTTTCCGCGCTGGACAACCTGTTGCTGGCCATGGACGAAGGCAGCGCTGGCGAGCGCCGGCAGCGCGCCACGGAACTGCTCCGGCGGGTGCGGCTGGAAGGCCTGGAGCATCGCCGCCCGGCGGAACTCTCCGGCGGCCAGCAGCAGCGTGTTGCCGTGGCGCGGGCACTGGCCCGCCGGCCACGGGCGCTGCTGCTGGACGAGCCCTTCTCGGCCGTGGACATGATGACCCGGCAACGGCTGCAGCGGGAGTTGGCCATGCTGCGCCAGTCCATCAACATCCCGATCGTGCTGGTCACCCACGACCTGCACGAGGCCCGGACGCTGGCGGACCGCATCTGCGTGCTGCATCAGGGCCGCAGCCTGCAGACCGACCCGCCCGAGACGCTGTTCAGGCAGCCACGCTCGGCGCGCGTCGCCCGCCTGCTGGGCCAGCCCAACCTGTTCAGTGGCGTGATGCGCTCAACCCCGCGCGGACCGCGGCTGGCCTGGGGCAACAAGCTGCTCGAGCTGCAGCCGCCGCCCTCGGTGGCCGTCGACACCGGCGTCGACTGGTACATTCCCGAATCCGACATCATCCTGCATCGCAGGGAGCGGCCATCGCTGGGGGAGCGGGAAAACCCGGTGAGCGGCCTGGTGGAGGACTGCGTCACGCTGGGCGTGCAGACGTCGGTGACTCTCCGGTGCGAGGATTCCGGCGACCGCCTGCGCTTCAACACATCCACCCATGCTGCCCGCCGGAACGGCCTGATGCCGGGCGTGCAGGCGACGGTGTCGCTGCTGGCGCAGGGAATACATGTGATGCCTGACGCCGACGAGCGGGAGCCGCCGGAGCACTGAGCGTCCGCCCCGGTCAGTGCTCCCGGGTGGCGTGAAACGCCACATCGGGCCAGCGTTCCTGGGTCAGGTCGAGATTCACCCGGTTCGGCGCCAGGTAGGTCAGGTTCCCGCCCACGTCGACGGCGAGGTTGTCGGCCGCCTTGCGCCGGAAGTCCTCCAGCATCTTCGGATCGGCGCAGCTGACCCAGCGCGCCGTTTTCACGTTGACCTGCTCGAACAGCGCATCCACCCCGTATTCCGCCTTCAGCCGGTAGGCCACCACGTCGAACTGCAGCGTGCCCACCGCGCCGACGATCAGGTCGTTGTTGTTCAGCGGTTTGAACAGCTGCGAGGCGCCTTCCTCGCAGAGTTGCTCGATGCCCTTCTGCAACTGCTTGAGCCGCAGCGGATCACGCAGCACGACGCGGCGGAACAGTTCCGGCGCGAAGTTGGGAATGCCCGTGAACTTGAGATCCTCACCCTGGGTGAAGGTATCGCCGATCTGGATCGTGCCGTGGTTGTGCAGACCGATGATATCGCCCGGATAGGCATCCTCGGCGGACTCCCGGTCCGAAGCCATGAAGGTGATGGCATTGGCGATCCGCACATCCTTGCCGATGCGCACCTGGCGCAGCTTCATGCCGCGCTCGAAGCGGCCGGAACAGACGCGCATGAAGGCCACCCGGTCGCGGTGGTTCGGGTCCATGTTCGCCTGGATCTTGAACACGAAACCGGACAGCGGCTCCTCGTCCGGCGAGACCTTGCGACTGGCGGTCTCGCGGGGCTGCGGCGGCGGCGCGTAGTCGACGAAATCGTCCAGCAGCTCGCGGATGCCGAAGTTGTTGATGGCCGATCCGAAGAACACCGGCGTCAACTCTCCCCGCAGGTAGGCGTCCTTGTCGAATTCATGGCTGGCGCCCTGGATCAGCTCGATTTCCTCGCGCAGCTCGGCCGCCATATCGGCGCCGAACAGGTCATCCAGCCGCGGGTTGTCCAGGCCCTGCACCACTTCACCTTCCTGGATGCGCCCGCCATGCGTCGGACTGAACAGGTGGACGGACTGGTTGTACAGGTGGTAGACGCCCTTGAAGCGCTTGCCCATACCGATGGGCCAGGTGATGGGCGCACAGCGGATGCCCAGCACCTCCTCGACTTCGTCGAGCACCTCCATCGGGTCGCGGCCCTCGCGGTCCAGCTTGTTGATGAAGGTCATGATCGGCGTGTCGCGCAGGCGGCAGACCTCCATCAACTTGATCGTTCGCTCCTCGACGCCCTTGGCGGCGTCGATCACCATCAGCGCGGAATCGACCGCCGTCAGCACGCGGTAGGTGTCCTCGGAGAAGTCGGCGTGTCCGGGCGTATCGAGCAGATTGATGATGCGGTCCTTGTACGGGAACTGCATCACCGAGGAAGTGACCGAGATGCCCCGTTCCTTCTCCATTTCCATCCAGTCGGAGGTGGCGTGGGCGGCGGCCTTCTTGCCCTTGACGGCGCCGGCGACCTGGATGGCGCCGCCGAACAGCAGCAGCTTCTCGGTGACCGTGGTCTTGCCTGCGTCCGGGTGGGAAATGATCGCAAAGGTGCGCCGTTTCGCTACCTGATCCTGATACGCGCCCATGGAGCCAAACCCTTGTGCCAGTGACATGCATGCCTTCGGAAGCACGGAGCGCCGTCGGCGTCGTCCGTGCCGGTGACGGACGGTGACGCGAGCCGGATTGCCTCCGTGTGCGGAGGCGCGGATTATACAGAGAATGTGCCCGCCTTCCGAGCCAGCGTTCCCGCGGAGACACCGCGGTTCCTGCTGGCATCGCGGACGATTTGGACGTACCGTGGCTCAGGGAAGCGCTGGTTCACAGCTTTACCTCCTGAAAGGTTAGTCATTCCCGCGAGGGCATCCATGACGTCCACTCTACGCGCCTTGCCTGGTCTGGCAGGGTGGCTGCTACTGTGCTTTGCCGTGGCTGCTTTCGGCTCCCAGTTCACGCCCGGCGAATGGTATGAAGGACTCCGGAGACCACCCTGGACGCCTCCGAACTGGCTGTTCGGCCCCGTATGGACGGCGTTGTATGCCATGATGGCGGTGGGCGCCTGGCTGGTCTGGCAGCGGCGGCGGCAGCACGGCGCCCGTGCGGCTCTGGTCGCCTTTCTGGCCCAGCTCCTGTTCAATGCCGCCTGGTCGTGGCTATTCTTCGGGATACATGCGGTGGGTCTGGCGCTGCTGGATATTCTGGCGTTGATCATCGCCATTACCGTGACCATGGGACTGTTCTTCCATGTCTCCCGGCCGGCCGGCTGGCTGCTGGCACCGTACCTGGCCTGGGTGCTTTACGCCAGCTCGCTGAACGCCGCCATCTGGGTCATGAATTGATCAGCACTTCCTTGACTGACCAGGCGTATTACATGAAACCAACCCGAAAGCGCCCGTTCTGGGAAACCAAGACGCTGGAGGAGATGAGTCCCGCCGAGTGGGAATCGCTCTGCGACGGCTGCGCGCGCTGCTGCGTGCACAAGCTGGAGGACGAGGACACCGGCGAGATCGCCTACACGGACATTGTCTGCTCCCTGCTGGACTGCGAGCGCTGCAGTTGCAGCGACTACGCCAACCGCAGCCGGCGAGTGCCGGATTGCCTCCAACTCACGCCGCAGATGGCCCGCACCCTCCCCTGGCTGCCCAGCACCTGCGCCTATCGGCGGCTGGCAGACGGGCGTGGCCTGGCCTGGTGGCATCCTCTGGTCTCCGGCGACCCCGAAACCGTACACCTGGCAGGCATCTCGGTGCGCGGGCGCGTCATACCGGAACAGCATGTGCACCCGGACATGGTGGAGGAACGCATCGTGCAGTGGCCGGACGAGGATCCCACCGAAGATGACGGAGAACCGCTGTGAGCACCAATCCCAAGCGCTGGGCCGAGGCCTGTGAACGCAACAAGGGGCCGATTCTGCAGGTTCTGCAACGCTTTCTGACCGAGCCCCTGACGGTGCTGGAAATCGGCGGCGGCACCGGCCAGCATGCCGTGCACTTCGCCCGCCACCTTCCCCATGTCGTCTGGCAGCCCAGCGACCGTGCGGAGAACGTGCCGGGCATTGCCCGCTGGGCGGAAGAAGCGCGCCTGCCGAACCTGCTCTCCCCGGCCACGCTGGACGTCACCGTCCACCCCTGGCCGATCAGCAGGGCCGGCGCGGTTTTCTCGGCCAATACCGCACACATCATGCCCTGGGAAGGCGTGGAGGCGATGTTCGCCGGCGCCGCCCGCATACTGCCGCCGAAGGGGCTGTTCTTTCTCTACGGGCCCTTTTCCATGGGCGGCAAGCACAACAGCGAGAGCAACGAACTGTTCGATGCCGCGCTGCAGGCGCAGGACCCACAGATGGGCATCCGCGATCTGGACCAACTGGAAGAGTTGGGTGAGCACTGCGGGCTCCAGCTGGACACCGCCGAGCCCATGCCGGCAAACAATCTGACGCTGGTGTGGAGCAAAGCCTAGCGGCTTTAGTGTTCCGGAACAGAAGTTCGCAGCATTTCCGTTACGGGACATTAGGTTTTCCCCGGACAGTGATGTGCACCGTCTGGTTTCGGGGTGCTGGTGGTTTTGTTCCGGCCGGGAGTGGGGGCATGCCTGCGGACACGCCGTGAACCCATCC
>JBJHBJ010000042.1:0-41770 GCA_050485425.1 Ectothiorhodospiraceae bacterium | reverse complement strand
AGCCAGTACACGGACAGTTCCATGCCGCCGATCCAGGCGGCCAGTTCACGGGGAATTCCGGTGTAGCCCATGGCCGTGGTCAGGAAGGCGGCTCCGGCCAGGATGAAGCAGATCATGCAGGAAGTGCGGGTGGCCCCCAGCAGACCGTCGATGAAGATGCGCCAGCTCAGCGTGCCGGTCAACAATGACAGGCCCAGTGCACCGACCACGCCGAGCGCCGCGGCCTCGTTCGGCGTCGCAATGCCGGTATAGATCGAGCCGATCACGGCGATGATGAGCCCGACCACCGGAAGCAGCCGCCGGGACGCCTTGATGCGATCCCGGAATGGTGCCGGTGGGTCCGCGGGTGGCTGCCGGTCCGGGTTGAGCAGGGACCAGATCACCACGTAGCCCATCAGCAGGAGAATGAGCATCAGGCCGGGGATGATGCCGGCCATGAACAGCCGGGCGATGGAGACCTCGGCACTGACCCCGTAGACGATCAGGATGATCGAGGGCGGAATCAGCAACCCCAGCGTGGCCGACCCCGCCAGTGTGCCGATCACCATGTTGTCGGGGTAGTCGCGCCGGCGGAGTTCCGGAATGGACATGCGCCCGACGGTGGCCGCCGTGGCGGCGGAAGAGCCCGAGACCGCGGCGAACACCGAACAGCCCAGCACGTTCACGTGCAGCAAACGGCCCGGCAGCTTGCCCAGCCAGGGTGCGAGCCCGGCGTACATGTCCTCGGACAGTCGGGAGCGGAACAGGATCTCGCCCATCCAGATGAACATGGGCAGGGCTGCCAGCGACCAGGAGGACACCGAGCTCCACAGGCTGTTGCCCATGACCAGCCCGGTTGGTGCGCCTGTGAACAGGCTGATGCCGACGACAGCCACGCCCATCAGAGCCAGCGCAACCCAGAGCCCGCTGCCCAGCAGCAGGAGCAGCACGAAGAGCAGAATCAAGCCGATTTCGGTGACTCCCATGGCCCTAGTCCTCCATCAGACCGGTGGCGCGGTCGTAGGGCAGGGGTTGGCGGCGGACCAGCGTCACCAGACAATCCAGCAGGCAGACCAGCAGCATTCCCAGGCCGAAGGTCATCGCGCTTTGCGGTATGGCCAGCGGGATGGCCAGCCGGCCGGGCGATACGTCCCGGAATTCCAGCGATTCCTGAACCAGTGCCACGCACCACCAGGTACCGAAGGCGACCAGCGCGATGGCCAGGATCAGCGAAGTGAATTCGCAGATCCGCTGGAACGGCCCCGGTAGCCGCTCGATGACGAGCTTGACGCGGATATGACCGCCTTGGCGAAAGGTGGGCGCGAGCGCAAGAAAGGTGGAGGCCAGCACGAAATAGCCGGCCATTTCATTGGCGGACGGGATGGTTACGCCGATGAAGCGCCCGACGATCTGCCCCAGCACAAGCAGGCAGATGGCCAGCAGCGACACAGCGGCGAGCAATCCGCAGAGCTGGTAGAGCCGGTCCAGGAACTGGCGCATGAATGCGTCTCCAGGCGGGATAGGCGGGAGAGGCAGCCGCTTGCGGCTGCCTCTTCATCTGCTAGTTGTAGCCGTAAGCTTCCAGCACGGCCTCTCCATCGCTGCCCGCCTGCTCCAGCCATTCCCGGATCATCTGGTCGCCGATCTCGCGCAGGCCGTTCATCAGCTCTTCGCTGGGCGCCATGACCCGCAGGCCGTTCTCATCGAGCGTGGCTTTCTGGCGGTCGGCTTCTTCCCGGCTCATCTCCCAGCCACGCTGTTCCGCCCTGGCCGACGCCTCGAGGATGATCTGCCGGGTCGCGTCATCCAACTGGTCCCAGACCTGACGGTTCACCACCACCATGTTCTTGGGAATCCAGGCCTGCACGTCGTAGAAGTAATCAACGAAATCCCAGGCCGCGGAATCCACGCCCGTGGTGGGGGAAGTGATCATCGAGTTGATGATGCCGGTGGAGAATGCCTGGGGAATCTCCGGTACCTCGACCTGTGTGCCCTGCATGCCCAGCAGCTCCGCCATGCGGGAGGTGGTGGCGTTGTAGGCGCGGAAGCGCAGACCGCTGAAATCGTCAACGGTATTGAGCTCGCGATTGGTGTAGAAGCCCTGAGCGGGCCAGGCGACCGCGTATAGCAGCTTGATGCGGTCGCGCTCCAGCAGTGCCTCGATCTTCGGCCGTGATGCCTCCCAGAGCGCCTGTGCTTCCTCATAGCTGGTGGCCAGGAATGGCACCGAGTCCACGGCGTAGAGCGGGCTCTCGTTACCCAGGATGGAAATGAATACCTCGCCCATCTGGATCTGACGGCTGCGTACGGCGCGCTTGATGTTCGGGTGACTCACCAGCGAGCCGGCGCTGTGCACTTCGATGCGCAGCTCACCGTTGGTGGCGGCATTGATCTCATTGACGAACTCGCGGATGTTCTGGGTGTGGAAAGTGGATTCACCGTACGGAGTGGCCATGTCCCAGCGGGTTTCGGCGCCGGCGACGGCGGAGCCCAGAGCGAGCATGGCGGCTGCGATACAAGCGGCAAGTCGGTGCATTGTTCTCTCTCCTCGTGAAGACCGGCGAAACGCCGATCACATTTGATTAGTATAATGTTGATAATTTGTCAAAGTATGTTGACCTGAATGGCGAATGTCCACCCTGCCGCTCAGGAGCCTCTGATCTATTCCCATGAGAATAGATCAGAGGCTCCTTCAGTTCATACGCATACGACCCAGCCGTTCTTCAAAGCGAGCTGGCTGCACGTGCGGCCTGGTCGTAGATGCCCGACATGGCGCGTAACCGGGTGGCCATGGCGGCCATTTCCTCGGGATCCGGCCCGCCGAAAAGGGCCAGGGCGTCCACCAGGCAGGCTTCCCGGATTTCGCGATACCGCTTGCAGACCTCCTTGCCCTGGTCGGTGGTGGAGTAGCCCATCTCCTTGCCGCGTCGCCGGGCCTCCACCAGGTCCAGGCGCCGGAGCTTCTTCAGGGCATAGTTGATCAGATGCGTGTCTTCCACGTTCAGGACCAGGCAGATCCCGGCCAGCGTCTTCTCCCGCCCGCGGTGATTGGTGTTGTGCAGCACCAGCACGTCCAGCGGGGAGAGGTCCGGCACACCGGCGGCGGACATGCAATGCACCATCCAGCGTTCAAATGCGTGTCCGGCGTTGATCAGCGCATATTCGAGCTGGCTCAGCTCTGCCGCCTTGCGGGAGACCAGGTGTTCGGATGAGACGATGGCCTTGTGTTTCTGCATGCAGTGCTCCTGAGTCAGGTTTTACAGAATAGTTTATCGTCATTTTATCAAAAATCCCGTGCCGCTCCGGAAGGCCTTCCCGGAGACTCGTCAGCGATTCGGTAATATGCAGCCCCGTGTTTATATCCGAAAAGTCTAATCGGGGAATTGCCAGCCGCGTGACATGAACTAAAACTCAAGTTAGGGGAGTCATAAGAAAAGGAGAGCAGTCCGGCATCCGGGATCGTGAATAACGGCACCTTTGGCGGCCCCATATAAGAACTCAGGGTACCCCGGAGCACGGATTGAACGCGATGAGCTACCTCCAGTCGGCTGTGACGGTCGCCACCTGGCGTGATTTCGTCCAGCTGTGCAAGCCACGCGTGGTGTTGCTGATGCTGCTGACGGCAATCGTCGGCATGTGTCTGGCCGTGCCCGGCGCACTCCCGCTTGACCTGGTAGCTGCCGGTCTCGCGGGAATCGCGCTCGTGGCGGGGTCCGCCGCGGTGGTCAACCATGTTGCGGATGCCCATGTGGACCGCACCATGACGCGGACGCGGATGCGTCCGGTGGCGCAGGGGCGCGTCCCCCCGGCACAGGCCCTGCTGTTTTCCGCATTGCTCGGTGCGACCGGCATGGCGCTGCTGGTGTTTCTCGTTAATCCGCTCACGGCCGTTCTCAATCTGTTCTCCTGGGTCGGATACGGACTGATCTACACGCTGTACCTGAAACACCACACCCCGCAGAACATCGTGATCGGCGGTCTGTTCGGAGCGGCGCCGCCGCTGTTCGGATGGACGGCCATCACCGGAACGCTCAGCGTTGAACCCCTGTTGCTCGTGCTGATCATCTTCGTCTGGACGCCGCCGCATTTCTGGGCGCTGGCCCTGGCGAGGCTGGATGACTACCGGGGCGCCGGTGTGCCCATGCTGCCGATCACCCACGGCGTGCGTTATACGCGCTGGAGTGTCATGGCGTATACGGTGCTGCTGGCGGTGGTGAGCCTGCTGCCTGTGGTTGTCGGTATGGCCGGGCTGGCTTATCTGTCGGCGGCCGTGCTGCTGAATCTGCGCTTCCTCTACTGGGCGATTCGCGTGCTGACCGGGGACCGGGCGGCACCCATAAAAACGTTCAGATATTCCATACTTTATCTAGGGCTGCTGTTTCTGGCCCTGCTGATTGACCATTACCTGTTTGTCGTGACTGCGCTGGTTTGAAGGGGGGTTGATGATTCGAGGGCCATAGCGGACTGAGGAGAGCTTATGAAATTGAAGCGCTATTTCTTCATTGGCGACGACCTTGACGACCTCGAGAGACTGGAAGAGGAGCTGGAAGCAGCCGGGGTGGTAACACCCCAGATTCACGTGCTGACGCTGGACGATAGCGGTGCGGAGAACCATCACAACCTGCATCAGGTCACCGCCCTGATGAAGAAGGATATTGTGCATTCCACCCTCATCGGTGCCGCAATCGGCGCCTGTGCCTTCGTACTGGTTCTGCTGCTGGCTTATCTGGCCGGCTGGACGGACACCCCCGCCGGCTGGCTGCCGTTCATATTTCTCGCCATTGTGCTGCTGGGTTTCTTTACCTGGGAAGGCGGTTTGCGTGGGATCGAATCGCCGAACGTGCACTTCGAACGGTTCCAGAAAGTCCTGGAGGAGAAAAAGCACGTCTTCTTCGTCGACCTGGAGCCCGGCCAGGAAGCCATACTGAAAAAGGCCCTCAAGAACCATCCGAGCCTGCAGTCCGGCGGGGTAGGGCCCGCGGCGCCGCATTGGGTGGTGTTCTGGCAGTACCGTATGAAACGTTTCTTCACACAGACGTTTCCATAGGCGGTCATGGCAATGGCCGGAGCCTGAGCCCGATCCGAAGGGGCTCTCTCCGGCTTGCCCCATGACCAGCGGGGAGGCAGGTGGATGGTACTGGCGATCGTACTGATCATCATCGTTGTGGGCTCCGTGGTGTTCCATTTCCTGAACCCGTGGATGCTCACCGAACTGGCGTCCCAATGGGGATCGATGGACGCCATGTTGCATATTTCCTTTCTGATTACCGGCGTCGTCTTTGTCGCCGTCACGTTGTTCATGGTGGTGGCGATTGTCCGCTATCGCCATCGGGAAGGTCAGCGCGCGCGCTTTCAGCCGGACAATCGGAAGCTGGAATGGTGGCTGATCGGCGCCACCACGGTGGGCATCGTCGCATTGCTCGCGCCGGGGCTGGTGGTGTACAGCGATTTCACCCGTGTTCCCTCCAACGCGATGGAGGTGGAGGTGTTCGGGGAGCAGTGGCGGTACAGCTACCGTTACC
Organism: Ectothiorhodospiraceae bacterium; assembly: GCA_050485425.1. GTDB lineage: Bacteria > Pseudomonadota > Gammaproteobacteria > Nitrococcales > Aquisalimonadaceae > LSCE01. The sequence goes on along the minus strand of JBJHBJ010000042.1, from coordinate 36,269 downwards.
CTGGCCCGGACGGTGTGCTCGGCTATGCGGACATACACCATATCGGCGCCGGCAATCCGCTGGGGCTGGATGCCAGTGACGATGCGGCCATGGATGATGTGGTTGTCCATGACGGGGTGTTGCGGTTGCCGGTGGACAGGCCGGTCCGCGTGATGCTGCGTTCCAAGGATGTGCTGCACGGGTTCTTCGTGCCGCAGTTCCGCGCCAAGATGGACATGGTTCCGGGCATGGTCACCCATTTCTGGTTTACTCCCACCCGCACCGGACGCTTCGAGGTGCTCTGCACCCAGCATTGTGGCACTGCGCATTACAACATGCGCAGCCATGTGGAGGTGATGGAGCAGGGCGAATTCGACGCCTGGCTACGGGAGCAGGAAACCTTCGGCCAGTCGCTCGCGGCGGCCGACAACGGCGAGGCACCCGACGACCTGGTGTCGATGGGGCGGCGCCTGGCGGACGGCGAAGGTTGCCTGGCCTGTCACAGCGTGGACGGCAGTCGCCGCGTCGGCCCCACCTGGCTCAATCTCTACGGCAGTGAGGTCACGCTCACGGATGGCAGCACGGTGACCGCCGACGAGTCCTACCTGCGTCGATCCATCGAGGATCCCGGCGCTCAGGTAACGGCCGGTTACTCGCCGGTCATGCCCGCTTACAGTTTCGATCAGGACGAGATGGAGGCCTTGCTGGCCTACATCCGAAGCCTGTCGGAAGACGCCGACCAGGAGTAAGGCATATGGCATACGTTCCATCGGCAGATGCGCATGCACATGACGAACCGCACAGCTTCGTGACCAAGTATATCTGGAGTCAGGACCACAAGGTCATTGCCATCCAGTATTCGATCACCGCCATCTCGGTCGGCGTGGTGGCGTTGGTGCTTTCCGGGCTGATGCGCATCCAGTTGGGCATGCCCGAAACCGATCTGGTCGATGCCAATGCCTACTACCAGTTCATGACGCTGCACGGGATGATCATGGTGGTTTACCTGCTGACGGCGCTGTTCCTGGGTGGCTTCGGCAACTACCTGATACCACTCATGCTGGGTGCGAGGGACATGGTGTTTCCCTATGTGAATATGCTCAGCTACTGGTTCTACCTGCTCTCCGTGCTGGTGCTGATGGCCAGTTTCTTCGTGCCGGGAGGGCCGACCGGTGCCGGCTGGACACTGTATCCGCCGCAGGCCATTACCGGCGGTACGCCCGGCGCCGGCTGGGGCATACTGACCATGCTGTTGTCGCTGGCGATCTTCATCGTGGCGGCGACCATGGGCGGCCTCAACTACGTCACCACGGTGCTGCAGGCACGCGCCCGTGGCATGACGCTGATGCGCATGCCGCTGACCGTCTGGGGCATCTTCGTCGCCTCCATCATGGCCCTGCTGGCATTTCCGGCGCTGCTGGTTGCCGCAATCATGATGATGCTGGATGCCACGCTGGGCACCAGCTTCTTCATGCCGGCGATCATCGCCATGGGCCGGGAAATGCCGCACGAAGGGGGTAGCCCCCTGCTGTTCCAGCACCTGTTCTGGTTCTTCGGCCATCCCGAGGTCTATATCGTGGCGCTGCCGGCCTTCGGGCTGGTCTCGGACCTGATCAGTACCCACGCCAGGAAGAACATCTTCGGTTATCACATGATGGTCTGGGCCATCGTGATCATCGGTGTGCTCAGCTTCTTCGTCTGGGCGCACCATATGTACGTCAGCGGCATGAACCTGGCGTTCGGCTTCTTCTTCGCCATTTCCACGCTGGTGATCGCCGTGCCTACCGCGATCAAGGTCTACAACTGGATACTGACGCTGTGGCAGGCCGACATACACCTCACCGTTCCCATGCTGTTTGCCATGGGCTTCATCGTCACCTTCGTGGTGGGGGGGCTGACCGGCCTGTTCCTGGGCAACGTGGTGGTGGATATCCCGCTGGCGGACACCTATTTCGTGGTTGCCCACTTCCACATGGTCATGGGCGTGGCGCCCATCCTGGTCGTGTTCGGGGCGATCTATCACTGGTTCCCCAAGGTCACCGGCCGGATGATGAACGACACGCTGGGGCAACTGCATTTCTGGATCACCTTCCTGGGAACCTACGCCATCTTCTTTCCCATGCACTATCTCGGCGTGATGGGTATGCCCAGGCGCTACTACGCCTACGAGGACTACGAATTCATTCCGCAGTCGGCCCATGACCTGAACGCCTTCATCACCTATGCGGCCCTGGCGGTTGGCGTGGCCCAGGTGCTGTTCCTCTACAACATGTTCTGGAGTGCGTTCTACGGCCGCCCGTCCGGCGGAAACCCATGGCGTGCGACCAGTCTGGAATGGCAGACCCCGGACACGCCGCCCAAGCACGGCAACTGGGGCGAGAAACTGCCGGAGGTGCACCGCTGGGCCTACGACTACAACGTTCCCGGCGCGGAGCAGGATTTCATCCCGCAGACCGAGCCGCGTTCCGGTTCCTACCCGCTGCCTGGCGAGCATCACGATACAGGGGAGGGGCGGTCATGAGCTTCTGGGTGGATCGCAGCCATCCCGAGCGCGGCACCATCGAGCCGGCCCGCACCGGTGACCGCTGGCCCGGTCCGCCGGAGCGCCCGAAACTGGCCATGCGCGGGCTGCTGGTTCTGCTGGTGCCGCTGACTTCCATGTTCGGGTTGCTGATCAGCGCCTACGTGATGCGGCGGCACATGGGGGACTGGCAACCGTTACCCCTGCCGTGGCAGGTCTGGCTGAGTACCGTACTGCTGGTGCTCAGCAGCGCCGGCTTCGAATGGGCGCGCAGGGCGGCAGCCGTGGGATGGGTGGACGACGTTCGCCGTGGCCTGCTCGCCGCGGGCCTGCTGGCGCTGGCTTTTCTGGGCTCCCAGCTCTGGGCCTGGCAACAGCTTCAGCAGGCCGGGCTGGCCGTGGTGACCAGCCCTTCCAACAGTTTCTTCTTCCTGATGACCGGCCTGCATGCACTGCACCTGGTGGCCGGCCTGGCCGCGTGGTTCCGCACCCGCTCGGTGCTGGCCGGAAAGGCGGACACCGCCGCCGTGCAGAGCATGGTGCGGTTGTGTGCCTGGTACTGGCACTTCCTGCTGGCCGTATGGCTGGTGCTGTTCGGCGTATTGCTGTTCCTGGCGTAATCGAGAGGGCGGGCAGATGGCCAATCACACATCCACGGAACGACCGCAGCCCCAGGGCGGAGCCTGGCAGAGTCTGGTAGACGACTGGTCGTCCGATCGCCAGGCCTTCAAGGTGTCCTGGGGCAAGGCCATGATGTGGATCTTCCTGCTCAGCGACACCTTCGTATTCAGCCTGCTACTGATCGGCTACATGGCCGTGCGGCTCACCACACCACAGCCCTGGCCCGATACCAGCGAGGTGTTCGCCCTGACCGTGCTGGGGCACGAATTCCCGTTGCTGCTGATTGCCATCATGACGTTCATCCTGATCACCAGCAGCGGCACCATGGCCATGGCGGTGAACTTCGGCTATGCCCGCAACCGGCGGATGGCTGCCCTGTTCATCCTGTTCACCGCCATCCTCGGCGCCAGCTTCGTCGGCCTGCAGGCGTTCGAATGGACGGACCTGATCCAGAAGGGCGTCCGCCCCTGGGAGAATCCCATGGGTGCGCCGCAGTTCGGTTCGGCGTTCTTCATGATTACCGGCTTCCACGGCCTGCATGTGTCGATCGGCGTGCTTTATCTGCTGGTCGTGGCGCGTAAAGTGCTGCGCGGCGATTACGACCACTCGGGCAGCTACGAGCCGGTGGAGATTGCCGGTCTGTACTGGCACTTCGTGGATCTGGTGTGGGTGTTCATCTTTGCTTTCTTCTACCTGCTCTGAGGTGTTGTCATGGCCAGTGCAAGCGAGGGGCAACAGCATCCGGTCAAGCTCTACCTGCAGGTGTGGGGCTGGCTGTTCGTATTCAGCTTCCTGTCCTACCTGGTGGACTACAACGACCTGCAGGGCGTCTGGCGGTGGACGCTGGTGCTGATGTTCATGATGATCAAGGCCGCGCTGATCGTGATCTTCTTCATGCACATGTTCTGGGAGCGGCTGTCGCTGGTGTACGCCATCCTGCTGCCGCCCCTGTGTCTGCTGGTGCTGGTTGGGTTCCTCGCCATCGAGGGCGAATACATCACGCTGCTCCGGGACCTTTATCTGGGGCACCGCTGACCGGTGCCGGCCGGCGGTGCCCCGGCGTGCGGGATCCGTACTACCGCATCGCCGGGGTGACCACGAGCGGTTGCTCGATCACGCCGCCGTTCTCCGAGCGGGCCCTGAAGCGGAACGCTTTCGCTCCCGGTTCGTCGATGCGGAATTCCCAGGTTGCCTGGCGGCTGTCACCCTGGGCAATCGTGCCGAGGCTGAGGCCGCGGCTGTCGCCGAAGTCCATGATCGTGTTGTCCTTGCGGCGCGTGTAGACCCGTTCCAGCGTGACGCCGCGCGGCATGGATACGGTTTCCAGATGCACGCCGGAGAGCAGCCAGGACGGATTGCTGATGGTGGTGGTGATCGACAGCCGCTCGCGGACGGTCGGGCGCTCCGGAGACACCGTCACGGCCATTTCCATGTCGGGGGTGGTGGCGCCGCGGACCACGGTAGCGGCGACAGCGGCGGGAAGACCGGATGCGGGGGCATGCCAGTTGGCGATCTTCAGCCGGTACCTTCCCGGGCGCGGATTCTCGATGATCACGTATTCCACATTGTCCACCCAGGACTGCGACACCCATTGCCCGCACTGCCCGCGTTCGTCCGGTTGGCAGAAGGGTTCCCTGTCCACCCAGAGATCGAGATCGTAGTCCACGGCCGAGACGGCACCGGCACTGGCGGCCGGTTCGTCCCAAGTCATCACGACAACCAGGCGGGTGGCCTGTTCCGGCACTTCGATATCACGGTACGCCCAGTTGTCGCGGGAGACTGTGCGCCACGCCCAGTGTGTGCTCCAGCCGTCGGGATTGGGGTGTGCCCAGTGGGCCGTGTAGGGTGAAACCCGCCCCAGGCCGTAGGTGTTGCGTTCGCTGGTGGGCGTGCCGGTATTGTTGGACGGTGTCGCGGTATTGTCGCGGGGCAGGGCGGTCGCCATCAGGAACGCACGCAGCAGGTGGGGATGCTCGCGGAATTCCGGATAGTGTTCCATCACCGTTGCAGCGGCGCCGGTGACATGCGGCGTCGCCATGCTGCAGCCGCTCATGTTCCGGTAGCCGCCCGTGGTTCCGGCTTCGGCGGAACGGATGGTTGTGCCTGTTGCCACCACATTGGGTTTCATGCGGCCGTCCCCGGTCGGGCCGCGGCTGCTCGATTCACGGATGGCGCCGGTGGTGGCGTCTCCCGAGTCCATGACGTTGCCCACGGTCAGTACGCTCTTGGCCACGCCCGGGGCCCAGATGCTCCCCGCTCCGGGGCCGTTGTTGCCCGAACAGGCCACCCAGGCCTGACGTTGCTGCCAGACCGTCTGGTCCAGTTTGCGCGAGCGGGCGTCCGTCCCGGTCAGGTTGGTTCCACCCGCGCCGCCGCTGAGATTGACCAGGTGTGGCCGCCGGCTGTTGCAGGCCTGCGATTCGCGCATGAAGTCGTGGCCGTCAAGTTCCTGTGCCAGGGTTCCCTGATTGCCCGAATCCCAAATCTTCGCCGCGCGGATCCGCACGGATGCGCTGTTGCCAAGACCGGTGGCCGAACCGCGGAACCGGGAATCGGCGGATCCGCTACCGGCAATAGTGCCGAGCACGTGGGTGCCGTGGCCGTGCTCGTCGTTCCAGACGCCCGCTGCGTCGTCGGTAAGGTTACGGCCGCAGCCGAACTTGTTCAGATCCCGGTGAGGGGCCGCCGCGGCGTCGCCCACCATGAAGCCGGAATCGAGGATGCCGAGAACGACCGGGGCACCGGTGTACCGGGTGCCGGGACCGCCGGTGCGGATGTAGTCCGTGCCCATCACGGCCATGCTTTCGTCATGCCCACCGGCGCCGGGAACGCTGAGTTCCACGTACAGCACGCTATCCATGCGGGAGAGCTGGGAAATGATTTCTTCGGAGGCAACAGTGGACAGCGCCATGAGATCGGTATCGACGCGTCCTACCGGAATACCACTGCGGCCGAGAGCCGAGCGAATCTCCTCGAGCGCGGTTCTGTCGAACGCACTCACGACGACGGGCAGGCCGTCTACCAGTTCCTCGCCGTGGCGCTGCAGGGTGGATCTGAGCGAGGGGGCCAGTCTCAGCGCCGGCGGGCCGTATCCGACCCATTCCACCACGCTCATCTGGGCGATCGCCTGTAGCCGTTCCCGTTCGGTCGGCACGCGCACTTTCAGCGCCCGGCCGTGGGGGCCGATGATCTCCACGCGCTGGGAAGCGAGGCGTTCTTCCACGGCCTGCGAGGGATATTCGTTGAGCAGCACGAAGGCGTAGGTATAGCCGCGACGTTGTGCGGCATCGCCGATGCGGTCCAGGCGATGGTCCATGGCAGTTTCCGGCGCATAGCTGGCGCCGGCGTAGGCAAGTCGGCGCCAACGGGGCGGGTCCGATGCGGAACGTCCGGATCCCGGTGCCAGCTTTGTGGCCTCCCTGCTGGTCCGCAGGACAGGCGTGCTTACCGTGGTCATGGCACGCTCGTCCACGGAGGGGTGGTGCGAGGCGTTTTCCGGCGGGTTCGAATCGACTACGGGCCGTGCCGAGGCACCCGGCACACCGGTCGGCACGGTGGTGACGCGAGGGGGTTGTTCCGCCCGTTGCCGGATATCCGCGATCTCCCGCTCCAGATCGGCGATCTGGCGGACGGTCGGCGTGAAGTCGCCGGGCTGGGTATGAATAATGGTTGGCGGTGTCTGCGGTTCCGGCGCTCTCTGGGCGCACCCGGTGACAAGCAGCGCAAGTAGAGTTGCCGCTGCCGCGAATGAACTGCATCTCATGGTCTGCCCCCCGGCAGGTTTCCAGGGGCGCACGACCGGTGGACGGGCCCACTGCATCAATTGATGCTGCCAGTATAGAAGCTGATCACCGGCAGCGCGTGGCTGACAGATGACGGCCCGAAAAGGGCTGAGGGCCCCTGACCAGGGAGTCCGGCCGGTATCGGAGCGACGTTTCTTGCCCCGTGCCCGGCGATTGGGTAGTCTGGAACCTACTTCACGATCAGAACGATAAGAATACTCGGGTTATCTATGGACGGCTTGCCCCAGCGCGGACGACGGACTGCGCGCTTTCTCTGCAGTGTATTCCTCCCTCTCACTTTGCTGGGCCACCCTGCCCTGGCTGACTGGCATTACCGTGACGAATCCCTCATGGGCACCGTGATCCAGATCGAGGTCTGGCACGAGGATGCTGCCCTTGCCGACGCCGGCATCGAGGCCGTGCTGGCGGAGATGCGGCGGATCGATGCCGGTATGAGTACCTACCGTGACGACAGCGAGCTCTCACGCATCAATGCCGCCGCGGCGGACCAGGCAGTGCCCATCAGTGACGAACTGGGCGGGCTGATTGCCCGCGCGCTGGCGTTCTCGCGGTTGACCGGCGGTGCTTTCGACGTCACCTACGCCAGCGTCGGCTATTTGTATGATTTCCGCCAGGGCATAAGGCCGGATGACGATGCCCTGGAGCAAGGCCTGCCGGGTGTGGACTACCGGCATGTGGTCCTGGATGCAGAGCAGGGAACGATTCGCTACCGCCGACAGGGGGTACGTATCGATCTTGGGGGTATCGCCAAGGGCTATGCGGTGGAGAGGGGTGCAGAGATACTGCGGTCAAGCGGCATCGCGCATGCCCGGATCAGCGCCGGGGGAGACACCCGCCTGCTGGGAGACCGGCGCGGCCGCCCCTGGCTGGTCGGCGTGCGTCACCCCCGCGATCGGGAGCGGATCGTCGCCCAGTTGCCGCTGGTGAACGAGGCCATTTCCACCTCGGGCGACTACGAGCGCTACTTCGAAGCCGATGGCGTCCGCTATCACCACATCATCGATCCCGGCACCGGCGAGTCCGCCAGCGAGGTGCGCAGCGTCAGCATTATCGGCCTGGACGCCACGCTGACCGATGCGCTGTCCACCGGGGTATTCGTCCTCGGAGTCGAACGCGGGGTGGAACTGGTTAACAGTTTGCCGGATATAGAAGCGGTTATTGTCGATGCAGATGGAAACCTGAGGTTCTCCTCAGGGCTGGAACGGCAGCACTAGGCGACGCCGTCCCGAGGGCACCGGGAGAAAGCGTCGCTACTGATTGAGTGCAGCCCAAAATCAGCGATGGAAAGGGCACAGGGCAGTTTGTCTTCCGCCGAAATCGGCGGGAGGCGTGGTGCGCACAGGGAGATAACAAGATGAATAAGCGGTGTTTTTTCACCGGGGGTCTGTTCGTGCTGCTGGCACTGCTCAGCGGCTGCTATGGCGACAGTCGGGACGACCGCGTCGTGGTGGAAGGCGATTTCCCGGTCGCCTTCGTGCAACGGGATGTTTCCACGGCCGGCAACCCGACGGATGCCATCCAGTTCGCGCCCGGCGGCGACCTCTACATGCTGGATGTCGCTTCGCCGAGTGCCAGGAAGACCAACCTGACCGGCAGCTACACGCGGGGCAGGGGTGACGTTTCAGACCCGGAGGTGTCCTACGACGCCAGCCGGCTGCTGTTCTCCATGCGCGGGCCGGACGATCCCACCTGGAATATCTGGGAGTACCTGCTCGATTCCGGCGAGCTACGCCGTGTCATCGCCGACGACGCCACGGCCAACGCCGGTGACGATGTCGACCCGCACTACCTGCCGGACGGCCGTATCGTCTTCTCCTCAAACCGCCAGGAGAAATCCCGCGCGCTGATGGAAGCAGAAGGTATCGAGCCCTATGCCTTCCGGGATGAATACGAGCGCGAACGCGTGGTGGTGCTGCACGTGATGGGTCACGACGGCACCGATGTCCGCCAGATTTCCTTCAACCAGAGCCATGATCGCAACCCCACCGTGCTGATGAGCGGGGAGATCATGTATTCGCGCTGGGATCACGTGGCGAACCGGAATCATTTCCCGATCTTTTTCTCCAACCCCGACGGCACCGGCATGTTCGTTCACTATGGCGCCTTCAGCCCGGGCAACAGTTTCCTGCACCCGCGGGAAATGCCGGATGGTCGCGTTGTCTCCTCGCTGATGCCGCTGCAGGGCACCTACCAGGGCGGAGCGCTGGTGGTCATCGACGTGCAGAATTTCTCGGAAAACAATCACCCGGCGCCGGGGGTGGATGCCTCCGGCAGCGGTCAGTATCAGCCAACGCTGTACGAAATCCCGCTGGGACGGGAAATCTCGACCAAAGGGCGGTTTACCACGCCGTATCCACTCTGGGACGGCACCAACCGCGTCCTTGCCGCCTACACGCCTTTCCAGCCCGCCACCGAGATCAATCCGCTGACCGGTGTCGTGGAAGAGGTGGAAGGCCCGCCCCGTTACGGCATCTACATGGTGAACCTGGGCAAGAAAACGCAGCGCCCGCTGGCGCTGCCACCCTCTGGCAAGATACTGACCGATCCGGTGGCCGTCATTCCCCGGCCGTTGCCCAATATCATTCCCGACAAGGTGCTGAACGCCTCGCTGGCGAATGCCCCGAACGGCTACGGCGGCACCGGCGTGGGCGTTCTGAGCGTGAAAAGCGTCTACGACACCGACTTCCTCGACATCATGGGGGACAGTGTCCTGGTCGATGGTGAACAGATCCCGAGAACGGCGTCGGGGGATCCGGATCTGGAGCGCCTGCGCGACCCTGCCCAGGCAACGGCCGAGGATCGCCCAGCCCGCTTCATCCGTGTCACCAGGGCCGTTCCGACGCCTCCGGGCATCTCCATGCCGATGATCGGTGAGTCCGATTTCGAGATGCAGGAGATCGTCGGCTACGCCCAGGTGGAGCCGGATGGCTCGTTCCGTATCGAGGTGCCAGCCGACATGCCGCTGGGCGTCGCAGTGCTTGATGCCGAAGGGCGCGCTTTCCAGACCCACACCAACTGGATCCAGGTGCGTCCTGGAGAGACCAGAACCTGCAACGGCTGCCATTCCCCCCGCAGGGCGGAGGCGCCGCTGAACGCCGGCAAGCTCGGTGACGGCCCGTGGGAGAACGCGGTGGACCATTTCATCGCCCACGCCCGTGAATCCATGGCGGAGACTCGCACGCGCATCGATACCGATGCCATGCGGCTGGCACTGGACATCATGTACGAGGACGTCTGGACCGATGAGGCCGTGGCTGGACGCCCGGCGGACCCCTCCCGGGTCATCGACTACAGTGGCCTGGACGCTGCGCATACGCCGCAGGGCGGCATCATCAACTATCCTGATCATATCCAGCCGCTCTGGGAGCGGAACCGCGGGGCCAATACCTGCATCGTCTGCCACAATGCCGACACGCCCTCGGCCGGCGGCCTGGATCTCGGCAACACCCTGGGTGGGCTGGGGCGCCTGAATTCCTACGATGCCCTGCTGATCGGCAAGCCGGTCATCGATCCCGATACCGGCCTGCCGCGCCTGGAGATCCGCCAGGATCAGCTGGTGGTGGTGCGCGAGCCCCCGCTGGTGGAAGTGGGCAATGCCAGCAACAGCTCCCGCACCAGCCACCTGATCGAGAAGCTCTACGAGCAGCAACTGCGTTCCTCCCATACTTTGCGGCCGCCAGGGTTCGATCCGGATCTCGGGGTCGAACGCGTCGATCACAGCGGCATGCTCAATGCGTCGGAGCTGCGTCTGCTGGCCGAATGGATCGACGTCGGCGCGCAGTACTACAACGATCCCTGGGACGGCGATGACCGGACGCTGGCCAATGTCCGTGGCCGGGTGCAGGGGCTGGACGAGGACGATTTCGTCAGCCGCATCCATCCGCAACTGATCACTGATTGCGCGAGCTGCCATCAGGCCTTCGGCAATAGCGGCGGGCTGCCTGATTTCGGCAACGTCAATCAGGATTTCACGCCCAACCGATTCGTGCTGACCGGCAATGCGGAAGGGGATTTCAACATCGTCGCCGGCATGGTCAACAACGTCTGCGAACCCGAGCGCAGCAATCTGCTGGTGCGGCCCACATCGACGCTTACAGGGCCCTTGCCCCATCCGGGAATCCCGGTGCTCGATGGCAACGGCAACCCGGTGCTCGACGAGGACGACAACCCGCTCAGCGACCCGCTGCTCGGGACCGACGACGATCTCTATCACCTGCTGCTGGACTGGATCGCCGCGGCGGCCGGCGCCAACAACTGCCCCTGAGGAGCCGGCGTGCACAAGGCAATCGCGTTTGCAACGGTCATGGTGCTGGTGGCGGGAACGGCGGCCTGCCGGGACGTCAGCGTCGAGGAGCGGGATGAAACCGGCCAGGCGCTGTGCTTTGCTGATTATCAGGCCTGTGTCGACCCGATCTTCAATGGCCATATCAGCGGCGTCAGCTGCTCCACCAGCAGTTGCCACGACCAGGGGGCCGGTTCCGGCGGTGGCTTCAAGATTTTCCCCAACCTGAGCGAGGGGGACCCGGAAATGCTGGCGAACTACTTCGCCGCGCGGAGTTTCGCCAACCTCAACGAGCCGGACCAGAGCAAGCTGCTGCTGGAGCCGTTGCAGGGCAGCTTCGGCATTACCGGGTCCCATGGCGGCGGCAACATCTTCCCGGACCGCAACGATCTCTGCTACCAGGTCATACGCGACTGGATCAGCCACCGGGTGGACGACAGCAACAGTGAAAGTTGCGGCGTGTGCACCCCGGTGGACGTCAGTCTGTGCGGGTACTGACACATGGCGGGACTGGGGCTCGGAAGCCGGCTCGTCGCGGGACTGATCGTCGGGATGTTGTTCGGCGTACCGGCATTGTCGGCGGAGCCGGTCAGGGTACAGGTCACCGAGCCCTTCTTGGAGTTGCATACCGGGCCCGGTGGGGGCTACCCGGTGCATCACGTCCTGGAACGCGGTGACGGCGCAGAGATCCTCAAGCGCAGGACGGACTGGTTCAAGGTGCGCGGCGATAGCGGCGTTACCGGTTGGGCGGATCGCGGACAGATGGAACGCACGCTGCTCGAGGCCGGTGTGCCGATGGGGTTCGGTGAGGTGCTCGTCCAGGACTATCTGGCCAGGCGGTTCGAACTGGGGGTGGTGTTCGGGCTGCTGGAGCAGGATTCCGCCGTGGGGCTGAGGGCGGGTTACCGGCTGGGTGAATACCTTGGCGTGGAACTGGGCGTGACGCATGTGCCAGGGACATTTTCCAGCACACGGCTGTACAACCTCAACCTGGTTTCCAGCCCGTTCACACGCTGGCGGATCCAGCCCACATTCACCATCGGCGCCGGTTATTTCGACAACGCGCCACGGCCGACGCTGGTGGCGGACGACACATTCAGCGGTACCAGCGCCAATGCCGGCTTCGGTTTCCGCGCGTATCTGGGTAGGCATTTCCTGTTGAGGGCGGATCTGCGGCAACACCTGGTATTCATGAACGACGAACGAAACCTGGAGTTTCGCGAACTGACGACGGGCGTCGCGTTCTTCTTCTAGGGGGGGCAGGAAACAATGATCTCGGGCGACCATCGCGCATGCGCGCAAGCACGCGCACTGATTCGGGCGTTCATGGCCGCCGCGGTCATGGCGGCCGGCTTGTCGGTAGCGCATGCCCAGGCGCCGGATCCCCGCCAGCGCGAGGATGCCGTCATCGAGCCTCCGTTGGAACGCCCCGAGGTCGTCATTCCGCGTATCGACACCGAGAATTTCGAGTTCAACGTCTTTGCCGGTGTGCTCAGTGTGCAGAGCTTCGGCACCGAACCCGTGTACGGCGCGCGTGCCGCGTTCCATCTCACGGAGTATTTCTTCCTCGAGGCGAGCTACGGCCAGTCCAGTCTCCGCGACCGCAGTTATCGCCGCCTGGGCATTCCGCTGTTCGAGAGCGAGAAGGAAAGGCTTACCTACTACAACGCCACGCTGGTTTTCAACGCATTGCCCGGCGAGGTGTTCCTCGGCCGCGGCCGGGCCTATACCAGCGCGCTGTACCTGGCCCTCGGCGCCGGCAATACCCGGGTCGCCGACGAGGACCACTTCACCTACCTGGTCGGCCTGGGAGCGCGGGTATTGCCCACCGACTGGCTCAGCCTGCGGGTGGATCTGCGCAATCACATTTTCGAGACCGACCTGCTGGGTGAACGGGAGCGCACGCACAACCTGGAACTGACTGCCGGCCTGGGCATTTTCTTCTGACCGTCCGCTGGCAAGGAGAGCACAAATGAATAAGACACTGATATTGGCGGCGGCGCTGGGGCTGTGCTGGCTGGTGGGCCAGGCCTCCACCGCGCTGGCCGATGACCGGATCCCTGCACCGGACTTCGTGCTCAAGAGTGCCAGCGGCGAGAACCTGCGGCTCAGCGAGTACCGCGGTCAGGTCGTGCTGCTGAATTTCTGGGCTACCTGGTGCGGCCCCTGCCGGCAGGAAATGCCCCCGCTCAATACGCTGCATGAGCGATACCAGCGCCTGGGCTTCGTCGTGCTCGGGGTGAGCATCGACGACGACCCGGCGGTGGCGGTGCGCATGGCCGATCAGCTTGGCGTGAGTTACCCGGTCCTGTTCGATGCCGATAAGGAGATCAGCCGGCGCTATGAAGTGGTCGGCATGCCCAGCACCTACCTGATCGACCGGGACGGAAACGTCCGCCACGTCCACATCGGTTTTCGCGACAGCTACATCCAGCAGTACGAGACCGAGGTACGGCGGCTGTTGCAGGAGTAGGCCATGCGCAAGGCTCTGTTTCCCTGTGCCGTCTTTGCCCTGGCCCTGCTGCTCGGCGGCTGTTCGATCCAGCCCTGGGTGAAACCGTACGAGCGTGGCTATCTGGCCGATCCGATCATGGATCCGGATCGCGACCGGCTGGCGAGTTCCCACCGCCGGCATGTGTTCGACGTTCGCGAGGCCGCCAGCGGTGCCGCCGGTACCTCGGGAGGCGGCTGTGGCTGCAACTGAGCGCGGAGCGACTCTGGTGTGCCGGCTGATGCCGGTGGCGCTGGCCCTGTGGTGCCTTGCGCCCGGTGTCGTCGCCCAGGTGCTGCCCGACGACCGGGCCGATGCCATGTACCACTACTACAGCGGCGGCGGCGTGGACGTCGAGGGCGTGGCCTTCCTGGTCCGCAAGGGGGTTGCCGATACCGTCTCGGTGAGCGCCGGTTACTACCAGGACACGATCAGCGGCGCCTCGCCCGACGTCCTGGCCACCGCAAGCCCCTACAGCGAGCGCCGGGACGAGTACCGCCTGGGCGTGGATTACCTGTATGGCGATTCCATCCTCACCCTGGAGTGGACCCGCAGCGAGGAGATCGACTACGACGGCAACACCGTCAGCCTGGGCATCGCCCACGAGATATTCGGCGGCATGACCACGGTCAGCCTGGGCTATGCCCACGGCTCCGATGTCGTCAGCCATCGGGACACCGATTTCGAGGAGGATCTGGACCGGCGCACCTACCGGCTCGGCATCTCCCAGGTACTGACGCCGACGCTGCTGCTGAACCTGGATTATGAGGGGATCAGCGAATCCGGTTTCCTGGGCAACCCCTATCGATCGAAGCGTATGCTCGGCGTCTTTGCCGGGCCGGAGATCTATCCCGGCACGCGAACCTCCAACGCGGTCCGGTTGCAAGGGGTGAAGTATCTGCACCACGGTGCCTCGGCACAACTCGCCTATCGCTACTACCGCGATACCTGGAGCATCGATGCCCATACCGTTGAAGCGCAGTACTCGCGGTATTTTGCCGATCGCCGCTGGCTGCTGGACCTGACCTACCGCTACTACTCGCAGTCCGCCGCGTCTTTCTTCAGCGACGACTTCGACCGCGAATACACCTACATGGCGCGGGACAAGGAAGTGAGCGGCTTCACCAGCAACAGCGTCGGTGCCCGTGTGAGCTATCGCCTGTTCGACCGCCCGGGGGCGCTGCTCAACAGCGGCAGGGCGATCCTCGCCTACGACTACGTGGCCTTCGACTACGACGACTACAGCGACGCCAGCCGGAGCGGAAACGACCCGTACTCCTTCGGCGCCCACATCATGAGCGTGAGTGTGTCCCTATGGTACTAGTGACTGATTCCTTGCCGGCCGCACCGGCAGCCTCGGACGCGCGTCCGCTGGCGATCGCGATTACTCTGCTGGCAGCGCTGCTGCTGCTCGTCCTGGCTACCGCGTCCGCCCACGCCCAGGCGCCGGCCGACGACATCCGTAGCCTGGACGAGGACACCCAGGCGCTGAAACGGGAAATCATCGAGCTCAACCGGGATCTGTTCGTCCTGGAAGAGGAACTGCTGTTTCCCGCCAATACGCAACTTGCGGTTTTCGTCTCCACCGATGTCGGCGAGCTGTTCACGCTGGATTCCGTCCGCCTGCAGATCAACGGCACCGTGGTCGCCAATCACCTGTATACCGAGCGGGAGGTCGATGCGCTGCGCCGTGGCGGCGTCCACGGGCTGTACATCGGCAACCTCCGCACCGGCGAGCACCTGCTGGAAGCCGTGTTCATCGGCAAGGGGCCGGCCGGTCGCGATTACCGCCGGGGCGCGCACCTGACCGTCCGCAAGGGGGTGGGCGCGCACTTCGTCGAGCTGCGCATTGACGATTCCACCCGCAAGCAGCAACCGGAATTCATCATCCGGGAGTGGGAGTAGCGCGGGTATGAGAGCGTGGCCGGCATTCAGGCAGTGGAGGCGACGCGCCCGCCAGGGAGCGGTGGGGCTTTGCGCCGCCATGCCGCTCGCTGCGGCCTGTGCCTCCGGTTGGGAGTCGCCATCGCCCCGCGTGCAGGATCTCCACTACGGCACCGTGTTGTACGCCTTTTACCAGCAGGACTACTTCACCGCCATCACGCGGCTGATGGCGGCGCAACAGCGGGGACGCCTTACGCATCATGCTGATGAGGCCGCGGTGGTGCTGGGTGGCCTCAAGCTCGGCTACGGGCTGGATGACGACGCCGAAGCGATCTTTCGTCGCCTGCTCACCGCCGACATTCCGGAACACATCCGCAACCGCGTCTGGCTCTACCTGGCGCGTATCCAGTACCGGAAGGGCCAGTATGCCGACGCCGAGCGGTCGCTGGCGCGCCTGCGGGGTGATCCCGGCCCCGAGCAGCGCGGCGAACGGCAGATGCTGCTGGGACTGATCCGCATGGCGCAAGCGGATTTCTCCGGTGCGGCCGAAGCGCTGCAGGCGTGGCGGGGGGAGGGTGCACTGCGGCCTTACGCCCAGTACAACCTGGCGGTGGCGCAGATTCGATCCGGCAACGACGCAGCCGGACTGCAACTGCTGGACAGGCTGGGTCGCACGGCGCCCTCGGAAGAAGAGGAATACCTCGCGCTGCGGGACAAGGCCAACCTGGCCGCTGCCGAGGCGCTGCTGCGTGCCGAACGCCCGCGGCAGGCCAGGGACCTGCTGGACCGGGTACGCCTGCATGGGCCTTATTCCAACCAGGCCCTGTTGTGGAGCGGCATGGCTTCCGGTGCCATAGGCGACTTCCGCCGCGCCCTGGTGCCCTGGGGCGAACTGCTGGAGCGCGGCAGCGCCGACCCGATGGTTCAGGAAGCCCTGCTGGCTGTCCCGCACGCCTATACGCAGCTGGAGCAGCCTGGCAGGGCGGCTGCCCGTCTGGAGGAAGCCATCACCATCCTGGAGCGGGAGCGTCGGAGCCTGCGGCAGGCCTCCGCTGCCATCGAAGCGGGGCAACTGCGGATCAGCCGCGTGCTCCAGGGCCTGCCCGGTAACGGGAACAGCGATCTGCCGCTGGAGCCGCTGGTCGAACTGCTGGTCACGCACCCGTTCCATCAGGTGCTCCAGAACTATCTGGATCTGCAGGCCCTGCAACAGAACCTGGAGTACTGGGCGGCGGCCGTGGGTAGTTTCGATGACATGCTTGAGGCGCAGGAGGCCATCTATGCCCAGCGGCTGCCCCAGACCCGGGAGCAGTTGCAGCGTTTGGACCTCGAAGCGGTGGCTGCCGGGCGTGACGCCCTGCGGGAGCGTTTCCGGCAAGCCGAGCAGGGCGATGCCTGGCTGCTGGCCACTGCCGAGGAGCAGCGTCGCTGGCAGCGGCTGGAGCATATCGAAAGCCGGCTGTCGCGGTTACCACAGGACCATCCGGACCTGGAAGAGCTGGTCCATCGGCAGCGTTTGCTCCAGGGCCTGGTGCGCTGGGACGTGGAGACGGATTTCACACCACGCCTCTGGCAGAGCAGGCAGCAACTGCGGGCGCTGGACATGGCGTTGGGCGAGCTGGAGGAACGCCGGCGCAGCCTGGATACGGCCGAGCGCCACGCACGAGGCCGTTTTGACGGGTTTGCCGAGCGGATAGCCGACAAGCAGACCAGCATCGCCCGGTTGCGGCCGCGGGTGGAGGCGGCGCTGCACGCGCATGAAGCCCATCTGCAGCGGCAGGCGCTGGCGGTGCTGCAGGCGCGGGATCAGGCACTGGAGCAGCAACTGCTGCGGGCGAGGTATGCCCTGGCCGGCCTCCATGCGGCGGCCGGTGTTGCAGGAGCCGGGGAGTCGGGACGATGAGCCGCGCGGCCATGTGGGCCTTGCTGTCGGCACTGCTTGCCGGGCTGTTGTTGGCCGGCTGCAGCCAGCGCCAGCACCAGCCCACTCTGGCCAGCCTTCCGACAGCGCCGGGAGAGGACGCCCCTGCCCCCGTCGCCGACCTGGAGCGGAGCAGGGAGCGGGCAATCAGTGTGTACGCGGAACTGCTCGCAGCCGACAACCTTCCTGCCGAGATGCATGCGGAAACACTCCGGCGGCTGGCCGATCTGCGGCTGGAGCGCCTGGAGGCGAGGCAGGCGGATAATCCGGCGCGCGCCCCCGAGGCAGGGCGGGTCGAAGCCGAGCAGACGATTGCCCTGTACGAAGCACGCCTGCGCGAATACCCGGGGCATCCCGGCAATGATCAGGTGCTGTACCAGCTTTCCCGCGCCTATGAGCACGGCGGGCAGCCTGAAGCCGCACTGGATGCGCTGAACCGCCTGGCCGCCGCTTACCCGGGTAGTATTTTGATCGCGGAGACCCAGTTCCGGCGCGGTGAAACGTTGTTCATGGAGCGCGACTTCGCAGCCGCCGGTGCCGCCTATCGGGCAGTGCTGGAACAGGGGGAGCACAGCGGCTTCCACGCCCAGGCCCTGTACAAGCTGGGCTGGTCCCTGTTCCGCCAGGAGCGCTTCGAGCAGAGCGTGGATACGTTTCTCGCGCTCATCGATCATGAGCGTGCGGACGGTTCTACCGGTGCCGAGGAGATGAGCACCGCCGGTCGCGAACGGGTGGAGGACAGCCTCCGGGCCATCAGCCTCGCATTCAACCACCTGGGAGGCCCGGCCGCGATCACCGACTATTTCCACCATCGCGGTCACCGACCCGACGAGCACCTGATCTACGGCACGTTGGCAGAGAGATACCTGGAGCAGGAGCGTTACTCCGATGCGGCCGCGAGCTACCAGGCATTCGTCTCCGTACACCCGCTGGATGATCACGCCCCGGCGATGCAACTGCGCGTCATCGACGGGTACCGCCAGGGCGGATTCTCGGGCGAGATGCTGGCAGCCAAGCGCCGTTACGCGGAGCTGTTCGACCTCGCCGGCCCGTACTGGCAGGAACATGATCCCGACACCGCGCCCGCGGCGGTCGCCGCCCTGGAGCACAACATCTCGGTGCTCGCCCGTCATGCCCACGCCGGTTTCCAGGAAGCGGCGGCTGCCGCCGACTTCAGCGAGGCGGAGCACTGGTACCGGCGTTATCTGGACAATTTCCCGGACGGTCCCGGCAGCCAGGAGATGCACTTCCTGTATGCCGAACTGCTGTTCGAAGGCGAGCGTTTCGCCGATGCCGCGCAGGCCTACGAGCAGACGGCCTACCGGTACGATCCGGGCCCCCGGGCGGCCGAGGCCGGCTATGCCGCGTTGCTTGCCTACGAGGCCCATGCCGAGCGGCTCGAGGGCGACGCCGAAACCACGCGTCAGTGGGAGCGGCTGTCACTGACCAGCGCCCAGCGGTTCACCCGCGCCTTCCCGGATCACCCCGAGGCGGTCTCGGTCCTCGGGCTTTCCATCGACCGCTGGTTCCGGCTCGATGAGACAGCCGCCGCAGAGGAAGCCTCGCGGCGGCTGCTGGACCGCTACCCCGAGGCCGATCCCCAGGCGAAGCTGACTGCCTGGGTGGTTCTGGGTCACATCACATTCGACCGGGCGGACTACCTGCAGGCAGAGGCTGCGTACCAGCAGGTTCTTGCCTCGCCGGTGCTGGCGGAGGAACAGCGCGCGGACTTCGTTGAGCGCCTGGCTGCCGCCGTCTACCGGCAGGGCGAAGTGGCCAGGGATGAGGGCGACATTGCCGCCGCCGTGGACCACTTCCTGCGCGTCCCGGAGAGCCGCGTCCGCGCGGTGGCCATCTACGATGCCGCCCATCTGCTGGCCGCGCAGGAGGACTGGCTGGCCGCCGCCACGGTGCTCGAGGATTTTCGCCGGGACTACCCGGACCACGCCCTGCAGTCGGAAGCCACGCGCACGCTCGCGGTGGCCTACGCCTCCTCGTCGCAGCCGGCCCGGGCGGCAACCGAGTTCCTGCGTATTTCCGATGCCAGCGACGATCCGGAAGAGCGGCGGGAGGCATTGCTGCAAGCCGCAGAGCTGTACCTCAAGGCAGGGCAGGCGGGCGACGAGGCCAGCGTGCTTGTCACCTATGTGGACAGCTTTCCATCGCCACTGAACCCCGCCATGGACGCGCGCCAGCGTCTGGCGGAGCTGGCCGACCTGCGCGGGGACGACAGCCAACGCCGGCACTGGCGGCACGCCATGGTCCAGGCCGACGCCCGTGCCGGGTCTGCCCGCACCGACCGCAGCCGTTACCTGGCCGCTACCGCCAGCCTGGCGCTGGCCGAGGAATCCCTGGCCGCCTACCGGCAGGTGCGTCTGGTGGAGCCGCTGGAACGCAGCGTGCGGGAAAAGCGCCGTCGCATGGATGTTGCCCTGGAGGCACTGGAGCAGGCCGGCAGCTACCGCCTGGCCGACGTGACCACTGCCGCCACCCACCACACCGGCGCCGTCTACGCCGAGTTTGCTGAGGCGTTGCTGGAATCCGAACGGCCGCGCGGGCTGGATGAACTGGCGCTGGAGGAATACGAAATGCTGCTCGAGGAGCAGGCCTATCCATTCGAGGAGAAAGCCATCGAGCTGTTCGAGCTCAATGCCGCGCGGGCCAGCCAGGGCCGTTACGACCACTGGGTGCGCCAGAGCTTTGAGCAACTGGCCGAACTGATGCCGGTACGTTACGCCAGGACCGAGAGGAACCCCCGTTTTGTGGATGCTCTTCGATAAGCCGATCCGTTGCCGACGTGGCGGGCGGGCACGTCCCGCCCGGCTGATCCTGCTCGGCTATCTGGCGCTGCTTGTTCTGGCGGGTTGCGCCGCGGGCGGCGGTCCAGATCCGTCGGAGCGGGCGTCGGAACGGGCGCTGGAAGCGCGGTTCGCGCAAGCCGTGGAGCTGCTGCGCCGGGAGCGTTTCGAGGATGCCGCCGACCTGCTGGGGCCGCTGAGCGAGGATTACCCGCAACTGCCGGGCATTCACGTCAATCTCGGGATCGCCCACGCCGCGCTGGATCGCCCGGAGGCGGCCGCCGAAGCGTGGCAGACCGCCCTGGCTGTTGCCCCCGAGCATGCCGAAGCCCTGGCCCTGCTGGCCTTGCAGCACCGCAGGCAGGGGCGTTTCCCGGATGCTCGGGCGCTATACCAGCGGCTGCTGGACGCCCATCCGGACCACCCGGCCGGCAACCTGAATCTGGGCATTCTCTGTGACCTGTACCTGCGGGATCTGGCGTGCGCTCTGGAGCGTTACCAGCACTACCGGACCCTGGAGGATGACGAGGACATGCTGCGCACGGTCGGCTTCTGGATCGCCGATATCGAACGCCGCCTACCGGAGGAGTCGACACGATGAATCGCTACGGACGCTTCGTACCCGCCATGCTGGCCGTCGCCGCGCTGACGGCGCTGCCCGGCGGTGGCATGGCCCAGGAAACCCGGCAGTTGGACGGCATGTCGGTGATCGGCGCCCAGGAGCTGCCCAAGGCGCTCTACATCATTCCGTGGAAGCAGGCCGAGCCCGGCGATCCGGGGCCGGCCACCGCCCAGGGTCTGCTGGGCGAGGCGCTGGCGCCGCTGGACCGGGACATCTTCCGGCGGGAACTGGATTACCACCAGGTGCTGCATCGGCAGCGCCACCGATTCGACTAGAACCCATCGCACAGGAGTTACCACGGCATGGACACGTACGGCATCATCGTCCAGTTCTTTCAGCAAGGCGGGGTCTTCATGTACCCGATCATCGCGGTCCTGATCCTGGGGCTGGCCATCGCCATCGAGCGCTATATCTATCTCAGCGTCTCCCGGGCGCGCAATCGCCACAGCTGGAACCAGTTGCTGCCGGTGCTGCAGGCCGGCAAGTTCCGCGAGGCACGGGACTACACCGAGCAATCCAGCGCGGCTATCAGCCGCATCCTCAACTACGGCCTGAGCCGCCTGGGCATGACACGCCAGCGCAGCGACCTGGAAATGGCCATGGAGGAGGGGCTGATGGAGGTCATCCCGCGGCTGGAGAAACGCACCCATTACCTCGCCACGCTGGCCAACATCGCCACGCTGCTGGGCTTGCTGGGCACCATCATCGGCCTGATCGAGGCGTTCACCGCGGTGGCCAGCGCCAACCCGGTGGACAAGGCGGAAATGCTCTCGGCGAGTATCTCGCGGGCCATGAACACCACCGCTTTCGGCCTGATGGTGGGGATTCCGTTGCTGATGATCCACGCCGTGCTGCAAACCAAGAGCACGCAGTTGATCGACAGCCTGGAAATGGCGTCGGTGAAGGTGATGAACATCATCGGTGACCGCGCCAACGCCGGCCGGCAGGCAGCAGCACAATGAGATACCGGACGCGCCGGGCCGGACGGCAGAAGGAGGTTGCCGACCTGAACGTCACCGCCTTCATGAACCTGATGGTGGTGCTGGTGCCGTTCCTGCTGATCATGGCCGTGTTCTCGCGCATCACCATTCACGAATTGAGCCTGCCGGGGGCCGACAGCGCAGCCAGCGACGACGACCCACCGGCGCTGCAACTGGAAGTCATCATCCGTGCCAACGGGCTGGTGATTGCCGACCGCAGCCGCGGTCCGTTGCGGGAAATTCCCGCCAACGGCGGCGGCGATGACATGGAGGCACTGGCCGATGTGCTGCAGCGACTCAAGCGCGCGGCGCCCGACGTGGATCGCGCCACCGTGCTGGTCGAGCCCCAGGTGGACTACCAGCGCCTGATCTCGGTCATGGACGCGTTGCGCGGCAGTCAGCCGGGGGCGAACGGGGAGGCGGCTCCGGCAGTGCTGTTTCCGCGGATTGCCATCGGCGATGCGCCGGTCAGGGAAGGAGGCAGTCGATGAAGATGTCACGCCGGGCCCGGCGCATGGAGCAGCATCACCAGCGGGCCAAGCGTAGCCCCGGGTTCAATCTGGTGGCGCTGATGGACATATTCACCATCCTGGTGTTCTTCCTGCTGGTGAACTCCTCCGACGTGCAGGAGATCGCCAGCAGCCGAATGGTGGAACTGCCCGATTCGGTGGTGGATGCCCGCCCCCGGGAGACGGTCATGATCACCGTGTCCGCCGACAGCATATTGCTGAACGACCGGGTTGTCGCCTCGGTGCCCGCCGGAGAGGGTGGCGATCTGGTGATCGAGCCCTTGCGCCAGGCACTGGAACACTATGCCGAGCGCAGTGGATTGCGACGGGCGGAGAGCGATGATCTGGGCGAGATCACCATCATGGGCGACCGCCGGATTCCGTTCACGCTGTTGCGCCAGGTCATGGCCACCTGTACCGAGGCCGGTTTCAGCCAGGTGTCGCTGGCGGTGATGCAGACGGCATCGGGGGAGGGCTCATGAGCCTGGCGTATGCAAGCCCCATGCTGCCGTGGACACCGGTGGAGGAAGAGGATCGGCGCTTCCGTCGTGTGCTGCTGATCGTCTTCCTGCTGTTTCTGCTGCCCAGCCTGATCGTCCCCTTCCTGCGGGTACCGGAGCGGGAAAGGCCGGAACCGGTGGATACGCCGCGACAGGTGGCCGAGTTGTTGCTGGAACGTGAGACGCCGCCACCGCCGGCGCCCGCGCCGGCCCCCGAACTTGCCGAACCGGAACCGCCTCCCGCGCCGGAGCCGGAGCCTGAACCGGTTGCGGAGCCTGAACCGGTTGCGGAGCCCGAACCGCCGCCGGCGCCACCCGCTCCGGAACCTGAACCCCAGGTTGCCCAGCCCCCGCCGCCGGCACCGGCAGAACCGGCGCCGGATGCGCGCGCCGACGCCCGGGAACGGGCACGCGGGGCAGGGGTGCTGGCGATGAGCGACGAACTGGATCAGGCGCGCAATCGTCCCGCCACCGATTCACTGCGCGCGGACGACCTGCGCAGCGGCGGCAGCGGCAGCGAGTCCCGCCAGGAGCGTTCCGTGGTCGGTACGCGCACCGGCGGCGCCAGCGCGGGCGTGGACAGTGGCGAGCTAAGCCGGGATACCGCCGGCAGCGGACGGCAGCTCAGCGGCCGGGAGACCAGCCAGGTGAGCAGCGGCGTGGAATCTGCGGCCACCCAGACCCGGCGCGCCCAGCAACGCCAGGGCACGCGTACCGACGAGGACATCCAGTTGGTCTTCGACCGCAACAAGAGCGCGATCTACGCCATGTACAACCGGGCGTTGCGCAGCGATCCCACCCTGCGCGGCAAGGTGGTACTGCGGCTGACCATCGAACCCTCGGGGGCGGTGAGTGCGGTGGAAGTGGTCTCCAGCGAGCTCAACGACGATGACCTGGAGCGGCGATTGCTGCTGCGTGTTCGCCAGTTCGACTTCGGCGCCAAGGATGTGGGCAGGACGACGATCACGTATCCGATCGACTTTTTCCCGTCATGAGGCCGCGTGCGCCATCCGCCATGCTGTTCGTAGGATTGCTGGCGGCAGCCACGGCCAGCGCCGGCGATCTGCGCCTGAGCGGAACGCTGCATGATGCCGCGCAGCCCCGGGCTTTGATCGGTGCTGGAGGCGATTCCGGGCGCTGGCTGCGCCCAGGTGAAGCGGTGGGCTCGTGCCGGCTGGAAACAGTGGCCGCAGACTACGCCTGGTTGGCCTGTGACACTGGTCCGACACGCCTGGACCTGGTCGGGGCGGCAGATGGTTCCCCACCTGTCGCGAAGCATTCCGCGATGGACGAAGCGCAAGCGCGGACGCTGGTCCTGGATGGACACGCGCTGGAAGCGCTGGTGCTTGATCCCCAGCGGCTGGTCAACGCCATCACGCTCTCCCCTGAGTCCGCAGACGGCGTGCTTGCCGGCTGGAGGGTCGAGCGGCTTGCAGAGAGCGGGCCGCTGGCCATGTTGCAACTGGCCGAAGGCGATCTGATCACGGCGGTGAACGCGATCCCGGTGGCGCAGGGCGGGGCCGTCATGGACGCACTCAAGGCGGCGCGACAGCAAGGCGGCGTATCCGTTTTCCTGCAGCGGGACGGTCGGGGACTGACGCTGGATTACCGTATTCGGCCGTGAGCCGCGCGGTGGATCGCGATTGTCCCCCGGGAAAAACGCCCGCACCGGATGGTGCGGGGTGCTCTTTGCCCGGGATGGCGTCGTGCGGATGGGCTAATCGGATTCGGTGATGGTTACCTCGAATACCGGACCATCGGGCAGATCCTTGAACGTCAGCGTCACGGTGCGGTTGGTGGGATCGTTCATGCCGCAGGAATTTTGTGGGACAGGGATGACGAGGCGGTCACCTGTTTGCAACTGGGTACCCAACTGCTGTTCCGATGGTTCGCACCGACCGTTGCCGATGTCTCCCGCAACAAGTTCAAACACCCGATTGGAAAGATTGGCAGCTCGGAAGACATAATTTCCGTCCTCAACCGCATAGGAGGTGCTTATGGCATCAGCCAGTGCGGGTACCACCATCACCCAGGCGAACCCCTGGGCCAGGGTTCCCTCCACTTCCGCGAAGACCAGTGCCAGCCCCGATTCCGTTGCCGTTGCCTGGATCTCGGCGATGCCGGCCACAGTCTGGGCTTCCGGTGGTGAGTCGAGCTCCAGCCCGCCACCGATCAGCGAGAACCGGACCAGGCTATCCAGCACCTGTGTGCTTGGATCATTGGCCGTGACTTCGGCCCGAAGGGACGTGTCATCTCCATTCACGACCACGTTCGGTATCGCGGACAGGTTGAGCCTTCGCGGTTCGGCAGGGGCCGCGATTACCTCCACCGGAACGGAATCCCACTCGCTACCCATGGTGGCCGTCACGGTGACCGAGCCGGGCTGCCGCCCTGCCGCCTTGCCGTGGAAACCGGGATCATTGCGGATTTCCAGGCGGTCGCCTGGCTCGGCACTCCATATCACCTGCTCTGTGACGTTGATGTCGACGTCGGGATTGTCGGAGAACCGCGCCGTTGCTGTGAACTGAACAATGGCCCCCTGCTTGACCTCCGATGACGGTGCTTCCACGGAAATTGACATGAGCATCGCGCCGGTCACGGTGACCTCCACCGGCGCCGAGGCTTCGCCCCCGAATTCCGCCCAGACATCGACGGGTTGCGATGTTTCCACGACCCCCGTTACCAGGCCGGGAAATGCGCTGTTATCGACGCTTACGAGATGCTCGTCGCCGGAGTGCCAGACTGCGCCGTCCGTAACGTCCAGGCTCAGGCCGCCCTCATAGACGGCGGTGGCCGTCAGGAAGCGGGTTTCGCCGATGGCCAACTCCAGGGGATCACCCGGTTCTACATCGATGCGTTCCAGTTGAACGTCACGGACTTCTACCTGAGCCGTGGCATTCGTGCCTCCGAATGTGGCGATGATTCCGGTTTGGCCGGCTTCCCTCGCAATGAGGGTGCCGATACTGGCTTCATCGAAGTCGGCAATCCCGGGGTCAGTGCTTCTCCAAGCGGTTTCGTCGGTGACGATCCGTGATGTTCCGTCGCTGAACATGGCCGTCGCCTCGAACTGCAGGGCAAACCCGACGGGCAAGGTTTCAAGCAACGGCTCGAGACGAAGTTCTTCCACCGTTGTGCTGGATCCGCCACCACCACCTCCGCCCCCACCACCACTGCTGAAGCAGCCGGAGAGCGCAAGAGCGAAGACGGCCAGAAGGGCAAACACGTTGTTGCGGAACCGATGAATACGCACCCCGGGGAATCTCCTGATTATGGCGGGCTGGTCGGAAAGCGCGCCGATTTGGCTTCCATTTCTGTCCGAGTCTCTCATAGAGCAGCACGTCAGATGTGTGAAATAGTTCCAGTATCCATCGCGGTCACGTGGTAACGGAAGTCACTTCGCAAAGAGCTGGCTCATGTCCTTGAAGGCCTTGAACTCCAGGGCATTGCCGCAGGGGTCAAGCAGGAACATGGTGGCCTGTTCCCCCACCTGGCCCTTGAAGCGCACATAGGGTTCAATCACGAACCTGGTATCGAAGGATCGCAGGCGCTCGGCCAGGGCCTCCCACTGCTCCCACTCCAGCACAATCCCGAAGTGCGGCACGGGAACGTTATGGCCGTCCACCGGGTTGGTGTGCGCCTGCTCCTGGGAGGGCGTCCTCGGGTGCTCGTGAATCACCAACTGGTGGCCGTAGAAGTTGAAGTCCACCCACTGGTCGCTGGACCGGCCTTCCTCCAGGCCGAACACGTCGCCATAGAAGGCGCGGGCCGCAGGCAGGTCGTAGACCGGAATTGCCAGGTGGAAAGGGGAGAGCGACATGGGCATATCCTTGACGTGTGCAGTCTGTGAGCCGGAGATCAAGCGAACGTGCCGGGGAGGGGAATAATACCAAGATATCCGTGCTGCAAACACAGACTGCACTGATGTGGCTCCGAGATGTTCCGGGGCCACATCAGTGGTGAATCGTCCGCCGGCTACCGGCTTGCGCTGCGCACCGGCTCGGCTGGCCGCTGTTCTTCGGTGGTGGTGCCGGTCCGCGGCCTGACCCGCGCATTGTCGGGGTCGTAGAGGGCGCGGTAGCCCACTGCCTCGACCCGGATCGGGTAGCGCTCGGCGAAGTACTCCATGACCAGCTCGCGGCCCTCGACGGCATAGGCTTGCGGCAGGTAGCCCAGCGCGATGTTGACGCCCAGCGACGGGCCATAGGCGATGCTGGTGATGTAGGAGCGGCGGCCCAGCGCGTCGATCAGTACCTCGCCGGTGTCGGGATCAAGGATCGGGCTGTGGCCCACGGGGTAGCGCGCCACGTCGTTGGCATCGACGTTGGCGAGCATCGTCATCGTGCACAGGTAGGCCGGCTGGCTGGCGCGTTCGCGGTGCGCGACGTGCGCGGCCTTGCCGTGGAAGTCGGCGGCCTTGACCCTGGGACGCGCCAGACCGGCCTCGACCAGGTTGTATTCCGTCAGCAGGTCCACGTTCTGCAGCCGCAGGCTCTTCTCCATGCGGCGGGTGGTGGCATAGGTCTCGATGCCCACCGGCGTGACGCCGCGCTCGAACAGCAGGTCCCACAGGCCGAGGCCGTAGCTGAACGGTACATACAGCTCCCAGCCCAGCTCGCCGACATAGGAAATGCGGAAGGCCCAGACCGGAATGCCGCGGACGCGGATGGACCGGGCGGTGGCGAAGGGGAAGTTCTCCTCGCTGAGCTCTTCGGGCCGGTCGGCCACGGCCTGCAGCACCGTGCGGGCATTGGGTCCCCACAACCCCAGCGTGGCGATCTCGTCCGTGCGGTCGTCGATGCGCACGTCGCAACCCCGGTCGCGGCGCATGCGCTGCATCCAGACGAGGTCGCGGTGACCGGTATCGCCACCGCAGATCAC
Organism: Ectothiorhodospiraceae bacterium; assembly: GCA_050485425.1. Lineage (GTDB taxonomy): Bacteria > Pseudomonadota > Gammaproteobacteria > Nitrococcales > Aquisalimonadaceae > LSCE01. The sequence goes on along the minus strand of JBJHBJ010000042.1, from coordinate 8,480 downwards.
GCGGTAGCGCGACGCGTCGAGGCGGACGATGGTGAGATCGGAGTGCACGCCGCCGGCCTCGTCGAGGAAATGCGTGTAGACGCCCTTGCCGAGCGGGGTTTCCCCGCCGACTTTGGCCACCGACAGATACTCCATCAGCGCCTCGGCGTCGGGCCCCGAGACGTCGTAGATCGCGAAGTGCGACAGGTTGACCATGCCGACATCGTCGCTCATCGCCAGGTGCTCGGCGTTGGACACACGCCAGAAGTGGCGGTTGTCCCATTCGCTGGCGCGCTCCGGGATGCGCTCGCCATAGCGTTCGAAGAGCCTTTCGTTGGCCGCGTAGCCGTGGGCGCGCTCCCAGCCGGCGGCTTCCATGAAGTAGCCGCCCAGCTCCTGTTCGCGCGGCCAGAACGGGCTGCGCCGGAGGTTGCGGCCGGTGGCATAGGGCTCCCGGTCGTGCACCGGTGGCGTGTAGATCTTGGCCGCGGTTTCCTTGCAGCGGCCGTAGACGTAGGTCGGCGTCTTCTGGATCGGGTAGAAGCGCGCGATGTCCACGCTGTGGATGTCCATCTGCGTGCGCCCGGTCGCCATCCAGTCAGCGGCGAGCTTGCCCGCGCCGGGGCCATCCTTGACCCACACGGCCTCGCAGTACCACAGGCCCTGGGTGTCGGGCGATTCGCCGATCAGCGAGCCGTTGTCCGCGGTGACCGAGAGCAGGCCGTTGAAGGAGCTTTTCTGGTTCCAGCCCAGATCGCCCAGAACCGGCGTGAGCTCGATGCCGCGCTCGTAGGGCTCCATGATGTGCTCGGCCGGCAGGTCGCGCATCGATGGCGACAGCCGCGCCTCGCCGGGCTCGGCGACGTCGCCCACGTGCACCAGCCGCGGTTCGCGCTCCTCGTAATAACCCCACTCGATCTGCCCGCCCTCGGAGGTGGTGGGGTCGCCGGTGTCGCGCAGGTAGGCCGAGTTGCCCTGGTCGCGCAACAGCGGATAGCCCATTTCCTTGCCGGTGCCGGCGAACTCGGTGTAGGGCCCGAAGAACAGCAGCGGGTGCTCGGCCGGCATCAGCGGCAGCGCGTCGCCGGCCATCTCCGCGACCGCCGGCCCCCAGAAGCCCACGGAGACGAGCACCATGGACGTCTTGATATAGCCGCGCGGCGTCTCGACGCCGCAGACGCGCCCGTTCTGCACGTCGATGCCAATGGCCGGCGTGTACGGGAAGGCCTGCAGGCGGCCGGCCGCCACGCATTCCTCGACCAGGCGCCCGGCGACGCGCTGCGAGCGCGGCACGACCAGTCCGGCATCGGGATCCCACATCGCGCCCTGGATGACCTTCTCGTCGATCAACGGGTGCCGCTCTACCGCCTCGCGCGCGGTGATCAGCCGCGCGTTGGTGCCGAAGGCCTTGCCCGAGCCAACCTTGCGCTTGAGCTCCTCCATGCGTTCGTCGTCGCCGACCCGCGCCACCTCCAGCCCGCCCAGGCAGTGGTAATGGCCCAGGCGCTTGTAGAACTCGCGGCTGTACACCGTCGTGTAGCAGTTGAGCCGGTCATGCGAGGTCATGTAGCAGAAGTCGGAGGCGTGCGAGGTGGAGCCGATGTCGGTCGGGATGGCCGACTTGTCCAGGCCGACGATGCCGCTCCAGCCGTGCCCGGCGAGGTGGTGCGCGACCGAGGCACCGACGATGCCGCCCTGGCCGATGATGACGAGGTTCGCGCTGGTGGGCAGCTTTGACATGGTGATGTCCTCCGTATCGGGGCCAGGACAGGCCTTGTCAGGACAGCCCGTAGATCCGCCCGGACGTGTCCAGGCCCATATCCAGCGCCGCGGGCCGGCGTGGCAGCCCCGGCATGGTCATCACGTCGCCGCACATCACGACGACGAATCCGGCACCGGCCGACAGCCGCACCTCGCGCACCGGCAGCACGTGGCCGCTCGGTGCGCCGAGCGCGGCGGGATCGGCGGTGAAGCTGTACGGCGTCTTGGCGATGCACACCGGCAGGTGGCCGTAGCCGAGCTGTTCGATCTCGCGAAGCTGCCTTGCTGCCAGCGGAGAGGGCGAAATGCCGGCGGCGCCGTAGAGACGCGTGGCGACGGTGCTGATCTTGTCGGCCAGCGCCATGTCGTCCGGGTACAGCAGTTCCGCCGGCCCGTCGCCGGCGTCGAGGCGCTCGACAACCGCCTCCGCCAACTCCACGGCGCCGTCGCCGCCTTCCGCCCAGTGGCTGGCTGCCACGGCGTGGGTGCCGAGGTCGGCGCAGATCGCTTCGAGCTCGGCCAGTTCCTCGGTACTGTCGGTGGGAAAGCGGTTGATCGCCACGACCGGCGTCAGCCCGAACTGCTTCAGGATCTGAACGTGGCGCTGCAGGTTGGCCGCGCCGGCGCGCAACGCGGCGACATCGGGCGTTGCCAGCGCCGTCTTGCTCTGTCCGCCCTGCAGCTTGAGCGCCCGTACAGTGCACACCAGCACCGCCGCATCGGGCCGCAGGCCGGACTGACGGCACTTGATGTCCAGGAACTTCTCGGCACCGAGGTCGGCGCCGAAGCCGGCCTCGGTCACGGTGATATCGCTCAGCGCCAGCGCGCTGCGGGTGGCGATCAGCGAATTGCAGCCGTGCGCGATGTTGCCGAAGGGCCCGCCGTGGATAAACGCCGGGTTGTGCTCCAGGCTCTGCACCAGGTTCGGCTGCAGAGCCTCCTTGAGCAGCAGGGTCAGTGCACCCGCGACCCCCAGATCCTGTGCGGTGACCGGGGTGCCGTCGCGGCGCCGGGCGACGACGATGCGCCCCAGCCGGCGCTCGAGGTCCACCAGGTTGTCGGCCAGGCACAGGATCGCCATGATCTCGGAGGCCACGGTGATATCGAATCCGGACTCGCGCGGAAAGCCATGGGCCGGACCGCCGAGGCCGAGGTTGATGTTGCGCAAGGCGCGGTCGTTCATGTCCATGACCCGGCGCCAGGTCACCTGGCGCAGGTCGATATCGAGCTCGTTGCCCCAGTGCAGGTGGTTGTCGAGCACCGCGGCGAGCAGGTTGTGCGTGGCGCCGATGGCGTGGAAATCGCCGTTGAAGTGGAGGTTGATGTCCTCCATCGGGATCACCTGCGCGCGGCCGCCGCCGGTGGCACCGCCCTTCATGCCGAAGCTGGGCCCGAGCGAGGGCTCACGCAGGCAGATCGTCGATGCCATGCCGATGCGGTTGAGGCCGTCGTTCAGCCCGATGCTGGTCGTGGTCTTGCCTTCGCCGGCGGCGGTCGGCGTGATCGCCGTGACCAACACCAGCCGTCCGCGGCGTGGCGTGTCCGGCCCGGCGCAGGCGTCGAGCGCCAGCTTCGCCTTGTAGTGGCCGTAGGGAATCAGCGCATTGTTCGGCAGTCCGAAGTGCTGCTGCGCCAACAGCAGAACGGGCTGCGGCTCCACCGCACGTGCGATCTCGATATCCGGCGCGCCGGGCGGCGGGAACTCCGGTGCCGGAATGGGCTGAGTGTCGAACAGCTCGTCGGTGCGTGCGCTCATTGGTCTGACTCCTTCATCGCCCAGCACGCCGAAGCAGCCGGGGTCTCGTCGTAGGCGCAGGTCTGGCCCGCGGCGGAAACCCTGTTGTCGATCCATGCCTGATCGCGCACCTTCGGTGCAGCGACCTCCACGTCCGATGTACGCGTGCGCAGTTCGGTGATCCATTCCGCGCAGCGTGCGACGCCGCCGAAGGGGAAGAAGTGCAGGCCGCTGAACAGCGGGCCGTCGGCCGACGCGCGCTTGCCGGCCAACTCGCGCATCACCGGCTCCGGCGACCAGCCGCCCAGCAGGCGCAGGGTGCCCGTATGGCGCGCAAGAAACGTTGCCGACACGCCGACGCCGCATCGCGCCGCATAGGCGAGCAGCGTGCGGAGGTGCGTCGGGCCCGGCAGGCCGATACGGATCGGCAGCGGGTGGGCGTCCTCGCGCACGCGGTGCAGCCAGGTCAACGCCGACTCGGCGGAAAACAGGAACTGCGTTACGATCCACATCACCGAGCCGGTCGCCGCCGCGTAGTCCTTCTTGACCGCCAGCGCACGGGCGAGCTCGGCGTCGGAGACGCGCCGGTGGCCCTCGGGATGCCCGGCCACGCCGAGTTTATGGAAGCCGTACTCGGCCAGAAGGCCGCTTTCGAGCAGATCCAGCGTGCTCGCGTAGGGGCCGGACGGCCGGTCCTGGTCGCCGGCGATCAGGAGCAGGGCATCCGCTCCGGCAAAAGCCAGTGCCGAGAGCCGTTCGTGCGCCTGTCCGGTCGAACCGATGGTGCGCACCGGCAGGTGCGGCACCGGGCACAGGCCCGCGTCCGCCAGTGCGGCCACCGCCGCCACCGTATCCTGGAAATCGGAACCGGGAGGGTGCGGCACATAGACCTGCGTGCCGGCGGGCAGCAGCCCGCTCAGCGCCGGCTGCGCCGTCACCCAGTGCGCCGGCGCCTCCAGCGAAGCGCCGGCCAGCAGTTCGTTGAGCACGGCATTCTCAGTCGACATAGTCCCTGCCCCTGGACTTGGCGACTTCGCGGGCATTGGGGTTGACCGAGGGGCGGAACGGCACTTCGACGACCTGCGCGGCAACCGTGTGATCCGGATCGCCCGCGCCATACTCGGGCGGCAGGTGCACGCGCAGATGGGTTCCGGTCTCGCGCATCGCCCACGGCACGTAGGCCAGTGCGATGTTCGATTCCAGCTCGGGCGAGTACCACGGCGAGGTGACATAGCCCACCGGGTCGCCGCCGTCGGCGCCGCTGATCAGCCAGAAGTCGTTGGCGTAGTCCGTCACCGGCAGACCGCCGAACCGGATGCCCACCATTATCAGGCTGAAGGGCGGGTTGCCGGCCTCGATCTGCGCGCGCGCCGCTTCGAGCTTCGCCTTGCCGATGTAGTCGCCCGGCTTGTTGCGCGGCACCTGGTAGGCCAGGTTGCACTGGAACGGCAGCGTCTCGGCATCGACATCCTGGCCCCAGGACAGGATGCCGGCGGCGATGCGCCGGTGGTGCGCCGGGGCGATGACCATCAGGTTGTGCGCCTTGCCGGCCTCCAGAATCGTGTACCACATGTCCTCGGCATAGAGCGTGGCGTTGTAGAGGTAGATCTCGTAGCCCTTCTCGCCGGTGAAGCCGGTCTGCGAGATGATCACGTCGCGGCCGGCGATCTTTGCGGCCATCAGCCCGTAGTACGGGATCTCGCGCACCGCCTCGCCGAACAGATCCACCATCAGCGCCTCGGACTTCTTGCCCTGGATCTGCACCGGCGCGACATCGATCTCGCCGATGGTCACGTCGAAGCCCATGCCGAGGTTCACGCCGCGCAGCCACATCTCCAGGTCGGAGTCGGAGATGGAGAACCAGAACTCGTCCTCGGCGATGCGCAGGAGCACGGGATCGTTGAGGATGCCGCCGTCCTCGTTGCACAGGATTACGTACTTGCCGCGCATCGGCGCGATGCGGGTGGCGTCACGCGTGATGACGTAGTCGACGAAGGCCTCGGCATCGGGTCCCTTGATGCAGATCTGGCGCTCGACCGCGACGTTCCACATCGTCACCTCGTTGATCAGCGCGTCGTACTCGACCATCGCGCCGCCGTCCTCAGGCCTGACATAGCCGCGTGGGTGATACATGCGGTTGTAGACCGTCGCGCGCCAGCAGCCGGCCTCTACCGACAGGTGCCAGTAGGGCGACTTGCGCACGCGCGTAGAGATCAGCAACTGCACCGGCGTCGGGCCGGTCTGGCGCAGGTTGATCGGGACGCGGCGGTCCGATTGATCCACCGTGGCGCAGTGGTGCGCCGTGTCGGCGGACAGAGGAAGAGGGGTGACGCGTTCCAGTCCGAACTCCGTTGCCATGGCGTATCTCCTGCGCTGCGTTGAACGGGAGGTTTGCCAGTACAGCCTGCCGCCGCGCCGCCGATGGCTCTGTCCTGAAATCGCCGAAAAATTGCTCACACTCGCCAAAACGATGGCGTTCAGCGTACGACGGAACTAAAAAGGGGGACTGTGGCCCGTCGAACGTTACCAGCGGGGCGGCGGTCTCAGACAAAGGAGGAGTTCCCGACGAGGGCTTCCGCAGCGGTGCTGGCCGCCCGCGGAAACGCGGCGGGAAAACAACCGGGAGGTGCGCATGTTCGGAGCCCAGACCGCCAGACCAACCCAGCACGTCGCGTTCCTGCTGCTGCCGAATTTCTCCATGCTCGCTTTCACCTCCTCGGTGGAGCCGCTGCGCGCGGCCAACCGCGAGAGCGGTCGTGAACTCTACACGTGGCAGACGCTGAGCATGGACGGCGCGCCGGTCGCAGCCAGCAACGGTGTGGTGCTGAAACCGGCCTGCGGGCTCAACGAACCGTGGTCCGCGGACGCGCTGTTCGTCTGCGCCGGCCTGGGAGCCAACCAGTTCAATCACGCGCCCACGCTGGCCACCCTGCGCAAGCTGGCCCGCGGCCGCCTCCCGCTGGGCGGCATCTGCAGCGGTGCGCTGACGCTGGCGCGCGCCGGTGTTCTGGACGGCTATCGCTGCACCATCCACTGGGAATACGTCGAACTCTTCGCCGAGCAGTACCCGCAGTTGGACATCACGGCGACACTGTTCGAGATCGACCGTGACCGCTACACCTGCTCCGGCGGCACCGCACCGCTGGACATGATGATCAACACCATCGCCGCGGACCACGGCGACGAGCTCGCGATCAAGGCCGCGGAACAGATGCTGCACACCTTCGTACGCCACCCCCACGACACCCAGCGCATGCCGGTGAAGCACCGCCTGGGCATCACCAGCCCCAAGCTGCTTGGTGCCATCGCGCACATGGAAGCCTACTTGGAACAGCCGCTGTCGCAGAAGGATCTGGCATCGGCCATGGCCGTCTCCCAGCGCCAGCTTGAGCGGCTGTTTCGCGAAAACCTCGACACCACACCCAGCCGTTACTACCTCGACCTGCGTCTGAAGCGGGCGCGCCTGCTATTGCGCGAAACCGAGATGCCCATCGTGCAGGTTGCCGTCGCCACCGGTTTCGCCTCGGCGTCGCATTTCGCCTTGCGCTATCGCCGCTACTTCAAGCGCGCGCCGCGCGAGGAGCGCCGCCACATCGAGCCGCTGCCGACCGCACCGACCGACGATGAGCAGCGCCCGCGGCAGGCCGGCCTGCGGACCCTGGCCGCGGCAGGCCGAAACGTGATCCAAGGCCTGTCTCCCGGCGGCAGCGATAGCCCCTCCGAGCCGGACCCGTGAACCGCCTCCTGGAATCCAGGGGCGATTCAGTGTCGACGATAAGGTGATTGTGGGAAGGGGGTTTCCGGTACCGCAATGTTGATGAGAACAGGTACAAAGCCTTGTGCTGACATGTGAGCAAAGCTGACTGAAGCCGTCTGGCAGACGTCAAATCTGATTCCCGTAACGCCAGCGTCCTCGAGGATGGGCGGGTGGTCTTTGATGCTGCGGAAAACAGGTATCGACCTGCGGCTCTCTGGCACTGGTCCGACGACCTGACCATCCCGCCGAAACTTTCCTAAACTTCAACCCAAAGCCGCCAGGTAGTTGGAAGGCGCTGAACGGCCGTGTGGCAGGATCTGTCTCGCTTCTGCGTCTTGAAGATAAAAAACGGGGGGCTCCATGAAGACGTTTCAAGTATGGCTAAACGGGGCGCTGTTCGAGCCAAGAAATCGAATGCAATGGGTAATATACTGGATAATTGTCGTTCTGATTTTCCTTCCCGTTCTGGCGATCGCTGTATCGGCGCAGTATCCAGGTTTTTATGAGGAATACTGGTTCGTATTTGAGTGGTTTTTTGTAGGAATAGCATGTTTATTCCTGGCAGAAATGGCCCTCAGAATTGTCGCGCGACCCTGGCCGCGCGACTATCTGCTGACGTGGGAAGGCGTAGTCGATCTTGTTGCAGTTATCCCTGCATTCATCGCGTTGTTCCTGCCGTTCAGCCCCGGTACGACCGCATGGGTTCGAAGCCTTCGTTTGCTGCGCCTCATTCGGCTTGCGAGCTTGCTCCGTGAGACAGCACGGGCCAAGTCTGAGCATTTACAGATACTGGCACGACTCGCACCGTTCTTCGCTCTGGCCTTTGCTCTCAAAGCGGTGCTTCTGTTTCTCGAGGGGCGGGGATTATGGCCGCGTATAGAGGGCCTTGAGACCATTATAACGATTATCGGATTTTCGATCGGCATCTTGCTGTCGACTCGTTTGGCAACAGTGCATGGCCGCATATACACCTTCGACGAAAGAATCGAGCACCTTGCCGGGTTAGTCGAAGCGGCAAAGGCGCATTCTCCGGATCCGAAGAAGTTGATTGACTGGCTTGAAAAATTTATAGAATTATTGCGTCTGGTGGAGACGAGAAAGGCTTCGACGAGGCGAATGATGATTTTCTGAGGTCGCAGAAATGCGCGATCCCTGCTCCGATTCTGGCGGGTCTGCATCAGAATGCTCAGTTTCTCGTTCATCGCGTAAAAACCAAGACACCAAGGCCATATACGAGACTGCTAACAC
>JBJHBJ010000041.1:0-42713 GCA_050485425.1 Ectothiorhodospiraceae bacterium | reverse complement strand
GCCGTACTTCCCGGCCATGCTCGTGGCAACCGTCGGTAAACCGCTGCATGGCGGCAAACAACGCGTCGGTGGGAAAAATGATCTCCACCGCCAGCCGCAATTCCGAGTTCCAGCCCTGGGCCAGGCTCGCGGCCAGCCGTTCCAGCGTCAGCGCCTCCTCCACCAGCGCCCGCGAGCGACGCAGCAGCACCTCCCCGGCCTCGGTCAGCTCCGCCCTGCGACCGGCCTGGCGCAGGACGCCGACCGGAAGTTGCTCCTGCAGCCTGGCGATACTGTAGCTCACCGATGACTGACTGCGGTTGAGCTGCTCGGCTGCGCGGGCAAAGCTCCCTGCCTCCACCACCGCCTGCAGCACGCGCCATTGCTCCAGGGTAACGCGTGGGATGCTGCTGGTCATTGATCAATTTACTCGATTGCTAAAACGATAAATTTAAACCATTTGATCATATTTTGCGATGTAAACTGATGTTCATCAATTCATACCCAGGAGATCACGACCATGAGCAAGCTACTCCAGATCAACAGCAGCGTGTTTTCGGATCAGGGCGTCTCCAGCCAGCTGGCGGATGCCTTCGTCGCGGAGTTCCGTCGCCATCAGCCGGACACCGAGGTCATCCGCCGCGACCTGGCCAGCGAGCCGGTGCCACATCTGGACGGCGAGCGACTGACCGCCCTGATGACGCCCGCAGCCGAGCGATCCGCCGCCCAGCAGCGCCTGGTCCAGGAGGCCGACGACCTGATCACGGAGATTCAGCAGGCCGACGTACTGGTGCTCGGGGCACCCATGTACAATTTCGCCGTGCCCTCCCAGTTGAAGAGCTGGTTCGACCTGATTGCACGGGCCGGTACCACGTTTCGTTATACCGAGAACGGAGCGGAAGGGCTGCTGCACGGCAAGCGTGCCTATGTGTTCACCAGCCGCGGCGGCCTGCACCGGGAGCAGCCCAGCGACACCATCGTTCCGTTCCTGACCCAGATGCTGGCTCTGGTGGGCATCGTCGATGTGGAATTCGTCTATGCCGAGGGCTTGAATATGGGTCAGGAGCCACGCGACCAGGGCATCAGTGACGCCCGGAAACAGATCGAGGAACTGCTGGCGGCCTGAGGACTGTGTCAGCAGCGTCAGCCCGGCACCGACAAGGTTGCGGTGCCCACCCCAGGAGGTGCTTATGAGCGAGCGAAGCGTTCAACAGGTGATTCAGGGCCAGCCGGCGTCCGACGGCGCCGGCGTGAAACTGAACCGAGTCATCAGCTTCCAGCGGGAACTGGATCCGTTCCTGATGCTGGACGAGTTCAACACCGAACAAGCCAGCGACTACATCGCCGGCTTCCCCTCGCATCCCCACCGCGGGTTCGAGACCGTCACCTACATGATCGACGGCAGGATGCTGCACGAAGATCATCTGGGCAACCGGGGACTGCTGGTCAGCGGCAGCGTCCAGTGGATGACCGCCGGCCGCGGCATTATCCATTCGGAAATGCCCCAGCAGGAGGAAGGCCGCATGCGGGGCTTCCAGCTCTGGATCAATCTGCCCGCGGCGGAAAAGATGAAACCGGCCGGTTACCGGGACATCGCCCCCGAGGAGATCCCGGTGGTACAGCCGGCCGGGGCGACCGTGAAGGTGGTTGCCGGGGAGTTCCGGCACGGCGAGGCGATCACCCGCGGCGCCGTGTCCGGGGTCAGCACGGATCCGCTGTTCCTGGACGTGGCACTGGAGCCGGGCGCCCGGTTGGAGATCCCCGTCGGTGGCGGCTATTCGGCGGTGGTGTACGTGTTCGAGGGTGAGCTGGACATCGGTGGCACCGGCGTTCGCAAGGGACGCCTGGCCGTGCTCGGTGACGGTGACCGGATCGCACTGGCCGCCGGCACTGCCGCTGGCGGCCGCGCCCTGGTACTGGCGGCCCGGCCGTTGCGCGAACCGGTGGCGCACTACGGACCCTTCGTGATGAACACAGTGGACGAGATCCAGCAGGCCATCCAGGATTACCAGACCGGCCGGCTCACCGCCGCCTGAATCTGCTGTCCGAAGGCTATCGCGTCATCGCCGGGTGACGCGATAGCCTTGCTGACGGAGTTCTTCGAGCAGGCCGTCCTCGCCGGTGAGGTGCAAGGCGCCCACCGCGACGAATGCGGTCTCGCCGGCCTCCAGCATCCGTTCGAGCTGCGGCAGCCAGCGCCCGTGGCGGTCCAAGATCATGGCCTGGTAGACGGCGTCGTCGGCCCGAATCCACTGCTCCGTCATCGCCTCCACGCGGGCCAGTTCACCGGATTGCCAGGCGGCCAGCAGGTTGTCGAATTCCGCCTCCAGGCGCTGCATCTCCGACAGGCTTTCCTCCAGCATGCGGATCTGTGAAGCCTCCGGCAGGTCCGCCAGCGCACCGAGTTGGGCCTCCGCGGTCTCCAGCGCCCGGAACCGCAAACCGTGCTTGCGTGCCTCCTCGGCCAGGTAAAGATCCACCCCCTGCTCCGCCGTCACACCCAGACTGGCAAGTTCCGCCATGGTCAGGGTGAGCCCAGCCAGCCACGGCCGCATGCGGTCAAGCATGGTCGGAGGGAGGCCATGGCGCTGCGCAAGGGTCTGCACCCGGTCCCAGGTGTGGGACGAAACCCGGCTGCGCAACCCGTTCCCGGACAGGTACATGCCCCGTTGCATGGTCAGCGCGCCCAGCACGGCCGGATCCAACTCCTGCAGATCCAGCTCGAGTACCAGCACGTCGCTCGCGGCCAGCGCCCCGGTAATGCTGTCCGGCAGGGGCAGCACGTCCGGCGGCAGCGCGTGCACGGTACCGAACAGGTACAGCCGACCGTTTTCCCCGTCCACCTGGTAGAGCGCCGGCTCTGCCAGCACGGGCCTGATCAGCAGCAGGACCAGCACGAGGCCGAGCAATGCACTCCATGGCCGATAGTCGGTTCTCATGCTGTCAGGTCTCCACCAGCAGCTCTTCCAGGGCTCTGCGGATGCCCTCCGGGATGGCAACCGAGGCGTTCCGCCGCCGGTCCACGAACACGTGGATGAACTGGCCGAAGGCACAGATCTCGCTGTCCCCCTCCAGGAAAATGCCCACCCCGTACTGGACGGAACTGTTGCCCAGCCGGTCCACCCGGAGCCCGGCCTCGATCCGGTCGGGGAAGGCGATGCCGCGCCGGTAGGTGCAACTGGAATTCACCACGTAGCCGACAATGTCGCCTCCGTGTATATCCAGCCCGCCGCGTTCGATCAGATAGCTGTTCACCACGGTGTCGAAGTAGGAATAGTAGGTCACGTTGTTGACGTGACCATAGAGATCGTTGTCCATCCAGCGGGTGGTGATGGGCTGGAAGACACGGTAGTCCTCCCGTCCCGGGATCTGCTGCTCCGGCATGCTGCTGCGGTTCCTCTGTGGCAATCACTCATAGCCGGGCGGCGCGACGAAGCCGCCGGCAAGCTGTTCCACCTGGCGCGCAAACGCCAGCGTGGTCCTGTCCTCCAGATACGGGCCTATGATCTGTACGCCGATCGGCAGGCCCTCGGCGTTGCGCGCCACCGGCACCACCGTCGAGGGAAGGTACACCACGCCGGCCAGTCCGGCCCAGACCAGAATGTTCATGTACGGCCCGGGCGCCCCGTTGACAGTGAGTTGGCGATGATACTGCGGGGCGCTGTGGTCATGCGGGAAGGCGGGCACGTGGGTCACCGGCGCCAGCAACACGTCATGGTTGCGGAAGAACCCGGCCCAGGCCGCAGCCATCTGCAGGCGCCGCTCGTGCGTGCGCAGCCACTGGGCGTGGCTCTGCGTCGCGCCACGGGCGAATCGCGCCTCGTAGCGCAGATCGTCCGCGGGCAGCTCGCGCGCCTTGGCTTCCATCTTGTCGAACATACCCTGCGGCAGGCCGGCACCCATGGTGGCAGTCAGCAGGGAATAGTACACCTCGTGGGATTCCGCCAGACTGACGCCCTCGGGCCTGGCCTCCCGATCCACCCGCGCGCCTTCCTCCGCCAGCCGGTCGCACAGGGCGGCGAGTATCTGTACCGTCTCGCGGTCCACCGGGCAGGCGGCATCGTCCAGCCAGGCGGCCACGCGGAACTGCTGCAGCCGCTGCTGCCTGGCCGGCGGCAAGGACAGCCGCCAGGCCACCCCCTGGTCCGGCTCCGGCCCCGCCAGCAGATCCAGGGCCAACTCCAGGTCATCGACGGTGCGGGCCATCGGCCCGGCCACCGAGATGTCGCTCTGGCCCAGGCTGCCGGGCGGCCCGGGCACATGACCCCGCTTGGAAATCACCCCGTAGCTCGGCTTGTGACCGGTAACGCCGCAGTACGCGGCCGGGGTGCGGATGGAACCGCCGATATCGCTGCCCAGTTCCAGCGGCGTGATGCCCATGGCCAGTGCCGCTGCCGCCCCGCCGGAGGAGCCGCCGCAGGTCCGGGACGGATCCCAGGGATTGGCGGTCTGGCCGTAGATGGTGTTGTAGGACTGCAGGTCACCGGCGAACAGCGGCACGTTCGTCTTGCCGAAGATCACCGCGCCGGCATCCAGCAGCCGCTGCACCGGTGTGGCGTTGGTGGTGGAAACGTAATCCCGGTAGACCGGGGCTCCGGCGGTGGTCGCCAGGCCGGCCATCTCGAAGGTCTCCTTGACCGTCATCGGCACCCCGTGCAACGGCCCCCACAGCTCGCCCCGCGCCAGGGCGGCATCGGCGTCGGACGCCCGCCTGCGCGCCGCCTCGATATTCTTCACCACCACCGCGTTGATGGCGGGGTCGAATCGCGCCATGCGCTCCAGACACTGCTCCAGCAGCGCACTCGCGGTGATCTCCCGGTTCCGGACGGCCTTTGCCAGGGCGCCGGCTGATGCATAGTGCAGCGACATGTTTCCCCCGTTTTCGTTATCGGACCGGCTGCGGTGTGCGCCCCAGCTTGCGGTCCAGCCAGTCCCGCAAGGCCGGGCCGGTGCCCCTGGGCCAGGTGCGTACGTCCTCATGAGCGAACAGCCGATACTCCGCCAGTTCCTCGTTCAACACCACATCGCCGGCCGCCTCCACGTGATAGACGCAGATGATCTGGTTCTGTTCGGGAAAGGTGTAGTGGCCGACGAACTCCCGGATCTGCCCCGCGAGCCCGAGTTCCTCCTGGACCTCGCGCAACACGCCCTGCTCCGGGGTCTCCTCCCGCTCGAGGAACCCGGTGATCAAGGCGTACCACTTTTCCGGCCAGGCGACATTGCGTGCCAGCAGCACCTTGCCTTCGTACTCGACGATCGCCGCCACCACCGGGGTGGGGTTTCCCCAGTGCACGAAGCCGCATTGCTCCTCGCAACGCAGTCTCGGATACCCCCCCAGCTCTACCGGTTCCAGCGTGGCGCTGCACATCGGACAGTAACGCATCTCTCCTCCATCGGCTTCCGGCTGCAAGCGCCGGGCACGTCCGCGTAACGCAGTCAACAAGGTATCAGAATGCGCGCCCGCGGGTAGCGTGAGTACCAATCAGCGCTTCCCCGCAGCCCGGTAAATGCTAACGTGTTATGCGATCGGTCCAACAACAACCGCTCCCGGAGGAGTTCTTCGCATGCTCAAGCTGCATGGTTTTTCGGTCAGCAACTACTACAACGTGATCAAGGCGGCCCTGCTGGAGAAAGGCCTGGAATTCGAGGAAGTCCTGGTCTACCCCGGTGCCGCGGAGGGGTATCTGGCGAGAAGCCCGATGGGGAAGGTGCCCTGCCTGGAGACTGCCGAGGGCAGTTTCAGCGAGTCGCAGGTCATGCTGGATTACCTGGAGGAAGCCCATCCGGCGCCGGCACTGATGCCCGCCTCGCCGTTCCGACGGGCCAAGGCGCGCGAACTGAACCGGGTACTGGAACTGTACCTGGAACTGCAGGCGCGCCGGGTCTACCCGGAAGCGTTCTTCGGCGGCAAGGCCAGCGACGAGACCAAACGGGAAGTCCGCCAGGCGCTGGAAAAGGGCATCGACGCACTGGCCCGGCTCACCGATTTCAAAGAGTGGGCACTGGAAGACGGTTTCACCTCTTCCGACCTGGTGGCGGCCATTCATCTGCCGCTGGTGCGCGATGCCGGCCGCAGGGTGCTGGACTTCGATCCCTTCGAACGCCTGCCCGGTGTCAGGGACTATCTGGGACGGGTGCGGGAACGGCCGTCCATGCAGCGCGTGATGGCGGACTACAAGTCCGGCCTGGATGCATTCATGAACAAGCGCAAGAGTGGATGACCATGCAGACAGACGTATCCGCCCCGGACAGCGCCGAGGTGCGCAGGCAGTGGGAACGGGAGGAGGCGGAGATCCGCAGCCGGCTGAAGACAGCCGGAACGCACAACGTGGAAACGCTGGCTGCGCATTCCGGTCTGGAATTCCTGCAGGCGATCTGCTCCGGCGAACTGCCCCATCCACCCATCGGCGAGACGCTGGGCTTCATTCCCGTGCTGGCCGAACCCGGCCGGGTGATCTTCCAGGGCACCCCCACCGCCGCGCACTACAACCCCATCGGTTCCGTGCACGGCGGCTGGGCGGCCACGCTGCTGGATTCCTGCGTGGGCTGCGCGGTGCAGTCCATGCTGCCCAGGGGCAAGGGCTACACCACGCTGGAACTCAAGGTGAATTACGTGCGGGCGCTGACACCGGAGACCGGCCCCGTCCGAGCCGAGGGCAAGGTGATCCATGTGGGCGGGCGCACCGCCACCGCCGAGGGTCGGCTTGTGGATGCGGCGGGCAGGCTCTACGCCCATGCATCCACCACCTGCATGGTGCTGGCTATCAGCGGCTGACCAGCCGGCAGGACGGGTCCGGCTCGCTGCCGAAGGCCTCTTCGCCGGGAATCTGCCGCAGTATGCGGTAGTACGCCATGGACTGCCTGACGTCGGACGGCTGCTTGACCTCGACCAGGTTCAGGTCGTGGACCATGCGGCCGTCTGCGCGGACGCGGCCGTTGCGGGTGATACCGTCATCCACCGGTGCCGCCTTCATGGCATTCACCACCGCCGGGCCGCGGGAATGGCCACTGGCCTCCACCGCCTTCAGGTAATGCAGCGTGGCCGTGTGGACGGCAATGTGGTTGGACGCCGGCCGGGCGCCGTAACGGGCCTGGAAGGCATCGGCGAAGGCCAGGCTTCCCTCGTTCTGCTCCCAGTAGTACGGCGCGACAAAACGCAGGCCGGAGGCCGCGTAGAGGCCGACAGAACGCACATCCTCCAGCAACGTAAGCACACCGACGAGCCGGATGCCCAGGCCATCCACGCCAAGTTCCTTGGCCTGTCGTATGGCGGCCGCCAGGCCACGACCTGCATTGCCCAGGGCAATCACGTCCGCCCCGCTGGCGATGGCCTCCTCGAGCAGCGGGAAGAACACCTGCTCGTCGAAAGGATGGAAACGGGCGCCCAGGATATGATCTCCGGTGCGCCCGACGGCGGCCTTCAGCCCCTCGTGCACGCCGTACCCAAAGGGGTGATCCAGCGCAATCACGTACCAGCCCTGTCCGCCGCCGGGCTCGGACACCGCTTCGCCCAGGCCGGCGGTCAATGCGCCGGTGTTGTACTGCCAGTGCACGCTGTTGGCGCTGCACTGTTCACCGGTGAGTAGCTCGGTGCCGCTACCGGTATGAATGATGACCACATCGTTCTGCGCAGCATAGCGCTGCGCGCCGAGTGCCGCGGCGGAGCTGGGCATATCGATGATGAGATCCGCACCAAAGCCCTGGTGCAACGCCCGCGCCTGCTGCTCCGCCACGTCGGGATCGTTCTTGTGGTCGGCAACGGTGAATTCGATACGGGCGCCGCTCACCTGCCCGCCAAGGCGTTCGGCGGCCAGTTCCGCCGCCGCCAGGGAGCCGTCACCCGCTGCGGCGGAGTAGGCCCCGGTGAGATCGGTGAGCACACCGATGCGGATGACGCCGTCCACAATCTCTGCCCGCACCGTTCCCATGCCGGCCAGACACACCACGGCCAAAAGGCCGTAACCGGCCGCAAGATTTCTCCAGAGCATCGCAGACCCCCGCATTCTTATTGTTTATTTTTTAAGCAAGAACAAGACAAGTGAATCATTTGTCATATTTAATCTAATGCCGGACGTGCACACTTGACGAGACATTCATCACAGAATTCGGAAGAGGCCAGGGGAGATCGGGAAGGTTCCGCTACTCGGCAGGCCGGAACACCGCCCGGCAGTTCGGCGTTTCCCAGACTGTGACTCCCACCAGGCGGGCACGCCCTTCGCTGCGTTGCCTGACGCCGGGCGCGAGACGGCCAAACCAGTGCTCCGCCAGTACCTCCGCGGTTGGCGGCGCCGGCAACAGGTACAACCGCGTGTCCAGCGCATTATGGCGGGTTTCACAGTAGCCGTTCTCACCGACCGCCTGCAGCAGCCCCGCGATCCAGCCGTCGACCTCAGCCCCCGGCGCGAGCCGTTCAAGCACCTCTCGGTCTTCCACGGAGAGCATCAGGCCGTGGTCGCACGGGGCATCGATCTCCCGGATCATCAGTTCCTTCAGGAACGAGAAATCCAGCACCATGCCGCGCTGCTCGCCGGACTCGGCCAGCGCCACCGCCTCCACGGTGGCTTCCACCACATAGCGGTGGCCGTGCAGATGCCGGCACCGCGACCGGTGGTCCGGGATGCGGTGTGCGGCGTCGATCTCGATGCGTCGCGTGATTCGATGACTCATTCGATTCCCAGGAACTTGTGGGTTTGCAGGCTCAGCCGCCACTGGGGATGCGACAGACAGTACGCCAGCGCCGCACGGGTGTTGGCCTCGCGGTCCGGGCCGTCCATAGGCTGCAGCAGAAAGTGCCGGAACGCCAGTCCGGCAAAGCGATCCGGCCGGGCCTGTGCCTGCGGGTACACCAGTTTCAACTCGTCACCGTGGTCCAGCACCACCGGGTTGCCGGCCTTGGGGCTGACACAGACCCAGTCCAGCCCTGCCGGTGCCGGGAGCGTGCCGTTGGTCTCCACCGCCACCTCGAAACCGCGCCGGTGGAAAGCCTCCACCAGCGCTTCGTCGAGCTGCAGCAGCGGCTCGCCGCCGGTACAGACCACATAGGGCCGGCCTCCGCCGGGCCACAGGCCGGCAACGGCACCGGCCAGCGCTTCCGCATCGGCGTAGCGCCCGCCGCCGGGCCCGTCCATACCGACGAAATCAGTGTCGCAGAAGGTGCATTGCGCGGTGTCGCGATCGCGCTCCAGACCGGACCACAGGTTGCAGCCGGCAAAACGGCAGAACACAGCGGGCCGGCCGGCCTGGGCACCTTCGCCCTGCAGGGTGTAGAACAGATGCTTGACGGCGTAGCTCATGATGCGGTCCGGAAACGGCGCCACCCCTCGGCACGCAACAGGCAGGCGGGGCAGTGGCCGCAGCCGTAGCCCCAGGCGTGCCGGACGCCCCGCTCGCCCAGATAGCAGGTATGGCTGTGTTCGATCACCAGTTCCAGCAGAGACTCTCCACCCATCTCTTCCGCCAGCCGCCAGGTTGCGGCCTTGTCCAGCCACATCAGTGGTGTTTCCAGCACGAACCGCTGTTCCATGCCCAGGTTCAGCGCCACCTGCATGGCCTTGACGGTGTCGTCGCGACAATCCGGATAACCCGAATAATCCGTTTCGCAGACACCGGCCACCAGCCGCGATATCCCCCTGCGCCAGGCCAGCGCCGCCGCATAAGTGAAGAACAGCAGGTTACGGCCGGGCACGAAGGTATTGGGCAGGCCGCGCGCATCGTTCTCGATGGTGACGTCCCTGGTCATGGCCGTGTCGCTGATCTGCCCCAGCGCCCTCAGGTCCAGCAGGTGATCGCCGCCCAGCCGCTCGCCCCACAGCGGGAAGGCAGCGCCCAGCGCTTGCCGGAACCGAACCCGGCAATCGAGTTCCACGCGATGGCGCTGGCCGTAGTCGAAACCCACGGTTTCAACGCGGGAATAGCGACTCAGCGCCCAGGCCAGGCAGGTGGCGGAATCCTGGCCGCCGGAGAACAGCACCATGGCGGCATTGGCATGCGACATTGCGATCGGATCCGGAAGCAGCTCGGTGTCGCTATTGTCCTCGCGTCCCACGATTCCGGCAAGTCAGCGCTTCCCGGGGAAGCGCTGACGTCTTCGCACATCTCAAGTCATCTGTAGCCACACGGCAACAGATTCACAACGTCGGGCGTCCTCCTATACTTTGGCTCTACTGGAGCGACTGCTCACGCTCGCGTTGCGAGACCAACACGAACGGCAAGCGTTGGCAGGCACCGGGCATTCGGTACAGTCATTCCTCAGACCATTTCGCGGTCAGAATCCGCACAGGGAGGAGAATCATGGCGATGTTCGACATCGGCAAGCGCAATACCAGCCAGGACCAGACGCGGTCGGATGAGCCCATGGACGGCCTGGACAGCGTGTTCAATGGGCAGTCCGGCAGCACCCAGCAAACGCCGTCAACCGGCGTTCGCCGCCGGGACGCGGCGGTGGTGGGGCCGTCAATCCATATCGAGGGGACCCTCCGCGGCGAGGAGGATCTGATCATCGAGGGCCATGTCACGGGCACCGTTCAGTTGCAGGGGAACAGTCTGACCATCGGTTCGCAAGGCAAGGTGGAAGCGGACCTGCATGCCCAGACGGTTTTCGTGGACGGCAGCGTCGAAGGCGACATCTACGGTTCCGATCTGGTGGCCGTGCGCAAAAGCGCCCGCGTGCTGGGTAATATCTCGGCACCGCGGGTGAGTCTGGAGGACGGCGCCAAGTTCAAGGGCAGCATCGAAATGGACATCAGGCCGGAGCAGGGCAGCAGCTCCGCCCGGAGCACGAGCACCAGCACCAGCACGTCCGGCGCAGCATCCCGGCCGGAGGCCTCGAAATCAACCACGCCGGCCGGCTCGGATACCGGCGCAGGCAAGAGCGGCGGCGAGCAGAAGAACGAGGCCACGCCTTCCAAGGGCGAAGCCTCCAAGGGCGAAGCCTCCAAGGGCGGGGCCGCAGGCTGAATCATGCCGTATTATCCGTGAGCAATCTGGCAGACAGCCGTACGCTGCAGACAAGCCCGGCCGGCGTCGTGGAAGCTCCTTTGCTGGAAGCGACGCTGGGCCGGCTGGAGTCGGACCAGCGCCATGTGGTCTACGATCTCGGGCCGGCCAGTTCGGGAACCCTGGCCTGTTTCGCGAACGGCCGCAGCCGCCTGACGTTCGCCGATGCAGTGGAGGAGTTGACGGCGCTGGCGGCGGAAACCGATCCCAGTGCGCTGAAGAAGCGGATCGATGACCTGCTCCCGCGCGCCGACGGGGCACCCGTGACGCTTGTCCTATGCTGGGATCTGCCGAATTTTCTCAGCCGGCCGGCTCTGCGGGCGCTGATGGAATGCCTGACCGAGCGCTGCGGCGGCGGCGCGCTGTTCCACCAGTTCATCGCCTACCCGGCACGGGAGAGCCCGCTCCAGCCGGGCCGCTACGGACTACGGAGCGACGGAAAGGTAATCAGGCTGCGGCCACCGACCGAGTCGCGCGGCACCCTGCCCGTGCTGCCGATGCGGGAACTCGAGCAGGTGATGCCGAACTGCCATCTGGTACGCTCGGTATTGCTGGCCAGCGGGATGCAGGACTGCCTGTTCCGGTACGGCGGGTGAACGCCCGCCGCCGGCGTCAGCCGTCCTGGCCGACGCCGAGCGCTTCCGGCTTCAGCCCCATGAACACACCACCCCAGCGCTTGCCCTTCACCGTCACCGGCACGGTCAGGTTGAACATCACCTCGCCGGTGTCGCGCAGATAGCTCTGCAGGCGGAAACGGGTGGTGAAGTTGATATCCCGCTGATCGAAAAAGCGCATGTTGCGGCTCTTCAGCAGGTCTACCTTCGGATCGCCGGTCGGCGGTTGCGACACCTCGCGGTAATGGATGACCACGAAGCCCTTGCTGTCCAGCGGCAGACAGAAGGGCGAATCCGGGATCTCCCCGCGCCAGCCCTCGACCAGATCCTGGCAGGCTTTCTGGAAGGGCTTGGCGTAGCTCACCTCATACTTCTGCGGCTCCGTCCCGGGCACCGGAATGTAGTTGCGATCGAACATGTCCACGCCATCGTCCACCAGCCGGGCAATCGCCTGCTCAAGCTGGTCGCGCCGGCGCTCAATGATCTCCAGCAGGGATTCCAGCCGGCCCTGGCCGATGCGGAACTGGCAGATCTTCTCCAGCGACAGATCGGCCGATGCCCGCAGTTTCTCGGACTGCTGTTCCGAACTCTCCATGTCGGAACAGATCTGCAGGCCCAGGTCGCGGATCTCGGTACTGCGGCCGTGAACCTCCCGGTTGGTGACCGACAGCTCTTCGATGGCGGAACTGACCAGCAACAGGTCATCGTGGGTCGAGGCGAAATCCGCCACCATGCCGTCGAACCGACCCACCGTGTTCTCCACGGCAGCCTGGGCCTGCTCTGCCCGGCCGATGATACCCTCGGTGCCATCAGCAGTCCGGGCCACGGCGTCCCCCATGTCCTCCACCAGGCTGCTGATCTGTTCGGCAGCACTGTGAACCTTCTCGGCCAGGCCGCGAACCTCGTCTGCCACCACGGCGAAGCCACGCCCCTGTTCGCCAGCCCGGGCGGCCTCGATGGCGGCGTTCAGCGCCAGCATATTGGTCTGCGCGGCAAAGCCCTGCACCGTCCCGAGGATGGTGGCGATGTTATCGGAGCTCTGTTGCAAGCGCCCCACCGTACCGTGGAACGACTGCAACATGCCGGTCACCGCCTCGACGTGGCCGGTCACTTCCTGCAGCTCGGACAGGGAGCTGCGCGCCACATCGAGATTCCGGGAATTGGTCTCCGCAATGGTGTTGGTGCGCTGGGACAACTCGCCGACCGCGGTTGCGGTCTCGTCGCTGGAACGGAAGATCAGTTCGGAATACTCGGCCTGGCGCGTGGCATTGCGGGCGGCATCCATGGTGATCTTCCGGCCATGGGAGGATGCCAGCGACACCTGGATGTTCTGGGACTGCAGTTCTTCCAGGGCCGAGCGCAGGCGAACGAGGAAGGCGTTGAAGAGCCGCGCCCTTTCCCTGCTGTCGCTATCCCCTGTTTCCGGCAGCGAGACCGACAGATCGGCCTGACCGGCGTTCATGGTCTGCAACAGTTCGGCGAACTGCCTGCCGCCGGAAGTTGCGCCCCGTGATACCGACAGCAGCACGACCAGCAGGATGCCTGCCGCCAACAACGCGACGGCCGCCAGTTGCACCACGCCCTGGCCCTGCCAGGCCAGCAGTCCAGTGGCAACGACAAGCAAGACCGTCAGCAGGAGGATCTGCCAGGCCGGCATGCGGAACGAGATCGATGATGTTTTCGAGGACATGTCGGGGACCCTTGGGTGTTATTGGCAGCTCGCCTGTTATCGTGGGGCATGCAGCCCTTCTACTGAGGACTGTCGGCAGCGGCCGGATTTTCTTTAGAAAACACTTTGTTGGGGCAGGTGTCCGATCATAGGACGGAACGCGGGAGCATTCCGTGAACGGTGCACCAAAAGCGCGCAGGCGACCCGCGGTCAGGCGTCGCAGAACGGGCCGATCTGCCAGAAGCGGCGGCAGCGCAGATCACGCTCGCAGGCCGGCAACTGCCGACCGTAGCGGCTGGCGTGGCCACTGACGCGCGCGGCGGAGCGCTGCAACGTTGCATTGCTACGCCAGTGCCCCCGCCGGTAGCCGGCATGCCCTTCGTGGTACGCGTAGTAGAGGTGTTCCGGGTTCTGCTTGGAGATACCCAGCCGCTGGTGCGTACGGTGGTTGTACCAGCCGATGAAATCCAGGGCGTATTTCATGTGCGTGCGGCGGGCGAACAGCGTGCCCTCCTCGTCCATGTATTCGCTCCAGACAGGATCCTGGGCCTGCGCATAGCCATAGGCGCTGGAAGGCCGGCGCCAGGGGATGAAACCCAGCAGGCGCGTCCGCGGCGGCCGGGCACGACGCTGGAAAGTGGATTCCTGGTGGACGAATGCCATCTGGGTCGCAATCGGCGTGCCCCAGCGCTCCTGGGACTCCCGCGCGTAGTCATACCAGCTCGGGTGCTGGGAGAAGATCTCGCAGATGTTGTCGACCCGGTCGGGAGGGCGCGAGGCGCAGCCCGCAAGCAGCAGGCTGCACATCAGCAGTGCGAGACCGGCGAACCACCGGCCTCTGGCGTCAGCCCTGGCGTGCCCAGGCTCGCTCATTCCGTTCCTTCAGTCGTTCGATCAGTGCGTCCAGCCCATGGCGGCGGACCTCGCTGCCGAATTCATCCCGATAATTGGTGACGAAGCTGATGTTCTCGATCACCACGTCCCAGAGGCGCCAGCCGTCATCGGTGGCGATCATGCGGTAGTGCACCGGAACCGGAGAATCGGTGACCCGCAACTGCGTGCGTACCAGCACCCGGTTCCGCTGATCGGGCTCGGTCACCGACTGGATATCCATCAGCCGCCCGGAACGCGACACTTCACGTGCCACCGTCTCCATGTTATCGGAAAGCAGCGCCGCATAGGTCCGCATCACGTATTCGCTGAAGGCCTTGATGAAGGCCTCGCGCTGCTCCGGGGACGCTTCCCTCCAATGGCTGGTCAGGATCAACTGGCCCATCAGTTCGTAATGCACCCAGGGCGCCAGGATGTCGTTGATCAGCTCGTAGGCGACCCGGGGACTTTCCTGGATATCGTCCTTGTGTTCGAGCAGCGCCTCCACCGACTGATCGAAGACCTGCTGAATCACTTCCTCGGGCTTCTGCCGGTTCTCGGCTGCGGTTCCGGCGAGCGGCCAGGCCAGGACCAGGGCTGCCAGCATTACCAGCACGTTGCGTAGATGACTCATGCTTCCTTCCTTGACGTTACGCGGCGGGTACAGTAAACCCGGAAACTGGTCGATAATCCAGGGAAGCGCTGGCGCGCGCGCTTCCTCAGGCAAACGCGCGACAAAGACGGCACTTCACCGGATTGTCCGGTCACGCCATGAACCGCGCAGGAGGTGGCCCCATGATCGACCTCAAACTGCCAATTCAGGTTCCCGATCCGGTCCGCCCGGCGGGCGACGTTCAGGGCGTGCACCCAGTGGTTCCGTATGCCCGCGGCGGCATTGACCCGCGCCGGGAGCGGGACCGCAAAGGTCCCGCCCTTTCGCCCCGCACCGCGGCACGGGGATCGCCGCAGCCGGAGGACGATCATCACACCGACGTCGACGATGACGGCCACGTCGATACCTGGGCCTGACCGGCCGGGACGGCACAACGGCACGCTAGTGTTCCTTAAGGGACACTAGTCTTCCCGAGCCGTCTCTTCCCGTCGTGGCACGGCCAGGCCGCCACCCCGGGGGTCGCTGGCGGCCGCCATCCGCCCTTCGCCCCGGTGCCACAGCACCGCCTGCATGTCACCGTATTGCCGTGTCATCGGCACTACACGATGTCCTTTTTCCACCAGAGCCCGGCGCGTCTCCACGGAAATCGCACCGGGTTCGTGCTGGATGCGGTCCGGCAGGTACTGATGGTGATAGCGGGGCTGGCCAACCCATTGATGCGGCTCCTGCCCATCGGCGAAGGCCAGGATACCGAGCAGCACCTGGGTGATGATCCGGCTGCCGCCGGGGCTGCCCAGGGCCGCCACCCGGTCTTCGGTCTCGAGGAACACCGGCGTCATGCTGGACAGCGGCCGCTTGCCGGGCTGGATGGCGTTGTTCTCCCCGCCCACCAGTCCGTAGGCATTGGGCTTGCCCGGCTGACTGGCGAAGTCATCCATCTCGTTGTTCAGCAGGACACCGGTACCCGCCGGTATGTAGCCGGAACCAAACGGGTAGTTGATCGACAGTGTGGCCGCCACCCGGTTGCCCTCGGCGTCGATGATGGAGAAATGCGTGGTGTCCTCGCCCTCTGACCCGGGCACGCCGAGAGCCTCGCTGGGCGTCGCCCTGTCCAACTGCAGCGTCTTCCGCAACCGTTCCGCATGCGCCCGACTGGTCAACCGTTCCACCGGCAGATCGACGAAGTCCGGATCCCCGAGGTACACGTGCCGATCCCTGTAGGCGCGGCGCATGGCCTCGGCGGCGAGATGGATGCGGGTCGCCTCGGTCATCGCACCCAGGTCGTACGCTTCCAGCAGGTGCAGCATGGTGGCCAGCGCAATGCCGCCCGCTGACGGCGGCGAGGCCGAAGTGACCGTGATGTCGTGATACCGGCTGACCACCGGCGCCCGTTCCACCACCTGGTAGGAGGCCAGGTCCTCCAGCGTCCAGATGCCACCGGCCCGTCGGCTGCCCTCCACCAAGCGGCGGGCCACTTCCCCCTCGTAGAAGCCGGCTGGACCGTGCGTGGCGAGCTGTTCCAGCGTCCAGGCGAGATCCGGCTGCTTGATCACGTGCCCCAGCTCGGGCACTTCCCCTTCCCGAAGCAGGATGGCGCGGGCCTGAGGAGAGGCACGCAGGGCGTCCTGACGGAAACGCACCATGCGCCGGTAATGCTCGCCCACCTCGAAGCCGTCACGTGCGTAACGGATGGCCGGCTCGAGCGCATCGGCCAGTGACAGCCGACCGTAGCGCTCGCTGATGTGGGCCAGCGCCGCTGGCGTGCCCGGAATGGCAGCGGCCAGGGGGCCGTCCAGCGAATCACGCCCGCGCACCTCGCCGCTTTCGTCCAGATACATGTCCCGGTGGGCGGCTCCCGGTGCGGTCTCACGCCCATCCACCATGACCTGGAAGCCGTCTTCCGCCCGGTGCAGCAGCCAGAACCCGCCGCCCCCGATGCCGGAGCCGTAGGGCTCCACCACCGCCAGCGCGGCACTGACCGCCACCGCCGCATCGAAGGCATTGCCACCCGCCTCGAGTATTTCCATGGCGGCCTCGGTGGCCAGCGGATGGGCCGTGGCAACGGCAGGCTCGGGCGGCAGGCCATCGTCTGCGGGCAGACTGGTCACAACCACCAGAAGCGATAGCAGGCAGGCCGAAAGCCAGTGGTGGTGGCGTCTCGTCATGGGATGCCTCCGATTGAACAGACGCGGGGCCCGCGGTCGCGGCTACTTGTCCTTGTGGCGAACCCGCTGTTCCAGGGCCGCGGCCACGGATTTGGTGACAAACTTGCTGACGTCTCCCCCCAGCGCGGCAACCTCGCGCACCAGGCTGGACGAAATGTACGCGTACTGCTCTGCGGGTGTCAGGAAGATGGTTTCCACATCGGTCACCAGCTGGCGATTCATGCTGGCAAGCTGGAATTCGTACTCGAAGTCGGACACGGCACGCAGGCCGCGGACAATAACGTGGGCTCCCTGCTCGCGGACGAAGCTCGCCAGCAGGGTGTCGAAGGAACGCACCTCGACATTGGGGACATGCGACAGCGCCTCGGAGCACATTTTCAGCCGCTCCTCCACGGAAAAGGCCGGGCGTTTGCTGGGGCTGGGAAAAGCCGCCACTGCCACGATCAGTTTTCCGAACAGCTTGGAACCCCGTTCCACCAGATCGATATGGCCGTTGGTGATCGGATCGAACGTTCCCGGATAAATGGCTATCACGCTCATGCCGCTGCATTCCCTCACGATGTCAGCCGAAGAGCTGCCATCAAACCACTAACCGGCTCCGGTTTCAAAGCGATTATCACTCGGGATGCGCCCGATCAGGGCATACAGCACCTGTCCGGCGGTACGCTCCCGCAGCAGTTCCCAGCCCGGGGGCAGCGGCGGGAAACCCTGGCTGCGGTCCGTTTCCAGGTAAAGCCGCGCCCCGGGTGCCAGCCAGCCCTGCTCGACAAGCAGTCGACAGGCCTGTTCCAGCAGGTGGTCGGCAAAGGGCGGGTCCAGGAAAACGATGTCGAACGGCCGCTGCTGGCCAGGGCCGCCACGGAGATAGCGCAGCGCCTCGCCGGCCTGGACGGTGACGATGTCGTCCGCCTGCAGTATGGCCACCGCCTCCCGCAGGCAGCGCACGGCGGCACCAGCCTGCTCTACCAGCACCACCCCGGCGGCACCGCGCGACGCCGCCTCCAGTCCCAGGGCACCGCTGCCGGCGAACAGGTCCAGGCAGTGACTGCCCCGGATGACCGGCTGCAGCCAGTTGAACAGGGTTTCACGGTTGCGATCACCGGTCGGACGCAGCCCTGCAACATCCGCGAATCGCAACCGGCGCCCCCGCCAGCGGCCACCGATAATCCGTAGCTGGTTACCGGTACCGGGCCGCCGGCCGGCTCCGCCCCCTTTAGTCGTCTTCGGCATCGGGCCCCACGATAACGGTGACGAAGCGCTCAGGCCGTATATGCTGCTGCAGTGCCTCGATCACCTGCTCGCGGTTCACCGCCTCGATCTCCCCGGGGAAGCGGTCGAGATAATCCAGCGGCAACCCATGGAAGCCAACCGTGGAAACCAGCCCGGCAATT
Organism: Ectothiorhodospiraceae bacterium; assembly: GCA_050485425.1. Taxonomy (GTDB): domain Bacteria; phylum Pseudomonadota; class Gammaproteobacteria; order Nitrococcales; family Aquisalimonadaceae; genus LSCE01. Next base: position 24,417 of record JBJHBJ010000041.1, on the reverse strand, counting down.
TTGCTGTTGCTGTCCAGGCTCAACGGGAAACTGCCCGTGATATTGCGCACGGCATCCTCCATCTCGCTCTCGGTGGGTCCCTCGGCGCGGAACTCGGCGATCAGTTGGTGCAGGGTTTCCAACGCCTCTTCCAGCCGGTCACTGCGTACCTGCGTGCTCACGCGGAACGGCCCGGCCGCCCGCATCGGGCTGAAATTGCTGGACACACTGTAGGACAGTCCGCGCTCCTCACGGAACTCGTGCGCCAGCCGGGAGACCAGGCCGCTGCCGCCAAGGACGTGATTGCCAATATACAAGGCGTAATGCGCCTCGGCACCGCGAGGATAACCGGGATGACCGACCAGTACGTGAGTCTGGCTGGACGGGAAGGCGATGCGGATTTCCCGTGCCTCGCCCGGCTCCGGCGCCGGCGGCACCGGATCGGCCGGCTCGCCGGGCCGCAACCCCCCCTCCAGATGCAGGGCAATCTGCTCGGCTTCCGCCCGGCTGATGTCCCCGACCAGGGTGAGCGTCGCATTGGCGATCGTGTAGTAACGTTGATGGAACGCCCGGAGGTCGTCCCGCGTGATGGCCTGCAGGCTGTCCTCGGTGCCGTTGGGAGGCGCGCCGTAGGGGTGGTCCGGATAGAGAGCTTCCCAGAATGCCCGTCGGGCGATGGCCGACGGGTTCTGCCGGTCGTTACGCAGACTCACCAGCATGCGCCGACGCTCGCGTTCCAGCGCGTCCTCCGGGAAATCCGGTCGACTGACCAGGCGGGACAGCCCTTCCACCGCCCGACTCAGCGTGGACGGTGCATTCAGGCTGCGCAAGGTCACGCTGGCGGTGTCGCGACCACTATCGGTGGAGTAACGAGCACCCAGATCCTCGAAGTTGCGGGCCAGCGCCGCGGCATCCAGACCGGCCGCACCCTGGGTGAGCATACGGCTGGTGAGGCTGGCAAGGCCGGGAAGGTCGCCGTCCCGGACGCTGCCGGCGTCGAAAGTGAGCTCGGCGTCGACCAGGGGCAGGGCTTCAGCTCGCACGAAATACACATTGAGCCCCCGGTCGGTGGTCCAGTGCTGGATCTGCGGGCCACCGACATCGGCCGAACCGACGCCGGGCAGGAGAACGAGGCCAAGGCAGCAGAATACCGTCAGTAAACGCGGATAATGCATGATCGCTCGCTTCAGTCGTGGGAATGGGAAACACCGCCGCCGGCACCGGGCATGGGAAGCCGGGGCGCGCCGTTGTCCTCGGCAGGCAGCAGATGCAGCACAGTCAGCCGTTCGTCGCGCAGATAACGCGCCGCCACCTTCTGTATACGTTCCGGCGTCACCTGCTCCAGCGCTTCCTCGAATTCGTCGATGGCCTCCCAGCCGATACCGGCGCTTTCCAGCAACCCGATTTCCATGGCCTGGTAGAACAGCGAGTCGAGCCGGTAGACGTAGTCCGCGCGCGCCTGGACCCTGGCGCCCTCGAGTTCGTCGTCGCTGACCCCCTCGTCGATCACCGCCCGGACTTCCGCGCGCAAGGCCTCTTCGAGTGCGTCCAGATCCCCGTCCATCGCCGGCCGACCCTGCAGCACGAACTGGGTATCCAGACTGCTGATGGAGGAGTAGCCGGCCGCCGCGGTGGCGGCGATCTCCTGCCCGCGTACCAGGCGGTCCTGCAACCGGGCACTGGCGCCGCCGCTGAGTATGCTGCTCAACAGATCCAGGGCGTGGGCATCCAGCGGATCCTCGACCGTTGCCAGCGACGGCACATGGTAGCCCATCATGACGAAGGGCCGGGCCTGGGGCACGCGGATGGTGCTGCGGCGCTCGCCGATGGGTCTGATCTCCGGCCGCTGCTTCAACTCGGGTACCGGTCGCGGCTCCAGCGCGCCGAAATGCTTCTGGGCGAGATCGCGCACCGCCTGGGGGTCGACGTCCCCGACCACGACCAGTAGCGCATTGTTCACCCCGTACCAGCTTTCGTACCAGTCGCGCACGTCATCCAGGGTCAGCTGCTCCAGATCCTCCTGCCAGCCGATGATGGGCTGTCGGGCAGGGCTGGATTTCCAGGCCAGCGCATTGAAACGCTCGCTGGCAACGCCCATCGGATTGTCATCCACGCGCAGCCGGCGCTCCTCGAACACCACCTCCATTTCGCGGCGGAACTCGTCTTCGTCGAACCGGATGTTGGCCAGACGATCGGCCCCCAGTTCGAACGCGATTTCCAGCCGGTCGGCCCGGAGCTGTTCGAAATAGGCGGTGAACTCGCGGCCGGTGAAGGCGTTGAGCCTGCCGCCCTCCCGCGAGATGATGCGGGAGAACTCCCCGCTTTCCCGCTCCGCGGTACCCTTGAACATCATGTGCTCGAGGACGTGGGAAACTCCCGTGGTGCCCGGTGTCTCGTGGATGGACCCCACGGGAAACCAGAGCTGGGACACGGCCACGGGTGCACGGTTGTCCACCCGCACCACCAGCCGCATGCCGTTGTCGAGCCTGAATTCCCGGGTCTTGGTGTCCCCGTGCGCCTGGAACACCGGCAACATCAGTCCAAGCACGGCAATCAGCGCTGTCAGTTGTCTCATTCCACTCATCATTCTGTTGTGATCATCCCAATGGACAGGCCAGGCGATGTGCAAACGGTAACGCTTCTCCGTCGCGAGAATGGTAGGATACCGAATCCTTGGAGCCACCTGGGACCGTGCCGAATCCTCCTTCCCGGAACGATCCGGTACTCCCCTGATGACCACGATAGCCATGCTAGGTTTCAGAAAACGCGACAACAGCGGCGGCAGGGACTCGCCGGCCGAACCACGCAAGGGGCTGTTCGCCCGCCTGCGCGAACGGCTGGGCAAGACCGGCGGCGGGCTCAGCGCCGCGCTGCTGGGCCGCAAGACCATCGACGACGACCTGCTCGAGGAGCTTGAAACCCGCCTGCTGATGGCGGATGTCGGCGTCGAGGCGACGACGCGCATCATCGACAACCTCACCCGCCGCATGCACCGCCGCGAACTGGACGACCTGTCCTCGCTGCTCAAGGCGCTGCGGGAAGACATGATCGCGATACTCGCCCCCTGCGAACAGGCGCTGGCGCCCAACCCCGCACAGCACCCGTTCGTGGTGCTGACTGTCGGCGTCAACGGTGTCGGCAAGACCACCACCATCGGCAAGCTGGCAAGCCGCTGGAAAAGCGAAGGGCGCAACGTGCTGCTGGCCGCCGGTGATACATTCCGTGCAGCGGCCGTGGAGCAACTCCAGCGCTGGGGCGAACGCACCGGCATCCCGGTCATTGCGCAGCACACCGGTGCCGACTCCGCCTCGGTGATTTTCGACGCCCTTCAAGGTGCAAAGGCACGTGGAGCCGACATTCTGCTGGCCGACACCGCCGGCCGGCTCCACACCCAGGGCAACCTCATGGAGGAGCTGAAAAAGGTCAAGCGGGTGCTCGCCAAGCTGGACGACACGGCACCGCACGAGACCCTGCTGGTACTCGACGCCAGCACCGGCCAGAACGCCCTGTCCCAGGCCAGACACTTCCACGAGGCAGTCGGCGTCTCCGGCATCATCCTCACCAAGCTCGACGGCACCGCCAAGGGCGGCGTGATCTTCGCCATCGCCCAGCAACTGGGGGTCCCCATCCGCTTTATCGGCGTGGGGGAAAGCGAGGAGGACCTGCGCCCCTTCGTTGCCGAGGAATTCGTCGACGCACTGCTCGGCGACGCGCTGGCCGAGGAGGCTGCCCCCTGAGGCAGGTGGCCGTGTTGCAGCATCCGGCATCCACAGCCACGCGACCGGCCCGGGGTCTTGCCTTGCCATGATTCGGTTCGAGCAGGTCAGCAAACGCTATGCCGGTGGTCATCAGGCGCTGAGCGGTCTCAGTTTCGCCGTGGAACGGGGGGAGATGGTTTTTCTCACCGGCCATTCCGGCGCCGGCAAGAGCACCCTGCTGAAACTGATCCCGTTGTTGGAACGCCCCAGCAACGGCCAGGTGGTGGTGGCCGGGATCAACCTCAACCGGCTCGGCCAGCGCCGCATCCCCTTCCTGCGCCGGCGCATCGGCATGATTTTCCAGGACCACCGGCTGCTGCATGACCGCACCGTGTTCGACAATGTGGCATTGCCGCTGGTGATCAGCGGCCTGCCGCACCGCGAAGTCGGGAAGCGGGTGCGAGCAGCCCTGGACAAGGTCGGGTTGCTGGTCAAGGAGCGCGCCTACCCGATCACGCTGTCCGGCGGCGAGCAGCAACGCGTGGGTATCGCCCGGGCGGTGGTCACCCGCCCACCCATTCTGCTGGCGGACGAACCTACCGGCAATCTGGATCCCGAACTATCGGAAGAGATCATGCGGCTGTTCGAGCAGTTCAACCGCGTCGGCATGACCACACTGATCGCCACCCATGACCTGGTACTGATCAACCGCCTGCGGCAGCGCCACCTGGTACTTCAGGAAGGCCGCCTGATCGAGGACAGGCCCGCGGGGGCCGCGGCATGACCCGGCCCGGCGCCTGGGTCGCGGACCACCTGCGCGCGGCGATCGGTTCGCTGGGGCGACTGAGCCGGACGCGCCTGGCCAGCGGCATGACCGCGGCCGTGCTGGGCATCTCGCTGGCACTGCCCGCCACTTTCCTGCTGCTGCTGCAGAACATCGAAAGCACCACGGAGGGCTGGGACAGCGGAGCCCAGATCTCGCTGTTTCTCGACGGCGCGATGGAGGAGAGCAGCTACCGGGCAATGGCGCGGGAGCTGGAGAACCGACCCGAGGTGTTGCGCACCGAGGTCGTGACGCCGGAGACCGCGCTGGCGCAGTTCCAGGGCCTGTCCGGCATGGACGGGGCACTGGAGCTGCTGGACGAGAACCCGCTACCGCCGCTGATCGTGGTCGTGCCCGGCCCGCAGCTGGACGCCGCGGCGCTGGAAGCGCTGACCCGCGAACTGGACGCCCTGAGTCAGGTCGACCAGGCCCGGCTCGACCTGGAGTGGGTGCAGCGCCTGCACGCGATCATGGAGCTGCTCCGCCGCGGCGTCTGGCTGGTAGCCGCCCTGCTCGGCATCACGGTGGTGCTGGTGGTGGGCAACACCATCCGACTGGCCATCGAGAGCCGCCGTGAGGAAATCGTCATCACCAAACTGATCGGCGCCACCAACGCCTTCATCCGCCGGCCCTTTCTCTACGAGGGCGCCTGGTATGGCCTTGGGGGCGGGCTGCTCGCGGTCACCCTGGTGGAGCTGGGGCGCGCGCTGCTGCAGGGTCCGGCACGGACGCTGTCCGAGCTTTACGGTACCGGACTTCTGTTGCACGGCCTGGGGGTCAGCGGCGTGTTGTGGGTGCTCGGCAGCGGCGTCATGCTGGGCCTGCTGGGCTCCTGGCTGGCAGTGGGCCGGCACCTGGCGTCGATTGAACCTCGCTGATTCTCCGATGATCCAACGTTGCACAGTCCAACCGCCCGTCGTGACATTTCGGGCACGCCCACAGCGGAACTTTTCGGACGCTTAGCACTCTCAGGAAGAGAGTGCTAAAATCGGCACATCGTGATTCTCGGAGGGGGGTGCTCACATGGGTACGGCCTTAGCGAAAGTGAACATGAATCAGCTACCGCTGAAGGCGGGCAGCGAGGATGCATACATCCAGGCGGTCAACCAGATTCCGATGCTCAGCGCCGAGGAAGAACGCGAACTGGCCGTGGCTTACCGCGATGAGCAGGATCTGGAAGCGGCGCGGATGATGGTGCTCTCCCACCTGCGGTTCGTGGTGCACGTCGCCCGGGGCTATTCCGGGTACGGCCTCCCTCTTTCTGATCTCATTCAGGAAGGCAACATCGGCCTGATGAAGGCGGTTAAGCGCTTTGACCCGGACGTCAAGGTCCGGCTGGTGTCGTTCGCCGTGCACTGGATCCGCGCCGAGATCCATGAATACATCCTGCGCAACTGGCGCATCGTCAAGGTGGCGACGACCAAGGCGCAACGGAAGCTGTTCTTCAACCTGCGCAGTTCGAAGAAGCGTCTGGGCTGGCTATCCCAGGACGAAGTCGCCAAGGTGGCGGAGGATCTTGGCGTCAAGCCGGAAACCGTGATGGAGATGGAATCCCGCCTGAGCGGTCACGACGTGGCATTCGATCCCCAGCCGGAAGGCGATGACGAGGATACCGTGGTGCGTTCCCCGGCTGCCTACCTGCAGGACGGCAGACTGGACCCGGCCGCCAGCCTGGAGCAGGAAGACTGGGAAGATCACCAGACTCAGTCCCTGCAGACCGCCCTGGCGCAACTGGATGCCCGCAGCCGTGACATCGTGCAGCGGCGCTGGCTCTCCGAGCAGAAGTCCACGTTGCAGGAACTGGCCGATTTCTACAGCGTCTCGGCCGAGCGTGTACGCCAGCTTGAGAACAATGCGCTGAGGAAACTTCGCACCGCCATGGCTGTTTAAGGAGCCTCTGATCAATTCCCAGGCCCGCGCCGATGGCGCGGGCTTTCTTGATCGAGCAGGCAAAAAAAACCCCCGGTGAGTACCGGGGGCAAGGGTTACGCGCCAGGGTGGGCAGACGCGTTAACAAGAAGAAGCTACCTGCCTATTTAGCACTTACCGTGCCAACTTCAACCTCTCTTTGTTATCAATGAGTTACAGTGCCGGCAGCAGCAACCTCCGCCAAAACCTGTCTCCGATTGACGACAAAAAACAGATGAGTTACCGATTCTTCTTTAGAAACAGCAAGATAGAGCGTCTCCAAACGGAGACAATTTAGTCGGGCCGTGTGTCACGTTCGGCAAGCTGCAACTGATGCAGATACCTCTGCACCTGACTGGACTGCGCCTGGGTGAGCTGGCCGAAGGCCATGCCGATACGCCTCCCAGGGCGCCCGTCCCGCATCAGGTAACGCGAAATATTCCGCACCTCCAGCGCCACATCCATTTCTCCCCCGCCCGGTAGTTGCAGCCGGCAATCGGGGAAAAGCTGTCGCAGATGCAGCGCCAGGCTCATATCCGGATCAATCAGGCCGAGTCCGCCGAGGCTGAGGTCCATGATCCGCATGCGGTGGACCCGGCCTTCCTCGACAGGATCCGCCAGCGTGCAGTAGAGGGGGTTACCCACCGGCGTGGGCACGCGAAAGTACTCACGCCGCTGCAGCCGGTAAACCTGCTTGGGAATTGCCGTGTAGAACGCCGGTTCATCCTGGTACTCGCCAGCGGTCAGCGGACCACAGGGAAACTTGACGCTGATGTTCGCCTGCTTGGCCACGCAAATGAAACGGTCCGCAAGCAAGGCCCGGGCGTTCATCTCCCGGTCAGGACCATAGTCGAGGATCAACCGGTCGGTGTCGGCGTCAACGCCCAGAACGGCGGTCACCAGGAACCGCTTGCCGGCATCGAAATGCGCGGTGACGATCTCCGGCTTGCGTTGCAGACTGCGCATCACGGCAATCACCTGGGCACGCCCTGTAAGCAGAAACCGATCCTGCTCTGCGTCAGCGCCGATATTGGGCCGGTGATCTGTGGACATGCTGTTCATTCCGTTATTCGCCGCGCCGGCGGTATTCGATCTGAGAATGCACTGGCGAGAAAAACCAACGCCGCAGCAGTGTCGCCAGTCTGGATAGTCTAAACCAACCACAAGCGCCCCATGCGCACGGGAGGCGCCGCATCGAGCAGATCCCGCACCTGCCAGCCCACCGCGACCATGACCAGCAAGGCTCCCATCATGATCGCAAACAGATATGCCCCACGGCCAGCGCGGACATGCAGGGCGTCGCTGAGCAGGCGACGCCAGAGCAGCATGGACCAGACCAGCAATACCGGCGCCAGCCACCATAAGGCGGGCCAGTCCAGCACGGCCTTCGCCAATGCTGCGGGGATGCTTCCGGCGACCACCGCCGCCATGGCTGCATCGATGTCGCTCCGGCCGTCAAACGCCTCCGCCAGCAGGCTGCCGAACCAGGCCAGGGCAGCAATACCGGCCACGATGACCAGCCAGCTATATACCGCGTATGCCGCCAGCGGTGGTGTTCCTTCCGGAGGCAGGGGCGGAAACCAGGCCAAGGCCCAGAGTTGAATCAGCGCGCTGCACCCGATCAGCAGGACGAGCAGACCCAGACTTGAGGGCCAGCGTGGTGGCCGCTGCCGGATCAGGCCGCGGACACTCTCCGGGGGATCGCCAAGGCCTAGCCACCAATATCGCAGAACAGGGTCTCCTAGCGTCCATCAGGGAATGGGGCATGCCGAGCGTGGCATCGCTTTCCCGCGGGGATGCCGCCGGCAGCACCCCCGCGGGAAGACGGACCGAAAAAGGGCCCGGCGACTGCCGGGCCCTTTTCAGGTACACCAGGAAACAAGGGCTCAGGCGCGGTCACCACCACTGCCGTACTGCCCTTCCTGCAGATCGTCCGTTTCACCCGCGGGTTGGTTGACTGCATCGCCTCCGCTGTAGCTTCCGGTCTGCGCTGCAGGCTTCTGCTCATGCGTCTGGTAGGCACCCCAGGCGAAATACCCACGGGCATTGGCGGTCACCGGGTCGTTGACCAGCGTGCACTGCGGAACCTGCGGCCGCAGATAGCGCTCCAGCACATGGCCGCCACCGCCGGTCAGCAGAACCGCATCATACTCGGCCAATTGCCAGAGAGACTGCACTTCCACCAGCAGCTTGGTCGCCACCTCACCGAAGATCTGGTCCCGCAGGTCGGTAATGTCCACCCGGCGCCCGGAAACGTTGATCTGACCGTCGATCACCGCACGATCCAGCGTATATGTCTCACGCTCCAGCCCGTGCTGCGTAGCCAGCGCAACGGCCAGTGTGTCGTAGGCATTGGAAATACCGATGGGGACGGTACGGCTCCAGGCCGGCGCGTATTCGCCATCGACAATGGTGGCGAAGTCGGTGGTACGGAAGCCGACATCAATGATGCCGACCTTGCCGCCCAGCAGGCGCGAGTCCTGCCGCAACTGGCCCCGATTGTCCAGCACTTCCGCCCAGAACGTGCCCAGCGGCTGCGGCACCACCTCGATGTTCTCCAGGCGAATGCTGAGGTCCTGCCGGTTACGCCCGACATGGCGAGTCACCGTATGGTCGCCGCGCAGGCGGGCGACCAGATCATCGGCCAGGTGCATACGGCCCGGCGGCAGGCCGGTCACCACGTAGAAGTCGTTCATGGATTCGCGGCAGAACTGGCTGAGCGCGCCCAGGAACAGGATCTTGATGTCATCACCCTCGGCGCGGGTCGCGGACAGCCCGCGATGAGCGATGCGCGAGTGCCTGACCGCCAGGTCACCGAGGAAATAGGTCTTGCCGCCGACAGAAATGCGGATATCGTTGCCGGATTCCTGCTTCTGGAAGCCAAACGACATGGGATTGCCGGCGGTTCCCTCGCCGACCACGCTGGGGAAACGGCGACCTTCACGGCCATCATTGGCCTTGATGAAGCCGTAGCCCATATCCAAACCGATCACTCGTTCCACTGCGCTACCCCCCTGACCCACTGACCTATTCGGGAAATCTCATCAACCGTCCCAAGGCTAGCACACCAGCCGTGGAACGACACCAGACAAACTGCTCAGGACCAGCGCCGCTCGGAGCGCACCTGTTCGGGCTCGACGCCTTCAAGCGGTGTCTCGGCATCGGCATCGGCGCGGATCACCGGCTCTGCCTCCCCGGTCGACGGCTCGTCAGTGTCGCCATGCTCCCCACGGAATGCCTGCGGCACGACATCCTCGTCCCCCAGCTCGGGCTCCCCGACATTGCCCGGGCGCAGGTCCACCACGTCCATCCGGTCCCGATCGCGCTGATAATGCTCCAGCGCCTTCACGGCTTCCTCGTCGGAGGAACGGCTTTCACCGACGAACTGGCCACCCGGCTCGATGATGAAGGCCTTGCTCGACACTTCGCCGAAGACACGACCTTTCTCGACGATCTCCAGGCTCTCGCATTCGACCCGCCCACGGGCAAAGCCGCTGACCACGATACGGTGCGCACGAATGCTGCCTTCGAAGGATCCGGCAGCCCCGACGGAGACGTCGCCCTCCGACTGGATGGTACCGTCCACCTTGCCGTCGATGTGCAGATTGCCCTCCAGCACAAGATCGCCCTGCAAGGTGGTACCGTGCGCGATAATCGTGGTACCGCCGCGACGCTTGCCTCCACCGTTCCGCTTGCCGAACAAACCCATAAGTCCTTCCCCTGCGTGCCCGGTCCTGACCGGCAACTGACGAAATGGCATCTAGCTTAACCGTCAAACCCCCCGCATTTTGTGGCCCAGTGCGCACTCCGGGGAAGCGGATGGGGCGTCGTCAGGTCTGACAGGCGGCGCAGTAATAGGTGGAACGCTGGGCCAGTCGCCGGACGCGCACCGGCGCGGCACAGCGCGGGCAGGGGGCGCCGGCACGGCCGTAAACCCGCAAGGCCTGGCTGAAATAACCTGGCTGGCCACCGACACCGACGAAATCCCGCAACGTTGTCCCACCGGCGAGGATGGCCTGTTCCAGCACCATTCTGATGGCGGCCGCCAGTTCCCGGTACCGACGCAGACCGATACGGCCGGCGGCGCGGGCGGGGTGGATGCCGGCCAGATGCAGTGCCTCGCAGGCATAGATATTTCCCACACCCACCACCACGCTGGCGTCCATGATGAACGCCTTCACCGGGCCGCGGCGCCCTCGGCTCAACGCGTAGAGCGCATCGCCGCGGAAGTCCTCGCCCAGTGGTTCGGGCCCCAGCCGCCGGAGCAGGGGATGGCCGTCGCCACGCCCCGGCAGCCAGTGCAGACTGCCGAAGCGACGGGGATCGGTATACCGCAGCGAACCGCCGCCCGAGAGCGTCAACTCCAGATGATCGTGCCGGCCGGGGGGAACCGGCTCCGGCAGCACGCGCAGACTGCCGGACATGCCGAGATGCAGCATCAGGCTGCCCTGATCCAGTCGGAACAGCAGGTATTTGGCGCGGCGGTCCACGGCAGCAACCGCCTGGCCGCGGACGATCTCCTCCAGCCCGTCCTGCACGGGCCAGCGCAGACGCCGGTCCCGGACCAGCAGCCGCGTGATGATGCGCCCCTCCACGTGAGGGGCCACCCCTCGGCGGGTGGTTTCCACCTCCGGCAACTCAGGCAATCCGCACGTCCCTCATGACATTCATTCCGGCTCCGGCAACCGCCCGGAGAGCAGATAGCTGCGGAATCGACGATCCAGCGCGTAGGCCAGCCCACGCTCGGCGTCGGTCAGCCGCGCCTCACCGCTTTCATCCTCGGGCCGCAGCGCCCGCCCGCCGCCATCCGCCCAGTGAAGGCGTACCGGCGCGTCGGCATCGGCCTCCCGGCGCACACTGCGCACCACCAGCGCCGAGGCAGCCTGCCAGGCCGCGGCGATGTCCTCCGCCGTGACATCCTGCGGAAGCGCGCCGGCGGCAAGCACCCAGCGTCCCTCCTCATGCTGCAGCGTGAAATCCGGTGTCTCCACCCGCTGCAGTCGCTGGCCGGGGAACACCAGGTGGCGGTCGATGAAGTTCCACCACGGCCCCTCCAGCAGGGGCATGACCCCTTCCTGCACCAGATGGACACGGCCGGCATGCTGCAGATAGCGACGGCTGCCCACCGGATGACTGCTTCCCAGCAGTATCTCCCGATCATCCAGCGTCAGGCGCACCCGCGGCGGGGAGAGTCCCAGTTGATCCAGATCCAGTTCGTCCGGGTGGTAGCTGGACACGCTCGGCGCGCGCAGCAGGCCCAGCACCTGCTCCAGATGGAAGGTGCTGGCTGGCAGTTCGGCCGGATGGGTCATATGCCAGCCCTGCGCACCGCGCTGGAACCTGAGGGTTTCCTCGTTCCGGCGCTGGATGTGCAACTCGGCCACCTGCTCCGAACGCAGTTCCGAGAGACGGGCGCTGTCCTCGCCGGGGCCGGGCTCCAGCCAGGCCACCGCGGCCAGCGCGCCGACCAGCACGAACAGCACCAGGGTCAGCCACCAGCGTCTGGCCATCAGGCGCGCTTCCTGCGCCACCAGAGCCAGCTCGCCATGCCCAGATAGAAACCGGGCAACACCAGCAGAAAGCCGAACCCCATGAACAACAGCAACGGCTGGGACAGTTCCAGCCGCTGGTCCAGTGACGCCCGCCCGGCAACCAGGCCCGGGCGCTCCGCCGCCGCCAGCCAGTCGATCAGCCCGACCCCCAGTTGCAGATTCGCGCCGTTGCCGAGATAGGCATTGGAGAGAAAATCGGCGTTACCGACCACCACCACACGCTGCTCCCCCCGGCCGACTGCATCCCCGTCCAGCGGGCGACTCATGCTCACGGCCAGCAGTAACGGCCCCCGGCGCTCACCGGCCGAGGCGTCGAAACTGGGCTGGTCCACGTTGCCGGTCTCGTTCCAGTGCCGTGCCTCGCTCATCAGCATCGGCCGCAGGCTCCAGCCCGAATCCGGCTCCAGGATATCCAGCGCCTGGGCGGCAACGAACAGGCTGATGCCCTGCACGCGCTGCAGCCCCGGATGACCGGCGTAATCGTCGGTGACCAGCAGGCGCGGATCGCTCACCCCCAGCAGTTGTTCGGCCCGCGGCTCGACCACGGTGCCCGGCAACAGCTCCAGGCCGAGGTAGTCGGCCAGGAAGCCCAAGCGTTCACGGTCGCCATGATCCACCAGCCAGAGTAGATTGCCACCGGCATCCAGATAGCTTTCGATCATGCTGCGCACGCCCGGGAGCCAGTCCGCCCGGGGGCCGGCGATGACCAGCAGTTCCGCATCCGGTGGAATGCCCGGGCTGGCCGCCGGTCGCAGCGCCTGCAACTGGTGGCCACGCTCGGCCAGGTATGCGCCGAACGAACCGAGGTCATGATTGGCCTCGCCTTCCAGGTGGCGCTCGCCGTGACCCGTGAGGTACAGCAATGGCCGGCCGGGGCCTCGCTGCAGGCGCTGGATCGCAGCACTGATGCGAGGCTCGCTGGGTACCGCTACCCGTTCCCGGCGGCCACGGTATTCCAGCAGAATCTCACCGTGCGCCTCGACGCCCAGTTCCCGCACCAGGTCCGGCCGTGCGTCGGGGTTGATGATGCGGTAGCGGAATTCGGGCGCATGACGCTGGTACCGCTGGAGCAACTGCTCCACATGCCCGTGAAGAACGTCGCCGGGGGGCACGAAGGCCACCGCCTCCAGCGGGGCGTCGAGCGCCTGCAGAAGCTCGATGGTATCCGCGGACACGGCCTGGTGGCGCCCGTCGGCCAGTTCCCCGGTCCACTGATAGCGCAGGCTCAGCCAGGCCAGCAGCGCCAGCAACAGTACGACGGCCACCCCCAGAAGCACGGACTGCAGGCGCAGCCAGTTCCGTGATTTCGAATCCATGAACATCGGTCAGGACACCCCCGTCAGGCCTGCAGGCGAAGGCTGTCCAGCCTGCGCACGGCGAAAAACAGGAAACCGGCGCTGAACAACAGGAAGTAGGCCAGATTGGCGGAGTTGACCAGCCCCTGGACCAGCGGTTGGTAATGGGTGAGCACGGACACGTAGCCCAGCACCGGATCGCTGTGATCCGCGACCACGACAGCACCGGCGTTGATACCCATCAGCAGTAATCCGATGGCCATGGTCAGCAGTGCTGCGATCGGTGGCTGGCGGCTCAGGCAGGATGCGTACACGGCAACCGCCACCAGCAGGGCGGATAGCAGCAGCAGACCGAGACCGGAGGAAAGCAGTCGACCGCGGTCCAGTACGGTGGCCGGCTCCAGCGCCAGCGGCATCAGCACCCAGGGCAGCGCCACCAGGATCAGGAAGCCGAGGCCCGCCAGGTACTTGGCAAGCACCAGCTCGGTCATGCGCACCGGCGCGGCGAACAGCAACTGGATGCTGCCGGAGCGGCGCTCCTCCGCCACCAGCCGCATTGCCATCAGCGCCGCCGCCAGCAGCAGCAGGCCCAGCAGCAGCACGCTGCCGAAGTAGGGCATGATGACCAGGTCGTTCACGCCCATGGGGCTGTTCACCTGAATAACCAGTGGTTCGTAGCGGGTGCGGTATTGCTCGACCAGCAACAGGAACCACCAGCCGACCCCGGCCTGGGCCACCGCCAGCAGCAGCCAGGATGACGGCGAAGCCAGAATGAGCCGGAACTCCCGCCATGCAAGCTGCCAGATCATGCAGCCTCCTCGCCGATGGTCAGATCCAGAAAGATCTGCTCCAGAGTCGGCCGCTCCGGCCGCAGCTCTTCCAGCCCCCAACCGTACTCCAGCGACTGACGCAACAGGACATCGGTGGCCGTATCCAGCGACAGGCTGAGCAGCACGCCCTGGTCCTCCAGCGACTCCACGCGTTCCACACCGGGAATGCCGACCAGCGCGTTGAGCGCCGGTGGCGAGCGAAACCGCACCCGGATGCGGTTACGGTTGGCGTCCCCCTCGGGCCGGCCCTGGTACACCTGCCGACCCTGGTGCAGGATCGTGACGCGATCACAGAGGGATTGCACCTCCGGCAGGATATGGCTGGAGAACAGCACGGCGTGGTCCTGCCGCAGCCCGCGGATCAGGTCGCGGATGGCGCTGACCTGGCGTGGATCCAGCCCCGCCGTGGGCTCATCCAGAATGATCAGCGCCGGCTGGTGGACGATGGCCTGGGCAATGCCCACGCGCTGCTGGAAGCCCTTGGACAGATTCCGGATCAGCCGCCGCCGCACGGTGCCGAGATCGCAGAGCGCAAGCGCCCTGTCCACGGCACCCGGCCGCTGTTTGCGCGGCAGGCGGCGGACAGTGGCCGCGTAGGTAAGGTATTCCTGGACCGTGGTGTCCGGATGAACGGGCGGGATTTCCGGAAGATAGCCAAGCTGTCGCTTCGCCTCGATGGGGTGCTCGAGCAGATCCAGTCCGGCGAGCCGGATCCGGCCGCGGCTGGGCGCCAGCGTACCGCAGAGCATGCGCAGGGTGGTGCTCTTGCCGGCCCCGTTCAGGCCCAGCAAACCGTGGACTTCCCCGCGCCGGACGTGCAAATCCACGGATTCCACCGCCTGTCGCTGACCGTAGCGTCTCCCCACCCCTGCCGCATCCAGCAGCGCCTGCTCACTCATACCCACGCTTCCATCAATCTCACCAGATGACTGCGCCGCAAAGCCACGTCAGCGGCACGCCCGCTACCAGTGCATCGCGACCTCTCTCGCCCAGTCGATGGCCTCCAGATATGCATCGATAACCATGCGCGGCGAGTAGCCGGAGCGGTCCAGCCAGTCCCAGTCGCCCTGCTCATAACGAACCACACAGTCCAGCAATGCGCCGGCCGCTCCCTCCCGCTCCAGCAATGCCCGCTCCACTTCCTTGCTCAGCGGCAGAGAACGTATCACTTCCTCCATGCTGGAATCCATGAGCGCATCCAGTCCCGAGAACAATCCGACCGTGAAATAGGTGTTCTGGGATGGGTATTTCAGCTCCCTGGCGAGTTGCTGGCACATCCGCGCCCGCACCATCAGCGTGACCATCAGCTCCGACGGCTTGTCGGAGACCGCCGCCATGGCGATCAGCGACGCCCAGGACTGGAGTTCGCGCACACCCAGGTAGATCACCGCCTGGTGAATGGAGTCGATGCGCCGCTGTATCGGGAAGAACGCCGAATTCATGTAGCGCAACAGCTTGTAACTCAGTGACACGTCGCTGCTGATGATGCGCTCGAGCTCGCGCAGGTCCACGTCCGGCTGGTAGAGCTGCCCCAGCAGGCTCATGGTGGGCAGCCTGCTGGTCGGAATCGAGCTGCCACGCACGGTCTTGGGTCGGCTCAGGAAGTATCCCTGGAACAGCTCGAAGCCGAGGTTCCTGCAAACCTCGTAGCGTTCCTGGGTCTCGACCTTCTCCGCCAGCAACCGGACACCGAATGGCCGCAGCCGCTCGACGGCCCGCCCCAGCTCCTCGTCGCTCTTGCGATGCACCTCCAGCTTGACGATATGCACACGCTCCAGCATGGGACGCATCAGGTCATCGTGTTCATAGTCATCCAGCGAAAGCGTGAACCCGGCCTTACCCAGTTCCTCCAGCGCCTGCAGCACCGCCGGCTCGACACCGGTTCCCTCCAGCAGCTCAAGCACCACGCGATCCGCGGGAAACGGCAGGCGATGGGCACCCAGCAGGAAATCGCGGCTGACATTGATGAATGCACGACGCCTGCCCACCAGTTGATCCAGGCCGACGACGGTGAAAGCGTTGAGGATGACCTGGGACGTGGCCTGATCACCGCTGATGAATTCCGCGCTCTGGCTATGGTCGGCGGCGCGGAACAGCAGCTCGTACCCGTAGACGCTGAGATCCCTGGAAAATATCGGTTGTCGCGCTACAAAGACGTCATCCATCTGGTGTCCTTTCCGTGTGCAGACATGCCCGCACCGCCTCGCCCTCTACGTGAGAAAACGATACCCGGCCCTCCGGCAACCGCAGGAGAAACAGGTTGTCATTCCGCACAAGAATATAGGAAGGCGCCGCGCAATCACATGTGTAAAGTTTCTCATCAGGCGACGGTGGGGCAACACGCCCCGCGCGTGCAGAGGGCCGATTCATCCCCACGAACGCGACCCAGGTCGCGAATTGACAAAAGCTGACGTGCACCGGGCGCCTGCAAATGCGACGATGGACGGTAAACAAGGAGTGAGGTCATGTGCAAGGACAGCGCCGTTCCGGTTCATTGGGTGGGGTCGCATCCGGCGAATGCGCCGATGCCGACGCCCGGTATCCATGCCTTTATCCTGAGTAATACGACACATGTGGTACGGCTTGTTTGAACTTCCCTGGTGGGGCCTGGTGGCAGTGACGCTGCTGATGACCCACGTCACCATCATCGGTGTCACCGTCTATCTGCACCGCCATCAGGCGCATCGCGCCATGGACATGCACCCCGCACTGGCCCATTTCTTCCGCGCCTGGCTGTGGTTGACCACGAACATGTCCACCCGTGCCTGGGTGGCCGTGCACCGCAAGCACCACGCCAAATGCGAAACTGCCGAGGACCCGCACAGCCCGCAGGTCTACGGCCTGAAGAAGGTGTTGCTGGAAGGGGCCGAACTCTACCAGGCCTCGGCCCGCGACCCCGAGACGCTGCAGCGGTATGCGCACGGCGCGCCGGACGACTGGCTGGAGCACAATGTCTACCAGCGCCTGAACTGGCAGGGCGTCGCCCTGATGGCGGTGATCGACCTGCTCCTGTTCGGCGTCTACGGCATCATCATCTGGGCCGTGCAGATGCTGTGGATTCCCCTGCTCGCTGCAGGGGTGATCAACGGCATCGGGCACTTCTGGGGTTATCGGAACTACGAACCGCAGGACGCCTCGCGCAACATCCTGCCCTGGGGTCTGCTGATCGGCGGCGAGGAACTGCACAACAACCACCATGCCTATCCCAGTTCGGCAAAGCTTTCCAGCAGACCCTGGGAATTCGACCTCGGCTGGACCTACATACGGCTGTTCCAGACGCTGGGCCTGGTGGCGGTGAAACGCACCGCTCCGCAGCCGACCGCATTGCCCGCTGCGAAGCCCGAAGTGGATCGGGAAACCGCCGATGCGGTGGCCAGCAGCCGATTGCACGTGATGGCCAGCTACGGCCGCAAGGTACTGATCCCGACGCTACGCCGGGAGGCTCTGGTCTCGGACGCAAGCTACCGGAGACTGTATCGGCGCGTGCGGAAGGCCGTGGTGCGGGAGGCAAGCCTGATCGACCAGCGCGCCCGGGACCGCCTGCAGGCTGCCCTGGACACCAGCGCGGAACTGCGGGTGGTCTACGAGTTCAAGCAGCGCCTGCAGATGCTGTGGGACCGCTCCATCACCAGCCACGATGCCCTGGTGCGTCAACTCCAGGCCTGGTGCAACGAAGCCGAGGCGACCGGCATCCGGGCATTGGGCGATTTCGCCCATCATCTCAGGGCCTACACGCTGGCTCGCCCGGCAATGTAACCGGACACACCGGAGACGTCCGCATGAAAAAGGCCCCGCCGTCTGCACGGCGGGGCCTTTTTCAATCCGGTCCGGAAGCGCGGTGTTACTTGATCTTGGCTTCCTTGTACATCACGTGCTTGCGCACGACCGGGTCGTACTTCTTGAATTCCAGCTTGTTGGGCGTGTTCCGCTTGTTCTTGTCGGTCGTGTAGAAGTGACCGGTTCCGGCGGAAGACACCATACGAATCTTGTCACGCATGCGCTGAACCTCTTATATCTTTTCGCCGCGGGCGCGGAGATCGGCCAGTACCTGTTCGATACCGTTCTTGTCGATGATGCGCAGGCCCTTGGTGGACACCCGCAGGCGCACCCAGCGCTTTTCGCCCTCGACCCAGAAACGATGATGGTGCAGGTTCGGCAGGAACCGGCGCCGCGTCTTGTTGTTGGCGTGGGAAACGTTGTTCCCGACAGTGGGGCGCTTGCCCGTCACCTGACACACCTTGGACATGATCGTCCGCCTCCTGAGATTAAGCGGTTGTCTGTGCCCGACCCCGGGCATAAGAAGGCGGCTTTTATACCAGTTCGGGACTGGCGATTCAACATGAAACAAGCGGGCAGCGCCTATTGAAAACCCGCCGAACGCCACCATTTAAGGTTTCAGAAGCCAACAATGGCTTTCCAAATCAGGAGGTTAGATATGAACATCCGTCGTTATGAACCCTGGAGCCTGATCAATCAGCTCAACAACGAAATGAACGCCCTGATGGAAAACCGCCCTGGCAGCCTGGGCGACAGCAGCACAATGGCCACCAGCGACTGGATACCCGCGGTGGACATCCGCGAGGAAACCGACCGCTATCTCATCCATGCCGACCTCCCCGGCGTGAAGGCCGAGGACATCGACATCAACCTGGAAAACGGCGTGCTGACCCTGCGCGGACAGCGCGATACCGAGGAGACCGAGGAGAAAAACGGCTACAAGCGGGTCGAACGCGTGCGCGGCACCTTCTACCGGCGATTCTCGCTGCCGGACACGGCGGATGCCGAGAAGGTGACCGCCAGCAGCCGGGACGGCGTGCTGGAGATCGTCATCCCCAAGCAGGAGAAGATGCAGCCGCGACGGATCACCGTGAGCAGCTAGTAGACTGTGGCCCGCTCCCCACCACCGGCCGGCGTCATGCGCCGGCCGGTGCCAACGAACTCGTGACTGGTGCAGACAGGCATGGAATACAAGGACTACTACAAGGTGCTCGGCGTTGACCGCAACGCAACGCAGGCCGACATCAAGAAGGCCTACCGCCGTCTCGCCAGGAAGTATCACCCGGACGTCAGCAGCGAAAAGGACGCGGAAAGCCGCTTCAAGGAAATCAGCGAAGCCTACGAAGTCCTGCACGATACCGACAAGCGCGCGGCGTATGACCAGCTAGGCGCCGGCTGGAAACAGGGGCAGGATTTCCGGCCGCCGCCCGGCTGGGAATGGAGCGGCGGCGGCACCGGCGACGCCGATTTCAGCGATTTCTTCGAAAGCCTGTTCGGCGGCATGGGCAGCCCCTTCGAACGCCGCCGGGGATTCCGTTCGGGCGGCGCGTTCCGCCGCCGTGGCGAGGATCAGGTAGTGACCACGACGATCACGCTGGAAGAGGCCTATCACGGGGTCTCGCGAGCCCTGAACCTGCAGACGCGCGTGACCGGGCCGGATGGACGCCAGCACCTGGAGCCCAGGAAGCTGCGGGTAAAAATCCCCGCCGGCGTGATCCAGGACCAGCAGATCCGGCTGACCGGCCAGGGGCAGCCTGGCCAGGGCGGCGGCGAGCGTGGCGATCTGTACCTGAAGATCAACATTGCCCCGCATCGCCAATACCGCGTCGAGGGCCGCAACGTCCATCTCGACCTGCCCATCACTCCGTGGGAGGCGGCCCTGGGTTGCAGCCTCAAGGTACCGACGCTGGGCGGCTGGATCGACATGAAGATTCCGCCGGGCTCGCAGAACGGCGGGCGGCTGCGCCTGAAGGGTCGCGGCCTGCCGGGCAAGCCTGCCGGGGACCAGTACGTACACCTCAAGCTGGTAACGCCGCCCGCGGACACCGAAGCGGCGCGTGCACTCTACCGCCGGATGCGTGACGAGATGCCGATGGATCCGCGGGAGAGCCTGACGGTCTGAGGAAGCGCCGATCAGTTCCCGGGCCCGCGCGACGGTGTGAACGCGTCGGCGCCCCCGGGCAGCAATTCGTGGAAGCAGTGCCGGCTCCGCCGGCCTTGAGGAGGGTGGAAATGCATGAACGCGGCAACATCGCTGCTGTCTTCTGAACGGTCCCGGTCCCGCCTGCCCGTCGCCACGGGCAGCGCGCTTTTCTTCATCCTGCTCGTGCTGATCGGCCTGCTCGCCCCGTCCGGTGCCGGCGCCCTGTTGCCCGCCGAAGTGGACGACATGCCGTTGCCGTCGCTGGCGCCCATGCTGGAGCGCACGACCCCCGCCGTGGTCAACATCGCCACGCGGGGGCGCGCGCCCGTGCGCCAGAGCCCCCTGCTGGACGATCCCTTCTTCAGGCGGTTCTTCGACGTCCCGGACCAGCCGCGGGAGCGCCAGACCCAGAGCCTGGGCTCGGGCGTCATCGTGGACGCCGGGCGCGGCCTGGTGATCACCAATCATCACGTGGTCCATCGGGCGGACCAGATCACCGTGACGCTGGCGGACGGGCGCGAATTCTCCGCCACCCTGGTGGGCAGCGATGCGGAAACCGATGTGGCCGTCATCCGCATCGAGGCCGACGACCTCACGGCACTGCCGCTGGCCGATTCCGACCAATTGCGCGTCGGCGATTTCGTGGTCGCCATCGGCAACCCGTTCGGGCTCGGGCAAACGGTGACGTCCGGGATTGTCAGCGCGCTGGGGCGCTCGGGACTGAAGGTCGGCAGCTACGAGGATTTCATCCAGACCGACGCCTCCATCAATCCGGGCAACTCCGGGGGCGCCCTGGTCAACCTCCGTGGCGAGCTGGTGGGCATCAATACGGCCATACTGGCCCCGTCCGGCGGCAACATCGGCATCGGTTTCGCCATCCCGACCAACATGGCCATGGCGGTCACCCATCAGTTGGTGGAGCATGGCGAGATCAGCCGGGGCCAGCTCGGTATCGGGGTACAGGATCTGACCCCTGCGCTGGCGGAAGCCTTCGGGCTGGATACCCGCAACGGCGTCGTGGTCACCCAGATCACGCCGGGGTCGCCTGCAGAGCGGGCAGGACTGCAGACCGGCGACATCCTGCAGAGCCTGAACGGCCGTCCGGTTCGCCAGGCCAGTGAGCTGCGCAACAGCATCGCGCTGCTGCGCGTGGGGGATACGGTCGAGCTGGAGGTGCGTCGGAACGGCAGCACGCGCACGATTCGCGCCACCGTCGACAGCCCCGAGTCCGCTGTGCTGGACGGTCGCACACTGTCGCCGCGCCTGGCCGGCGCCAGTTTCGGCTATACCGACGTCCAGACCAGTCAGGGACCACAGACACGACTGCGGGTGGAGACTATCGAAGCCGGCAGCGCCGCGCACCGCGCGGGTCTGCGCACCGGAGACATCGTGCTGTCGGTCAATCGGCAGGCCGTGCAGGATGCCGATGCGTTCCGCCGCGCCGCGGCAGGCCAGCGGGAACTGCTGCTACATGTGCAGCGGGGCAACGGGGCGATGTTCATCCTGCTGCGCTGACGGTCAGCGCAGCCGGTACTCCACCGGCAGGCGCCGGTCCACCAGGCGGGTCTCCGGCGCCTTGCTCAGCGGCGAAAGGCGCTCCAGCAGCCGCAGCACGGCATTGTCGAGCAGATCATGCCCGGATGACCGGGCGATGCGGGCGTTGGTGATGGTACCGTCGGTTTCAATGGTAAACACCACTTCCACCGTCCCCTCCATCCGGCGCATCTGCGCCTGACGGGGATATTCACGATAGCGCTGGAGTTGCTCGTTCAACCAGCTGAGATAGTTTCGCTCCGCCTCCGGATCGCCGGCCACCTGTTCCTCGGCGCTGGGCTCTTCCTCCTCGCGCTCGGGCACGTCCTCCAGTCCCAGCGGCTGCTCGACCTCCGGCGGTGACGGCTCCGGTGTGGGTTGGGGTTCGGGCTCGGGCTCTGGTTCGGGCTCTGGTTCGGGCTCTGGTTCGGGCTCTGGTTCGGGCTCTGGTTCGGGCTCTGGTTCGGGCTCTGGTTCGGGCTCTGGTTCGGGCTCTGGTTCGGGCTCTGGTTCGGGCTCTGGTTCGGGCTCTGGCTCTGGCTCGGGTTCGGGCTCTGGCTCGGGTTCGGGCTCGGGTTCGGGCTCTGGCTCTGGTTCGGGCTCTGGTTCGGGTTCGGGTTCGGGCTCCTGGACGACCGGCTCCGGCTCGCCATCCGGGCTGCCCTGGGTGGCGGTAAGGCGGATCTCCATGCCAAACAGTTGCTCGGGCTGTTGCTCCAGGCGATCGTACCGCCAGCCGACGAACAGCAAGCCGTGCAACGCCACGGCGAGCACGATGACCAGTAACCAGTGGCGCGCGCGCAACTCCAGCATCAGCGCTCCGCGGGATTGGTGAGCAGGGTGAGGCGGTCGACACCAGCCTCCCGCAGCACATCCATCACGTCCAGCAGCCGGCTGGCGGGCACACCGGCATCGGCTTTCAGCACCAGGCGCCGCTCAGGATCCTCTGCCAGCCACTCTGACAACCGGGCCTCCAGCCGTTCCAGCGACAGTTCCTCCTCATCGAATGCCAGGCGGCCATCACCGTCCATCAGGATCAGCCCCTCTTCCGGCAGATCCGTCTCCACGCCCCGGACAGTCTCCGGCGGCTCCACGTTGAACAGATCCGGACGCGTCAACGTTCCGGCCAGCATGAAGAAAATCAGCAGCAGGAAGACGATATTGATCAGCGGGATGACGTTCTCGCCCTGCTCGCGGCGGGGAGGCTCCGGCATGCGCATCAACGAGCCTCCCTGTGCAGTGTCATGTTAGTGCCTCCGGCCGCGCTGAGCCGGTCCACCACGCGCACGATGCGCTGCAGCGGTACCTGATCCGCGGCACGGATGATGACGGCGCGCATGGGGTCCTCATCCAGCAGGGTGGTCAGCCGGCGCTCCAGCTCACTCAGTTCCAGCGCTTCGCCATCCACTGACAGCGCGCCGTCGTCGGCTATGCGAATAACCAGCGGTGCGGTGTCGGCCGACGGCTCACCGCCGTCGCCGGGCAGATCCAGCGCAATGGAGCGCCAGTCAAGAAAGCTGGACGCCAGCATGAAAAAGACCAGCAGGATGAACACCACGTCGATCAATGGTGTCAGGCCGATCAGATTGCGACGGCGTGCCGGGGGACTGTCAATGACCATCGGCAACCCGCGAGGCGCGCACCGCCGCCGGCCGCGGCATTGCGGACTCCTGATCAGACTGCGGGGGACGGGTCTGGGTGAAGATGCGCGTGACGGCATCTTCCATCTGGTGACGGAAACGATCCACCCGACGTTCCAGCCAGTTCAGCGCCGCCACCACCGGAATGGCAACGGCAAGACCCACGGCCGTAGTCAGCAAGGCTTCCCAGATGCCGCCGGAAAGCACGGCCGGATCCACCTGGCTGCCCGCCGCTTCCAGTTGCCGGAAGGCCTCGATCATGCCCAGCACCGTGCCCAGCAACCCGAGCAGCGGACTCAGCGCCCCGATGACCTCCAGCCCCCGCAATTGACCGCGCAGGGACTCCAGGAAACGCGCGCCGACACGGGTGGCCTCCTCGCGGACCAGCGCATCGTCATGCGTCGGGCTATGACGCGCCTCGATAACCACGGTCATCACTTTCGCGATCGGGTTACGCGTGCCCGTCAAGGTGGCCAGCGCCTCGTCCTGACGCCCGGCGCGCAGTTGCTCCAGGGCGCGTTCAACGAAGCCGTTGCGGTGCAGCTGCAGGTAGAGGAATTGCCAGAGTTTCAGCAGCACGATGGCGAGCGCCAGCACCGACATCGCCATCAGCAGCATCACCACCGGTCCACCCAGATCGAACAGCGCCCCGAGCCGCTGAATGAACCCCGCAGCTTCGGCTGACTGGACGGAATCGGACATCCGGTAGACCTCCAAGAGCGATTACCCGCGTAGCCGACTGACAGCGCGGCAAGGAAATGATCGCTCGATCCTAATGCGATTGCGAATCGTTTTCAACAGGAAGCATTCCCTCCCTTGCCGCTCCCCTCCTGACATCATAGACTTGCGCCATCTTTTGTTGAGGCCGTGAACGATGACTGCACTGAATCTGGAACAAGCGCGATTCAACATGGTGGAGCAGCAGGTACGGACCTGGGACGTGCTGGACCCGCGCGTGCTGGACCTGCTGGAGCGACTGCCCCGCGACGCCTTCGTGGACGAGCGCTATCGGCAACTGGCCTATGCTGATCTGAACCTGCCGCTGGAGCACGGCGAGCAGATGATGTCGCCCAAGCTGGAAGGCCGGCTGCTGCAGGCACTGGGGGTCACCGGCTCCGAACAGGTGCTGGAGATCGGTACCGGCAGTGGCTACGTCACCGCCTGCCTGGCCAGCATGGGCGCCCACGTGACCAGCGTGGACATCTACCCCGACTTTCTGGAACGCGCCCAGCAGCGCCT
>JBJHBJ010000040.1:0-44150 GCA_050485425.1 Ectothiorhodospiraceae bacterium | reverse complement strand
CTGCTAGCCGCCGGAACCCAGCGCGTGCCAGCAGTGCATGGCCGCATAGGCGCGCCAGGGACGCCAGGTCTCCGCGCGTTGGAGCAATTCGGCGGGTTTGGCTGTTCCGCAGGCGCGCAGCAGGCCAAGGTCGGCCTGGGGGAAAGCGTCCGGGTCGGCGAGCGCGCGCATCGATACGTAGTTGGCAGTCCACGGGCCGATGCCGGGCAGCGCCTGGAGCTGCTCCCGGGTGTGTCCAGCATCCACCTCCGGGGTGAGCGTGATTTCCGTTTTTGCGACCGCCTCGGCCAGGTGCAGCACGGTCTGTGCGCGACGGGACGTCAGCCCCAGGTCGATGATGTCCTGCAGCGGTGCGCCGCTGACCCGGGTTGCCAGCGGGCCACTATGCGTGAGGTTCGCAAAGGGCGTTTCCACCGGCTCACCGAAGGCGGCCACAAACCGGCGGAAGAGGGTGGTCGCCGCCTTCACCGTGACCTGCTGCCCGAGTATGGCGCGTATGGCCAGTTCGAAACCGTCGGCGGCGCCGGGCACCCGTAGCCCGGGCGTCTTGCGGATCAGGTCGCCCAGCATTGGGTCCCTGCCCAGATGCTGTTCGATCGCGTGCATATCGGTGTCGAGATCGAGCAGCCGGCGCAGCCGCTGCTCCACCCCGTCGGCAACAGGCAGCAAACCCTCGGAGATGTCCACTTCAAGTATCCCGGGCGCCTTCGCCGGACGGACGGCGAGCCAGCCGCTATGCCCATCAAGTCGCAGGGTGCGCACATACAGATCACCCTCGAGCTGTTCGGTACTGTCCGCGCCGCGGCTGACCAGGAAGCCGGTTATCGCCGTCCAGGCGAGCGGCGGCTGGAATGCCACGCGCAACCTGGGCTGGAAGGCGTAAGAAGTGTTCATGGGTCCCTGGTATCCGGCGGCGGTGTGGCGTGCTCCAGCCGCGCACAGAGTTCGATGGCCGCTTCCCGCCCGCCGCCCGGAAGCACCGTGCCGAATAGCCGGCAGGCGTTGCGGCCGAAGATGTCCCGGGTCACCTCGGGGTGGAACGGGTTGTCCCTGCGCCGCATGATGGCGGTCAGCACGTCCAGGTGACCGACCTCGATCAGCGGCGTGACCGAGCCGTCGTAATCCGAGCCCAGGGCCACGTGATGTGACGGCTCAGGCGAGCCCTCGCGCTCGGCAATCTCCATGATGTGCTCCATGACATCGGCAATACGCCACACGCTGGGGCCGACAGCCTGCGGCCAGTACCCCACACCGATGACGCCGCCGCTGCCGATGATCAGCGCGATATCCTCGTCGCTCAGGTTGCGGTCCGGACGGCAGGGTTCCTCGCATTCGGCGCGGATGCCGGTATGGGAGACGGTGACCGGGGAATCCAGCAGTTCCACCGAGTCGCGCAGGCCGTCGCTGGAGATGTGTGCCAGATCCACCAGCATGCCCAGGCGCTCTGCCTCGCTGAGCGCGATCTCGCCGTGATCGGTGAGCCCGTACCGGTTGCAGCCCTCGTTGGAGCCGGAAAGGGCGTTGTCGAAGCGGTGTGTGGGCGCGAACAGGCGCACCCCGGCATTGAACAGCTCCTGCATCTCCCGGCGGACGTCGTCGCCGGTGGCATCCTCGCCGCCGATCCAGTGGCCTCCCTCGATGCCCAGTATGCCGCCGATTACCGACTTGCCGTCCAGGCGGTCCTGCACCAGTTGCGCCAGGTCGTCGTAGTCCTCGATCAGCCGGAGTTCCGGCCCCTCGTGGTCCCGCGAACGCTCCACCGCGTCCTTCATGCGATCGATCTGATAGTATGCCCGGGCTTTCAGGTCGAACGCGGGGCGGCCCTGCATCAGCGACAAAGGGGTATTGGTATCCGGCATGCGGCCGCTGACGCAGGTACTCCAGGGCAGGGACAGCGGGCTCTTGGTGACGATGGTGAACACTTGCAGTGCCACGTTGCCCTCATCCAGCCGCGGCAGGTCGGCATGGCCGAACATCGAGCGCTGCAGCAGGTCACGTTCCCATTTCAGCGTATCGATATGCATGTCGGCGATGAACATGGAACGGTGGAACAGGCGGTCGCCGGCGGTGGGCTCGGGTGCATCCGGATCGACGCCGTACGGGTTCATCATGCGGTCGTACCGACCGGCGAGGTAGTAAAGCCCCGCCGCGTACTGGGTGTACCCCACGTACGCTACGACGCCAAGCAATGCCAGCACTACAATGATCAGAAGGCGGGCCCTCACGCTTCGCATCCTCCAATCGCTCAGGTTCATGAAGCAACTCGGCAGACCGGCAATGCGCAGTCAGCGACTACACAGTGACCAATCAGCAGCCGGGGATCAACCGGGCCGGCTGGTCGTGCTGGACGTGCTGCGCGGGGTTGCCGTGCTCGGCATTCTGCTGATGAACATCCAGTCGTTCGGCCTGATATCGAGCCAGTACGCCAACCCCAAGGCACTGGGGGACCCGCCGCCGGTGGACTGGATCGTCTGGCTGGTGAACCACGTGGTCGCCGACGAGAAGTTCATTTCCATGCTCACCATCCTGTTCGGTGCCGGCCTGCTGCTGATGGCGCAGTCCTCGAAGAACACGCAGGCGGCGTTCGAGCATCTGTTCCGGCGACGCATGGGCTGGCTACTGGTGTTCGGGCTGATCCACGGCCTGCTGATCTGGCCCGGGGACATTCTCGCCGCCTATGCGGTCTGCGGGCTGATCGTCATGCGTTATCGCCATCTGGAGCCGCTGACGCTGGTGACCATCAGCGCATTGCTGTTCGCCGGCGTGATGGTGTTGTGGATGCTGATCAGCGCCATTCTGCTGTTCGCCCTGCCGGGGGAGACCATCCACAGCCTGGCGGGCAAGTACTGGAACCCGAGTGGCGACGTGGTACGCGAGGAGATCGCCACCTACACCCACGGCTGGCTGGCCGCCTTCTGGGACCGCGCGGTCAACGCCGTGGGAGCGCAGATCTGGATGCTGGTCACCGACCGGCTGTGGCGGATGACCGCCATGATGTTCCTGGGCATGGCCCTGCTCAAGGTCGGTTTCCTCTCAGGCAGTTGGCAGATGCGGCACTATCAGGTGGTGGCGCTTCTGGGCCTGATGATCGGCGTGCCGGTAATCATGGCCGGTGTCTGGTTCAACGAGGCGCTGGACTGGGAGTTCCGGCATTCCATCTTCCTGGGCCGCATCGCCAATCACTGGGGCAGCGTCGCCATCTGCCTGGCCTGGCTGTCGCTGGTCATCATGATGGTGAAGGCGGATGTGCTGGGGCATGTTCGCCGGGCGCTGGAAGCGGTGGGCAGCATGGCGATGACCAACTACCTGGGGCAGTCGCTGATCTGCGGGGCGATCTTCTACGGTTTCGGCCTCGGGCTGTTCTCCGCGCTCGGGCACCTGCAACTGCTGGGGCTGGTGCTGCTGATCTGGATGTTTCAGATCGCCTTTTCCCTGGCCTGGCGGCGCGTGGTGGGGCGGGGGCCGTTCGAGTCGGCCTGGCGCCGGCTTGCCCAGCCGGCGCACAGCGCCTGATCCTTATCGCTCCCAGCGGGGTTGCCGCTTCTCGATGAAGGCGTCGAGGCCTTCCCGTGCCTCGTCGGTGTTCATGTTGCACGCCATGGCTTCGGTTGCCATGGCGTAGGCATCCGCCAGGCCGGCGGTCAGTTGCCGGTGCAGCAGTGCCTTGCCGGCGCGGATGGCCACCGGCGGCTTGGCGGCAATCGTCGCCGCCAGGTGGGCCACGGTTTCCTCCAGCGCCTCGTCGGGAACCACCTGGTTGATCAGGCCGATGGCTTCGGCCCGCGCGGCGCTGATGAATTCCCCGGTGAACAGAAGATGCGCGGCATGCTTGCGCCCGACATTACGGGAGACGGCAACCGCCGGGGTAGCACAGAACAGGCCGAAATTGATGCCGGACGTGGCGAAACGGGCACTTTCACCGGCCACGGCCAGATCGCAGGTGGCCACCAACTGGCAGCCTGCCGCGGTGGCAATGCCCTGCACCTGGGCGATCACCGGCTGCGGCAGGCTGACGATCTGCTGCATCATCGCGCTGCATCGGCCGAACAGCTCGCGGTGGTAGGCCTGGTCCTCGCTGGAGCGGACCTCCTTGAGGTCATGCCCGGCGCAGAAGGCTCGGCCCTCGGCGCGAATGACCACTACCCGGGTTGCATCGTCCCGTTCCAGCTCCTCCAGCAGTTCACGCATACCGTCGATGACCGTGCCGGTCAGCGGGTTGAAGCGCGCCGCCCCCGGCAGGGTGATGGTGGCGATGCCGTTGTCGCCGCGATCCAACTGGATGTCGGCGTGTTCCACAACTGTGTTCATTGGTCGAGTCTCCGTGCCTGGTCGCGCAGGGCGAACTTCTGGATTTTCCCGGTGGATGTCTTCGGCAGTTCGCAGAACACCACCGTCCTCGGCACCTTGTAGCGTGCGAGATGCTCGCGGCAGAAGGTGATGATCTCCTCGGCGCTGACGGCCTCCTGCTCCTCGCGCAGCGTCACGAAGGCGCAGGGCGTCTCGCCCCATTTCTCGTCGGGTCGGGCCACCACGGCCGCCTCAAGTACGGCCGGATGACGGTAGAGCACGTCCTCCACCTCGATGGTGGAGATGTTCTCGCCGCCGGAAATGATGATGTCCTTCAGGCGGTCCTTGATCTCCACGTAACCATCCGGGTGCTGCACCGCCAGGTCGCCGGTGTGAAACCAGCCGCCCTTGAAGGATTTCTCGGTGGCAGCGGGGTTCTTCAGGTAGCCCTTCATGACGGTATTGCCGCGCATGAAGATCTCGCCCATGGTCTTTCCGTCCCACGGCACCGGCTCCAGCGTCTCCGGGTCACCGACCATCAGGCCCTCCAGCATGGGGTAGCGTACCCCCTGGCGCGCCTTGACGCGGGCCCGGTCGTCCAGCGGCAGCGCGTCCCATTCCTCGTGCCACGCGCAGACAGTGACCGGCCCGTAGACTTCCGTCAGCCCGTAGACGTGGGTGATCTCGATGCCCATGTCCTCCACCGCCCCGATCACCTTGGCCGGCGGCGCGGCGCCGGCGGTCATCGCCTTGACCGGGTGATCCAGCGTTGCCCGCGCCTCGGCCGGCGCGTTGAGCACGGCGTTCAACACGATCGGTGCCCCGCACATGTGGGTGACACCGTGCTCCCTGATCAATTCCAGAATCTTCACCGGCTCGACCTTCCGCAGGCAGACATGGGTGCCGATGGCGGCGGTGATGGTCCAGGGGAAGCACCAGCCGTTGCAATGGAACATCGGCAGCGTCCACAGGTAGATCGGGTGATGCCCCATGCCCCAGACCATCTGGTTGCTCACCGCGTTCAGGTAGGCGCCGCGATGATGGTAGACCACCCCTTTGGGATCGCCGGTGGTGCCGGAGGTGTAGTTCAGCGCGATGGCGTCCCATTCGTCCGCCGGACGTGACCAGCGGTAGTCAGGGTCACCTTCGGCCAGCAGGCTTTCGTAGTCCATGGAACCGGCCGATTCCGTGCCACCGAATTCCGGATCGTGGACATCCACCACCAGTGGCGGGTTGCCCATGCCTTGCAGCGCTTCGCGGATCACGCTGGCGAACTCGCGATCCACCAGCAGCACCTTGGCCTCGCCGTGCTCCAGCATGAAGCGAATGGTCGGCGCGTCCAGACGGATGTTCAACGCATTCAGCACGGCGCCGGCCATGGGAACGCCGAAATGCGCCTCCAGCATTTCCGGGATGTTCGGGAGCATGGCGGCGACCGTGTCCCCGGGTACCACACCCCGGCGGGCGAGGGCGGAGGCCAGCCGCCTGCAGCGCTCGTAGGTCTGTGCCCAGTTCCGGCGGACTGTCCCGTGAATCACGGCAGGATGGGCCGGATACACCGATGCCGCCCGCTCGATAAAGGTCAGCGGGCTCAGGGGCTCGTAGTTCGCGGGTGTGCGCGACAGGCCCTGATCGAAGATTCCAGGCATGTGTCTCCTCCCAGTTGCTCGGACGGTGGGCCGTCGTTGTTTTGTTTCCCCACGATAGCCGGACACGCACGTCTTGAAAACGTTTACGGGGCAGGCGTCTTTGTTTCTAAAGCGTAATAAGACGCATTCGTATTGACACCATGCTCCGTCAAGGATAAGAATAAGAATCATTCCTATTTAAATAATCGTAGCAGAACGAAAGGGTGCCATGTTCTCCAGCCGCATCAGACACGGAAGTCCCGGGGGGTTACCACTGGTGCGCGGCGGCATGGCACTGGTTCTGGCTCTGGCCGCACCGGCCGGGATCGCGGCGGACGGCACGCGGGAAGTGTCAATGCTGGATACGCTGGTGATTACCGGAACGCGCACCGAGCGTTCGGCGCTGGATACCCCGGTGCGCACGGAAGTCGTGAGCGCCGAGGAACTGCAGCGCACCCATGCCCGCACGCTGAAAGAGGGGCTGGAGAACGTTCCCGGTCTGCAGCTCCGGGATATACACGGCAAACCCGGTTTCGAGGTCTCGCTGCAGGGCCTGCGCGGCGAGCAGGTGCTGGTACTGGTGGACGGCCTGCCCATCTCCGCCAGCACCGGATCCACGGTGGATGTCAGCCAGTTGGCGCTCACCGAGGTGGAGCGCATCGAGATCGTCAAGGGGGCGACGTCGGCCCAGTATGGCAGCGCCGCCATGGGTGGCGTCATCAACGTCATCACCCGGGACATCAGTCCCGGGTTCTCCGGCGAGATCTCCGGCGACGTCGGCACCTACGGCCGGCAGAATCCGTCCGGCCGCAGTGCCGATGCAGCCAGCCGTCATGGCCGGGTACGCATTGACACCGGTACCCGGCAGCTTCGGCTCCGCCTGGCCGCTGACCGTCGCGAGCTGGACGGCATCGATCCGAATCCGGACGACTGGCCCAGGCCCGGCGACGCCGTGGACCGCCAGCAACTCGACGCCCGGCTGGAATGGCACCCGTCCAGCCGCGGCCGCTTCTACGTCCAGGGCAGCCGGTTCGAGGAGCAGGGCGACAGCCGGTTCCTGTTCCGCCTGCCGGGGCAGGCGGTGGAGCAGGGGAAGAGCGAGGACGTGCAGCGTGATCGTCTGGTTGCCGGCGGCCGCTGGCGCTGGGCCAACGGAGCCGGCGTGCAGTTGAACGCGGTGACCGAGGAATTCACCAACACCACCATCAAGCGCGCCGGTGATCAAACCTTCGACGACCGGCGCGCGGAGATGACCCTGGACCACGTCAGCCTGCAGATGGATCTGCCGCCGATGGGACCGAACCTGGTCCAGCTCGGCGGTGATTTCCGTAGCGAAAGCCTGGCCCAGACCAAGGATGGTGAGTCCGAGCTGGAAGCACCGGATGTCTCCCGCCGCAGCCGCGAGGCCTATCTGCAGAACGAACTGTTCCTGGGCGACAACCTGGAGCTGCTGGCCGGCGTGCGCCTGCAGGAAGACTCCGACTTCGGCACTCACACCGCCGGCAAGGCCGGACTGCGCTGGCATCTGGTGCGCACGCCGGACAGCTACGGCACGCTGCGGCTGAGCTGGGGCCAGGGCTACCGCGTACCCAACCTGAAGGAGCGGTTCTACCGCTTCGATCACAGCCAGCTCGGCTATGTCGTGCTGGGCAATCCGGACCTGCAGCCCGAAGCCTCCGACAGCTACCAGCTCGGCTGGGCCATGGGCCGGCACGATATCGCCTGGATCGAACTGAACCTGTTCCACAACCGGCTGCGCAACCTGATCCAGGTGGACAGCGAGCAGGCCACCGTCGGCCCCGGCGGCGTCAGCGAGTTCCGCTATGCCAATGTCGATCGCGCCATCACCGAGGGCATCGAGACCATGGCCGGCCTGCAGGTGCATCCCCGCGTGGTGCTGACAGTCGGCCATACCCTGCTCACCACTGCCGAGGACCGGGATACCGGCGAGGAACTGACCAGGCTGCCGCGCGTCCAGGCCCGCCTGGGTGTGGACTGGCAGGCCACGCACCGCCTTGAGCTGAGCGTGCGCGGGCGCTACCAGAGCAGCGAACTGGTCAGCAGCGGCCGGGACGGCGGGGATGCCGACGGCCGCTCCCCCGGATGGGCCGTGGTGGACCTCAAGGCCAACGTCGATCTCACCCCGCAACTGCGCCTGTTCGGCGGCGTGGACAACGTGTTCGATACCCAGCGCTCGTTCGACGACCCGGCGGACTTCGGCCCGGTGGCGGGGATCTTCGCGTACATGGGCGCGCGCTATCGCTTCGGCAACTGAGAAGGAATGGAGACAACAATGCGAACCCGCTATCCCCTCATCGGCATGATCGCCGCCGGCAGCCTGCTGCTCGGCGGCTGCCTCGGCAGTTCCGACTCCTCCTCCGGCGGGGGTGGGAACGACGACCCGCCCGGCGATGTACAGGTGCGCACGCAGCAGTTCGATGCGGCTGACGGCGATGACTACGTCTATTTCAACCTGATCACCGAGGAGACGCTGCCGCTGACCGCGGCGCAGGCGGAGGCATCGGACGAATGGCACATCGCCTTCCGGCGTGACGGCATCAAGCTGAACGGCGGCACCTCCGGGGCGGGCGGCGTGCGGGGCGCACTGGTCGCCGCGCAGGACCACTTCTACAACGGCAGCGGCGAACCCAACGCCAGCGTGTTCACCAACGCCAGCCCGGCTTCCGAACTGAATGTGCTGCTGGAGGATTTCGACGAGCCCGCCAGCGGCGACTGGATCACCGACAGCGTCACCACCGTGCTCAGCGGGCCGTCCAGCACCGACGGGGGCTGGTACGTTTACGATCGCAACACAGGGCATTTCCTCGCCAACCCGGACAACGGCTGGCTGTTGCGTTCCGGCGAAGGCAACAGCTACGCCCGCATGCGCATGACCGACCTGGTGTTCGATTCACGCGCCGGGCAGGGGGTGGAAAGCTTCACCTTCGCGTTCGACGTGCAGGTTCCGGACACCAGCCAGTTCACCACCCAGGCAACCTTCACCGGTTCGATCCCGGCCGCAGGAGGTGACGTCTGCTTCGACTTCGACACCGACAGCAATGTGGACTGCACCGGTACTGCCTGGGATCTGAAGATCGGGTTCCAGGGGCGGGATTTCTACCTGCGCAGCAATAGCGGCATCAGCGGAGACGGCAACGGCGGCGCCTTCGGGCCGTTCGCCTGGGATGAACTGTCCGGCTTCACCAGCGCAACCACCGCGCCCAACGGGACGTCGCTGATCGGCCTCTACCAGTCGGACAGCAGCGGCGGCGTGTTCTCGCAGCATGGCTGGTACGCCTACAACCTCACCGGCCAGCACAGACTCTGGCCCAACTACCGCGTCTATCTGATCGACACCGACCGGAACGATGACGAAGCCCCGCGCTTCGCACTTCAGGTCGTCAACTACTACGCCGGCACCGGCGCCTCCGGCCACCCGCAGATCCGCTGGCGTGATGCGGGTCACTGAAATCGCGGCCACCGACGAACGACAAGGGGGATACAACCATGCAACAGAGCGTCAACATGCCCGAACAGGGTGCAGGAGTCCTGCGGGAGCGCTGGCAGTCCCTGCGCGCCAGCGAACCGTCCATACGCATACGCAACGCCGCCCAGCGGCTGGGCGTCAGCGAACTCGCGCTGCTGCTTACCGAACCGTCCGGCAACGTCAGGCGGTTGCGGCCGGACTTCCCCATGCTCTATCGGGAGGTGACGAAGCTCGGGCGCGTCATGACGCTGGCGCGCAACGACGAGGTGGTGCATGAAACCACCGGTGCCATGGGGCCATTCAGTATCGGCGAGCACGCCAATATCGGCTTGTGCCTGGGCGAGATCGACCTGCGTGTGTTCTTCCATCACTGGGCGCACGGTTATGCGGTCACGGAAAAGCACGGGCGACGCACGCGCCGCAGCCTGCAGTTCTTCGACGCCTCCGGTATGGCGCTGCACAAGATCTTCGCCGTACGCGAAACCTCGCGTGCAGCCTGGAATGCCCTGGTGGAGCAGTTCTCGGCGGACGTCCAACGGCCGCAGATGCGCTTCGTCCCGTCCACGCCGCCGTCCCGCAGTACCGGCATGGTGGATCGCGAGGCGCTGGCCGAGGACTGGGCTGCCATCACCGACGTGCATCAGTTCCACGACATGCTGCGCAAGCACAAGGTGGACCGGCTGACCGCACTGGAGATGATGGAAGGGCACTGGAGCCGACCGCTGGTCCGCAACAGCCTGGAGCGGCTGCTCAAGGACGTGGCCGAAGCCGGCACCCCCATCATGGCCTTTGCCGGCAACCGCGGCATCATTCAGATCTACAGCGGTCGCATCCGCAAGCTGCTGCGCACCGGCGACTGGTTCAACGTACTGGATCCGGACTTCAACCTGCACGTGCGGACATCGGACATCGCCTCGGTCTGGGTGGTTCGTCGGCCTTCCGAGGATGGCGACATCACCTCGCTGGATTGCTTCAACGCGCACGGCGACCTGGTGCTGAGCCTGTTCGGCGAACGCAAGCCAGGCAGACCGGAGCTGACTGCCTGGCGGCATCACATCGAAACGCTGGAGCAGAGCCAGGGAAATGCTTGACAGATCCCTTGGCGTTGCCCCTCGGGGGCGCTTGCAATTGCTGCTCGGGCTCCTGTTGCTGGCCGTGGGTTCAGCGGCAGCAGCGGAGCGCCTGGTGGTGGCCGGCGGCGCCATCACCGAGGTGATCTACGCGCTCGGCGCCGAGGATCAGCTGGTGGGTGTTGACTCCACCAGCACCTGGCCACCCGAGGCGCGCGATCTGCCGCGTGTCGGCTACGTCCGGGCTCTCCCGGTGGAGGGCATACTGGCATTGTCGCCGGACCGCCTGCTGGTGGCGCCGGAAGCCGGCCCGGAGCGGGCCCTGCAACAGCTCGAGCGGGTGGTGCCGGTCAGCCGTATCGACAGTGCCTGGGAGCCTGCCGCCGTGGTGCGGCGGGTCAGGCAGATCGCCGACCTGGTGGACAGGGAGGAACAGGGCGAGCGGCTGGCGCGGGAACTGGAGCAGGAGTTCGCCGCCATTGAGCGGACGCTGCCGCCGGAGGCGCGTCCCCGGGTCCTGTTCCTGCTGGCCACCGGCGGACACGGCCTGATGGTGGGTGGCAGGAACACCCAGGCCCAGGCGCTGCTCGACGCCCTGCAACTGCCGAATGCGGCAGTCGATGTCGAGGGGTTCAAGCCGCTCAACGCGGAGGCCGCACTGGCCTTGCGGCCGGAACTGATCGTTGTGGCGGAAACCGGCCGGGGCGCCTTCCGTTTGCAGGACTGGCCTGCCCTGCAACAGACGCCGGCCGGGCGGGACGGCCGCATACTGGTTCGCGACAGCATGTTTCTGCTCAGCTTCGGGCCACGCCTGCCGCAGGCCATGAAAGCGATTCTCGCGGCCAGTGGCAACGGCAGGGAGGATACCGCTTGGCGGCAGCAGTGAGGCGTGTCCCCCCGGTCCCGGCGTTGTTCCTGCTTGCGGCGGCCTTGCTCGTGTGCGGCGTGCTGGCCTTGCGTACCGGCCCGTTCCAGCTCGGCTTTTCGGACGTCTGGCGGATACTTGCCGGCCGCTCCGACGTCGATCTGGCGGCGGCGATGGTGGTACGGGAGCTGCGCCTGCCGCGCCTGTTGCTGGGCGCGCTGGTCGGCGCCGCGCTGGCGCTCTCCGGTGCCATGTTGCAGGGGCTGTTCCGCAACCCCCTCGCCGACCCCGGCCTGATCGGGGTGTCCAGCGGGGCAGCGCTGGGAGCGGTGGGCATCATCGTCATCGGCGAACGCACGTTCGCGCTGTTCGGCATCGGCGTTCCCGCCATGGCATTGCCGCTGGCCGCTTTCCTGGGAGCGCTGGTGGCGACGCTGGTCATCTGGCGCATCGCCAGCCGCAACGGTACCACGCAGGTGGCGCTGCTGTTGCTGGCCGGTATTGCCATCAACGCCATCGCCGGGGCGGGTACCGGCGTGCTCACGTTCATGGCGGACGATGCGCAGCTGCGGACACTCACCTTCTGGAGCATGGGCAGCCTGGCCCACGCCCGCTGGCTGGACCTGCAACTGACAGCGCCCTTGCTGCTGATCCTGCTGCTGGTCATGCCGCTGCTTGCGCGGCCCCTGAACGCCATGCTGCTCGGCGAGGCGGTGGCGGGGCATCTCGGTCACGAGGTGCACCGGGTCAAGCAGGCCACCGTGCTGCTGTCGGCCCTGGCGGTGGGTGCGGCGGTCTCGGTCTCGGGGCTGATCGGCTTCGTCGGCCTGGTGGCGCCCCATCTGGTGCGACTGACCATCGGTGTGGACCACCGCTGGCTGCTGCCTGCGTCGGCACTGCTGGGCGGGTGCCTGCTGGTGCTGGCGGATATGCTGGCGCGGGTGGTCGTGGCGCCGGCGGAACTGCCCATCGGGCTGGTCATGGCACTGATCGGCGGCCCCTTCTTCCTGGCCCTGCTGATGCGCCAGAGGCTGGCATGACGGCAAGACCGCAATGCGAGCATGCACTGCTTTCCGCCAGCGGCCTGGGCTATGTCGCGGCCGGCGGTGTGGAGCTGTTGTCCGGGGTCGGCTTCTCGCTGCAGCGTGGCGAACTGCTGATGCTGCTCGGGCCGAACGGGGCCGGCAAATCCACCCTGTTGAAACTGCTGGCCCGGGAGATCGCGCCGCGGACCGGAGACATCGACTTTCTCGGAAAGCCCCTGGCGCGTTGGCGCGCCGCGGCGCTGGCGGAGCGGCGCGCCGTCATGCCGCAGGAATGTCCGCTGACCTTCGCATTCACCGCCGCCGAAGTCGTGGAACTGGGCCTGCCGGTGAAGCTCCCGGCAGGCACAGGCCGGATCGTGGTCCGTGACCTGATGCGCTGGCTGCAGGTGGACCATTTGGCGCAGCGCAGTTATCCCTCACTCTCCGGCGGTGAGCAGCAGCGCGTACAACTGGCACGTGTGCTCGCGCAGATCTGGAGCACGCCCGGGCCCCGCCTGCTGCTGCTGGACGAATGCACCTCGGCACTGGATCCCGCCCACCAGTACCGGATCATGACGCTGCTGCGGATGCTGGCCCGGCAGGCCGGTTTCGGCATCATCGCTGCCTGCCATGACCTCGGGCTGGCGGCGATGTTCGCCAGCCGGGTGCTGCTGATGCGGGACGGGCGGTTGCTGGCGGACGGTGCGCCCGAGGCGGTGCTCACCGCGGAGGCGCTGGCCGGCGTCTACGAACTCGATGCCCGGGTCAGCGGCGAGGGGCAGCCCCGCATTCACATCGCGGGCTGCCTGAAGCCGGTTCCACCGCCGCCGGAAAGCCTGCGGGCAGACGCTGGACCGCTCACTGTGGGATCATGACTCCGGTCACGAGGATACCGGAGAGCATGTGACGACGATGACGCGCGGACAGGCAATGGCGGACGTCGCCCTGGCGCTGCTGTTGACGGTGGCCGCCGGCCTGCTGGCAGCCACCCTGGCGCCCGCCCTGATGGGCGGGCTGGGCATGCCGATGCTGGGCGTGCTGCTGGTGCAGGGGGTGCTGATCCTGGCCGGCCTGCAGTGGTTGATGTCCGTGCGCGGCCAGCGTTGGCGGGAGGTCGGCCTGCTGGGGCTGCGGCCGATGGATCTCTGGCTGGCGGTGCTGGCACTGCTGCTGGTTTTTGCGGTCAATGCCAGCATCAGCCTTGCCGGCATGGTGCTGGCCCCCGAGGTGGTGGAGGGGCACCAGCAGCGGCTGATGGGTGTGGCCGCCATGCTGGCCGCAGACACCTCGCTGGCCATGCTCCTGGCCGTGATGCTGTTTACCGGCTTCTACGAGGAACTGCTGGCCCGGGGTTTCCTGCTGGATCGCTGCCGCCGCCTGCTGGGCGGGATCTGGGCTCCGGTGCTGCTGTCATCGCTGCTGTTCGGGCTGGGGCACGCCTACCAGGGATGGACCGGTGTCGTGCAGACCACGCTGGTGGGTATCGTGTTCGCCCGGCTCGCCATCCGCTGGGGCCGGCTCTGGCCGCTCATCCTGGCGCACGCCGGCCTCAACTCGCTGTCGCTGATCATCCTGCGGTCGATGGGCTGAGCTCAGGGAAGCGTGACCGGCTGTCCGTGCGGCGTGTGCAGGTAGGCCTCGGTCCAGGCCTGTTTCAGCTCGGCAAGCGCGGCGGCGGAGGCCGCGCCCTTGGCGGCCAGCAAATGCTCCAGCGCGGCAATCCAGTCCAGGTAGTACTGGTCCGGCCGGTCGGCCACGCCCTGTTCGGCGGACAGCTTGCGCTGGGCCGAGAAGCAATCCCCCCATTCCTTCCAGCTGAACAGACCCTGGTTGTTCAGGTGAACGGCCAGGGCGAAAGCCTGTGCCTGCCAGGGGGCGTCGAACGGCGGGTGATCGCTGCTTGCCTCAGGCCGGTTCAAGGTAGGTCTCCCACAAGTCCAGCGTGACGGTGTCGACCGGGGAGGCGCTCTTGCCCCAGAGTTCCCGGGCCGCGAAGCGCACGGCGTACAGATGGTGCGGGGATTCGCCGCGGAAGTGGGCGTTGCTGTCGGGCAGCACGTGCGCCCCGTGGTGCATGACCACGGTGCCGGTGCGGCCGCGGGCGTAGCGGGGCAGCCGGGTGTGTCCGGGTGGCTGGGCATTGGCGGTGCGGACACGGTCGCCGGGGGCAAAGGCCGGCGGCGTGTCCAGACGCCGCAGCGACGGCCCGCCGCGGCGCAGCATCGCGGCGACGGCATCGGGGCCCGGCGCCGGCTTTCCGTCCGGTGTCCCCGGCACCGGCTCTGCGCCGCCGAGTTCCTCGTCGGTGACCAGCCCGGTTTCCAGCATCAGCCGTTCCAGCGCGTCGATCCAGCGCTCGTAGTAGCTGTGGTTCAGATAAGCGGCGGGGTGCATGTCTTCGCGGGCGCGCCGTGCGGCATCGATGTTCCAGCGGCCCCAGCCACCCATCAGCACGGTGATAGCCATGGCCCGGGCTTCCCAGTCGGCGTGGAACAGTGGTTCGTCCTTCTCGATGGGCACCGGGCCGAAACCATGCATGCCGCCCATGTCGTGAATGCCATTCATCGCTCACCTCCCGGCTCCAGTGCCAGCGCGGTGCCGATCATGGCGTCACGGGTCACCAGCGGGGCCATCTGTTCGGCGCTCCAGCCGTCCGTGCCCGCAGGGCGCCGCGGCACCACCAGGTAGCGCATTTCCGAGGTGCTGTCCCAGACACGGATTTCCGTGGTCTCGGGCAGCGTGACCCCGAACTCCGCCAGCACCGCCCTCGGCTCGCGGACGGCACGCGAGCGATAGGCTTCGGACTTGTACCACGCCGGCGGCAGGCCCAGCACAGTCCACGGGTAGCAGGAGCACAATGTGCAGACCACCATGTTGTGGACTTCTGGCGTGTTCTCTACCGCCACGATGTGTTCTCCCTGCCTGCCTTCGTACCCCAGGCTGCGTATCGCGGACGTGGCATCGCGCAGCAGCCAGTCCCGGTAATCGGGCTCGGCCCAGGCGGTGGCGACAACCCGGGCGCCGTTCTGAGGCCCGACGTCGTTGGCATAGGTATCGATGATGGTGTTCAGTGCTGCCGGGTCCACCAGCCCCTTGCGCACCAGGAGCGTTTCCAGCGCCTGCACGCGCAGGGCCGGGTCGGGCGGAAGATGGCTGTGGCCGTGGTCGGAATGGTGAGGGTCGTCGCTCAAGGTCTGCCTCCGGTAAGATCGGCATTCCCTGCCTGGCTGCTTTCTGAAAGGCTGGTATCTGCCGTTTCCACACAATAGGCCGGGGCCGTGGCCGGAGCAACCCGCGCCGAAACTGTGCGTCAGTTCCGGTCGATCCGCGCCCGGCCTGTTAGCGTTGACCGATCTTTCAGGTTTCCGGGATCGAATGAGCCATGTCCGACGTCAGCATGATCGCGTCCCTGAGCACGGCGATGAGCCAGGCACAGCTTGCACGGGACGTTCAGACCAGCGTGCAGCGCAAGGCGCTGGACATCGTCGAGGCCAGCGCGGCACAACTGATCGAGGGAATCTCCGAGAGCGCTCCGGTTTCGGTGCCGGACCCGTCTCAGCGCGTCGGAACGGTCGTCGACGTCTCGGTCTGAGTGTTCCGCAGCGGCTCCGCCGCCTGTGCGGGGCGGGGCAGGGCGTTGATGATCGTCTGTGCCACAACGGTCGTCTGTTTCCGGGGAGCACCGGATTTCAGCAGCATGCGCAGCCCGCTCATGCTCCCGGCCAGGTACAGCCCCAGGCTCTCCGCATCGGCGTTCGGGTCCACATCTCCCTCGCGCTGGGCCTGTTCCAGGGCCTCCGTGAAGACCACCGCGATGTGATTCAGACTCTCCCTGGCGGCACCCGCGGGAGGCGTTTCAGCCGACCCCAGTTCCACCACCGAATTGAAGACCAGGCAGCCCTGCTGTACGGCGGGTGTTTCCGCCTGCATCGCCGCATCCGTGAACAGGGTTTCCAGGAACGCCAGTCCGCCCGGTGCTTCGGCCAGCCGCTGCCGGAGATTGTGCGTGAGAGACCGGCGGTAATGCGCCAGGCAGGCGAGGAACAACTGTTCCTTGGTGCCGAACGTCTGGTAGAGGCTGCTGCGGGAAAGCCCCATGGCCTGCAGCAGGGCCCGGGTGGAGGTGGACGCGTAACCCTGCGCCCAGAACACGTGCATGGCGGCCTCGAGCGCCCGGTGGGGATCGAACTGTAGCGGTCTGCCGATGCTCATCGGCGAAGCTTATTTGTGTTCCAATAGTGACGCAAGACAGCCGCCGGCGCCTGGAGCGGCTAATGACCTTTCAGGAGATCAGTCGTATGTCTGCGCGAAAGCCCGGTGGTCTGAAACAGGGTGGAAACCCGTGGCGGTAAAGCGTTGTTCCGAGTGTCCGAGTCTGAACCCCCGCGGCTCGATGCGTTGCTATCTGTGCAGGGCCGGCATCGTCCGGCAGGGTCACTTCGAGGACGAGGACAGCCCCTGGCGGCCCGGACGCCGGGAGGGCATCGCGGCCCTGGCGCTGGTGGGGCTGGTGGCGGTGCTGTGGTTATCGGTGGGGCCTCCGGCACAGGTGCTGGACGAGAGTCTGGCGGTGGCGCATTGCCGGGAGGCGGTGGCGCAGCAATTGCCGGAACATCGTGAGCTGCGCTTTGTCGGCGAGGGCCGGACAGAGTGGCTGGAGCCCGGCCAGCGGTTGCGCTGGCGTTCCGAGGTCCACAGCCGCGACGCGGCCGGGCAGGAACAGGTGACCGGATTCCTGTGCGTGGTCGGCGGCGAAGCGGGACAGCCCGTGATGGAGCGGCTGGAGTTGCGGTAAGGTGCGGCTTGCATGCGCCGACGCCCGGCTTCTA
The DNA here is from genome assembly GCA_050485425.1 of Ectothiorhodospiraceae bacterium. GTDB lineage: Bacteria > Pseudomonadota > Gammaproteobacteria > Nitrococcales > Aquisalimonadaceae > LSCE01. The sequence goes on along the minus strand of JBJHBJ010000040.1, from coordinate 26,959 downwards.
TAGTCTGGTTCAGCACTCCTCGGCGTTTTCCCGGATTCACCTCAGCAGGCGATCGGATCACGCCTTGATAACAGACAGATAAATAGGTGGCTAATGATTCTCACTCGGCTCCCCGAACAGAACCTGCAGGACTACGGTGAGTACCCGTTCCTGCATTACCAGGGCAGCAGCTACAGCAATCACGACATTCTCGACGCCGCCAACCGGCTGGCGTCGGTGCTGGCGGCGCACGGGGTAGAGCCGGGCGACCGCGTGGTGGTCTGCATGCCGAACCGGCCCGAGGTGTTCTATTCCTATCAGGGGGTGATGCGTGCCGGCGGTATCGTCATCCCGGTGATGTTCCTGCTGCACCCCAGCGAGATCGGCTACATCGTCGCCGACTCCGATGCCAAGGCCGTGATCACGTCTGCCGGGGTGCTGCCGTCGGTGCTGAAGGCTATCGAAACGCTGGATCGCAAGCCGCTGGTCCTGGTGGCCAATGCCGAAGAGCAGGCTGGGGACGGGGTGCTGGACCTTCATCAGGCACTGGAAGGGGCGGCTCCGGTCGTCTCGCCTGTGGAGGCCGTGCCCGAGGATGTCGCGGTCATCCTCTATACGTCCGGTACCACGGGGCGGCCCAAGGGCGTGATGCTCACCCACAGGAATCTTTACAGCAACGCGGCGGCCGCGGTCTCGCTGGCGGACGAAGACGACGACGGCCGCGAGACCACCATCGGCGTGCTGCCGCTGGCGCACATCTATGGCTTTACCATGGCCAACGTCCTGTACATGCGTGGCAGCTCGGTGGTCGTCATGCCCAAGTACGATGTCCACGCCGTCTGCCAGGCCATCCAGGATTTCCGCGTCCGGCGCTTCAGCGCGGTGCCTGCCATGATCTACAACCTGGTGTCGGACCCGGCCCCGCTGGAGTACGACCTGTCCAGCCTGGAGTCGGTGGGTTCCGGCTCGGCGCCGCTGCCCCTGTCCGTGATTGAAGCGTTCAGGCAGCGCTTCGGCGCCGACATCTACGAAGGCTACGGCCTGTCCGAAGCCGCCCCCACGGTGTCGGCACACCGCCGGGGCGAACCCATCAAGCCGGGTTCCGTGGGGCGGCCCTTCCCCGGCGTGGAGGTGCGGATCGCCGATGCCGACGGCAAGCCGTTGCCCGTGGGCGAGGTGGGCGAACTGCTGGTGAGGGGCGACAACATCACTCCGGGCTATTTCCGCAACGAGGAGGCCACCCGCGAGGCGCTGCGCGACGGCTGGCTGCACACAGGGGATATCGCCAGGCTGGACGAGGACGGCTATCTCTACATCGTGGACCGCAAGAAGGATCTGATCATCCGCGGCGGCTTCAACATCTATCCGCGAGACCTGGAAGAGGTCATTGCCCGGCACCCGGCGGTGGCGGAAGTGGCCGTGGTGGGGGCGCCGTCCGAACGGATGGGCGAGGAGGTGGTCGCCTTCGTTGTGAAGAAAGGCGATATCCGGGAGGATGAACTGATCGCCTATTGCCAGGACAAGCTGGCCAAGTACAAGACGCCGAGAAAGGTGGTGTTCCTGGACATGCTGCCGCGTAGCGGCGTCGGCAAGATCCTGAAGAAGAACCTGCGCGAGCAGGCCGTGGAGCTGGGCATCCCCGATCACTGACGGACGGCCCGTCCCCGGGGACGCGGGAAACTTTCCCACCGAAGTCGCAGCGGTCCCTGGACTATACTTTCATCGCGCCCGGGGCAGGCGCTGCCGGTGCCTGCCGAGAGCCCCCGACCGAGGTGGCCCTACGTGCTGGAGGAGAGGCGTGATGAGAATCCCGAGCCTTGTCGCGGCGCTGGCCGCGCTTGTCCTGGCCCTGCCCGCCACGGCGAAGCACGATTATCCCACCGAAGCGCGCGTGGATTACGTGCTTGGCTGCATGGCCTCCAACGGGCAGAACTATCTGGTGATGCAGAAGTGTTCATGCAGCATCGACGTCATCGCGGAAATCATGAGTTACGAGGACTACGAAGCGGCCGAGACCGTGCTCCGCATGCGTGAGCGGCGCGGGGAACTCGGCGTGCTGTTTCGCACCGAGAAGGATCTGGAAGACCGGATGCAGGAGTTCCGCAGGGCACAGACGGAAGCCGATCTGCAATGCTTCTGAGTCGGTGCCGTCCGGCACTGCTGGCCGGCGGCCTGGCACTGCTGGTCCAGCCCCTGCCGGCGGCTGACGCCGATCTGGTGCGTGGCGAGCGCGTGTTCCGAATGCAGTGTGCCGGTTGCCATTCCGTGGAAGCAGGAGCGCATCGGGCGGGCCCCAGCCTGTACAAGGTGCTGGGCCGGCCCGCCGGCAGCATTGACGGCTTCCAGTTCTCACCCGCCATGGAGGACGCCGACCTGGTCTGGGACCGGGACGTGCTGGACGCCTTTCTGAAGAATCCCGAGCAGGTGGTTCCCGGGACCCGCATGGTGTTCTGGGGCCTGGACCAGGCCGAGCGGGATGCCGTTATCCGTTACCTCGAGTACCGCGGGGGACACTAGTCCGCCCCCGCGCCCGCCTTTTTCGCCATCATGCCGCGCGCCGGGTTGTAACCCAGGATGGCCAGGCCGAGCAGCACGGCGGTCACCGAGCCGGTAATCAGCGCCGCTTCCGCATGGAATTGCCCGTACATGGCGAAGCGGATCAGTTCCACCGCGTAGGTGAAGGGGTTCAGCGCGGCGATCTGGTAGACGACCAGGCTGGACTCCTGCAGCCGCCAGAGCGGGTACAGGGCCGAGGACAGGAAGAACATCGGGAAGATGACGAAATTCATCACGCCGGCGAAGTTCTCGAGCTGACGCACGAACGACGACAGCAGCAACCCGAGCGAACCCACCATCAGGCCGGTGATCACCAGCGCCGGCAGCACATACAGGTAACCCGGCAGCGGCGCCTGGATGCCGTACGCATAGGCAATGGCGAGAAAGGCGTACACCTGTACGATGGACACGGCGGTGCCCGCCAGCAGTTTGCAGATCAGCAGGTACCAGCGGGGGAACGGGCTCACCAGCAACACCCGCATGCTGCCCATCTCGCGGTCATAGACCATGGACAGCGAACTCTGCATGCCGTTGAAAAGCTGGATCATGCCCACCAGCCCCGGCACGATGTAGACCTCGTAGAGAATGTAGGTCTGGTACGGTGCCGTCATCGCCACGCCGAGCGCCATGCGGAAGCCGGCCGCGAACACCAGCAGCCAGACCAGCGGGCGAACCAGGGCCGCCACGAAGCGGCTGCGCTGATGGACGAAGCGCAGCAGTTCCCGCCACAGGATGCCGCGCAGACAGTGCAGGTAGCCGGTCGCGCTCATTCGCCGCCCCCCTCTGCAGTCAGGGCATCGTAGGCATCTTCCAGGGAGCCGGTACCGGTGCCTGCCGTGATCTCCGCAACCGGGCCGTCGGCGCGGATCCGGCCCTGGTGCAGCACGATCACCCTGTCCCCCTCGCGGACCTCGTCGATCAGGTGCGTTGCCCACAGCACCGCCACGCCATCGTCGGCGCTCAGCGCGTGCACATGCCGGACCAGCGCGCGCCGCGACGCCATGTCCAGGCCTACCGTGGGCTCGTCCAGGAGCAACAGGGCCGGCCTGTGGAGCAGGGCGCGGGCGATTTCAACGCGCCTGCGCTGCCCTCCCGAGAGCTGCCGCACCCGCGCGTGCGCGTGCTCGCCGACGCCCATGCGCGCCATCTGCTCTTCGGCAAGTCCGCGGGCTTCCCTGCGCCCTATGCCGTGGAGCGCGGCATGGTAGGACAGGTTCTGCCGGACGGTCAGGTCCAGGTCCAGGGTTGGTTGCTGGAACACCACGCCGATCCGGTCCAGCGCCTGGACTGACTGTGTCCGCACGTCATGGCCGCCGATGCGGATGTCGCCCACCCGCCGGTCGTAGAGCCGGGTGATCAGGGAGAACAGCGTGGTCTTGCCGGCGCCGTTCGGGCCCAGCAGGATGACGAAGCCACCGGCGGGCACGGAGAAGTCGACCTGCTGCAGTGCCGGTCTGGGGCCGTAGCTGAAGTCCAGGCCACGCACAGTCAGCGCCGGCTCTGCCGCCGGCAAGGCTGCGGTATCGGTCGGCTGTCCTGCCGGTACGCTCATGGGACGACGATCACTCCCCATGGAAAGCGCCCGACCGGAATGGACTTCAGCGCCCGGCGGGATTCGACGTCGATCACCGTGACGTCGCCGCTGACGCCGTTGGTGGTGAACAAGCGGCTTTCATCCCCGTTCAGAGCCAGATGCCAGACCCGCTGGCCGACCAGGATGTAGTCGAGTACCTCGTAGGTCTGCTGGTCCACCACGGCCACCCGGTTCGACGGGCCCAGTGCCACGAAGGCGTAACGCCCGTCGGATGTCAGCTCGACCCCCACGGCCTGGACGGTCTCCCGGGGAACACCGCGCACATCGAAGTTGATGGTGTGCTTGATGCGGAACTCCTCCATGTCGATCACCGAGATGGTGGCGCCGATTTCCGCCGACACCCAGACCTCCGAACCGTCCTTGGTGAACTCGGCATGCCGGGGCCGGGCATCCACCAGCACGTTGTGCACGACATTGAAGGTGTCGGTGTCGATGAAATGCGCCATGTTGGAGGTTTCCGTGGTGTTCACCAGCCACTTTCCGTCGGGGCTCAATGCCACGCCTTCCGGTTCCACCCCCACGGGAATCTCCGTCACCCGCGTCCGGCGCTCGTAATCCAGTACGGTGACGATATTGTCGTCCTCGTTGGAGATGTAGAGGTAGGGTCGGTTCGGGTCCACGCGGATCACCTCCGGATCCGGACCGGACGCCTGACGTCCCAGCACCTCCAGCGTGGCCAGGTCGACGATGTCGACGGCCTCGTCGTCGCCGACCGCGACGAACAGCCATTCGCCGTTGTTGCTGACGGCCATGCTGCGCGGCCGCCGGCCGACGCGGATGGTTTCCACCACTTCCAGGCGATCGGTGTCGATCACCGACAGGGTGTTGTCCTTCTCGTTGCTGACAAACACCCGCTCGGCCAGCACCGCGGGCGGCGCGGCGGCCAGGGCCAGCAGCAGGAAACCGTAAGCAGCGAACCTGATCATCTGCGGCGTTCTCCGATGGTGGTTACCGGGGCGGTCAGAAACGGCATTGCGACTCCGGCCGGTCATGGCCCAGCGAATCCATTGGCGTCTCCGGGTGCAGGAAGCCCTCCTGCGGCGATACCGAGACCACCATCCGTGGTCCGGCCAGCAACACCGGCTGCCGGAGTTGCTGGTCCCAGGACCGGAAGCTCACCGGTTCGCCCAGATAGGCGCCCAGTGCGAAATCGTCGCCGCGCAGGTAATCCAGCACCGCATCCGGTGCCATCGAGCCGGTACGCGCCGCCGCCTCCCCCAGTGCGCGCACCGCGATCCAGGCGGCGAAATCGCCGGGTTCCATCCAGCGCCCGGCCTGTTTCTCGAAGCGGCGATGCAGTTGCACCGCGCCCCAGGATTCGTGGGCCCGATGCCAGGCGGTGGGCATGAGGCCCTGCGTGCCGGCCACCGGACGCGGCAGGCGGGTCTGGTGCGGGAAGTATTCGCCGAAATAGTCGGTCTCGTCGGCGATGACCAGCACGTCGTGTTCGGGGAGTTCCTGCAGGAATACCGGAATCTCTCGCTGGATGGCGTGAAAGCCGCCCTCGGCTCGGCGCGCCATGGCGGTGTGCGGCCATTGCCTGTCGCCCACCACACGGGCGCCGAAACGCCGGGCCGAGTCGCGAAACGCCTCGCCCAGCAGGGCGTCCTGATCGGTGTTGCCGTAAACCAGTGCCCAGCGGTTCCAGCGTTTGTGGGCCAGGAACTGGGCGAGGGCGTCGGTCAGCATGCGGCGGCTGGGCGTCACGTGGAACAGGTTGCGCCTGCAACCCTCGCCGCGCAGCCTGTCATCCGGTGCGCCGGCATTGAAGAAGACCCGCTCGCCGGCCTCCGCATGGTCCAGCACCGACGCCAGGGCTGGTTCGGGCAGGTGGGCGATGATCCATCGCACGCCCTCGTCCACCAGTTTCTCGAAGCCCTCGGCGGGGTTCTCGCCGGCGGGTACTATCGCCTCCACCAGCACGAATTCCTGGCCGAGAAAACGGCCGGTTTCATTGTTGTCGCTGACACCCAGGCGCGCGCCCTGCAACGCTTCATCCCTGACAATCACATCCAGCAGCGAAAGCGGTGCCCGGTCCTCGGGCGGCTGGAGTGCGAGCAGCCCGATCCGCATCACCTCCTTGTCGTCCGGTGCCGCCAGTGGCGGCCAGCCGAGCAGCAGCAAGATAGCCAGGAGACTGGCGAGCAGGGCGCCGGGCAGTGTTCCGCGACGGCATTTCCGCATACGGTCCTCCCAGTGTGCCGGATCAGGGGGCCGCCGACGCGAGTTCGGACTCGATCACGCGCACCAGGCGGCTCAGTCGTTCCTCCAGCAGATACGGCTGGTCGCAGACGGCCTGCAGGGATTGCTGGCGTTGTTCGAAGACACGCCGCTCCCAGAACAGCGCATCCTCCACCCGCTGCAGTTCCGCCGGATCTGCGTCGTTCCGTTCGCGTAATTGCTCAAGCTGGTCCACCAGTTCGGACATCCCCTCGAGCCGGGCGACCTGGCCGCGGGCGAAGCGCCGCACAGCTTCGATGGTCTGGCCGCGCTCCCGGTTGATCTCCTCGAACAGGCCCGCGAACAGCAGGGTCAGCCGCCGCTCCCGGTCATTCTCCACCTGGCGGACGAAGGCAGTGACCCGGTCCACGGCATCCCGCTGGCTGGTGCGCCGTGCGGTGGCATAACGCACCAGCTCGGCCAGTTCCCTGTCATCCCGCCAGTCCTGTTGCAGTTCCTCGGGCGAGGGCCCGGTCCATATCGTTCCCCAGCTCAGCTCGGGTATCAGCCTCTGTACGCATGGCCAGTCCGGTGGCCCGGTGGCTGCCCGCTGGGCGTTCGCGCCGGTCACGGCGAGGAGCAGCACGAGCAGGAGCGACGCCGGCAACAGCTTACGTGGCCCGCGCATGTCAGCCGCCCCTGTCCGCCGCGCCGGTCGACAGCAATTCGCCCCGGCGGTCCAGCAGCGGGACGCCGTACTCGGTCAGGACCTGGTTGATGTCGTCCTGCCGGCGGTCGATGAAATCGTTGATCCAGTCCATCCACTGTGGCTCGCCCCGGCGGACGCCCATGGTGATGCGGAAATCGAGCCGGCCGCTGGTGCGGTCGCCGGCCAGTGGAATGACGCGCAGCGGCGGATCCTGGCGCGATGCATAGTAGCCGGCCACCGGCCCCCAGAGCACGGCGCCTTCGGTGACCCCGTTGACCACATCATTGACCGCGTCGCGCATCGGTGAAATGGCCCGGGTATCCACCATCAGCGGGTATGGTTTCACGCGGGCGCCGCTGCGTCTCAACGGCACCAGGGGCGGGGTTTCGCTGATCACCCCGAGGTGGCGGCCAGCCAGTTGCGGGTCGTTCAGCCCTGCCGGGTCGAGGTCGGAGTCCGCCGGCACCACCAGGGAATACACGGAACGGTAATAGGCCTTGGTGTTCTGGACGAACTGGTAGCCGGCGGAAACGCCGATGATGACGTCGCAGACGCCCAGATCCAGCGTGTTGCGGACGAAGCCCATGATCTGGGGCGCCCAGACGTACTTCAACGGCAGGCCGAGTTCCTCGGCCATCATCTCCGCAATACGGTTCTCGAATCCTTCGCCGTCCCGGTTGGAGAAGGGCAGGTTGTTACCGTCGGCGCAGACCCGCAGATGGTCGCGGGCAACCAGTTCCGGCGGGCCGGCCGCCGCCGTGCCCGCAAGGCCCAGTGCGATGATCAGCAGCCCAGCCCCGATACCTGCCCACCGGCACCCGATGGCCGGTGAAATCATTCGTCCTCCTCGATGCGCTGCGGCCGTCCGCGGCCGACGTCGCCGGCGGACCGGGCTTTCAGGTAGGTGTAGATATCACTGACATGCTCCATGACGTAGGCGTCGTCGGCGAACGAGGGCATGACCTGTCCGGGCTGGATTTCCTGGCCTTCGGTCACCGTCCTGGCGAATTCCGCGAACGTCCGGCGTTCGGCTGCCCGCAGCAGGCTGGGCGCGAACGACGACCCAACCCCGTCCGGTCCATGGCAGGCCATGCAGGCCCGGGTGTATGCCTGGTAGCCCCGGAAGATATTGTCGTCCACCTTGCCGTTCTCGACGCGGTATCGGGGTCCGTCCCCGTCATCGGAAATGACCGGCTTCCCGGTCGTCAGTAGCAGGGCGCATGTCACTGCAAGCCCCATCCGTACCACACTCTTCCGCTTCATCGTCATACGGTTTCACCATTCCGTCTTGGGTGCCGGCGCGGTAGTCGATCCGCCGCGATGCACTGTCGCGACCGGCCCATTGCTGTCACTGCCAGCCCGCGCCGGATTGAACCGGCGCGGGCTGGTCAGTCGGGTCAGTCGCTATCTAGTCAGGCAGGCCGAAGACCGTGAGGACGCCGCCCAGCTTGGTGTAGTCGTCCAGGGCGGAGAACACACCCACGGCACCCAGGCCCTCTTCCGGATCGGTCAGACCGGCCGCAAGGCCGATACCGGCCCAGCCGCCCACACCGGAGAGCACGGCCAGATACTGCTTGCCGTTGTGCTGGAAGGTGTTGACGTTGCCAATGATTCCGGACGGGGTCTTGAAGCGCCAGAGTTCCTCGCCGCTCTCGATGTCCACTGCTTTCACGTAGCCTTCCAGCGTGCCGTAGAAGGCCAGGTTGCCGGCCGTGGTCAACGCGCCGCTCCAGACGGCAAAGCGTTCATCGATTTCCCATACCACTTCACCGGCCACCGGATCCCAGGCAATGAAGCTGCCCATGCGGCCGGCCATGCCGTTGTCGCTGGGTGAAGGCATCATGGTCAGGGTGGCACCCACGTAGGGCTGCCCCGAGGTGTACTCCACCTCGTGGGGCTCGTAGTTCATGCAGATCCGATTGATACCGGCATAGATCAGGCCGGTATCCGGCGAATAGGAACTCGGCTGCATGTTCTTCGCGCCCATGGCGGTGGGGCAGATGTCGGTGGTGTTGACGTCCACGCCCTGGGTGAAGGTGCTGAACTCCGGATCCACCTGCGGCCGGCCCGTGTCCATGTCGTAATGGGTGGCCCAGTTGGTTTCCGGGGCGAATTTCTCGGCAACCAGCAGTTCGCCGGTTTCACGGTCCAGCAGGAAGCCGAAGCCGGTACGGTCGATGATGGCGAGCCCCTTGCGCTGTTCGCCGTTCATCTCCACGTCGATCAACTGGTTTTCGTTGACGCCGTCATAGTCCCACTCGTCGAACGGCACCTTCTGGTAGACCCATCTCGCCATGCCGGTATCGGCGTCGCGGGCGAAGACGGTGATCGACCACTTGTTGTCTGCCGGGTCGCCGCCGACGGTGCGCTGGGCCGGATTCCAGGTGCCGGGGTTGCCGGTGCCGTAGTAGATCAGGTTCAGCTCGGGATCATAGGTGACCCAGCCCCAGGGGGCGCCGCCACCGATCTCCCATTCGCCTTCCGGCCAGGTGGACACGCCCAGGTCCGCCTCGCCCACCGGTTCGCCCATCATCAGTGTTTCGTTGGGGTCGAGCAGCACTTCGCTGTCCGGACCGGTGGAGTAGCCGCGCCATTCCTGCTCGCCGGTTTCGGCGTTGTAGGCGGTGATGTGTCCGCGAACGCCGAATTCGCCGCCGCTGTTGCCGACAATCACCTTGTTGTTCACCACCAGGGGCGACATGGTCATCGATTCGCCGCGGGTGTGGTCGCCGTTCTGGGCCTCCCACAGCAGCTCGCCGTCCTCGGCGTTCAATGCGATGACCGTGTTGTCGGCCTGGGCCAGAAACAGCCGGCCGTCGGCATAGGCGAGGCCGCGGTTGACGGTGTCGCAGCACATGATGGGTATCACGCGCGGGTCCTGATCCGGCTCGTACATCCAGACCACGCGGCCTTCATCCTCGATGTCCAGCGCGAATATGCGGTTCGGGAAGGGCGTGTGAATGTAAAGCCGGCCGTCGCCCACGTAGAGCGGTCCACCTTCGTGGCCGCGTAACACACCTGTCGAGAATTGCCAGGTGGCTCTGAGGTTCTGCACATTGTCCCGGTTGATCTGGTCCAGCCGGCTGTGCCTGTTGCCGGAGTAATTGCCCAACTGCATGGCCCACAGTTCGGAATTCTCCTGAAGCTCAAGCAGATTCTGGTTCGCCTGAGCGACTCCCATGACCAGCGCGGCGGCAGCCGCAGCGGTCAAACAACTTCTTATAGTATTCACGATGCCTCTCCTCCCTCCGGAAAGTATTCCGCTTTTGAGTTCCCCCCTTTTGAATTCAGGTCTTGCGATGCATCTCTATTTATAGTGGGTTCATTGCAAATATGGGGCGGGCCACCGGACGGTAACGCGCCTCAATACACCACGACGGAACGGATGGATTTGCCCTGTTCCATCAGTTCGAAGCCCTCGTTGATCTGATCCAGTGACAGCGTATGCGTGATCATCGGATCAATGCTGATCTTGCCGTTCATGTACCAGTCGACGATCTTCGGCACATCGGTGCGGCCGCGGGCCCCGCCGAAGGCGGTGCCTTTCCAGGTGCGGCCGGTGACAAGCTGGAAGGGGCGAGTGGAAATCTCCTGGCCGGCACCGGCGACGCCGATAATGACCGACACCCCCCAGCCCTTGTGGCAGCATTCCAGCGCCTGCCGCATGACCTTGACGTTGCCGATGCACTCGAAGGAGTAATCCGCACCCCCGCCGGTGAGTTCCACCAGATGGGCGACGATGTCCTTGTCTCCGATATCCCGGGGGTTGACGAAGTGCGTCATGCCGAACTGCTCTGCCATCCGGCGCTTGTCCGGATTGAGGTCGACGCCCACGATCATGTTGGCCCCGGCCATGCGACAGCCCTGGATCACGTTCAGGCCGATACCCCCCAGGCCGAACACGACGCAGTTGGCCCCCGGCTCCACCTTGGCGGTATTGATCACGGCGCCGATGCCGGTGGTGACCCCGCAGCCGATGTAGCAGACCTTGTCGAAGGGCGCGTCCTCGCGGATCTTCGCCAGGGCGATCTCCGGCAGCACGGTGTAGTTGGAAAACGTCGAGCAGCCCATGAAGTGATGGATGCTCTTGCCGCCGATGGAGAAACGGCTGGTGCCGTCCGGCATCACGCCCTGGCCCTGGGTGCTGCGTATCGCCCCACAGAGATTGGTTTTCGGGTTCAGGCAGAACTCGCACTCACGGCATTCAGGGGTGTAGAGCGGGATGACATGATCGCCCACCTTCAGCGAGGATACGTCCTTGCCCACGTCCACCACCACGCCCGCGCCTTCGTGTCCGAGTATCGACGGGAACAGCCCTTCCGGGTCATCGCCGGAGAGCGTGAACAGATCCGTATGGCACAGCCCGGTGGCTTTCAACTCCACCAGCACCTCGCCGGCCCTTGGCCCGTCCAGTTCCACGTCGGTTATTTCCAGTGGCTTGCCGGCTTCATACGCCACAGCAGCACGTGTCTTCATGGAAACGTTCCTCCTCTCGTGGCCGTTGCCATTGGCGGATTCGGCCGGGCGGGCGGTTGACCCTCCCGACCGGGAGTTTCACTGCCGCAGGGCGCCGCTGGCCTTCGCGGTATGCGTGGCGATGGCATCCATCAGCGGTGGGGACAGGCAGTCGTAAGGCTCCAGCCCCTTCTGCTTCAGCGTGGATCTGACGCCGTCCATCCGTTCCGGCGGTGTACCCGCCTCGATGATCGACGAGACAAAGGCGGCGAATTCCGGCGGCGCCCAGCCGTCTTCCCGGAACAGTTCGGGGTGAATGAAATCCAGGCCATAGAAAGGGTGGCCCTGGTTTTCGATGCGGCCATACATGTGCACGCCGCAGTCCCGGCAGGCGTGGCGCTGTATGACCGCATTGGGGTCAACGACAGAGAGTTTCTGCTCGTTGCTGGACACGCTGACGGCGTCACGGGGAACCACCGCCACCATGGAGAACAGGGCACCTTCGGGCTTCCAGCATTTGGTGCACCCGCAGGCGTGATTGTGCGCGACCTGCGCGCCGACCTTGACCTCCACCGGTTCGCTGCTGCACTTGCAGGCCAGCGTACCGCCCTGGAAATCCGGTCGGGCGGGGGAAACGCCGCGATCAATCGCCGGATGAATGGATGCTGCATCGACCATGCGCTCGACCCTCCGAAACGCGTGTCTGGGCCAATGTTGCCGTTGCTATCGTCTTCTCTCGTTGTGCGTGTTGTGTGGGTGGGTTGAGCCCCGGGACTGTGTCCGGGGCTATCGAAAAATATTAGCAGTGGCAGGGCTTTTTGCGCCCCGGGATGATGCAAGGAAGGAAAGTCGGGAAAATTTCCCGCTTGTCTTCGGTGGCAAACCACGCTGCTATACTGAACTTGCGTCGTGCACAGGGATCACACCTATCGAATCCCGTCATTCAGCGCGACGTGCCAAGAGGAGGAGGAATCCGCATGTGGACCAAACCTGCATACACCGATATTCGGCTTGGCTTCGAAATCAACCTGTACGTAAGCGCTCGCTGAAGTCGTTCCCGGGGGCTGGTTAGGGCCGGCCCCCGTACTCGCTGATTCTCTTCAATGCGGATCCGTGTTCTTGGATCGGCAGCGGGGGGCGGTTTTCCGCAGTGGAACTGCAATTGTCCCCGATGCCGGGAAGCCCGTGCGGGCAAGCTTCGTGATGAGTGGCGTACCCAGTCGTCGATTGCCGTGAGCGTGGATCACGAGAACTGGCTGCTGGTCAACGCCTCTCCGGACATCCGCGCCCAGATTCTCGCCACGCCGGAACTGCAGCCCGGCCGCGCGTTGCGCGACTCCGGCATTGCCGCGGTGATGCTCATGGACAGCCAGATCGACCACGTCACCGGCCTGCTCATGCTGCGCGAGAGCGCCCGGCCGCTGCAGATCTACTGCAGCCGGCGGGTGGAGGAAGACCTGCGCAGCGGTTTTCCCATCCTGACCATGCTGTCCCACTACTGCGATACCCGGGTACATACGCTGCCGCTGGATGCCGAGCCGATGGAGGCCGGCCAGGTTCCCGGCCTGCGCTTCACGCCGATCCCGCTCACCAGCAAGGCGCCGCCGTACTCGCCGCATCGGGAAGACCCGCAGCCCGGCGACAACATGGGCCTGCTGCTGGAGGACCTGCGTTCCGGCGGCACGGCTTTCTACGCGCCGGGACTGGGCGAGATGGGGGAGCATCTGCACGCCTGGATGGCGCGTGCCGACGTGCTGCTGGTGGACGGTACCACCTGGACCGACGACGAGATGCAACACACGGTCAACGGCCGCAAGACCGCCCGCGACATGGGCCACCTGCCGCAGCAGGGGCCGGGCGGCATGATCGAGCGGCTGCGGCAGTATTCCGATGCGCGACGCATACTCATCCACATCAACAACACGAACCCCATCCTGGATCCGGCCTCGCCCGAGCGCGCGGAGCTGGGTAGGGAGGGGATCGAGGTAGCCCATGACGGCATGGTCATCGACCTCTGAAACCGGCCCGGTGGACGACGCGCCCTGGAGCCGTGAGGAATTCGAGCAGCGCCTGCGCGGCCTGGCCCGGTACTACCACTTCCACCACCCCTACCAGAAGATGATGGCGGCCGGGGAACTGGACCGGGCGCAGATGCAGGGCTGGGTGATCAACCGCTTCTACTACCAGATCAGCATTCCGCGGAAGGACGCCGCCATACTGGCCAACTGCGCAGACCGCGAAACCCGCAGACTCTGGGTCAAGCGCATCCTGGACCACGACGGCAGCGACGGCGACCCCGGCGGCATCGAGCGCTGGCTGGTTCTGGGCGAGGCGGTGGGGGTCAGCCGCGAGCGCCTGCTGTCGCTGGAAGACGTGCTTCCCGGTGTGCGTTTCGCCGTGGATGCCTACGTCAACTTCGCCCGCACCCGGCCCTGGCAGGAAGCGGCCTGTTCCTCGCTGACCGAACTGTTCGCCCCCGATGCGCACCGCTCCCGGCTGGAAACCTGGCCCCGGCACTACCCCTGGGTGGACGTGGCCGGCCTGCAGTATTTCGAAACCCGGCTGGGCCAGGCGCGGGAAGACGTCAAGCATGGGCTGGCGGTGACGCTGGAGTACTTCCGCGGTCGCCGGGAGCAGGAACAGGCGCTGGAGATCCTGCGCTTCAAGCTGGACGTGCTCTGGACCATGCTGGATGCCATGTACCTGGCCTACGTGGTCGGCATGCCGCCCTACCAGGCAGTGGAGGAGGGCCATGACGGCAATCACGGCTGACACCCGCGTTTCCCTCGGCCGCGGCATGCGCTTCCAGTGGGAGCCGTCCCAGTCGGCCCACGTGCTGCTGTACCCGGAAGGCATGGTGAAACTGAACGACAGCGCCAGTGCCGTACTCAAACACTGTGACGGCCGTCGGGTGTCCGACATCCTCGATGCCCTGCACGAGCAGTTCCCCGACGCCGACCTGGATGCCGACGTCCACGCCTTTCTGGAGGACGCCCATGAACGCGGCTGGATCCGGACCGAAGGCTGATCCCGGTTCACCGATGTGGTTCCTGGCGGAGCTCACCTACCGCTGCCCGCTGCAGTGCGCCTATTGTTCCAACCCGCTGGATTTCGCCCGTTACCGGAATGAGCTGACCACCGGGGAATGGCTTCGCGTGTTGCGGGAGGCGCGGGAGCTGGGTGCCGTGCAACTGGGATTCTCCGGTGGTGAACCGCTGGTCCGGCAGGACCTGGAGGAGCTGGTGGCGGAAGCCCGGCGGCTGGGCTTCTACAGCAACCTGATCACCTCCGGCATCGGCCTGGACCGCGAGCGGCTGGCGGCGCTGAAGGAAGCCGGTCTGGATCATGTGCAGATCAGCTTCCAGGCGGCCACCGCCGAACTCAGCGACGACGTCGCCGGCCGCGCCCAGTTCGCGCACAAGGAAGCCATGGCGCGGGAGATCCGCCGCCAGGGTTACCCTATGGTGCTGAACGTGGTGCTGCACCGGCGTAACCTCGACCAGATCGAGGACATCCTGCAGATGGCCGCCGACCTGGAGGCGGACTACGTTGAACTGGCCAACACGCAGTACCACGGCTGGGCCTTCGCCAACCGCGCCGCGCTGATGCCCACGCAGGCCCAGCTCCGGCGCGCCGAGGCGGTGGCCAACCGCTGGCGCGAGCGCATGGAAGGGCGGATGAAGATCTACTTCATCTGGTCGGACTACTACGAAGGCCGGCCGAAACCCTGCATGAACGGATGGGGAACCACATTCATCGGCGTGGCCCCGGACGGCAGCGCCATTCCCTGCCACGGTGCCGCCATGCTTCCGGGCCCGCCCCCGCCCTCGGTGCGGGAGCACGGGCTGGGCTGGATCTGGCGTGAATCGGAGCTGTTCAACCGTTTCCGTGGCACGGACTGGATGCAGGAGCCCTGCCGCACCTGCCCGGAACGCGGCAAGGATTTCGGTGGCTGCCGCTGCCAGGCCTACCTGCTGACCGGGGATGCCGCGGCCACCGATCCCACCTGCAACCTCTCGCCGCTGCACGAGCAGGTGCGGCGCGCAGTGGAGGAGGCGGATGCAGACGCACCCGTCGAGCAGCCGCTGATGCTGCGCAACACGCGGAACAGCCGCCGTCTGGCCGGGAACGAGACCCCGGCCGGAGCTCAGGAGGAGAGCGCCAGCAACTCCCGGTAGAAGTGCAGTTCCCGCTGGTAGCTGTCCTCGACGTTCTCGCCGCGCCGGAAGCCGTGCTTCTCGCCGCTGTAGGTCACCAGTTCCGCCCGGCCGCCGGCGGATTCGATGGCCGCGTGGATCAGCCGCGCCTGCTCCAGCGGCACTACCGCATCGTCCTCGCCCTGCAACAGCAGCACCGCACCGCGCAGGTGCCCGGCCTGATGCACCGGCGAGCGCCGCCGGTAGGTGTGCAGGCGTTGCGGCAGCGGCCCGAGCAGGAATTCGAGATAACCGGCTTCAAAGCGATGGGTGGACGCCGCCAGGCGTTCTAGGTCGGTGACGCCGTAGCGGCTGGTGCCGCCGGCGAACACGCCGCGGATCAGAGCGTTGAGCACGGTGAGCCCGCCGGCGCTGTTGCCGGTGATCACCATGCGGTGGCCGTCCACACGGCCGGCGGCTGCCAGCGCCTGCGCCAGGGCAACGCAATCGTCACGGTCCGCACGGCCCCAGGCGCCGCGCAGGCGTTCCCGGTACGCCCGGCCGTGACCGCTGCTGCCGCTGTAGTTCACATCCAGCACGGCGAGACCGTTGCTGGTCCAGAACTGCGTTTCCGGGGCATGCACCGGGCTGCGCATGGCGGTGGGGCCGCCATGGGCCCGCACCAGCAGGGGCGGCGGCTGGTCCGCTGGCGCGCCGGCCGGGGAGGGCGGGTAGAAGAAGCCGTGAACGCGTCCCCGCCGGGTGGCGACGGAGACGGCTTCGGCACGGGAAATCTGCTCCGGCGGCAGTGCCACGCTTCGCGCCGAGGACAGCGCACGGCGTTCGCCGGTACGCAGGTCGATGCGGACAATATGCCGTCCCCGGTCCGGCGTGCCGGCCAGGCACACTACCTGCCAGCCGTCGGCCTGCAGGCCTTCCAGATCGTTCTCCGGGCCGGGGACCGGGGAAACGCCCCCCGCGGCATCGATACGCACCAGCTCGCAGCGGGCGTGGCGGATGCGGATGGCCGCCATGCCGCCGTCAGGCAGCAGGGCGTAATGGCTGTTCCCCAGTTGCCACGGCGGCCTGCCCATGTCGTCCCGGGAGCGCAGCAAGGGTTTGATGCCGGCCCGGGTCACCCGTGCCGGGGCCCATGCACCGTCGCGGTCGCTCAGGCAATACAGCGTGCCGTCGGCCGACCAGCGCGGTTCCAGCAGCGATTCGCCGGGTTCGCCCAGCCGCATTCGCTCGCCGGTTTCCAGGTCCATCCAGTGCAGCCGCGACTGCTCCCACGGCATGAAGCCGTGCTCCCAGCTCAGCCAGGCCGCCTGGCGGCCGTCGGGGCTGAGGCGTGGCGCCGCGCAGAAATCGCTGCGGCCGTCCAGCAGCCGGACGTCCCCGGGGCGTTCCGGGTCCAGCAGTATGACTGTGGTCCGGTTCCTGGCCGGTTCCTCCCGCAGGCAGACCAGGTGCCGGCCGTCGGCGCTCACGTGGCCGTCGCCGATGGGCGAGTCGGCGCTGCCCGGCAGCAGGCATTTCGGCTCTCCGCCGTCCGCCGGCAAGGCCCAGAGCGACTGCTGTTCGTCGTCGACGAAAAACCAGTGGTAACGCCCGGCACCGGCCCACAGCGCGCCGCCCCCGTATTCATGAACGCGGCTGCGGATGTTCCAGTGTGGGGGGAGCAGGGCGCGTGGGGCCTCTTCGTTCCGGCCCAGCACCCACGCGCCGGTGCGGCCGCCGTTGCGAGGGTCCAGTTCGGTCCAGGCGATGCCGTCAGGGCCAGACACGGGAATGCCGGTGGCGGGGGCGTCCGCCAGCGCCGAGGGGGGCAGGCCCGGGCCAGTCATGATTCCGGCTCCATGCTCAGCGCGATACGCCCGGTCACCCCCCGGCCCTCCATCAGTTTCAGCGCATCGGTGGCCTGGTGCAGCGGGAAGACGCGGCAGACATGCGGTTTCAGGTATCCTTCAGCAGCGTATGTCAGCAACGCCTGCAGCCCACGCCGGCCCTGTTCCGGGTTGCGCCGTGCGGATTCGCCGGCACGCACGCCGAGTATGCCGTAACCCTTGATCAGCGCGTGGTTGGCGCGCAGCGCCGGCACCTTGCCGCTGGCGAAACCGATCACCAGCAGGCGCCCGTCCCAGGCGAGCAGCCGGGCGGATTCCTCGGACAGCTCGCCCCCCACCGGGTCGTAGACCACGTCCACGCCCCGGCCGCCGGTGACATCCTTGACGGATTCCCGCAGATCCTGCCGCTGGTAATTGATGACAACGTCCGCACCCAGTTCCGCGGCCACGGCGAGTTTCTCGTCGCTGGAACCCACGGCAATGACGGTGGCGCCCAGCAACGTGCCCAGTTGTACCGCGGCCAGCCCGACACCGCCGGTGGCACCCAGCACCAGCAGGGTCTCCCCGGCCTGTATGCGCGCCCGGTCCACCAGCGAGTGATAGGCCGTCTTCGCCCCCACGACGAAGGTCGCCGCCTCGACATCGCTGAACATCCCGGGCGCGGGCAGCAGTGCGTCGGCCCGGCAGACCAGTTCCTCCGCGTAACCACCGGTGCGGGGCAGGACGATGACGCGATCGCCGGGGGACCAGCCGCCGACTTCCGGCCCGGTTTCCAGGATGCGGCCGGCCACCTCCATGCCGGGGACGAACGGCGGCTCGGCCTTGAGCTGGTAACCGCCGCGGGTCATCAGCAGGTCGGGGAAATTGATGCCTGCGGCCGCCACCTTCAGGCGTACCTGGCCCGGTTCCAGCGGTGCCTGTTCCATGTCCATCGGGGCGAGACAGTCGGGGCCGTTGAGACTTTGGCAGACCATGGCGCGGTAAGGCATGGGCAGGAACAGCTCCTCGTCAGCGGGGCGGGGTCAGTCGTCGTCGCGGTCGTGTTCCACCGGCGGGTCGATGGGCGGCGGGCCGGCGGTTTTCTGCGCGATGATCTGCATTGCCAGATGCACGATGCCCAGGATAAAGGCGGAACCGAACAGCAGCACCAGCAGCGGGAAGCCGCCCGGCGAGAACAGAAAGCCCAGCGGCGAGAACTGCAGCATCATCGCCACCAGCCCGATGATGAACCAGCGGCCGGCGAAGGTGGCGCTGTGGTCGCGGAGCCAGACGGCCCGCTGCGTTCGCGCTTCCTGCGAGTCCCGGGGCATGCGCCGCAGGTGCCAGTGGGCGAACAGCCATGCCAGCAGCACGTCGATGATGCCGTTCCTGTTGTCGGTCAACCGTATCTCTCCCCCGTCATAGAATGTGTTCGCGGTGTCGGCGTCGGCCCCTGGGGCGAGCCGTTGAAACCTGTGGTACCGTGATCCCGCGTCTGGTTTTCTGGGATGTTGAACGCCATCCCCCGAGGAATCAACGCTGTTTCCACTGCACCGAGGTTAATCGCATGAGCCAGTTTGAGTCCCGCAACGTCCTGGGCGAGCCGCTGCAGGCATGCTGTATGGATCCGGTAACCGGCTTCTACCGCGATGGCCACTGTAATACCGGCCACGAGGATGTCGGCATTCATACCGTGTGCGCGGAGATGTCCGCCGAGTTTCTGGCGTATTCCCGCAGTGTGGGAAACGATCTCAGCCAGCCGGTGCCGTCCGCCTATTTTCCCGGTCTCAAGCCCGGCGACCGCTGGTGCCTCTGCGCCGGCCGCTGGATCGAGGCCTACCGTGCGGGCGCCGCGCCGCGTGTGTTCCTGCGCGCGACGCATGAGGAAACGCTGGCGATGGTCGCTCTGGATACGTTGAAAGCGTACGCGCTGGACCTGTCGTGAACCCGGCCGTGGTCACCCTGGTGCTTGCCGCGCTGGCCGGCGCGGTGGCGCTGTACCTGCTGTACCGGCCGAAGACCGTATTCCTGCTGCAGGTGCGCGAGCGCCGTGTCTCCATCAAGAAGGGATCGCCGCCGGCGGATTTCGTCTCAGCCGTGGAGGATGTCTGCCGCATGCATGACGTGCAGAGCGGAATGCTGTGGCAGGAGCGGCGGCATGGCGAACTGCGACTGGTGTTCTCGAAGGATTTCCCGGCGCGGGCGCAACAGGCCTGCCGGAACGTGTGGACGCCCCCGCCACCGGATGGCGGCGGCTCCGGCGGACGCCGCGCCGCCGGGTAGCAGGGGCCCCGCGAACGGGGCCCCGCCTGGTATTACATGCTGTTGCGGCGGCGCGAGGCCAGGCCCAGGCCGAGCAGGCCGATGGCCAGCAGCGGCAGCATGGCGGGGGCCGGGACCTGGGCGGACACCAGCTGCAACTGGTAGCCCACGTCAGTACCGCCGGTGGGTGCGAAGCCGGAACCGCCGACGATCAGCGTGAAGTCGCCCGCCAGGGGCAGGGCGAAATCCAGCAGCGTGCTCAAACCGCCGAACAACTGGAACTGGAACAGGCCGGTCATGCCGCCCCAGTCGAACGGGGTTTCGAAGAACGCCGGTGTGCCGAAGAAATCACCGAAGTCATCGGTCACGCCGCTGTAGACGGCGATCAGCAGCGGGTCGTTATCGGACAGGTTCGAGGCGGACAGGCTGAGCTCGTCACCGGCATTGCCGGAGAACTGCCAGAAATCCACCGCCATCGGGCCGTTGGTCCAGCCGTCGGACGGTACGGTGCCGGTGACGGCATCGCCGTTGCCCAGGTCGCCTAGGTAGCTGATCGGCATGGCCATCAGCAGGTTCGGGCCGAGCAGCAGGCCCACGATCAGAATCAGTTGACGCATGGTTGGTTCTCCTTGTTCAAAGTGAAGGAGGGCGGCGCCGCGACGGCCGCCGTTCCACGCCTTACAGGGCGCCGTTGTCCCAGGGGCCGGTGATGGCAAAGGTGATGCCCGGCGTCTGGATGTTCACGAACAGCCAGCGGTCGTAGAAGGTCGCACCGCACCATTCCTGTCCGCGGTAGTTGCCGCTGAAGCCGTTCTTCTCCCCGCTGAGCACGATGTCGTTCTCGGCGAACGGGAAGATCTGCCCCTCGCGGGTGAGGCCGTGCAGCAACTGGCCGTTGCGGCTGCCGTCCTCGCACAGGATGATGCCGCCGCGCGGGCTGACGGCGATGTTGTCCGGCGCGTTCAGGATCTGGGCGTTCGGTGAGGCGTAGACCAGGCGCAGCTTCTCGCTGCGGGGGTCATATTCGAACACCTGGCCCATGTTGGCCGGCCCGCCATTGGTAGAAACCAGATAGACGAAACCGCTGTCATACCAGCAGCCCTCGCCGCGCCGGAACGAGGCACCCCCCTGTTCCCAGCCCTGCATGAATACCCCCAGCGAGTTGGTGGTGCCGGGGGAGTGGGCGCGTTCCGGGTCGGCGATGTCCACCCATTCCACATCCCACTCGCGCACCTCGTCGCTGTTACCGACAAAGCGCGTGTCGAACTGCGGCATGTCGCGGATGGCCAGCATCTGCAGGCGCCCGCCGTCGTGCAGCTTGCCGTAGGTGTTGGGCAGGAAGCGGTAGAAGCCGGAGAGGGGGTTGCGGTCCTCGGTCTGGTAGACGATGCCGGTGACCGGGTCCACCGCAGCCGCTTCGTGCACGAAGCGGCCCAGGCCGGTGATCGGTTCGATGGAGGCCTGGGCCAGCGCCGGTACCTCGAACACCCAACCGTGGGTGGCGTCATAGAGGTGCGGCTCGGTATCCGAACCCACCACGGTTTCCTCGCAGGACAGCCAACTGCCCCAGGGCGTCGGGCCGCCGGCACAGTTGCGGATGGTGCCGGTGAGGCTGGACCAGGCGTTGATCCACTGGCCGCGGGCGATGTCGAAGGTCAGGTTGGTGTTGCCACCCCCTGCCTGCCGGTCGTAGGGCTGTAGCGCCGTGCTGAACGGCGTGCGGCGGCTGATCTCGTGGTTTCGAACCATGGTGACGCGGCTGCCGTTGATAGCCACCACGCCCATGCCGTCGTGCACGTTCGGCGTGATCATGCCGTCAGCCATGCGGTCGCCGGTCCAGCCGAAGGACATGTAGCGGAAGCCTTCCGGCAGCTTCAGCAACTGCAGGCCGGTGGTTTCGTCGACGGCCGGGAGCAGGGGGCCGTAATCCGGGCTGTAGGGAAGCTGCGCGGCGGCCAGGTCGCGGCCGACCAGCCCGCCGAATGCCAGGCCGGCGGCGGCCAGGGCGCTGCCACGCAGGAAGGAGCGTCGATCCAGTGACGGCTGATCGATGTTGCTATCGTTCTCGTTGGCTGTTTCGTTCACAGACATCGTTGTGCTCTCCAAGGACTGTAAGTAGTTGTCTGTCCCGAATGGCAAAGCGGATCCGGCTCGTCATTCCAGGCGAGAACGGATGCCGTTTCCCGAGGGACGGGAGGAGTATCAGGCGGGCGGGTTAACGCGTTGTGACGGGATGTCGTGTATTGCGTGAAGTTTTTCGGAAGAAAATGCTACGGGAAGAGTAGTTCCTTGAAAGAGGCGCAACGCATTCATAAAAAGCGGTTTTCAAACTGACGGGTGGCGCCTTACTCGCACCATTGATCGATGCGGTCCCGCGCCACCTGCTTGGCGGCCAGCCAGCGCGCGTCATCGGTGGTGACGTCGTCCAACTCCTTCAACTGCACCAGCGCGCCGCGGAAATCGCGGCAACGGATCTGACGCACGCGCGGCGAGGGCGCCGGCCTGGCGGCCTGGCGTCCGGGCATGCGGATGGTTTCCGCCTGCCGGCCCTGGGGCGGCGGTGAATCGCTGAAATGCGTGTTTCCCTCGGCATCCGTCCACCGGTACACGGTATTCGCCGCTGCCTGGGTGCCGAGCAATGGAATGCTCAGGCACAGGGCCAGGGCAACCGCATGTGGCCAGCGCGGGCGCCCGGGATTTGTCAGGAATGTCTTATTGCGCATCGCAGCAGACTGCTTCACTCTTTTTCACGAACGGTTCAGGCGGGAGAGGCCATGGTGCTGCGCAATCAGGTACAGCTAATCTGCTACCCCAACCGGATCGGCGATAACCTGGCCGACCTGTACACCGTGCTCGAGCGCCACCTCAGCGACGCCATCGGCGGCGTGCACATACTGCCCTTCTTCCCTTCCAACGCCGACGGCGGCTTCTCTCCGCTGACCCACAAGGAAGTGGACCCGGAATTCGGCGACTGGTCCGACATCGAACGCATCTCCGGCAAGTACGACCTGTGCGCGGACCTCACCGTGAACCACATCTCCGACGAATCGGCGGAGTTCCAGGACTTCATCCGGCACGGCTACGACTCGCCCCACGCCGACCTGTTCGTCCACGTCGACCGCCTGGGGGAAATCACCCCCGACGATCTCGCCCGCATCCACATCCGCAAGGAGAAGGAACCCTTCCGCAGCGTCACCTTCGCCAACGGCGAGAAGGGCAGGGTGTGGTGCACCTTCACCGAGCGGCAGATCGACCTGAACTACGATTCCGACCTCACCTACCGGCTCATGGAGGACTATATCGCGTTCCTCGCCGCCAAAGGTGTGAAGCTGTTCCGGCTGGACGCATTCGGCTACACCACCAAGAAAATCGGCACTAGTTGCTTCCTGGTGGAACCCGAGGTCTACCGCATCCTGGACTGGATCAACAGCGTCGCCCAGCGCCACGGGGCCGAGACGCTGCCCGAAGTGCACGACCACAGCAGCTACCAGTACGCCATCGGCCGCCGCAACATGCACCCCTACGGCTTCGCGCTGCCGCCCCTGCTGCTGTACTCCCTGCTGGACGCCAACAGCGTGTACCTGAAGCACTGGCTGCGCATGTGCCCCCGCAACATGATCACCGTGCTCGACACCCACGACGGCATCTGCATTCCGGACGTGGAAGGCGTGCTGCCCGAGGACAGGATCGCCGCGCTCATCGACAACATCTCCGCCCGCAGCGCAGACCCAATCCTGCGGCGCTCCGCCGCCAACGTGCACAGCGTCGGCGCCATCTACCAGCTCACCTGCACCTTCTACGACGCCCTGATGCAGAACGACGATGCCTACATCGCCGCCCGCGCCATCCAGTTCTTTACTCCCGGCATCCCCCAGGTGTACTACGTGGGCCTGCTGGCCGGCTGCAACGACAACGAGCTGATGGAACGCACCGGCGAAGCCCGGGACATCAACCGCCACTACTACTCCCTGCAGGAATTCGACGAAGCCATTGAGCAGCCCGTGGTCCAGCGCCTGCTCAAACTCATGCGCTTCCGCTCCAACTACCCCGCCTTCGACGGCCACTTCGAACTGAACTACTCCAACGACTCCAGCGTCTCCATGGCCTGGCGCCACGGCGACCACTACTGCCACCTGTTCGTGGACCTCAACTTCAAAACCGCGGTGATCCACTACCGGGATGAGGATGATTTCAGCGAGCGGAAACTGGACTTCTGAGGACGGGCAGACGCATATCCCACGGAGCAATTCGCCGCCTTTGTAGGACAATTCCTACATAAAATCATGGGGATGCGCGCGTGTAATCACGGGCGCGATGTGCTACTACTGATTGGAAAGCGTAAAAACGCGACGCCTGCACCGACGCCGCCTGGCGGTAGCGTGCCGGAGAAAACATACAGACGGTGAGAAGCCGCAGAACAAGCAAGTAGGTGGGCAGTGGTGTGGTACACCTTCCTGTTAGATCTCCTTCCTTTTTCGACCCCAAGCGGCTTTTCAAGAACGTTGCCATACAGAAATACCAACGCGTTCAGAGCCTGGTTCTGCGTCGAAGCGGCGACTTTGCGTTCCACCGCAAGCCAGGTCAGGAACGCGTGTACGTCGGACTCGCCGAGTTCACGGGGATGGGACATGTTGTGGAACCGAATGAAATACCTGATCCAATACCAATAGGTTTTCTCGGTTCGCGGGCTGTAACGCCGCGTGCGTATGACATCCCTGACTACATCTCGCAGCCGGCGCGGGCGGTGCAAGGTATCCGTTGTTCCGATAGCCTCCGTGCATACTATATTTTTGTACAGTGTGATCGGGGTACGGAAACGCGCCGTCAAGTGATTGGTGGCGCCGCACCTATCTCCCGCGGTAACCTTTTGTGATAACGAACAAAAACCTTACGGCAGTGCCCAGCGAAGGTAGATATCTAGCCGTCACAATGATCGAATCATCGTGAAGGCGATTCATTCACTGTTAGCCAGTAAATCACAGGGTTTCACCCGCTTGGAGTCAGCATGACATACGATGAGTTGATAGCCATTATTGATAAGTCAGAGAGGGAGGATTGGCTCTTCAGTGATGAGAGGGGCATTTATACCTTTAAGCATAACCTCAATGTTCGCATCGAACGGCGCGAGATTGATCATGATTGGGATAAATTCACAGGAGAAGACTGGGCGACGAAACACCCTGACCCAAACGCTTATAGAGTCACATATGAAATTTACTATGGTGCCTCCTTTGTCAAAGAGGTGCTCATGGTCTCCGTTGATGGTCACAGAGCTACGCTTCCTCTTCCGGACAGGAAAACACTAAAAGTGAGCCCGCAAGATTATAGCTTCGCTCAGATCGTAGATCAGCTCGGCACCCTAGAGCAGTACATGCAGCGGGCCGGACTAGAGGTGGAATTGTGAGTGGCGATCCGAAAAAGAAGGCGATAGACATAGTCCGGTTGGCGAGACCACGAAGTAAGGGGCATACAGTCATAAGTCAAGATGAGTTCTTAGATGGCTTTGTCTCAAAGGTCAACTATCAAGATGATGATGTAGATGCCTGTCTTTGGGTTGTAGCGACTGGCAATTGTAAGAACCACGCAGAGAAGGAAAGTCAACTGATTCAGCAAATGAATGTGGCAGTTGAAAGGCGGGTCGCAAAATGGAGCTGGGTCCGACACCTATTTAATGTTACAGGATGGGTCGCAGTATTACTAATTGGGGTATCGTCTTACCTATTGATTGCTGAGAGAGAAATCCCGGAATTCCTGAAGGCAGCGTTTTTAACAGTTGTTGGGTTCTATTTTGGAGGCATTGTAAGCAAGAAGAACGCTGGGAAGGAAACTTCTGATGGCTAACGAAAGCGTCAACGCGGACCGTCTTTTCCGCTGGCGCTCCAAATCCGGCCGGTTACGCTAAGCGTTAAATTCTTAAGGAAATATCGGTGGTTGATCTGATAAATATAGACAACAAACTTTTGATAGGAATACTAACTCCTGTTTTATTGGCAGTTGGCTACTTCTATCGCTCAAGAAGAGAAAACATAAAAAACAGGAAAATTGCCCTCTATATACTTCTTGAAGTTTGGCATAGGATTTCGGTTTTTTATAGAAAAGATTTTGACGACGTGTTTGATCAACTGGCAATTGAAATAAAAAAGCAGTTTCCAGCTGAAAACATATCAGAAAATGACATTAGGGCTTCTAGGAACTATTTCACTCCGATATTGATTGAAACCGCAAGAGGAATAGCTCTTTCCGACTTTGATGACTACCAAGAAAGATATCAAGAAGCTGTTTCGCTCATATCATCGGATGATCCAATCTTTGCATATAAAGTTGGATCGGCAAGTAAGACTAAGAAGTTTTTGATGTTTCTTGATTCATATTTAGCAAGATCTCTGTCGCCACTGGAAGAAACTGGGGTTGGTAGTAAGCTATCTCAATCGCTAAAGTCCCATATGACAAGGAGCGCTGAGCTAGAATCAATAAAAGATCTTGAGTCTGATATTCGGAAGCTTTCACTAAAAGTGAGTGTTTTTGCATATCTGTCGTCAGCTCACTTAATCAAAAAACGAAAAAATAACATATCAAAAATAGATAATGGTGAGCTGGAGAATCTAGTCAAAGATATACTTACTCCTGCTTTAGCAGAATTTAACAAGTCAATCCAGCCGACCGATAAAGCGTCAGCTGATTGAGTCGTTAGGAATACACGGTACACATGGACATATCATCAATAAAAGATGTTGACCCTATTGCTCTGTGGGGTGCCGTCCTGTCTACACTGTTGGCGGCCAGAGAGTTCCTAAAGGCCAGAATGAAGCTTGAAGTTGGCTTTACGTTTACCGGTGATGTAGACGGCATTGGGAATAAGATATTTGTTCGGAACTTGTCGGGAAGACCTGCGATAATAACTTACTATCAAGTTCAGGTATGCAAGAGGAAGGGGACTGGTTGGGAGCTGATAGACTCTGTGGCTGAAGCAGATGAATATTTTAATGATATTTCGGTTGCGCCACACGCCAGTATAACGTTCAAATTTTCAGGGCCAGAGTACTTCAGCACAAATCCCAGAGACCATAATGGGGATGCGATCTTCCTATACCTATTGGTCTCTGGAAGGAGAAGGCCAGTCAAGTTAAAGATGCATGAGATCAATTCCTAACAAACGTATATGGACTCCTCCCGCAAGTAGACAGAGGAAGAGTTTCTGATCAGAGCGAATAGAGAATCGGTTGCGGTCGTATATCCGGCCTGTTTATGGAGTTTTGCTCTCCTGGCCTTCATGGAATCCGCA
>JBJHBJ010000039.1:0-44882 GCA_050485425.1 Ectothiorhodospiraceae bacterium | reverse complement strand
ACGTGCTTGATCTCCACGTTGGCCACCTTGATGCCCCAGGCGTCGGTCTGATTGTCCAGAATACCCTGGATGTCGTCGTTCAGCTTCTCCCGTTCGGCCAGCATTTCGTCGAGGTCGTGCTGGCCCAACACCGAGCGCAGCGTGGTCTGGGCAAGCTGGCTGGTCGCCGCAAAATAGTCCTCGACGTTGATCACCGCCCGCTCCGGGTCCACCACCCGGAAGTACAGCACCGCGTTCACACTCACCGATACGTTGTCCTTGGAGATGACGTCCTGGCTGGGCACGTCCATGACCACGGTACGCAGGTCGACGCGGACCATCTGCTGGATGATCGGGATCACCAGGATCAGACCGGGGCCCTTGACGCTCCAGAAGCGGCCGAGCTGGAAGATCACGCCGCGTTCGTACTCCCGCAGGATACGAATCGCCGAGGCCAGCAGCGCAACCACCGCCGCCGCAATGACAATCAGTACTGTCTCCATGGATCACTCCTTGTTCATTTGCCGTTATGGAACCACGCTACAATGCCGCGCATGAAGAAACATTGTACCCTCTCGACCGCCTGCGACGCGGTTTTGTTCTATTGCCGCGCGGGTTTCGAAAATGACTGCGCCGCAGAGATCATGGATCTCGCGGCCCGCAACGACGTGCCGGGCTGGTGCCGTACGGAGGCCGACACCGGCCTGGTCCGGTTCCATACCGGCGACCATAGCAGCCTTGAACCATTCCTGCAGGCGCTGCACTGGCGCGAACTGATCTTTCCCCGCCAGTGGCTGGGGCGTGTGGGTCACCTGAGCGGATTGCCGGAAACCGACCGCGTTTCCGCCATCGTGGCCGCTTTGCCGGGCGGGCTGGAGCAGGTCTCGGACGTACTGCTGGAGTATCCCGACACGAACGAAGGCAAGGCACTGTCGCGGTTCTGCAAGCGCTTCCGGCCACCGCTGATGCGGGGGCTGACGCA
The DNA here is from genome assembly GCA_050485425.1 of Ectothiorhodospiraceae bacterium. Taxonomy (GTDB): domain Bacteria; phylum Pseudomonadota; class Gammaproteobacteria; order Nitrococcales; family Aquisalimonadaceae; genus LSCE01. The sequence goes on along the minus strand of JBJHBJ010000039.1, from coordinate 43,921 downwards.
GCGACTGCGGGTAACCCCGGGCTGCACCGCGCCCCGGCTGCATTTCTATTTTCAGCATTCGGCGGCGGTGGAGATCGCGCTGGGAGACCCGCGGCGCAGCGCACCGTGGCCGCTCGGCGTCCCGCGCTTGCGCATGCCGCGGGAAGCGCCCAGCCGCTCCACGCTGAAACTGGACGAAGCCTTGATGGTGCTGCTGACCGAAGGTGAAACGGCGGCGCTGCTGGCACCGGGCAATACCGCCGTGGACCTGGGTGCCGCGCCCGGCGGCTGGACCTGGCAGCTCACCAACCGCAGCCTGCGCGTGACTGCCGTGGACAACGGCCCGATGAGTTCCGTGGTAATGGACACCGGGCTGGTGGATCACCGCCGCGAGGACGGCTTCCGTTTCCGTCCGCCGCGCCCGGTGGATCTGCTGGTCTGCGATATGGTGGAGCAGCCCTCGCGCATCGCTGCACTGATGGCGCAATGGCTGCAGCGTGGCGATTGCCGCGCGGCCGTCTTCAACCTGAAACTGCCGATGAAACAGCGCTACCGCAACGTACAGGAATGCCTGGCCCGGCTGCCGACCCACGGCGCAAGAGGACAAGCACTGCGCATCCGCTGCCGGCAGCTCTTCCACGACCGCGACGAAGTCACCGTGGCGGTGGTGCCCTGTGATATCCGCGCCTGACCGGCTGGTCGACCGGCAGGGCTGCGTGCCGGACTGCCCGGGCTGCGGCCACCGCGATCTCACCTCCGCCGGCAGTGTGGCGCAGAAACAGCGCTGGCTGACGCAGGCGCTGGCGCCCTGGACTGCAGCACTGCAAGCGGTGATGCCCGCACCGGCGGGGTGGCGGCAGCACTACCGCTCGCGGGCCAGCCTGCACGCCCGCTGGGATGATGGCTGGCGTTTCGGCCTGCTGCGGCGTGACGACCTCGTGTCCATTCCCGACTGCCCGGTACACCACCCGCGCATCAACCGCCTTGCCGCCTGGCTGCGGCATCATTTGCCGTCGCCGGAACGCTTTCCGCTGGCCTACCTGGTCTGCAGCGGCCGCCAGGCCACACTGGTGGTGAAGCACGCCAGCCCGCAGACACCAGCCTGGGAGTCCACGCTCAGCCTGCCGGCACTGGATCTCGACGCACTGTGGCTCAACCGCCACCCGTCCGCCGGCCGGCGTCTGTTCGCCAAACGCGGTTGGCAACTGCTTGCGGGAGAACGGTATTCCAGGGACGAGGAGGGACTGTATTACGGCCCGGAAGCCTTCCGCCAACTGGTGCCCACCCTGCACCACCACAGCCTGGAACTGGCCGCGGACTTTCTCCGGCCCGCCGGCGGTGACGCCCTGGTGGACCTGTACTGCGGGCTCGGCAGCGGTCTCAGGCGCTGGAGCGGGAACGGCGCCCGGGTACTGGGGGTGGAGCTCGGTGCGGAGGCCGTGGACTGCGCCCGTCGCAACGCGCCGGCCGCGGAGGTGCTGCGCGGGACCTGCGCCACGCGCTTGCCGCAGATACGGACGTGGCTGGGGCTTGGCGAGCCGCAACGGACGCTGGTTTACGCGAACCCGCCCCGCACCGGGCTGGAACCGGACATCCTGCATTGGCTGGCAACCGAGGCACGACCGCACCGGATTGCCTACCTGTCCTGCAGTACCGGCACCCTCGCCAGGGATCTGCGCACGCTGGAGGCCGCCGGCTACCGGGTCGCCAGCCTGCAGCCATACGATTTCTTTCCGGGCACCCGGCATGTGGAAACGCTGGCCTTATTGCGCCGTGCCTGAGGCCAGCGCTTCGTCCGCCAGCGGCTGCCACGGCTCCAGGTCGAGCATCTGCGCCTGAACGGCAGGCGCCCGGACGTGGATCAGAGCCTGGTCCGGCAGGCCCTTGCGCAGCACGAGCAAGGCTTCCAGATCCAGGACGAGCCCGAGGAAGCCGGCCACATGCTCGCCGGCGGAGCGCCCGCCGTAGCCGACCGCGCTCCAGTCATCGCCCCGGCGCACGTCCACGCGGAAGACCCGTTCCATGCCAGTCTGGCGGTCCGGGACCAGCCGGTAGCAGACACCCGGCAAGGCCGCACGCAGTGCCGTGCCGATCAGTACCGGCAACCGGTCGGCCTGGTCGGTTTCCTGGCACCAGAGCGTCAGCCGATGGGTCCGCAGCCCCACCACCCCATCACGTTCCAGCGTATGGGCACGGTCGAAACAGGCCAGCAAGCCGACCCCGGAATCGTCGGACTCCTCCGCCAGATCCAGCGCTTCCTCCAGCGCGCCGGCCGGCGAGGTATGCAGCCACAGACTGCCGTCCTCCAGGCGCCGGATTCCCAGGCTGCGCAGCACACGGGCCTGCTGCTCCAGGGCGGCGGACGTACGTCGGATAACCTCCCGCGCCAGAGGCTGGAGGGCATGGGCGCCCTGGCGGCGATCGGTAAGATCCCGGCCGGCCAGCAGGTGATGCAGACTGTCGGGACGCAGAATGGATGTCATGGTGCTCTCCTGGTGTTTGAACGTGCTCAGCGTCATGGCCTGCCGACAATAACCCCCGGTCCTTTTCGCCGAGGGAGCCGGGCCATGACGTTCACCAGTTGAGCGGGTATTGGATCAGGTGTACGACAGACTCCCCCGGACCATCCAATAGGACCAGGGGCCGATAAATCGTCTGCGTGTATGATCGATGATGTTAGTCACTGGCACGTTGTAGCGTAATCCTGATAGTTTGGACACTAACAGCCTCCCATCTCCTCGGCAAGTTCCGGGACGAGAACACCGAGAGAGGCCAAGCAAGAGGGACTTGACCATGAGGCGCTTTCATCTGGCGGTCGGCGTAGAGGACATCGAGGCAAGCGTGGAGGAATACAGCCGCCGGCTGGATGCAAGACCCGTCCTGTTGATCCCGGGCGAATACGCGCTTTGGCGCACCCGCGAACTCAACCTGTCGGTACGCTACATTCCCGGCCGCGACACCGGTATCCGCCATGTCGGCTGGGAGGATCCCGGCGCGGAAACCCTGTCCGTGGAGCGGGACATCAACGGCCTGGTGTGGGAACGTTTCTCCGCGCGGGACCAGGCGCAGGAGATACTGGCCAACTGGCCGGACGCCAACTACCAGGCGGAGGACTGACCGCTGGAAGCAGGCAGGTCCTCTTCCGCCACCGTCACGCCCCAGGCCTTGGGCACCAGGCTGCGCAGCCAGACCCGCGGGCTTTCCCGCTCGTAGATCAACTGGCCCAGCCCCACGGTTTGCCCCTGGTATCGCACCACCACGTAGCCCGGCCCCGTGCACGACGCCAACTGGCGCTCGCTCACCCCGGTATCCCGGCGTTCGCGGTACCGGTCCAGTTGCTCATCACCCAGCTCCAGCACATTCCGGCTGGCCCGGTGACCGAACAACTGCACCGCGGCAGTGGTGGGTTTCAGCGGCAGGCTTTTCCGGCGCACGGCGGGCAGGCCCAGCATGTCCGGCGCCGGCGCCTGCGGCAGGCGGTGGTCCCGGGGCAGCAGGTGCACATGGCGGTTGCCCCGCTTCACCACGCTGACGCCCTGAAACACCTCGACGGGAATGCCCAGCCGTTCCGTCAGCGGCTGCAGCCATTCCGCGGCCGGTTCCTCAGGCGGACGGAAATAGCCGACCGGCTCCGGCGCCGGCACATCGGCGCTCTTCTCCAGCACGGCCACGAAAAAGCCGCCGGTGTTCTCATGGTGCGGCCATACCCGCAACGCCCCGGCCAATTGCGGGTCGAAGCGCCTCCCCTGCCAGCCGGTCAGCCCCGGACTGCCGCGAAACCCCTCCACCCGCGCCGGCAACAGTCTCAGCGTGCCAGCGCCGGCGGCGAGCACGGCATCCACAACGGCCTCGTTCTCCTCCGGCGAGAACGTACAGGTGGAATACACCACCCGCCCGCCGGGACGCACCAGGGTCACCGCCCGCTCCAGCAACCGCAGTTGCGTGCGCGCCGTGCTCTCGCGAAAACGCGCGGTCACCACCTGCGGTACCCGCACCTTGCGGAACGTGCCCTCACAGGTGCAGGGCGCATCCACCAGTACCCGATCGAACTGCCCTGCCCGGCCGGTCAGCCCCTGCCCGTCCTTCACCGTCAGCGCGACATTCATCAGGCCCAGGCGCTTGATCGCCTGGCGCACGGCCGGAATACGCCCGCGGCTGAGATCATTCGCCACCACCGTGCCGCTATTCCGCATCGCCACGGCAATCTGCGCCGTCTTGTTCCCCGGCGCCGCACACAGATCCAGCACCCGTTCCCCCGGCTGCGGATCCAGCAACCGCACAGGCAGCATCGACACCGCCTCCTGCACCTGGAACAGTCCGGCAAAGAACCCCCAATGCAAGCCCGGCCGGGCCTCCGCATCCAGCTCCAGCGCCAGCTCATTCCACGGCAACGGCCGCGACGCCACCCCTGCGCGATCCAGCAAACCGGCCAGTTCCTCCCGCGAAAGACGCAGGGGATTCGCCCACAACGTCACCGGCAACGGCTCCTGAAGAGACGCCACCAGCGCTTGCCAGTCGTCCACGACCTCGCGATAGCGCTCGCAGACCCGCTCGGCCAGGGCTTTTCTGTCCACCAGCGCGTCCACCAACGGACGGCCGTGCTCGTCTTTCACGATGCGGTCGCGATCCAACCGGTTGCTCCTGATTGTTGTAGCACTTCCGGTGCGCATCGCCTTCGGCTCTGAGCACCCTACGCCTGCCTCTGGATTTTTTCCGGTGACCCACCGGCGTGCACCACGTTGTGGTGCACACTCTACGATGGAACCACCATGAGATGAGCCACAGAAACCAGGCTTGAGGCGGGAGGCTTGCTTCCGGACCGTCAGCGGCAGGGACGCCGCTGTCGAGCCCCCATGGATGGGTTAACGGCGTGTCCTGAAGCAAGCCTCCCGCCTCAAGCCGGATCGAAGCCACTCCTGCCAACACCGACCTCAGAACCTGGCCGGCATCCGCCCGGACTCTTCGTCCTCGACCTCTTCCGAGGCCTCATCCTCTTTCCCGAGAAATACATCCCGATACGCCACATACATCAACGCCCCGATGTAAGGCACCGCCAGCGCCCCCACCCACCCCAGCGACACCACGACCAGCGCCGGCAACATCATCACCAGTCCCGACAAACCCATCATCGGCACGGGATTCAGCGGATAGGCATGCGCACTGGTCACCATCGCCGGCGGCAACGGCGGCTGGTGCAGCACCACCATCGGCAACAGGAAGAACTGTCCGAACGCCAGCAACAGTGCCACGCACGCCGTCAGCGACAGGGCCACCGTCGCCCCTGGAACCAGAATCGGCCCCAACAGCGTATGGCGCAGCGGTGGCACCGCCGGCAGGCCATCGGCGGTCACCCGGCTCCAAAGGCCCAGCGCCTCCACCGCCTCCCGGAACGCGGCCGCCAGCGGCCCAAGCATGCCGCTCAGCGCCACCAGCATGGCGAACAACGCAGCCGCCAGCCCCAGCGCCAGCACACAGTCCCGGTTCGTCGGCATCACGTTCCAGACACGTGGCATCTTGTTGTGATCTGCACACCAGGCCAGTCGGATGAACGCCATCAGCCCCAGCGCAACCAGGAAGAACTGGGAGAAATAGCGGAACTCCGCCCAACTCATCCTGTGGCTCATATAGAAAAGGAACAGGCTGGCCACCACCCACAGGGCTGTCGGCCGCGGCCAGCGCACCAGCAGCACGGCCGCCTCCCGCAGCCAGCGCAACCAGGCATCCGGTTCAACTTCTCTTGGGCCCAGCGCGGGCATCGCAGCCTCCCAGCCTGTGGTTCGGTGTCGGGATTGAAGCGCAGCCAGGGGTGCCACGTCAAAGCCCCGACCAACACCCCATCCACGCTTCGATAGTCGTTAGCTATCGCAAGAAAAAGATCAATCCATTGTACAGGTCCGGGGGTATTTGCGATCTTTGCGGCGTCGCAGCAATGCACTGACTTGTCTTTTCATTAACTGTAAACAGGAGGTTTGACATGTTGCAGAACCGCGAAGGCCAGCGCGTCCCGAACGTGACGTTCCGCACCCGCGAGAACAACGACTGGGTCGATGTGACCACTGACGACATCTTCGCCGGCAAGACGGTGGTGGTGTTCTCGCTGCCGGGCGCCTACACCCCGACCTGTTCATCCACCCACCTGCCCCGCTACAACGAGCTGGCGCCGGTGCTGAAGGCGAATGGCGTGGACGAGATCGTTTGCCTGTCCGTCAATGACGCATTCGTGATGAACGAATGGGGCCAGGACCAGGAAGCCGAGAACGTGCGCCTGCTCCCGGACGGCAACGGTGAATTCACCGAAGGCATGGGGATGCTGGTGGACAAGGCGGACCTGGGCTTCGGCAAACGTTCCTGGCGCTACTCCATGCTGGTGCGCGACGGTGTCATCGAGAAGATGTTCATCGAGCCGGAAAAGCCGGGCGACCCGTTCGAAGTCTCCGATGCGGAGACCATGCTGGCGTACCTGAACAAGGATGCCCGCGCTCCCGAATCGGTCACCATCTTCTCCAAGGTGGGCTGCCCGTTCTGTGCCCGCGCCAAGACCCTGTTGCGGGAGAACGAACTGCAATTCGAGGAAGTGGTTCTGGGTGCCGGCATCACCAGCCGCGGTCTGCGCGGCGTGAGTGGTGCAACCACGGTGCCCCAGGTGTTCATCGGCGGCAAGCTGATTGGCGGCGCCGATGCGCTGGAAGAGTATCTGAAGAAGGATCAGGCGGCCTGATTGCCGCCACGGCCGCAAGGCCGATCCCACCGCCCCGGAAGCCCTCGGCTTCCGGGGTTTGCAAAGGGCATTCCGGTGCCTTTTGCAAACCCCGCATCCATCAGGAGACAGATCCATGCAGAAGATCCAGGCTGAGGTTGCCGTCATTGGAGCCGGTTCCGCCGGGCTTGCCGCCTACCGCGCGGCCAAGGCCCACCGGCAACGCGTCGTACTGATTGAAGGCGGCCCCTACGGCACCACCTGCGCCAGGGTCGGCTGCATGCCCAGCAAACTGCTGATCGCCGCATCAGAAGCGGCGCATCACGCAGAGCACGCACCGCTGTTCGGGGTCCACCCGGGTGATGTGCGCGTGGATGGTCGGGAAGTGATGGAGCGCGTGCGCCGCGAGCGCGACCGTTTCGTTGGCTTCGTGGTGGAGTCAACCGAGGCCATTGACGCCGAGGACCGTATTATCGGCCATGCCCGCTTCCTGGATGACCACACCTTGCAGGTGGACGACGACATCCAGGTGCAGGCGGAACGTATCGTGATCGCGACCGGTTCGCGCCCCAATGTACTGCCACTGTTCGATGGCCTGGGTGACCGGCTGATCGTCAACGACGATGTCTTCGACTGGCAGGACCTGCCGGAATCCGTGGTGGTATTCGGTCCCGGAGTGATCGGGCTGGAACTGGGCCAGGCGCTGCACCGGCTGGGCGTGCGCGTGCGCATGTTCGGCGTCGGCGGCCTGGTCGGTCCGCTCACCGATCCCGTCGTGCGCGATTACGCGGAACGGACCTTCGGCGCGGAATTCCCGCTGGATGCCGACGCCGCCGTGGAAGGCGTGGAGCGTAGCGGCGAGTCGGTCACGGTCACCTTCCGTGACCGGAAGGGGCAGCGGCGGCAGGAACGCTTCCAGTACCTGCTGGCGGCCACCGGCCGGCGCCCGAACGTGGATAACCTGGGCCTGGAAAACACCTCGCTGAAACTGGACGGGCGCGGTGTTCCGCAGTTCGATTCCGGCACCATGCAGTGCGGCCGCAGCCACATCTTCATCGCCGGCGATGCCGATAACCAGTTACCGTTGCTGCACGAGGCCTCGGATGAAGGCCGCATCGCCGGCGACAATGCCGGCCGCTACCCCTTCATCGCGCCGGGCAAGCGCCGGACGCCGCTGAGCGTGGTGTTCAGCGACCCGCAGATCGCCATGATCGGCGAAAGTCATGCGGCGATCCGCGAGCGCCCGCACGTGGTCGGCGCGGTCAGCTTCGAGAACCAGGGCCGCAGCCGCGTCATGGGCCAGAACCGCGGCCTGCTGCACGTCTACGCCGACGCGGTGAGCTGCCGCCTGCTCGGGGCGGAGATGATCGGCCCCCGCGCCGAACACCTGGCGCACCTGCTTGCCTGGGCACATCAGCAGCGGCTGACCATCGGCCAGTTGCTGGACATGCCCTTCTACCACCCGGTGGTCGAGGAAGGGCTGCGCACCGCCCTGCGCGACGCCCAGGCACAGCTCGAGGAGCTGGAAACCTCCGAGTGTGCCAAGGCGGCATCGGCGAACCACTGACGCCGAGGGAAGCACTGCCTGATTCCCGAGACGCAGACCGAGGTGTTCGGCTGTCGGAAAACGGCGCTCCGGGTTTATACCGGAGCGCCGTTTTCAATTGAGTCGAACAATCTAAACAAGAGTAATTATCAATTTCATCTATTGCCCAAATTACCCCATCATGCATGCATGGATCAACATGAGGACTGAACCATGCGCAACGAAAAAACCCTGGTAAAAACCGTGACGTTCGGTCTGACGCACATCACCGTGGCCTTCGCCGTGGTCTATGCGCTGACCGGGAGTGTCGTCATCGGCGGGGCAGTCGCCCTGATCGAGCCCATGGCCAACACTCTGGCCTACTTCTTCCACGAGAAGATCTGGCAACGCCTGGGACACCGGCAGCGCAGCAATGGCAGCAGCGACCGTCTTGCCGCCGGCGCATAGGGATCCCGCCCGGGCCGCCGCCAGGGCGGCGGCCCATGGTCATGATCAGAACGTGTCCGCCATCTTCCTGGACTGGAACAGCTCGATCCAGTAACCGTCGGGATCCCTGATGAAGGCGATGCCCTTCATCTTGCCGCCATCAGGCTTCTTCACGAATTCCACCCCCTCGTTCTCCAGCCGCTCGCAGGTCTTGTAGACATCCGGCACGTCGAATCCGATGTGACCGAAACCCTGTGGCTGGTCGTTGCCGTTGTGATAGGCGAATTCGGGGTCGTCCTCGGTTCCCCAGTTATGGGTCAGTTCCAGCATCGCCGGCTGACCGAAGGTGTAGCGGGTGCGGCCGGGGACGTCCCTGGGGATATCCTTTGCCTGTTCCTCGGTGGCCATGCCCAGAAAGTACAGCGAAAACTGCATCTCCGGGAAATCCAGCTTGCGGATCAGCCGCATGCCCAGCAGGCGCGTGTAGAAGTCCAGCGTCCGCTTGGGGTCCTTGATGCGCATCATGGTCTGGTTGAACACGAAAGCATCCGTTTCCGGATGCGGGTTTTCGCACAGGCCCTCGGCCTGTTCGAAGTGGCGGGACATAGGTCATCTCCTGTGCCGGGAGCGGGCGGATGCGGGGGCTCCCGCGGGACCGCGCGCACGAAAACGCGAACCCGGCCTGAGCCGGGCTTCGCAATCATGGTAACGCAGATGACTGCCAGGAGAGGTCAGTCGAGCACCAGCACGGGTTCCAGATCGTCATCCCCCACCAGGCCGGTGGCGATCACCGTGTAGATCGTGCCCGCGTCCAGTGCCGTGTCCGGCAGATCGATAACCGTGGTGTCCGTCTCGGTCACGTTCACTGCCAGGTTATAGGTACCCTGGGGCACGGTCAGATAGCCCGACGCGGTGAAGTACGGCACGTTCTCAAGGCCGGGCAGAATGGAGCCGTCGGCTAGTACATCCACGTTCGGCGCGTCCGGGGAGGCGTGAATGATCCGCACCAGCACATCGTCGCCCGCAGCCGGCACCGTTTCATCCACGATGGGTATCAGCTCCAATCCGTTGCCATTGGTGGGTTCCACCAGGCCGACAGCCAGCACGCTATAGGCCATGCCGGCCTCCGGAGACACCTGCAAGGTGCTCACCGCGCTGGTCGATCCGGTCGGCGCGATCGAGACTTCGTAATCTCCGGCGAGCACCGTCAGGTAGTCACTGACCGCCCGGAACGGAACACCGCTCAGAGCTTCTACACCATCCACGAACACATCCACGTCCGGCGCATCCGGAGACAGATGCATGGCGCGCACCCAGGCGCGCTGGTCATCAAGCTGGACGAAGGCGGGATCACCCAGCAGAGCCACCGTCGACGCAGGGGCAAAGCCGGATTCGCGATCCAGAGCCGCAACAAAATAGGACAGGCCGGCCTGCAGGTCGACAATGCCGGAGTCGTAGGCAACGGTGTCGCTGCCGGCCGGGGTGATGCGGATGCGATACGCGCCGGCAGGCACCTCCAGATAACCGTCAGTATCGTCCTGCGGGGCGAATTCCGTCAGCGTGGCACTGCCGAGCTCGTCACCGGTGCCGAGGTAGACATCCACCGGCCCGACGGCCGGCGCCGCGTGCAACACGAACAACCGCAGGTTGTCGTCAGCGGGCGTTGCCTGCTCGTCCGGAATGACCAGCAACTCGAAACTGTCATCGCCAAGAAGGCCATAGGCCACCAGCGTGTAGGTCATCCCGTCAGCCGGGGTGACTGTTTCGCTGAACACCGGGGCGGAATCCGCCGGTGCGCCGGCGGCCCGGATATCGATGGTCAGCGCGCCGGCGGGCACGGAAGTGAATCCGGTTGCCTCACCGAAAGCCAGCGAGGGGACTGCCAGATCTCCCTCCACGTAGATATCGACCGCCGGCACATCGGCCGCCGCGTGCAGCACCCGGATATCCGCGGCGGGACCGGACGACCCCCGGTTGTTGTTGCTACTGCTGCTGAAGCAGCCCGCCAGAGCCAGCGCGGCGCCGGCCAGAATCAGAAGAACGAAAAATCGTTTCACGATGGAATCTCCCCGACAGATGGGCACGCCCTCGCGGGCTTCGAACCGGACACCGGCCATGCCTGCATATCCGATACAATACTTATACATTATATGTACAACAACGCAAGACATACGGGAAGATCCGGGGCTGCCCGCCCGGCGCGCTCCGCAATGGCATCCGCCCGCCGGCAATGTCACAATCACGCAAGACCGCGGTTCAACGAGGGTTGTGGAGGTATGGAAGCCTGGCCCGTGGTCGGCTGATGCAAAACAATTCCGAAAAGGGGTAGCTTCTATGAAACGTCGTGGTTTTCTCACCGGCGCTGCAGCCGGTGCCGTTGCCGCAAGCAGCACGTTCTCGCCGAACGTGTTCGCCAGGAACCGCCGCTTCCGGCTGGACATGGTCACCTCATGGCCGGCAGCCCTGACCAACCTCTACGGTACTGCGGAGTACTTCGCCAAGCGCGTCGGTGAGATGACGGACGGGGACGTGCGGGTCAACACCTATCCCGGTGGTGCACAGGTCGGCCCACTGGAGGTCTATGACGCGGTCTCCAGCGGCGCCTTCGAGTGCTGCCATACCGCGCCCTACTACTTCATCGGCCAGTCGCCGGCGCACGGTTTCTATACCGCCCTGCCGTTCGGCCTCACCTTGCACGAGCAGGACGCCTGGATGATTCACGGGGGCGGTCAGGAACTGTGGGACGAACTGAATGCCCGCGACAACCTGATTGCATTCCCCGGCGGCAATACCGGCGCACAGACCGGCGGCTGGTTCAACAAGGAAATCAATAGCCCGGCCGATCTACGCGGCCTGCGCATGCGGTTCCCCGGCCACGGCGGCCGCGTCATGGCGAAAGCCGGGGTCAACATCCAGCAGTTGCCCGGCGGCGAAGTATTCACCGCCATGGAGCGTGGAGCGCTGGATGCGGCGGAATGGGTCGGTCCGGATGACGACATGACCCTGGGCATGCATCGCGTTGCCAGGTACCTGTACATGCCGAGCTGGGCCGAGACCAGTGCCATGCTGGGCTTCTACTTCAACCAGGACATCTGGAACGAATTTCCCGACGACATCAAGGCCATGATCAAGGCAGCGTCCTATGAGGCCAACGCGTGGATGGCCGCCCGCTACCACGTCCGCAATCCGGCAGCGCTGGAAAAGCTGGTCAACGACCACGGCATCGAGGTGCGGGACTTCCCTTCGGAAGTGCTGGAGGCATTCCGCCAGGGTACGGCGGAGGTTCACGAGGAAGACATGCGCGACGACATGTACCGGACCATCTATGAGGAGTGGGATGCGTTCCGCACCAGGATCCGCGGCTGGACCCGGCGGACCACCCATCAGTACGAGAACTTCATCTACGGCGATACCTGACCGGCGCCTGCCGGCAGAGTTCGACAAAAAAAAGGCAGCCCGCGGGCTGCCTTTTTCATGCCCGGCCGAAACGGCTCAGGTGGGCGAAATGCCTGGCAGCCAGAGCACCAGGCTGGGGAACGCGACAATGATCACTAGCATGACGAGCTGGATGAGGATGAACGGCACGATGCCCCGGTAGATGTCGGTGGTGCGTATGCTCGCCGGCGCCGCCCCGCGCAGGTAGAACAGCGAGAAGCCGAACGGCGGGGTCAGGAACGAGGCCTGCAGGTTCATGGCGATCAGGACGCCGAACCAGACCGGATCGAAGCCGAGCGTGATGGCAATGGGGGCGATCAGCGGCACGACGATGAACGTGATCTCGATGAAATCCAGGAAAAAGCCCAGGATGAAAATCGTCAGCATCACGAAGAACAGGAAACCCCACTGCTCCCCGGGCAGGGCCAGCAGGAAGTCCTCCACGATCCACGGGCCATCCAGCGCATTGAACACCATGGCAAAGGCGGTGGCCCCAACCAGGATGATGAACACCATGCTGGTGAGCCGGACCGTGGTCTCGGAGACGTCGCGCACGTTCTTCAGTGTCAGCCGCCCGTTCAGCAAAGCCAGCACGCTGGCACCGAAGGCCCCCATGGCACCGGCCTCGGTGGGCGAGGCGATGCCCATGAAGATGGTACCCAGCACCACCCCCACCAGGACCAGCGGCGGCAGCAGGCTGCGCAGCACGGCCAGCGCCAGGTTCTGCACGACGAAGTCATCCGAGTGTTTCGGCAGCGCGGGCGCCATGGAGGGACGCAGGTAGGACACCACGACCACATAGAGAATGTACAGTGAGGCCAGCACCAGCCCCGGCACGAAGGCACCCAGGAACAGGTCGCCGACGTTGACGCCCATCTGGTCGCCGAGAATGATCAGCACGATGCTGGGTGGGATGATCTGCCCCAACGTCCCACTGGACGCGATAACGCCGCTGGCCAGCCCCTTGTCGTAGCCGTACTTCATCATCACCGGCAGCGCCAGCACCGCCATGGTCACCACCGAGGCTCCGACCACGCCGGTGGACGCGGCCAGCAGAGCCCCCACCGCGACCACGGAAATGGCCAGTCCACCGCGCATCTGGCCGAACAGCCGGCCCATGGTCTTCAGCAGGTCCTCCGCCAGGCCTGACTTCTCCAGCATCACGCCCATGAACACGAAGAACGGCACGGCCACCAGCGTGTAGTTGTCCATGATGGAGCCGAATATCCGCTGCGGCAGCACGTTCAGCCGCGTGGTGCGGAACAGCGGATCCCAGGGCAGGGAAACTCCCAGATTGGGCAGCATATCGCTGCCGATGAGCGTGAAGACGACGGCGGTGGCACCGAGCGCGAACGCCACCGGATAGCCCGTCAGCATGAACAGCATCAGGACGACGAACATCCACAGGGCCAGATACTCCATCAAGCAGCCTCCGGCCGCTGCGCGGGTTCTTCAATACCGGCCGGTCCAGGAACACCCGGGACGCCGCGCAGCCAGGCAATGCGCTTGATGGTTTCGCTGACCGCCTGCAGCATCAGCATGACAAAGGCAATGATGATCACGGTCTTGATGGGGTAGCGCGGCAGGCCGCCCGGGTTCGGGCTGACCTCCATCGTCGACCAGGAACGGCCCACGTAGGCCATGCTGAAATAGATGGCCAGGGCACAGAACGGGATCAGGAACAGCAATGCGCCGAGGATGTCCACCCAGGCTCGCTGGCGGTTGCTGAAACGGGAATACAGGATGTCCACGCGAATATGTCCGTCACGCTGGAGTACGTAGGCCGCCCCCAACAGGAACATCAGGTTGAACGCGTAGGTCTGGGCTTCCAGCAGCATGTTGCTACTGAGCTGCATGCCGAGCTGGGCGCCCAGATAGCGCCCCACGACGTTGATCACGCCCAGCACAATCAGCGCTACTGCCATCCAGCCCATGAAGCGACCGATAATGCGGGCTACGAAATCGATGACGAACGCGAAGCCGACAAGACCTCTCATCCTCCACCCCGTCCTTTCTCATATGCGGTCCGCGCTGCGATGGCAGGGACTCGTGGATTTACCGGTGCTTAGGGAAGCGCTGATTCATTCCCGCGTTCGCGCCCGCAAGGAATCACACCTGTTTTCGGCCCAGCATACACTACTGGCCAATCGGGTTCGCATGATCGTGGCAGCATGGCTGTCGCGCGAATCCGGCGCAGCATCATAGCGGCCCGGGCAATGCCAGGCAAACGGTGTTGCAGCAGTAAAAAGGCGGCCCGGAGGCCGCCTGTTGCGGATGATGCAGGAGCGCGTCGTTCAGCCCCGGAAATCCCGCGCCAGCGCCTCGCGCTGCTCCGCGGAAAGCATGGCCATGTGGTTGTACTCCGGGTGACCGACGCCCACCGCGACATCCACCGAGGGATCGCGAAACGCCGCGATCTGCGCGTCCGAGAAATGGAAGTGTACGAACTGCACCGACGAGGCCTTGCCGTCCGCCGTGGTGCGGTCCACATCCTTTTCCGATTCGCCCATGACCTTCTCGTCGCCGACCTTGACGAAGAAAGTCTCCTCGATCCCGCCCAGCCTGGACAGCTCGCGCTGGCGGCGGGGCTTGTCCTCGATCTCGATCATGAAGGTGGCAACCAGTTCCCTGCCTTTCGGGATCAGCGGATTGTAGGCATCCAGCTCATCCTGGATCTGCTCTTCGCCGCCACGCTCGATGTACAGCATCTCGTGAATCTGCGACCACATGGTCTGGTAGTTCTCGAAATAGAATGTCGCGAACGGTCCGCAGGACACCCGGCGATGGCGCTTGATCTGCACCAGCTCGGCGCGGTGCGACTTGCGCATCTTGCCGTATTCGTCCATGGACAGGATGTCGTCCCTGGTGACCTCGGTCTTGTTGCTCATTACCGCCTCCAGTACGTATCAGGCCAACCCGTAGGACTTGGCCATCAGCTCAATCGGGTGCCAGGCCTGTTCGGGGGTCTCGCCCTCGCCGTCCAGCCGGTCCATCCCCTGCAGGATGTGATCGCCGGCCAGCGGGCACTCGGACACCACATAGGCCACGCCGCCTTTTTTCATGTTCCGTGCCACCGGCTTGCCCACCTTGATGGCAACCGGGAAGTTATCCTTCATCACGCCCCAGGCGCCGCCATGGCCGGAGCAGCGTTCGGTCACGGCCAGTTCCGCATCGGGAATCAGGCGCAGCATTTCCGCCGCCTTGGCACCCATGTTCTGGGCCCGCGCGTGGCAGGCCAGGTGCAGGCCTACCTTGCCTGCCAGAGGCGTCAGCCCCTCCGTGAGTCCCTTCGCCTTGTGCAGCCCGACGATGTATTCGGTCACGTCGGAGACGTGCTCCGACAGGCGCTTTACGTCCGGGTCGTCCGGCACGATCAGAGGCCATTCGAACTTCATCATCAGCGCGCAGGACGGTACCTGGGCGATGATGTCGTAGCCCTTGTCCAGCCAGGGCTTCAGTTCGCGTGCGGTGCTCTTGGCCTTCTCCGCGACCGCAGCGATATCGCCGTTCTCCAGCTGCGGCATCCCACAGCAGCCGGGGTAGACCACCTCGGTCTCGACGCCGTTGTGCGCCAGCACGCGGCGGGTGGCATGGCCGATATCCAGGTTGTTGTAGTTGACAAAACAGGTGGCGAAGATGGCCGCCTTGCGGCCATGGTTCGGTGCTTCGGTGTTGACCGGGGGGACGTCGCTTTTCGCCGCGGCCACGAATGTCTTGCGGTTGAACTTCGGCAGATGGGCTTCCTGATGGATGCCCACCATCTTCTCCATCAGCGGCCGCGTGGCCTTGTTTCCGGTGCTGGCGGCCCAGTTCGCCAGCGGCGCGACAGCGCCTCCCAGCTTGCCGTTGCGGTCCGTCTTCTTCAGTTCCTTGTCGACCAGCCCCACCTTGCCCTGCTTTGCCTCGACCGCGCGGTAACGCAGCATCAGGTGCGGGAAGTCCAGGTCGAACTCGTGCGGCGGCACGTAGGGACACTTGGTCATGAAGCACATATCACACAAGGTGCATGCGTCCGCCACCGGCTTGAAATCAGCAGACGCCACGGTGTCCAGCTCGCCGGATTCCGAGTCGTCGATCAGATCGAACAGACGCGGGAACGAGTCGCAGAGATTGAAACACCGGCGACAGCCGTGGCAGATATCGAAGACGCGGCGCAGTTCTGCGTCCAGCTTGTCTTCATCGTAGAAATCGGGGTCTTCCCAGGGTATGGGGTGACGAATCGGGGCCTCTAGACTTCCTTCGCTCATGACGGGCGCCTCCCGGCAGCTGAGGGGGAAGAACACGGCCAGCGGCAGAACGCCGCCGGCCCTACTGGAACACACGGGAAAGCGGACTTAGCCGTCCAGCTGATCCAGTGCCTTCTGGAAACGACCGGCGTGGCTCTTCTCAGCCTTGGCCAGCGTTTCGAACCAGTCGGCGATTTCATCGAAGCCTTCGTCGCGAGCGGCCTTGGCCATGCCCGGGTACATGTCGGTGTACTCATGGGTTTCGCCGGCAATAGCGGACTTCAGGTTGGCCTTGGTGTCGCCCATCGGTTCGCCGGTGGCCGGATCGCCGACTTCTTCCAGAAATTCCAGATGGCCGTGAGCGTGGCCGGTTTCACCTTCGGCGGTGGAACGGAAGACGGTGGAAACGTCGTTGTAACCTTCCACATCGGCCTTCTGCGCGAAGTACAGGTAACGACGGTTGGCCATGGACTCGCCAGCGAAGGCTTCCTTCAGATTTTCTTCGGTCTTGGTACCTTTCAGGCTCATAGTTCCTCCCACACTCAAGTGTTACGCCCTGAAACAGGACAGACGGACGCCGACTGTCAGCCAGCGGGCTTAAAGCCTATAGGAGGGGGGTTTGGCGAGTCAACCAGTTTGGAATAATTGCAGGAAGATCCACAAGAGACTGAATATTACTATTTTTTTGCGCGGACGCGCACAACAACATCGACAGACATGACATCCACGCCCGCCGGCAGATCCAGCTTGTCCAGCAGCTGCAGCGTCCGCGGATCCTGGTCGAGGTCGGTGACGACGCCGGTTTCCTCATCATACAGATGGATATGGGAACCGATCTTGGTGTCGTACCAGGTGCGGCCCGACTCTACCAGAACCTCCTGCAGGAGTCCCGCACGGTGGAACTGGTGCAGCACATTGTAGACCGTGGTCTGAGCGACGCTGATGCCCTCCGCCCGCGCCTCGGCAAGCAACTCGTCGGCGGTCACGTGGCGATGCCCGCCGGTCAGAAGCAGGCGCGCCAGCGCAAGCCGTTGCTTGGTGGGCCGAAGCCCCGCTTCGCGCAGCGTGGCGCGCAGCGCCGTCGGATTGGTGTCGCTCATGGCTTCCGGACCGCTCAATCGAAAAGACTAAACGCAAGTATATCACCACATTACCGAGCTTTCCGGAATGATTACCATTCAGCGGCGCACAACCTGGCCCCGATAAACCAGCTTGGGCCGAGCCGTCCGGCCGGGGGCCACCGGGGCTTCTGGCGGATGCAGGCGGTGCGCGTATTCGTCGGGCAGATCGACGCCGCGGTCCACCAGATACTGCAATTCTTCCCGGCTCATCAGATAGAGCATTTCATCGTGGATGGAACGCACCTCCGCACGCTCGTGTCCCGCCGCCACACGCAACAGCTCGAGAATATCGTGTTCATCCGACAACCCCGTTTTCATGCCGTCGAACTTGCGTACCAGTCGCGCCATCCGTGCAATGACCATCCGTATTTCAAACGACAGCGTGCTATGGTCCACTGGACAACCTCCTGACGGTTCGTGGTCCTTGCCCGGGCAGCGTGAACGCACCACACGTGAGCAGACCGTGACCGGTAAGCGGGCGGGTCACCCCCGTGCACTGCCTGCGAACACACCCTGCGCACCTGATGGCGCTCCCGGGAGGACATCCAGCAAATATCAGGCCACCGTGACTGGTGGCGGTCCGGCCAGCACGAAGAGGACGACCATGCGATACCCTGCCCTGTGCCTATTGTTCTCCGTTACGGTCGGTGCCCAGGCTGCCCTGAACGACTCCGACTTCCAGGCCTGCGTGGACGACCTCAGGGACATCGCCGCAGAACAGGGAATCAACCAGGGCACCATCGAATCGGGCCTGACCGGACTGGAACTGCAGACCCGGGTCCTGGAGCTGGACCGGCGCCAGCCGGAGTTCTTCCAGACCTTCTGGCAATACCTGGATGCCCGAGTCACCGAGCAGCGCGTACAGCGCGGGCGCGAGTTGCTCTCCCGCTACCGCGACCTGTTGAACGAGATTCACGCCGACTATGGCGTACGCCCCGAGTACCTCGTGGCGCTGTGGGGCCTGGAGACCAATTTCGGTAGCTACTTCGGCACTATGCCGGTGCTGGATTCGCTGGCCACGCTGGCCTGTGACCCCCGGCGCAGCGGCTATTTCACCGGCGAGCTGATGGAAGCGCTGAAAATCCTTCAGGGCGGCCACATCTCCCGCGACCGGATGCGCGGCTCATGGGCAGGTGCCATGGGCCATACGCAGTTCATGCCCTCCACCTTTACCCGCTACGGCGTGGACGGCTCGGGCGACGGCCGTATTGATCTGTGGAACAGCCTGCCGGACGTTTTCGCCTCGTCGGCGAACTACCTGTCCAGCATCGGCTGGCAGCGGGGCGAGCGTTGGGGCCGCGAAGTGCGCCTGCCGGACACGTTCGACTGGAGCCTGACCGGCCTCGACCAGAAGCGCCCCCTCAGCCGCTGGGCGGAACTGGGGGTCCGCGCGGCAGACGGCAGCCCCCTGCCCGAGGCGGACATGGAAGCCGCCCTGCTCCTGCCCGCCGGCCATCGCGGCCCCGCCTTCCTGGTGTACCGCAATTTCGACAAGATCATGCGCTGGAACACCTCCACCTCCTATGCACTGGCGGTCGGCCACCTGGCCGACCGCATCAGCGGCATGGGCAGGCTGCGGGCGGAACGGCCGCCGGACGAACGGCCGCTGAAACGCGAGGAGGTGGAAGAACTGCAGCAACGCCTGAACGCGCTGGGCTTCGACAGCGGCCGGCCCGACGGCGTGGTGGGCCGCATGACCCGCGCTGCACTGCGCGAGTACCAGCGCAGCCGCGACCTGCCCGCCGACGGCTACCCGGACATCGCCATCCTGGAACAACTGCGCAGCGAGTAGCCCATCGCACCGAATACCGGCCTGCTCCAGCGCACCGCTATGCCTCGAAGCCGTGAAGGCAGGCGATACGCTCAGGAACGTTCGGTCCGCTCGCGGGCGGGTGGCACGCTGCTCCGGGAATAGTTGATGGTCTTCGGGGTGATCGTACCGCCGGAAATAATGAACGAGATCGCCTCGTCCACAGTCCAGTTGGTGGAAACCACCTGGTCCAGCGGCACGATCTCCATGTAGCCGGAGGTGGGATTCGGTGTGGTGGGCACGTAGACGGCGGCCAGCATCTGCCCGGTATCCGCATCGGCAAAGGTGCGGGTGACAAATCCCACCGCCTTCATCTCCGGCGAAGGGAAGTTGATCAACACCACCCGCTGCACCGAATCCGGCTTCTGCTGCAACGCGGTCAGCAACTTCTTGGTGGAACCGTAGATACGCTCCACCAGCGGTATACGCTCCATCAGCCGGTCAAACAGCCCGATCAGCCGCTTGCCCACGACCTGGGTGGCCAGCCAGCCCAGCGCGTACAAGGCCGCCAGGGTGAGCACGATGGCCAGTGCCGCCTGGAAGCCGGGCCGCAACAGCACATCCGCCACCACCGGCGCGGAGGGTTCCAGCAGCCGCGCCAGCGCGCGCACCCAGGGCGCGCCCAGCGCGGAGAGCTGGCTGAAGAAGAAATTGAAGACCCACCAGGTAATCCATAGCGGGATCACCGTCAGGATGCCGGTGATCAGATACCGCTGCGTCCGAAACATCCTTCTCCGCACCCTGCTCCGTTTCATGTACCAGCTCCCGGGAATCGATGCCGCTTATGATAACCTCTTCCGCTCCTCCCGCATGACAGGCTGATTTTCATCCGTGAATCCGCTGAGGCTGCAACGCCTGCTGCTGCCGCTGTGCCTGATGGCTGTCGCCCTTGGGTTGCTGGCCGGCGCGCTGTGGCCCGGTCGCACCGGCGTACTGAGCGGACTGATCTGGCCGGCGCTGGCATTGCTGCTGTTCGTTACCTTCCTGCAGGTGCCCATGCTGCACTGGCGCCCCGGCCACGGCGGCAAGCGGTACCTGTGGGCGAGCGCGGCAGGCAACTTCCTGCTGGTGCCGTTGCTGGTGGCCCTGCTGCTCCAGTTATCGCCCGACAATCCGGCGCTGCGGCTGGCAGTGTGCCTGGTCCTGCTCGCCCCCTGCACGGACTGGTTCATCAGCTTCACCCATCTGGCCCGTGGCAACACACAACTGGCCGTGGTCAGCAGTCCGTTGCTGCTGCTGGGCCAGGTGCTGCTGCTACCGCTATGGCTGCTGGTTCTGCTGGGTACGCCGGCGCTGGCGGTATTCCGCCCGAGCGATCTGCTGGTGGCCTTCGGCGCCGTGGTGCTGTTGCCGCTGTTGCTGGCGCTGGCCGTGCAGCATCTGCTGGAGAACCTGAACAGGGCGCCCTCGGAAGCGCTGCTGGGTCCCTGCAACGCATTGCTGCTGTCGGTGGTGCTATTCCTGATCTGCGCCTCGCAGGTCGCACCGCTGCTGGCCGACCCGCAATGGTTTGTCGCGCAACTGGGACTGCTCTACGCCGCTTACGCGGTGGCGGCGCTGGGTCTCGGACTGCTGCTGGCCCGGCTATTCCGGCTGCGCTACGCTCCCGCGCGCACCCTGGTATTCAGCCTGGGAACCCGGAACTCCTTCGTTGTGATGCCGCTGGCGCTGGTGACCCAGCAACCGGGACTCGCGGCGACCGCAGTTGCCCTGCAGGCGCTGATGGAACTGACGGCGATGCTGGCTTATCTGCGTGTAGTGCCACGGCTGCTGCCGGTTACCCATGAAGCGCAGGAGCACCCGCCGCCCGGCGGGCAATGAGCGGCCGGAGGGGCTGGCATTGGGCCCGGCGGCGGGAGGGGCTACCCTTGGGCCCGGCAGCCGTTGGCTGCCGGGCCGGAGTGTCATTGCTGCGCCTTGGTGAACGGGAATACGTCGGTGAAGCCGAGAATGTCGGTGATGAGCAGAACCAGAAAGATCAGCACCACGGCCCCGACGACCGAACCGACGCCGGCGCCTGCCGGCATTTCATCCATCCGTTCGGAGAGTTCGGCAAGTTCCTCGGCGGTGAGGCTCTGAACACGCTGTTCCGCCATTTCCGGATCCACGCCCCAGCGCTCCAGTTGCGCACGCACTTCCTCCTGCTGCAGCATGGCGATCACTTCCGCCCGCTGCTGATCCAATTCCTCGCTGGCCGTGTAGTCGTGGGTACCGATCATTCCGGTTTGCGCCGCCGGCAAGGCCAGAGAGGTCAGCAGGAAGATCGACGCGGTGAACAAGGACAGGAAACGCAGCATGGCAAGACGAATAGTCATGGAATACTCCTTGTCGCATTTTTTGTGCAGATGCATGTTGGCACATGCACCGGGTACGCGGCCAACGCCCCGCCGACAGCACCCGGCTTCGAGCAAAGCACAAGATCGTGACAGTGGAAAGTCCGCACTGCCGTCACGCCAGTATGAAGAAGCTGTTACCATTCCGGAATGACGCGATTAAACGACAAGGTGCTCGTCCCCCGGCCTGCAGCAACGGTGATCCTGCTGCGACGGGCGCCGGACGGCGTTGAGGCCCTGATGGTCCAGCGCGAGCACCGCGCCAGTTTCGCGGCCGGTGCCTGGGTATTCCCGGGCGGCGTGGTGGAGGAAGTGGATCACACGCTATCCCTGCTGGACGGTCATGCGGACGCCGTCATCGACGGCTTCGACGAGGAACCGGAGGAAGATCGCGTGGCCTACCGCCTGGCGGCGATACGGGAATGCTTCGAGGAGGCCGGCATGCTGATCGGCAGCCTGCGCTCACCGACGGGCGCACAGGCGTTGCCCGACTGGCGGACACGGGTGCTGGACGAGACCGCCCACTGGCAGCAACTGATCGAACAGCAGCAGTTTCTTCCTTCCCTGAACCGCCTCCACTACCTCTTCCGCCGTATTACCCCACCCGGCCTGCCGCGCCGTTTCGACACCCGTTTCTACGTCACGGCGGCGCCTGACGCCCAGGAAGCTTCGGTCTGCCAGGCCGAAGTCATTGACGCGCGCTGGGTGAATCCCGAACAGGCACTGGAACTGGACCGCCAGGGCGAGTTCACGCTGCTGAACCCCACCCGCGCCGGTCTGCAGATGATGACCGACCCGATGGTGCAGGCGCGCGTGTTCGCCGCCTGAACCCAAACGCCGCAACAGACAGCGGGCGTTGAACCTGGCGAAAGCCACCCTGTCTCATATTGAAGACGGTGTGTTTCGGTGGGCGTCGCGGGAGGAGGACGGCATGCAGCTGCTGATGGCCCTGGCCCTTCTGGTCACTGTGAACGGCGCGCCGGTGCTCGCTGCCGCGGTCCTCGGCAGGCGACTGGACCGGCCACTGGACGGTGGCCGCGTGCTGGCCGACGGCAACCCGCTGTTCGGCCCCTCGAAGACCTTCCGCGGCATCACCTCGGCGCTGGTCGCCGGCGCCCTGGTAGCCGTGCTGCTCGGGCTTCCTGTCGAGGCGGGGCTTCTGGCTGCGGCGGCGGCGATGGCCGGAGACCTGCTATCCAGCTTCACCAAGCGACGGCTGGGCCAGGAACCCAGCGCGCGCTTCGTCATCCTTGACCAGTTACCTGAATCGCTGCTGCCGGCACTTGTGCTCATTCCCTGGCTGGGCTACGGCATCGGCGGCGCGGCGCTCAGCAGTCTGCTGTTCGCGGCGCTCTGCCTGCCCTTGTCCTGGTGCATGTTCCAGATCGGCCTGCGCCAGCAGCCGCACTGAGTTCAGCCGCGTCCGGGAGGCCCCGGGGCGGCGCCGAGAATATGCACCACGACCTCCGGCTGGCAGTTGAAGCGCACGTCCAGCACCGACGATCCCGCCCCCACCGAGGTGTAGCCCTGCATGCCTCCATAACTCCACTGCCCCTGGCAGAACCGGCGCGGGCAGCGGGCATTTGTCAGCAGCGGGATACCGCCGGGAAGGCTGATCTGGCCACCGTGTGTATGACCGCAGAAATAGGCGTGATAACCGGCCTCTGCGGCCTCCCGGTAGAGTTCAGGCGAATGGGACAACAATAGCAAAGGCACACCTTCGGGCACATCCGCCCGGGCGCGCTCCAGATCGTGGCAGCCGAAGTAATGCGGGTCATCCACACCGGCCAGCGCCAGCGGATACCCCCGCTCCTCCCACAGCGCTGACTCGTTCAACAGAACCCGCACGCCGATCCCCTCCAGGGCCGGCACCATGGCAAGCGGATCATGATTCCCCAGTACGGCGTAGACCGGTGCATCCACGGCATCCAGCACATGCTCCAGCGCCTCGATGGCCGGTTCGAAACTGCCGGAGGTACTGTAGCGGAAATCGCCCGTGATCACGCAGATATCGTAGCCCAGCGGCTGTATCCGCTTGCGCAGCAGCGCCGGGAAATCCGCATGCATGTCCAGGTGCAGATCGGTCATGTGGAGTATGCGTACGCCCTCGAGGTCCGGCGGCAGACCACGCAGTCGCAGGTGGCGCCGGCGCACGCGCAGCCTGAGCGCATTGCGGGAACCCCGCGCATAGAGGCCGGTGAGCTGTAGCCCCAGACGCAGCACCAGCCGCATCGCTCCCCAGTTTTCCGGATGCAACTGCAGTCTGCGACCGTCGAAGACGGGCTCGCCGCCGACACGCTCGCGCGACAGGCGGGCGCGCACTTCATCAGCCGTCCAACGGCCATCCAGGTAGTGAATCAGCGTCTGCTGTTCAGATTGCCGGTCGCTCACGGGTCTTCCGCCGGGTGAGGTGTCATCTGCGTGACCCTACGCCGTTAGGGAAGCGCTGATCAATTCCCGCGTTCACAATCGCGTATGACTAACCCTTGAGGAAGCGGCGCTTGATGCGACCCCAGAACGACGGCGAGGAAGCGGATGGCGGAGTCTGCGCCGCCTGACGCTGCTGCTCGACCTCCGCCAGAGCCTTGTCCATTGCGCTTCGGCGCCAGGCAGGCAGCTGCGAGAAAATCGCGTCGCGGACATCCGGACCGGCCTTGTCAAGCGTTTCCAGCAACAGGTCGTCCCGCGCAATGCTGCTGAGATAGCGGATGTTCGCTGTATTCAATCCTGAAAGCAGGCCGACCCTGGCGCCCGATTCCATCTTCAGAAATCCGGCCGCCGCCACATTCAGGGGCAAGGCACGGAAGGCCCTGGCGCGCTCCGCCAGGGGGACGTTCGCTAGCCAGCGCGCAACCGTTTCCGGCGGCCAGTCCGCGATGTCACGCGGCAGAACCAGCCGGCCTCGGCGATAACTCAGATCCTGGCTCATAGCGAACCCGCCGTGGTGAGTACAAATCCGTGGAATGGTACGCCCTTCCCCCCTGGCGGGCAGCGCCGGGCGCGCTCGCGATGGTGCCACAGCCCGACCGGCACACAAAGCCCCGACGCACGAAATCGTGCGGCGGATCACGAACAGGGAATTGCCGGTGTCAGGAACACCGACCAGGGGTCACCGCAGGCCTTCAGAACGCGACAGCCACGCCCACCGTCCACCAGTTGCGATCAGGTTCCCGCCGCTCCCAGCCATAACCAACATCCAGCAACGCCCGCTCCGCCATGAAGAAGCGCAGACCGGCCTGCAGTTCGGTGCGGTCACGCTCGTTGCCGTAGATTTCGGCGATGACATGGACGGCCGGCCGCACTTCCAGGTCGCCGCCGAAGCCCCAGGTGAGCACGTTCCGGTCATCCGCGTCCCGGTCATGGTGCACGCCGAGGTTATAGCGGAAGGTGAAGAGACCGTCTGCCACCGGAACATCCACCGGCACGAAGACTCCGGCCTCCTGCCAGCGGTCGTCATCCACGCTGAACCCCAGCGTGGTCACCACGGCAATGCCGATCCCTGCTGTGGCGGAATCCACCAGTAACCATTTGCCGGCCAGTTCCGCCAGGTCGTCCCGGTCGCCGTCATCCCTGTCACGGAAGTACCCGATCGACGCTTCCACATCGGGCATGACACCGTAGGCAACGGAGATCGCCTGCTGGTCGCTGCGCGAACGTTCGCGGGTGAACCAGGCCTCCAGCAGGAATTCCCGCTCGGGCGTGACGAATGCATCGTCGACCTCGTAGTGTCCGCCGGCCGCATACGCCGTCAGCGGTGTCAGCAACAACAAGGGCAGGACGGCACGAACAGGCTTCAGCATGACCCCTCCCGACGTCGTCGGCCTGCTTCCGCCGTCGACCGCGGAACACCCGGGTCCGACGGCTGGAACCAGGCCGCGCTCTCAGTGGATAAACGGACGACCTGTCAGGCCAGTCTAGTTGTATTTCCGGTCCACAGGGCATGAACCGGAAACCCTCGACGCTAATGTCAAGCGTTGAGGAAGTCCCTACGCGATGGACCATACGCAAGCCCCTGTAGAGCGTCAACGCAGCCCTGGCCGCAACCTTGACCTCCCGGAGTCGGCATGTTCTGCTTCGCCCATCCTGGCGTTTCCCGACCATGCACGGAGTTGACTGAGGCGTGTCCCTACTCGCACTGGAGCAATCTGCCGGCCCTCTCTTCGGCTCCGGTATCGTGGCGTTCCTGATGATCTTCCTGGCGGAGATGGGCGACAAGAGCCAACTGGTCTGCCTGACCCTGGCCTGCCGCTATCGCCCCATGCCGGTGTTCGCCGGCGCTTTCACGGCTTTCGCCCTGCTCTCCCTGCTCGCCGTGGTGTTCGGTGCCGCGCTGTCCACCTGGCTGCCTCAGTGGCTGCTGGCGGTCGTGGTCACGCTGCTGTTCATCGGTTTCGGCATCCGCGCCCTGATGACCGGGGTGGAAGATGACGCCGATAGCGGGGACGGCGCCATACGCGGCACCGGCGGCATCTTTCTCAGCACGGTGGTGATCCTCTTCCTCGCCGAGTTCGGCGACAAGACCCAACTGGCCACCGCCGGGCTCAGCGCCACCGCGTCCCCGGTGGCGGTGTGGATCGGCGCCACCCTGGGCATCACCGCCGCCGCCGGCATGGCCATCTTCGCCGGACACGCATTGCTTCGCAGCATTCCGCTGACCATCATCCACCGGGCCAGCGGTGTGATGTTCATTGCACTCGGGGCATTCACCGGCGTGGTCGCCGCTCTGCACCTCGCCGGCGGCTGAGACGACGGCATGATCACGCTGCAGACCTACATGCTGGTAGCCGCGGGCAGCGCGATCGGTGGTTTCGCCCGCTACCTCACTACCGTGGCCGTCGGCCTGTGGTTGGGCGTCCGTTTTCCCTGGGGCACACTGGCGGTCAACGTGCTCGGCGCCTTGCTGGTGGGCATGCTGGTCGGGCTGATGAACCCGGCAATGTCCGGCCCAGGGTTCTGGTTTCTGGTCATCGGGATCTGCGGCAGCTACACCACCGTGTCCTCGTTCAGCCTGCAGACACTGGAACTGCTGAGATGGCGCCGTTTCGTGGCAGCGGCGGCAAATGTCATGCTCTCGCTGGCCCTGTGCCTGCTGGCGGTGGCCGTCGCCGTACGCCTGACCACCGGCATGGGGGCAGGCGCATGAACGGGACATTTCGCGTTGCGCTCTGGGTGGCAGCAGGCAGTGCGCTGGGCGGCATCCTGCGACTGGCCGTTTCCCACCTGCACCTGGCCCACGGCGACGTCACCGCCTTCCCCTGGGCAACGCTGACGGTGAACGTGGCAGGCTCTCTCCTGGTCGGCTACCTGGCCCGCCACACCAACAGCGACGGCCTGCTGCCATGCGCGGAACCGGTGCGGCAGTTCCTGCTGGCCGGCATCTGCGGCGGCTTTACCACCTTTTCCCTGTTCAGCCTTGAGACGCTGATGCTGCTTGATGCGGGAAACCGTGTCATGGCCGCCGGCAATATACTCGCCACGCTGGCCGGCGGCGTCGCCGCTGCCGCCGTCGGGTGGTCGCTGGCTAGCCGCATGGCAGCGAGACGTGATGTCTCCGGCTAGCTACAACTGGAAACGACAACAGGGGTCCTCTAAGGTGCGCCGTTAGTGAGCGCCCGGAGAAACCGATGCCGGGAGCAATCCAGGCACCCGCCATGGGCGTTGCCGCCGGGCGGGCGCGAACACAGCGAGCAACCGGAGGTTTTTCATGAAGCGACTGATTGGTGTACTCGTGCTGCTATTGCCCTTCGGCGTGGCAGCCCAGCCCCAGCAGCCCACCTACAGCTACGTGGAGGGCGGCCTGAATATCGTCGACCCACCGAGCCGGTATGGCCGCAGCGACACCGGGGTACTGATCCGCGGCAGCTACGCGCTGGACCCCAACATATTCGTGCGCGGCGGTTTCAGTTCCCACCGGTTCAGCCACCGGGGGCAATCCGGAAGCTGGAGCCGCGACCTGCTCTCCGGCGGCGTGGGCTTCCGTGTGCCCACCGAACAGGAAGTTGACCTCTACGGCGCCGCCGATCTGCTATACGATTTCGGCGATGCCGATGACGCCGGCTTCCGGCTGGAAGGCGGTGCCCGCGCCGTGTTCGTCCCAGGGCTGGACTCCGCCGCGGGCCTGCGCTACGCGCGGCTGGACAGCCACGATAACCTGCAGGCCTTTGTCAATTCGTACTACGAGATCGCCCCACAGTTCTCCCTCGGCGGCGAGCTTGCCGTCGGTGATTATGACGAGGTCCTGCTGGGCGCCCGCTACCGCTTCTGATCCACGGCGGGCGCACCGCCGTGGTGCGCCCGCCCGGCTCTGCCGGCTCTGCCGCCTTTGCCGACCACCCGCCAACACCTTGCCTGCCGCGGCATTCCCGCGCACAACACCCGTTCGGCATACTCCTTGCTCGATATCATCGGGAACTGTTCTGTCCCAACAGCGAGGCAGGAGGCAGCCCGATGACCACGCGTGTCATGCTGGTCGACGACCGACCGGAACGTGCCCAGTGGCTGAAGAGCGCACTGGACGAATCCGGCTATCAGGTCGTGAAGACGGTGCATGATATGGATGATCTCTACCAGTTGGTGCTCGATCTGGAGCCCGACGTGGTGATCATCGAGGCCACATCCGGCAAACGCGACACCCTGGAGCATCTGGGGCATCGCAATCAGCGTTATCCCAGGCCCGTGGTCATGCTCAGCGAGCACGACGACCCCGAACTGCTCGCCACCGCCATGCAATCAGGCATCAGCGCCTACGTGGTTCAGGGACTCTCCCCTCAGGGCGTTCGCTCCATCATCAGCATGGCAATCACCCAGTTCAACGAGTACCAGAAGCTGCAGCGCCAGCTCGCCAGGGCGGAATCCCGACTGGAAGAACAGAAACTGGTCGAGCGGGCGAAATGCCTGCTGATGGAAAAGCACCACCTGAGCGAGCAGGACGCCTACCATCTGCTGCGCAAGACGGCCATGGACCACAGCACCCGCATCACCGACATCGCACGTCGATTGTTGCGGAAAAAACCGATGGCCTGACCCACCCGACTGCGCCACGCTTGTGCACAAGGCGCTCCATTCTGGTGCAGGCCACCACCTTATGCCGCCGGCCGGCCTACTGCTGACCTGCTCAAAAGCTCACCCTGAAGCCATTCCCGCATTGCTGGCACGGGTTCTGCTTGGCACTGGGCACGATCCGCGTGCCGCCCCGGTGGCGCCCACTGTCGGGAGTGCGGATCCGGACAGGCAGAATTTCATGGCGAAGGCGTCATGCAGGACAACCCCTGCGTGACGCCTTTTTTGTTGTCGGCACGCTTCGCCGGAGGGCACGCAAATGAGCAACAAATCACTGGGTGATCCGTACAACCCCGAATCGGACCTGCGCCACGGCGCGGGCTGTGGATGCAGCAGTTGCGCCGCGCCGGAGACGGAACAGGCGCATGGCGGGGCGGACGCTCAACAACATCGGCGCCTGGACCAGGAAGCGATCATGGACCGCGCCATCGAGAGCGCGGTGGTCCGCGCCGTGTTCAACGGCCATGACGCCAGCCGCCGGCACTTCATGAAGCTGATCGGCGGCGGCACCTTCGCCGCGGCGCTGGCCTCGGTGTTCCCGATGGATGCCGCCAAGGCCCTGCTGAAGGATAACCTCGGCAGCCCCGAGAAGAAGGATCTGAGAGTCGGCTTCGTGCCCATCACCTGTGCCACGCCCATCATCATGGCCCACCCCATGGGCTTCTACGAGCGCCACGGCCTGAACGTGGAGGTGGTGAAGACAGCCGGCTGGGCGGTGGCACGGGATATGTCGCTGAACCGGGAATACGACGCCTCGCACATGCTGACGCCAATGCCGCTGGCCATGTCCATGGGCGCCGGCTCCAGCTCCATGCCGTTCATCATGCCGGCCGTGGAAAACATCAACGGGCAGGCCATTACCCTGCATAACCGCCACAAGGACAAGCGCGATCCGAGCCAGTGGAAGGGCTTCCGTTTCGCCGTTCCATTCGACTACTCCATGCACAACTTCCTGCTGCGCTATTACGTGGCAGAGCACGGCCTGGATCCGGATCGCGATATCCAGATCCGCGTCCTGCCGCCTCCCGAGATGGTGGCCAACCTGCGCGCCGGTAACGTGGACGGTTACCTGGCGCCGGACCCCTTCAACCAGCGCGCCGTATGGGATGAAGTCGGCTTCATCCACCTGCTCACCAAGGAACTGTGGGACGGCCACCCCTGCTGCGCCTTCGCCACCAGCCGGGCCTTCGCGCAGGAATACCCCAATTCCTTCGGCGCACTGTTCAAGGCCATCGTGGAAGCCACCCACTACGCCTCGGCACAGGAGAACCGGGCCGAGATCTCCGAGGCCATCGCGCCGCGGAACTACCTGAACCAGCCCGTTCCGGTGATCCAGCAGGTGCTGACCGGCCGCTACGCCGATGGTCTGGGCAATGTGAAGGAAGACCCGCAGCGGATCGATTTCGATCCGTTCCCCTGGCATTCGATGGCGGTCTGGATCCTCACCCAGATGAAGCGCTGGGGCTACGTCGACGGCGACGTGGACTACAAGGGCATTGCCGAGCGCGTGTACCTGGCCACGGAATGCGGCGATCTGATGCGCGAACTGGGCCATGAGGCGCCGGAGGTGACTTACAAGTCGCACATGATCATGGGCAAGGAATTCGACCCCGAGCAACCCGAAGAGTACGTCAACAGCTTCGAGATCCGGAGATCGTAACCATGCTGGCCAATATCAATGTCCGGGCAGCGATCGTCAGTATTGCGATACTGGTGGTGCTGCTGCTCGCCTGGGAAGCCTCGGTTCCCGACAGCGTCTTCACCGGCGCAGGCGGGCACGGCAATCAGGAACTGAGCGAGTACGAGATGCTGACCGGCGGCGGCAGCAGCACCGGTGGCGGCGTTCCCGCCCCGTCGGCGGTCATCGCGCATGCGATCACCGAGCTGTCGGACCCGTTCTACGACCGCGGCACGAACGACAAGGGTATTGGCACCCAGTTGCTGTATTCCGTCGGCCGCGTGCTGACGGGGTACGGCCTCGCCGTGCTGCTGGCCGTGCCACTGGGCTTCGTGATCGGCATGTCGCCGGTTATGCAGAAGGCGCTGAACCCCTACATACAGGTGTTGCGCCCGATCTCGCCGCTGGCCTGGATGCCGCTGGCGCTGTTCATCATCCAGGACTCCATCAAGTCGGCGATCTTCGTGATCTTCATCTGTTCGATCTGGCCGATTCTGGTGAATACCGCCTTCGGCGTAGCCTCGGTCAGGAAGGATCTGCTGAACGTGGCGAAAACGCTGGAACTCTCGCCGCTGAAGACGGCCGTGACCGTCATACTGCCGGCCGCCGCCCCGACAATACTCACCGGCATGCGCATAGCCATCGGAATTTCCTGGCTGGTGATCGTCGCAGCGGAAATGCTCGTGGGCGGTACCGGCATCGGTTACTACGTCTGGAACGAGTGGAACAACCTGGACCTTACCAGCGTGATCTTCTCGATCCTGATGATCGGCGTGGTCGGGATGATCCTGGACACCCTTCTGGCCTCCGCAACGCGGATGGCGCAGTACGCCGACTAGGGAAGCGCTGATTAATTCCCGCGCTCGCGTTGTGGCCGGCGACCGTGCCGGCCGGAGGAGACGACTCATGTCGAACCCGTTTCTGAAAGTCGAGAACCTGAAGAAGACCTTCCCCGGACCTCGCGGCGAGGCTCCGCTGACCGTCTTCGACGACGTCAATTTCGGCGTCGAAAAAGGCGAATTCATCTGTGTCATCGGCCATTCTGGCTGCGGCAAATCCACCATCCTCAACGTGATGGCGGGTCTGGACGAAGCCACGGAAGGGTATGTGTTCATGGACGGCAAGGAGGTCAAGGGCACAAGCCTCGACCGAGGCGTGATCTTCCAGAACCACAGCCTGCTGCCCTGGAAGAGCGCGCTGTCCAACGTGATGTTCGCGGTCAAGGCGCGCTGGCCCACCTGGTCGCGGGACAAGGTCCGGCAGCACGCGATGAAGTACATCGAGATGGTGGGCCTGCAGGGCGCGGAGCACCGCCGGCCGTCGCAGCTCTCGGGGGGCATGCGTCAACGTGTGGGTATCGCCCGCGCCTTTGCCATCGAACCCAAGCTGCTGCTGATGGACGAGCCGTTCGGCGCACTGGACGCGCTGACCCGCGGCACCATCCAGGACGAGTTACTGGATATCTGGAGCGAGACCAGCCAGACCGTTTTCATGATTACCCACGATGTGGATGAAGCCATCCTGCTCTCCGACCGCATTCTGCTGATGACCAATGGCCCCAACGCCCAGGTCGCGGAGGCGGTGGAGGTGGATATACCCCGCCCGCGGAACCGGGAGACATTGATCAAGCACGATCAGTATTACCGGATCCGCAACCATCTGGTGGATTTCCTGGTTCGCCGCTCCAAGGAGCTGTCCGGCAGGATCGCCAGCACCGAGACAGTGCGCGTAGGCGACAGCGCCGACGCCGCCGGTGCCGCGGGGAACGACGACAACCGACGGGCTGCTGCCGGCGGTTCCTGAACGACAATCCTTCGATCAAGAGAGGTTGAGAACATGGACAAGAATGCAATGCGCGAAGCCATCGTGGCCGCCAAGGCCGGGAAAGGCATGAGCTGGGAAGAACTGGGCCAGGCCATCGGCATGAGCCCGGTGTTTGTCTGCTCGGCCGCACTGGGCGAGAACAGCATGCTGAAGCCCGAAGCGGACAAGCTCTGCGAGGCCCTGGGCCTGCCCCCGGAGGTCTCGTCCGCACTCCAGGCCTACCCCATCAAGGGTCAGCGGGCAGCCACGATGATCTCCGATCCGCTGGTCTACAGGCTGAACGAGGTGGTCATGGTATACGGCGAGACACTGAAGGAAGTGGTGCAGGAGAAAATGGGCGACGGCATCGTCAGCGCCATCGACTTCACCATGGACGTCGAAAAGGTGCCGGACCCGAAAGGCGATCGCGTCAAGATCACCATGTGCGGGAAATTCCTGCCTTACAAGCGCTGGTAGCGACAACCGGCAGCCGGTCGGCGAATCACGCGGACCGGTCGCCGCCTCCTTGCCCGGAGCTCAGAACGCCGAGCCGTCGATCACACCGCCAGTGCGCGACTGGGCCGCTCTTCTTGCCTCCCAGCGCAGCCGCTCCTCGAAGCGACGGTTCTCGATTTCCTGCTCCACCTGCTGGCGCAGTTCCAGCAGCGCATCCTTGTCCAGATCTCGTAAACGAATGGACTGCATTGAATGCCTCTCAAGTATCAGGCCACGCCGGAACGTGGGAGCGCTTCCGCTCTCCACGTCCGTCGTTCCTCTGCAACGGAAAACATCAGCCGGCGCGAAAAACCGCGGCGCCGGCCTACTGGCGGCTTTGCGACGGATTCAGGGCATCAATGTGCCCCCGGATGCGGCGGAGAGAGTGCCGAAATCCGAACCACTGCATTTCCACTAGATCAGGCTGTGGGGCCGGGAATTCAAGCCCCGGGGTTGGCCTTTTCGGACTCCAGTTCCTGCAACCGCATCTCCAGTTCCTTCTGGGCGGTCACGTCCTTCTGAATCCCGATGAAATAGGTCAGATGATCCTGCTCATTGTACACCGGCGTGATACTGAGTTCGTTCCAGAACATCGACCCGTCCTTGCGATAATTCCGCAGAATCTGGCGGGTGGCCCGGCCTTCCCGGATTGCCTCGCGAATGTCCTCCAGACCTTTCTGGTCGCGGTCACCCGCCTGCAGGAACCGGCAATCCTGGTACAGGATTTCGTCGGCCGAGTAGCCGGTCAGGCGCTCGAACGCCGGGTTCACGTAAATGAGCACATTGTCGTCGCCTTCCTGTTCGGCGATGACAATGCCGTCGTTGGAGGCATCCACCAGGAGCCTCAGGAGTTCAGGCGGTATGTTGTCAAGATCTTTCATGCTTGTTTATGAGACGCTTCTCGTGCTGGCCCGTTTTGCGGATCGAACCCCGGTTCAATCCGTAGCCTGAATCCCGCCGTCAGCCGCCGGCCCGCATTCGCTCAAGCCGACGTCACCGGGAAGCGCGCACCGATTCAAGTGCGGCCGCACCGACAACGAGCAATCCCCCGACGATTGTGTAATACCCGGGGGCCTCGGACAAGAGAACGGCGGCAAACAACGTGGCATAGAATACCTGCAGGCAGTTTATCAGCCCCACCGTGGTGGCCCTGAAATGCACCAGCGCATTCGCGAACAGCGTGTGCGGCAGCGCCGTGAACACCACGCCAAGCAGAATCAGTAGACCCCAGACCTGCAGCCCGAGTTCACCTTCCTGCCCCGAGGAAAACGGCAGGGTGAACGCCACGACCACCAGCACCTGGTAGAACATGGCGACCTTGCCCGGGTAGTGAATGAAGTACCGGCGCTGCAGCACGTTTCTCAGCGCATAGAACAGCGCCGACACCAGCCCCCAGAAAACGCCCAGCGTGGTTTCGTTGTCCAGGGAGAATTCCGGCACCATCAGGTAGACCCCGAACAGCACCGCCAGGCCGCTGATCACGTCCATCCCATGCGCCCGCCGCCCGTCGAACAGCGGCTCCAGAAACACCGTCATCACGGGAAAAGTGAACAGGGCCACGATTCCCGTGGCCACCGAGGACACCTGCATGGCGTGAAAGTACGTGACCCAGTGCACGCTGAACAGCACGCCCAGCCCCAGTACCACGGCGTAATCCCGGACTGATCGCAACCGCACCGCATGCCGCGTCACCAGCAACAGCACCAGCAATGCCGCAGCGGAGAAAACGCTGCGCCAGGCGGTGATATCCACCGCCGGCAACGGAATGATCCTGGAGAACAGGGCGGTACCGCCCAGCAGCAGCATCCCGCCGTGCACCGCCAGCAGGCTGCGCGTCCGCTGATCCATACCAATCGGGTCCGATTCGTGACAAGGCGGGCATCATACTACCTGCTGTGCGGCCGGGTCTTCCGGTCAGGCCGTTTTC
This sequence comes from Ectothiorhodospiraceae bacterium, assembly GCA_050485425.1. GTDB lineage: Bacteria > Pseudomonadota > Gammaproteobacteria > Nitrococcales > Aquisalimonadaceae > LSCE01. Next base: position 9,386 of record JBJHBJ010000039.1, on the reverse strand, counting down.
CAGCCCTGGGAATGGCCGGCCGGCTTCCCTGCGCCGGGCAGGGAGCCAACCGGCGCTGCGTCATGCCACCTGATTCACGAACGCGTTGAGCTCGGGGCGGGACAAGGCGCCGACGCGCGTTGCCTTCACCTCGCCACCCTCGAACAGCATCAGGGTGGGAATGCCGCGAATACCGAACCTGGGCGCCAGCGCCCGGCTCTCGTCGATATTCACCTTGACCACCTTGACGCGGCCCCGGTACTCCTCGGCAACCTGATCCAGAATGGGTGCCAGCATCTTGCACGGACCGCACCACTCGGCCCAGTAATCCACCAGCACCGGTCCGTCGGCCTGCAGCACCTCCGCATCAAACGATGTTTCCGTTGCGTGGACGATATCGTTGCTCATCGGGCGTACCTCCCATCCGGTTTCTCGGACTGGCAAAACTATCCCGCCAAGCTCCTGTCGTACAATGAAATGTTTCGATGCTGACGATAGACGGGGCGGCTGTTTCCGACCCGTCGTTGGGGACACGCCTATACTGTGTTCGACTTTTTTTCGCAATTCGGAACCGACAGCAGGAGACGCTTGTGGCCCAAGAGATTGACGAGCGATTTCATGCTCCCGGCGAGCGCGTCGCAGTGGTGGCCGGCCTGCGCACCCCGTTTGCCAGGCAACTCACCGCCTTCCGGGAGATGAACGCGATCCAGCTGGGAGTGCTGGTCACGACGGAACTGATGGCGCGACTCGACCTGGACCCGGCACTGATCGAGCGCCTGGTATACGGCCAGGTCGGGATCATGCCGGAAGCACCCAATATCGCGCGGGAGGTGGTGCTTGGCGCCGGCCTGCCGCCCTCGGTGGACTCCTACAGCGTGTCCCGGGCCTGCGCCACCAGCTTCCAGTCTACCGCCGACATCGCCCAGGCGATCCGGCTGGGGGAAATCGAGATCGGCATGGCCGGGGGCGCCGACTCGGCCTCGGTGCTGCCGATCCAGGTCAGCAAGAAGCTGTCACGGGCGCTGATCCACTCCACCAAGGCCAAGACCCTCGGCCAGAAGCTCAAGCTGTTCCGTAACATCCGCCCGGGGGATCTGGTGCCTAAAGCGCCGGCCGTGCGGGACTACTCCACCAACCTGGGCATGGGCGAGATTGCCGAACAGATGGCGAAATCCCACGGCATAGCCCGGGAAGACCAGGACGAGCTTGCACTACGCTCGCACCAGCGTGCCCACCAGGCATGGGAGGACGGCAAGCTGGAAGACGAAGTGATGACCGCCATCGTTCCGCCCTACGACAAGCCGCTGCAGCGGGACAACAACATCCGCGGCGATTCCAGCCAGGAACAGCTGTCCAGACTCCGCCCGGCCTTCGACCGACGGCACGGCACGGTTACGGCAGCCAACTCCACGCCACTCACTGACGGCGCCTCGACGCTGCTGATCATGAAGGAAAGCCGCGCTCGCGCACTGGGCTACGAGCCACTGGGCTTCATCCGCTCCTGGGCGTTCACCGCCATTGATCCGTTCCACGACGGCCTGATGGGCCCCAGCTACGCCACCCCCATTGCCCTGGACCGCGCCGGGTTGAAACTGACCGACATGACACTGGTGGACATGCACGAGGCCTTCGCCGCCCAGACCCTGGCCAACCTCAAGCACTGGCCGTCGCGCAAGTTCGCCAAGGACATGCTGGGCCGGGACGAGCCCATCGGCGAGGTGGATCCCGAACGGTTCAATGTACTGGGAGGCTCCATCGCCTATGGCCACCCGTTCGCGGCAACCGGCGGACGGATGATCGTGCAGACACTGAATGAACTGCGTCGCCGTGGCGGCGGCGTGGCACTCACCACCGCCTGTGCGGCAGGCGGGCTGGGCGCAGCCATGGTTCTGGAGGTAGCGTAATGAGCAGTTCCACCGCGGAGACCACCGAGCAACAGGAAGGCTTCTCCCTGAACAGACGCAATGACGGCATTGCCGTGATCACCATCGATATCCCGGGCGAGAGCATGAACACACTCAAGTCCGAATACATGGAGCAGGCCAATGCGTTGATGGACGAACTGGAGAAGGACAAGGAACTCAAGGGCATCATCTACGTCAGCGGCAAGCCGGGCAGCTTCATCGCCGGCGCTGATATCCGCATGCTGGCGGCCTGCCAGACCGCGGACGAGGTCAGCGCCCTGTCCCGGGGCGGCCAGGCCTTCTTCGACCGCATCGAGCGCATGAAGGTGCCGGTGGTGGCGGCCATCGACGGGGTCTGCCTGGGTGGAGGGCTGGAGCTGGCCATGGCCTGCCGTGGCCGTGTCGCCACCAGTAGCGACAAGACCAGACTGGGCCTGCCGGAAGTACAACTGGGCCTGCTGCCCGGCAGCGGCGGTACCCAGCGCCTGCCGCGACTGATTGGCATCCCGGCGGCGCTGGACCTGATGCTGACAGGCAAGCAGATCCCGGCCGATCGCGCCCGCAAGATGGGGCTGGTGGATGACGTGGTGCCCTCCTCCATCCTGATGGACGCCGCCGTGAAGCTGCTGAACGAACTCTCCGGCCGGCGCAAGCGCGGCAAACGGAGGATCGGGCTGGGCCAGCGCCTGCTGGAAGGCACGCCGCCCGGCCGCAAGCTTATCTTCGACCGCGCCCGCAAGACCTCCGAGAGCAAGTCCAAGGGCAACTACCCGGCCCTGCCGCGCATTATCGACTGCGTGGAAACCGGCGCCTCCAAGGGCATGAAGCAAGGCCTGGAGCTGGAAGCCCGCAGCTTCGGCCAACTGGCGATGACCGAGGAATCCCGCCAGCTCGTCCGCATCTATTTCGCCACCACCGAGATGAAGAAGGACCTGGGCACGGATGCCGACGTGCGCCCGCGCAAGGTGCGCAAGGCCGCCGTGCTGGGTGCCGGGCTCATGGGCGCCGGCATCAGCTACGTCACATCCGCCAAGGCGAACACGCCGGTACGACTGAAGGACGTCTCCGCCGAAGGGCTCGGCAAGGGAATGCAGCACATTGACGATCTCATCTCCGAGCGCGTGAAACGCCGCTCGCTGACGACATTCGAGGGCGAAAGGCAACTCCGCCGCGTGACCCCGACGCTGGAATACACCGGCTTCGGCGGCGTGGACCTGGTGATCGAAGCGGTATTCGAGGACGTGGAATTGAAACACAGCATGGTGCGGGATGTGGAACGTCACGCCCATGCCGAAACCGTGTTCGCCACCAACACATCCTCGATCCCCATCACGCGCATCGCCGAGGCGGCTGAGCGGCCCGAGAACGTCATTGGCATGCACTATTTCTCCCCGGTGGAGAAAATGCCGCTGCTGGAAGTGATCGCCACCGACCGCACCTCGCCGGAAACCATCGCCACCACGGTGGATTTCGGCCGCAAGCAGGGAAAGACGGTTATCGTGGTGAAGGACGGCGCCGGCTTCTACGTCAACCGTATACTGGCACCCTACATCAACGAGGCCTGCCACCTGCTCGGCGAGGGCGTCCCCATCGACCGCATCGACCGGACGCTGGTGCAGTTCGGTTTCCCGTTGGGGCCCTTTGCCCTGCTGGATGAAGTAGGCCTGGACGTCAGCGGCAAGGTTGCCCCCATTCTGCATGAAGCCTTCGGCGACCGCATGAAACCGGTGGAAACCATGGAGGTACTGCTTAAGGAAGGTCGCTACGGCAAGAAGGCAAAAAAGGGCTTCTACCGCTACGACGGCCAGAAGAAAGGCAACAAGGAAGTGGACCAGGGCGTCTACAAGTTGCTGGAGGTCAAACCCGAGAACACCATGAACGAGGCGGAGATCATCGATCGCACGATGCTGATGATGGTGAACGAAGCCGCCCGCTGTCACGACGAGGCGGTGATCCGCACGCTACGAGACGGCGATATCGGCGCGGTGTTCGGCATCGGCTTCCCGCCGTTCCGCGGCGGGCCGTTCCGCTATATGGACAGCCGCGGCATCGAGAACCTGGTGACCCGCATGAAGGAGCTGGAAGACAGCGTCGGCGCCCGTTTCTCCCCGGCCCCCAACCTGATGCGCATGGCCGACGAAGGCGCCCGGTTCCATCAGGGCCAGGGAGGCGCCGGGTAATCGGGCGCCAGGGGGCGGCCGCGGCCGCCCCCGTTTTCAACCAGCGTTACTGATCTTTCAGGAAACAAGGCGCGTCAGCGCTTGCCGGCCAGGAACAGCACGCCCCCGCCGACGATGGCGGCGATACCGCCGATCAGGTAGAACATGGTTTCGTCGCTGTAGGTGCCGGTCAACGTCTCGTTGATGGATTCACCGATGGAGTCCGTGGCGTTGAGGCCGAACACCAGCAGCACGATACCCACGACCAGCACCACCAGGCCGAGCAAACGAACAGGGCTCATTCAGTACTCCTTCATGAATAGCCGGCGATATGGGTTCGGAGCGGATCTGGAAACGCGAGCATCAATCAACGTTTCCGTAGACACGCCCCGTCCATGCATGAACCATAGCCCATGGCAGACGCGACGACAGAACCAAGGCGGCATTTCGCGCTCCAAGGAAACACTGATTCATTCCCGCGCTCGCGTTACAGTTGGATTTTTCGCGATGCCAGGCGCGGTGCGCATCACCGGCAAGGGACCGGGTAGACAACACCATGAAACGACGACATTTCCTCATCGGCAGCGGCGCAACGCTGGCCCTGGCCACCCTGCCCGTCCGGCTATCGGCCGGAAACGACGCCTTCCGCCTGCACGCCGCGCCGGCCAGTCGCAACCTGGTGGGCGAGCAGTACGGCGATACCGAGGTATGGGCCTACAACGGCCGGATACCGGGACCGGTGCTGCGCTACCGCCAGGGAGAGGAATTGCACGTGAAAGTGGAGAACGGCCTGCCCCAGGGCACGACGGTGCACTGGCACGGCATCCGGCTGCCCCACGCCATGGACGGGGTGCCACACCTGACCCAACCCCCTATCGAGCCCGGTGACACGTTCGTCTACCGCTTCCCGCTGCCGGATGCGGGCACCTACTGGTACCATCCGCACGCCTCCAGCAGCGAGCAGCTCGGACGCGGCCTGAGCGGGGTGCTGATCGTGGAGGAACCAGACCCCTACCCGGTCGACCGTGAGCTGATCTGGCTACTGGACGACTGGCGGCTGAACCCCGACGCGTCCATCCGCGAGGATTTCGGCCACCGCCATGACGAAAGCCACGCCGGGCGCATCGGCAACACCGTGACCATTAACGGCCGACTGCCGCAGGATGTGGAACTGCGCCCCGGCGAACGGCTGCGGCTGCGCCTGGTGAACGGCGCCAATGCCCGTGTCTTCCAACTGGACTTCGGCGACCTGGCGCCCTGGGTCATCGCCACCGACGGCCATCCCGTTCAGCCATGGCAGCCGGATGACGGCCGCGTGGTGCTCGGCCCGTCCATGCGCGCCGATCTGCTGCTGGACGTGCCGCCCAACGCCCGCGCCCCCATCACCGTGGTGGACGATTTCTACCCCCAGCGCGCTTATGAGCTGGTCAATCTGGTGGTCGCCGGGGAACCGCAGCGCACCAGCCCTCCTGACGACATCCCTCGCCTGCGCCCCAACCCCCTGCCCGAACCGGACCTGGAGCAGGCGGGCGAGCACGAGATCCTGCTCACCGGCGGCGCCATGGGTGGTATGCATGAGGCCTATCTGGACGGCGTGCTGCTGTCCATGCGGGAACTGGTGCAGGCCGGCAAGTTCTGGGCAATGAATGGCGTGACCGCCCACGGTCATCACATGCGGCCCATGCTGACGCTGAAGCTGAATGCCAGCTACCGAATCCGGCTGGTCAACGACACCGCCTGGCCCCACCCCATGCATCTGCACGGCCACACGTTCCGCGTACTGAGCCGTAATGGCCGGGTGCTGGAACACGAGGAATGGCGCGACAGCGTGCTGCTGAATGCCCGGGAAACTGTAGAGATCGGGCTGGTCGCCGATAATCCCGGCGACTGGATGTTCCATTGCCACGTGCTGGAGCATCAGGAAAGCGGCATGATGGGACTGTTCCGGGTCGCCTGAGGAAACGCTGATCAACTCTCACGTTCCCGCTCGAGACCGGTTTTCGTTCCTGGCCAGGAAAACCACCCTGTTTCAATAGCATGCGGGCCAGTCTTGGACCCGTTTCACAAACGTTATAATATAACGGCTTATCGTTCTCCGACTGCAGGAAGCCTTCATGTTGCGGTTCAGACAAGTCCAGTACCGTTACCCCGGCAGCGAACCCCGGTCACTGCCGGACTGGGAAGCCGCACAAGGCGAGCACTGGCTGCTGCTGGGGGATTCCGGCAGCGGCAAGACCACCATGCTGCAACTGGCAGCCGGTCTGCAAACGCCGCAATCGGGCGCGGTCGAGGTCGCCGAACAGCCCATCCACACCCTGTCCGGCCGCGCGCTGGACCGTTTCCGCGGCCAGCGCATCGGCATCGTGTTCCAGACCCTGCATCTGGTTTCCGCACTCACCGTGGAGCAGAACCTGCGCCTGGCCCAGTACCTGGCCGGGCTGCCGCAGGACACGGAACGTATTACCGAAGTGCTGGAGCCGCTGGGCATCGCCGACAAGCGCCGGCGGCGCCCGCACCAGCTCAGCCAGGGTGAGGCGCAGCGCGTGGCGCTGGCGCGGGCGGTGCTGAACAAGCCCGCCGTGCTACTGGCCGACGAACCCACCTCGGCGCTGGATGACCGCAACTGCGAACATGTGGCGGACCTGCTGCTGACCCAGGCCCGGGCTTGCGGTGCCACCCTGGTGATCGCCACCCATGACCAGCGCCTGAGCCGCCACATACCGCAGCAACTGCGACTGGAGGCGGCGGCATGAACATGTTCAGCCTGAGCTTCGCCTACCTGCGCAACAATGCGCTGAGCACCTGCCTGAACCTGCTGCTGCTGGCGCTGGGCATTGCCACCGTCACCGTGCTGCTGCTGTTCAGCCAGCAACTGGAGGACCGCCTGAGCCGCGACACCCGCGGCGTGGACCTGGTGGTTGGCGCCAAGGGCAGCCCCATGCAGCTCATACTCTCCAGCGTCTTCCACATCGACACCCCCACGGGCAACATCCCGCTGCAGGACGCCCGCTGGGTGCAGGAACACCCGCTGGTGCGCGGGGTGATCCCGCTGGCGCTGGGAGACAGCTACCGCGGCCACCGCATAGTCGGCAGCGAGCACAGCTACGTTGCCCATTACGGCGGCCGCGTGGGTGACGGCCGGCTGTGGAACGACCACATGGAGGCGACGTTGGGCGCGCGGGCGGCGGAGCGCACTGGCCTCGGCGTGGGCGACCGCTTTGTGGGCGTGCATGGCATCACCGACGGCGACCCCGTCCCTGGCGAGGTGCACGACGATCATCCGTATACCGTGGTCGGCGTGCTGGCGCCCACCGGTACGGTGCTGGACCGGCTGATCCTGGTGTCCGTGGAGAGCGTCTGGAAAGTCCATGACCATGCCCACGAGGAACATGCCGAAGACCACCACGAACACGAAGACGGGCACGATCACGCCCATGCCGGTGATGACAATCATGAACATGATGAGCATGCCGACGAGGCGCGCGAGCAGCACGCGCATGCCCACGACGACCGTGAGCTGACGGCGTTGCTGGTGCAGTACCGCTCGCCGCTGGCCGCAGTAAGCCTGCCGCGTGTGGTGAACAGTCGCAATGCGCTGCAGGCCGCCTCGCCGGCCATGGAAACCGCACGACTGCTGCAACTGCTCGGCGTGGGGCTGGACGCTCTGCGGGCATTCGGCTGGCTGCTGATCACCGCCGCCGGACTGGGCGTGTTCATCGCCCTCTACAACACACTGCAGCAACGGCGCTACGACCTGGCGCTGATGCGCACGCTGGGCGCCTCGCGCTGGAAACTGGTGAGCCACGTGATGCTGGAAGGCGTGCTGCTTGCCGGCCTCGGCGCGCTGCTGGGCGTGGGTCTCGGCCATGTGGCCGCGGAGCTGCTGGGCGGTGCGTTCCGTCAGACTCAGCAACTGGAACTCACCGGCTGGATCTTTTTCCCGCAGGAACTCTGGCTTATCCTGCTCGCGTTGGTGGTGGGCGCCCTGGCGGCGCTGATCCCGGCCATCCAGGCCTATCGAACCGACATCGCGCAAACGCTGCGTCAATGAACTCCCGTCGGCGTTGCGCGTCTGAGGCTTCGTCGGCACGCTGATCGCTGCCGCATGCGCCCGCGGGCGCCGGAGAGTATATGACCCTGAAACGCTGGCTGGTAAGCACCCTCGGCGCCGCCTGCCTCGGGCTGGCCGCCTGTGGCGATGATGTCGACCAACCCCGGACGGGCACGTCCGGTGAACAGGAACGCCCGCAGATCGCCATGCCGGACGTAGCCGAGGAGAAGGGCGCGCCCTCCATCCGCATCTACATGACCGACATGGAGGAATTCGGCGAGGTCGCTGGTGTCACCGCCTCCTCCGACGAGTTCGTGGAGCTGACCCTGCGGCTGGAAGACGCCGAAGGCACCCCGCTCACGGATGAATTGCTGGAGATCAGCTCGCTGGTGGGCAACGAGCTGAGCGCCCGGGGGGCCACCACCGACGACGAAGGTTACGTGCGCATGCGCATGAAGCCGGTACTGCCCGGCGAGGACGTGCTCACCTTCAGCGGCGGCGGCATCAGCAAGCAGTTATCCATCTACATTACCGACGACGCCTATGGCCACCCCATGGAGCACCTGGAATCCCGCGCGGTGGACCTGCCGGAGGTGGAAGGCGCCGTGTCCTGGGAGACCATGACCGGAATCGATACCCGCGAAGGCAGCTACGGCCTGCTGGAGCCGGTGTTCAACGATGCGGTGCGCCGCCTGGACGGCCAGACCGTGAAGATCCAGGGTTTCATGCTGCCGCTGGACAGCAGCGAACGGCAAAAACATTTCATCCTCACCCGCAGCCCGCCCAGTTGCTTCTACTGCCTGCCGGGCGGCCCGGAAAGCGTGGTGGAAATCGAGGCGGAGCGGCCACTGGAATTCACCTTTGACCCGGTGGTGCTCTCAGGCACCATGGAGCTACTGGAGAACAGCGACATGGGCCTGTTCTACCGGCTGAAGAATGCCCGGCTGGAAAAACAGTAGATCGTTCAACGGAGAACGTTACTCCACAGAGTTATCCACAGCCGGCATCAAGTTCTGCACAGGCTGAAACCCACAGCCCTGGCGGGTTTCAGCGAGCGGCCCCGACTTCCTCTACAACAATTGTACACCGCATGCGCAATCCGGAGACTCAGGCCGTCATGCGTTCCGCCAGGGCCTGTCCACTGAGCCAGGCACCCTCCACGCGATCACCGTTGCACCAGTCCCCGCAGGCACCGAAGATGCCATCGGCATCCAGCAGAAAGGCCTGCTGCAGTGGGGAACGGCTGGAGGCATACCGCCAGCGGTGGGCCCGCAACACGGTCAGGCTGCCAAT
>JBJHBJ010000038.1:0-45015 GCA_050485425.1 Ectothiorhodospiraceae bacterium | reverse complement strand
TGCTGGAGCTGCAGTCCATGAGTTTTCTGTTGTTGATGGCGGTTATAGCCGCCGCTGGCTGGCTTGGATGCCGCTTGTTCCGGGTTAATCATTCGGTCCGGACGCATATGCGCGTCGGCGCAGCCGGCGCCTTCCTGTTCACGGGCGTGGATCACTTCCTGAGTGCGAAGGAACGGTACCTGCCGATGATGCCGGAGTTCTTCGAACCGTTTAGTCTGTGGTTGATCTGGTTCACCGGGGCGGCGGAGATTGCCGGTGCTGTCGGGATGCTGGTGCCGCTGACGGTTTATGCGCGGCTTGGCCTGCCGGATTTGCGGTACTGGGCAGGGGCCGGCCTGTCCGGGATGCTCGCGTTGCTGGTCATCGCGAATGTCAACGTGGCGATGAAGGGCGGTGGCGTCGAGGGAATGGCGTTTGGTGACTGGTATTTCTGGCTGCGCCCCCTGTTCCAGCCGCTGATCATCCTCTGGGTGCTGTATGCAGCCGGAGTTATCGGGGTAAGGCGTGTGGCGCGGCCGGAGCGGGTCCGTGGAGAAGCATGAATGCACGATTGGGATTCGCGGCGGGGAACCGTGCGGGTGTCCGGGGCGCGCCTTGGATACCTGATCGAAGGACGCGGCGTCCCGGTATTGATCCCGGGTTCTGCCGGATACTATGAACGGGCTTTTGCGGCGGGGCTCCGCCGGTATTGCCGTCTGGCGTTTACCGATCTGCGACATTTCTGCGCCGAGGTGGAGCCGGGCAGCCCTCCGCCGACGCTGCAGACTTACCTGGACGACATCGAACGGCAGCGGGAAGCGTTGGGCTTCCGGCGTTTCGCACTGCTGGGGCATTCCCACCACGGTAATCTGGCCCTGGAGTATGCCAGGCGCCATCCGGCTCGGGTGTCGCACCTGGTCATGATTGGGTCTCCTCCTTGCGACGTGGAAATCACCTTGCTGGCTGCAGATCGCTATTGGCACACGCATGCCGACGCGGCCAGGAAGGCTGCTCATGCGCGCCGCCAGGCGGCCGACCCGCAGTCAACGCGTCTCACGGCAGCCCCTGGCCATGCGAGCAGCGGTTTCATCGCCCAGTACCTGGCCGACGGCGCCCGTTACTGGTACGACCCGGAGCGGGACGCTTCCTTTCTGTGGCGCGATGTGCCGGTGGATATGCCTTCACTTCAGGCGTTCAAGACCTTTTTCGCTGAAGGTGGCTATCGCTGGAACCCTGCGCAGCTGGATGTGCCGTCCCTGGTGGTGATGGGCAGGCATGACTACGTGGTGCCACACACGCTTTGGGAGCCTATCGTGAGGAGCGGGCCAAAGGTAAGCTACCATCTCTTCGACCACAGCGGTCATACGCCGCAGTTGGAAGAGCCAGCGTTGTTTCAGCGCACGCTGCTGCATTTTCTGCGCGATTGGGTCAGTGGAGAGGAGGTCTCATGAACAACAAGGTGGCATTGGTGACCGGGGCTGGTACCGGTATCGGCCGGGCGGTGGCCCTGGCATTTCTGGGGGCGGGGTACTGCGTGGTGCTGGCGGGGCGCCGGGCGGATGCTCTGGAGGAAACCCGGACGATGGCCGGTGAACGCGCGAATCAGGCACTGGCCGTTCCCACCGACGTCCGCAAGGCGGAGTCGGTACGGGCGCTGTTCGAGCAGACGCGGGAAGCGTTCGGGCGGCTGGATGTGTTGTTCAATAACGCCGGCACCGGCGCGCCGCCCAAGCCTCTGGAAGAACTGACGGTGGAGCAGTGGCAGGCGGTGGTGGATACCAACCTCACCGGCCCGTTCCTGTGCACGCAGGAGGCATTCCGCATCATGAAGGACCAGACGCCGCGGGGCGGGCGCATTATCAACAACGGTTCCATTTCAGCCCATGCGCCCCGGCCCAACTCGGCGCCGTACACGTCCACCAAGCACGCGATTACCGGGCTCACCAGATCCACCTCGCTGGACGGTCGCAAGTACGACATCGCCTGCGGGCAGATCGACATCGGCAACGCGGCCACCGACATGGCGAAACCAATGATGACCGGGGTGCCGCAGCCCAACGGCGACATCGTTCCGGAAGCGGTGATGGACGTCAGCCACGTGGCCGACGCCGTGCTGCATATGGCCAGTCTGCCGCTGGAAGCCAACGTGCAGTTCATGACCATCATGGCGACGAAGATGCCCTTTATCGGGCGCGGCTGAACAAGGCGCTCGCGGAAGCCGGCAGACCTTGGGTCGGCGCAAGATTTCCGTGCTGCACAATAACTTCCATGCTACGGGCAGTGGTGCAGTTCGGGGGATAGTGCTAGGTTCAGAGTTCATAAGAATAATTGCCGTTCTGGAGGAGTCACATGTTGTTAAACAAGAACCGTTTGTACAGTTCCGTTCTTGCCGTCGGTGTCGCTGTCGGCTTGAGCCTTGCATCCATCCAGCCCACCGAGGCGCGCGAGAACCTGCGTTTCGCGACGTCGAACGTCGGCTCCTACGGCTACGCCGTGGGCAACGTGATCTCGGATGTGCTGCAGCGCAACCTGGGCCGGGATTATGCCCTGGTGGTGCAACCCTATCCGTCCACCACCGGTGCCATGCGCTCCGTGATGGATGGCGACGGCGAGTTCGGTTACACGGCCGACGTCGGTATGCGAGGGTTGTATGACGGCGATCGCCCCTACGATTTCGAGCCCCGGGTCGGCCGCCTGGTACACACGCTTTACGTCTACCCCATGGAGACGTTCATGCTGGTGCCGTCGCGGATCGCTGATCGCTACGATTCCTATGCGGATTTCGATGGTCAGCCGGTCTTCTTCACGCCTGCGGGCTTCATGAACTGGCTCAACATGCGCCGGATCTTCGATGCGCTGGGCTATCAGTTCAATCACGTGGAGATCGACAGCGCGACTGTGTCCGATGCCTTCGAGGCAGGCACCATCATCGGTTCCGCCGGCTACACCACGGCGGGTGTCTCCCTGCCTACCTACTGGCGCGAAGCGGAGCTACGCAGCGATCTGACGGCGATCAACCCGTCGGAAGAGGAGATGCAGAAACTGCGTGAAGCGGGGCTGGTCCCCGTGGAGGTGAACCCGGAAGATGCGTTCAGCCAGGACGTGGGCGTCGACAGGATCTGGGGCGTACCCATCTATTTCGCCTATAACGTCCGGGCGGACATGAATGCGGAACTGATGGAACGGGTGCTTGATATCCTGCACGACAATGTCGATGCGCTGGTCGAAGGCGATCCGGGGTTCCGTCCGCTGGCGAACGATTTCGTCGGTACCCAGGCCGCGGGTGTCGCGGCAAATCCCGACATTCCGGTTCATCCGGGCTTGGCCAACTTCCTGAAGAAGCATGATGCCTGGAACGACGACTGGATCATCGCCGAGGAATAGGCGCTATTGATGATCCGGTCGGTTGCGGGGCGGGGGGTGGAGAAATCCGCTCCCCATCCTGTCCGTGTCGTTCCTGGTTAGCGGGGGCCACCCGTGGTTGACATCAAGAACATCGTTACGCTGCGCAACATCACGTTTCTGTTTTCCTGCCTGCTGCTCGGCACCTTGCTCCATTATTTTTTCACTGGTTTCGGCGGCCCGCGTTTCCTCGCCGTCAAGCTGGTACCGCTGGCGTTCATCATCCAGATCCTGGTCCTGTATCAGTCGCAGTACCTCTATCCGCGCCTGCCGGCCGTGATCAATCACGCCTTCGTGCTTTTGTACCTGGGCATCTGCGCCTATGCCTTCGGCTATTTCACGATCGAGTACGAAGAGATCGCCATCTGGCGGCAGGCGGCGTATACACAGCACGACTTCATCGTCGGCCTGCTGATGTTCCTGCTGGTCATGGAGTTGTCGCGGCTGATTCACCCGGTGCTGTTCTGGGTGAATCTGGTGCTGGTGTTCTACACCATCTGGGGGTACCTGAGCCCCATCGACTTCTTCTGGCACCCGGGCGTTTCCTTCCATCGGGTGGTGACGTCCAGTACGGTGGAGTTCTCCACCGGTGTTTACGGCCGCTATTCCCAACTGGCATTGACACTGATCGCGGCTTTTCTGTTGCTGGCAGCCGCGGCCAGCGGTTTCGGGGCGCAGCGCGCGCTGGTGAACGTCATGCGCCGCATTGCCGGGCGCTCCCGGCACACCATTCCCCAGACTGCAGTGCTGGCATCGGTCACCGTCGGCATGGTGAGCGGTTCCGGCTCCGCGAACACCGCTGTCACCGGCAGCTTCACCATTCCCCTGATGCAGCGCTACGGTGTCCCGGGCGTGTTTGCGGGTGCGGTGGAAACGGCAGCCTCCATGGGCGGGCTGATCATGCCGCCGCTGATGGCCGTGGCCGGCTTCCTGATGGCGGAATTCCTCGGTGTGCCGTACTGGGATGTGGTGGTGCGCGGCTTCGCCGTGGCCTTCGTGTATTTTGCCTCGCTGATCCTGGCGGTGTATCTGCTCAGCGTACGGTTGCTGCCGAGTACCCCCGTGCCATCACCGGATATCCCGCTCTACGACTGGGTGCGCTCTGCCATCTTCTTCTCCGGCGTGATTTTCCTGATCGTGCAGATGAGCACGTTCGGTACGGGGGCAATGCGGGCCGCGCTATGGACGGCGGCGATGATATTCGGCCTGCTGTTCCTGGCCTGGCTGGCGTTCAAGTATCTGATGAAGGATGAAGCCCTGCGCCACGAAAGCCTACTTGGCAACGTCCGCGTGGCGATCGAGACCCATGCCGAGATGACCGCCTACCTGACGCTGTTGATGGCCGTGCTCGGGGTGATGATCGGGCTGTTCACGGTCACCGGTTTCATTACCCGGATGGGGGGGCTGCTGCTGGCGGTGGGGGATTTCCATATCATTGCCACCATCATCATGGCATGGATATTCGGCTGGCTGGTGGGCACGGGGCTGCCGCCCACGGCCACGTACATCATCGTCGCCGTGATTATCGTGCCGCCATTGCGTACGCTGGGTATCGACCCTTGGGTGGCGCATTTCTTCGCCTTCCTGCTGGCGATCTGGGGCGAGCTGTCGCCGCCCACGTCGCTGACCGCGGCGGTGGCCGCGCGCATCGCCAATGCCTCGTTCATGCGCACGATGTGGGAGGCGTTGAAGATCTGCCTGCCGATCACCGTCATGTCCTTTGCCATCTTCGTGCGTACGGATATGGTGGTGAATCCCGGTTGGGGCCAGATCGTGGATACCCTGCTGGTGGCGGTAGGCACATGCGGCGCAACCTATGCGGTGTTCGGTCGCTTCTTCAGCGGCTTTGGTCCGAATGCGCTGCTGCGCCTCGCTATGGCGGGGCTCTCGGCAGTAGTCGTCTTCCACCCGAGCGACAACTACGCCATCGCCGCCGCCGCCATCGTGCTGCCGCTGCTGGTGGTGGGGCTGATCCGCCACCGGACGCTGGCACCGTCCAGGGCGGTCATCGAGGCGGAACAGGCGGCGGCCCGCGCCTGAACGGCGCACGTCCAGCGCCTGATTGTCACCGCCCCCGCATCGCGGGGGCTGTTTTCGTTCAGCAGTGCGTGACCATGGAGCAAGACCATGCCGAAGACCGTCCACTACTACTACAGTCATATCTCACCCTGGAGCTATCTGGCTCACGAACGTCTGGCGGACATCGCCGGCCGTCACGGCGCCGATGTCGACTATGTGCCGGTTTCCACCCGGGAGATCTTCGCCAGAACGGGAGGTGTGCCGCTGGCGCAGCGTCCGCCTGCGCGGCGAGCCTACCGGATGGCGGAACTCCGGCGCTGGCCGGGAATACTGGGCATTCCGCTGACGCTGGAACCCCGTTACTTCCCCGTTGATGACCAGCCGGCGTCCCGTCTGGCACTGGCGGCGAAGGCCGCCGGTCATTCCATTGCCGGGTTGTCGCTGGCGCTGATGCGTGCCTGCTGGGTCGAGGACCGGGACATTGCGGATGCCGACACGCTTGCGGCCATCGCGGACGCCTGCGGTTTCGATGGCAAGGCGCTGTTGGCGGACGCCATGGGCGAAGGCGGGGGGGCGAGGCTGGACCAGGCATGTGAGCAGGCGCTTGCCGACGGCTGCTTCGGCGTGCCGTGGTTCAGCTACCGCGGTGAGCCGTTCTGGGGCCAGGACCGGCTGGATCTGGTGGACCGCGCTTTGGGTGCCGGCTGAGCTTCGCTGGTACCATGGCCAGGAATGACAACGGCTCCGGCGGCTGGTACCGGCTTGACGACCGCGAGGAACGAATTCATGCAGGTGGCGGTCGCCGGGGCGCGCGAGGGCTGGAGGAGGGTCGTGGTCGGCAAATACCGCACCTTCATGATGGAACGAGGATATCGGTGTCTGAATGTCGGTGAATACGGTGGCCGCCAACCGGGCCAGCGAGTTGTTCCGCGAGCATGAGCAGGTCTGGCTGTTCGGTTACGGTTCCCTGATCTACAAGGTGGACTTCCCTGTGGTGGAGCGCCGTCCGGCCAGTATCCGCAACTGGGTCCGCCGCTTCTGGCAGGGTTCGCATGATCACCGCGGAACGCCGGAGTCCCCGGGCCGCGTGGCCACGCTGGTGCGGCAACCGGGCGCGGTGTGCGCCGGCATGGCCTATCTGATCACCCCGGCGGTATTCGACCACCTGGATTTCCGCGAAAAGAACGGTTACCTGCGCTTCCGTGCCGAGATGACGTTCAGGGACGGGGGGCATGCGACCGGGCTGGTCTACATCGCCAGCGAGGACAACGCTGCATTCCTGGGCCCCGCGCCGGAGGCCGAGATCGCGCACCAGATTGCGGCCTCCCATGGGCCCAGCGGCAGCAACCGGGAGTATCTGCTGATGCTGGCCGAAGCCTTGCGCCAACTGGGCGATGTCGATCCTCACGTGTTCGAGATCGAACGACACCTGCTCGCCATGGGCGACTCTCAGGCCGGGTAACGGGCAGGCGCCAGGATACCGTCCGGGTCCAGGGCCCGGCGAATGTCAGCGAGCGTTCGGTTCCATTCGGGGCAACTGCGGTCGCGGACGGCGTCCATGCTCTGGATTCCCAGGCGGTAGGGGTAGTAGCCGGCATCCATCAGCCGCTCCAGCAATTCCTCGTAGCAGGCCAGCGCCCTGGCGTCTTCGCCGGGGATGTCCCGGTCGTAGTGCAGCGCAATGACGTTATCCAGGGCGCGCTCGGAAATCACGGTCATGGACAGCATCGGCTCGAAGCCGTGGCGCTGGAAGGCATCGTTGGTGATGGTCACCATGGCGCGGGCATCGCTGCCTTTCAGCGGCGCGACGGGCGCGCACCAGAGCAGGCCGCAGCCATCCCGGTCCGGATCGGGATCGGCAGGCACGGGCGTGTGCTTGCGCCAGTACACGCTTGGCAGCATGCGGTCACTGGGCACGCCCTGCTTGATGCCGAGCAGGGCGTCCATGAAGCCGAGCATGCGCTCCAGCGGGAGTCCGGTCAGCCGGGACAGCGGGCGCCTGAAACGGTTGAGCATCGCCAGTTTCGCCGGGCTCATGAAGCGCATCTGACGGATACCTACCCGGCCGCGCAGGCGGCGCCGGATGCGTTTGCGTGCCAGAGCGATACTCTCCGGCGTTCCGTAGAGCGCACCGGAAAAGCTCCATGCGCCGATCTTCAGTTTCTCCAGCCGTTCTTTCACATAGGCTTCCGGCAGTGGCGTGCGGCCGTCCATCGCGTCCCACGGGTAGCGCTCCATGGCGCTGTAGACCTTGAAGCGGTTTGCCACGTGCACGGCACTGCTGATGCTGCCTTCCATACGGAGTTCCCGTAAGGCGTCGATCAGCGGCTCCAGGTCGCTTTCTTCACGGACGCTGATCTGGAAGTACTGGAACGCTTCGGGCCTGGGCATGAGCCAGAGCGTGGCCGCCGTGATGATGCCGAGCCCGGATTGCGAGAACAGACCATCCAGGTAAGGTCCAACGCCCCATTTGTAGGCGTGGGCGGCGCGGGCGTTGGGGAAGCGTTGAAAGCCGGTGCGCACCAGCCGGCCGTTAGCGGTAAGGACCTCCAGCCCGCAGACGCTGGCGAAATGGTCGGCGTAGGGGGTATGGCCGAAGCCGCGTTCCACGGCGTTTCCCAGCACGCTGCAATCGGCGCCTGAGCCGGTGACGTCCAGCCAGTAGCGGCTGCCGTGCCGGGCCAGGTAATCATGTAGCTGCCGCTGGGTGACACCGGGTTCGACCGTGACCGTTCCCAGCTCCTCGTCATGGCTGCGTATCCGATTCATGCGATTCAGCAGCATCACGACGCCGTCGCCCGGCGGGCGCAGGGAGCCGTAACCCCAGTTTTTTCCGGTGCTGCAGGGGTAGAGCGGGATGCCGTGGCGGCGGGCGATATCCAGGCAGATCCTGGCCTGCCCGGTATCGTCGGGTCGGATCACGGCCAGCAGCCGGCCGCCTGCGTCGAAGGTGGCGCGATTCCGTTGCCGGAGTTGCTCGGGGTCGCTGGTCACGGCGTCGCCACCGAGCACGCCCTGCCATTCCGTGATGGCTTGTTCCAGTGAGCCGGGACGTGTCTCGGTCAGTCGTGGGGGCATGGTTATCCGTCGCTTCCCGTCCGAACGGCAGGCTCACCGGTCTGGGGTTCCAGTTGCGCCAGGATGTCGCCGTAAAGCCGCTTCAGCGGCGGGTTCATGGTTTCCACTGCCTCGTGCTGGTTGATGTAGAAGGCAGCCCGTGGCCCATGGTATTCCATCAGGCGCCCTATCTGCAGGAAGTTCAGGCCGGCGCGGGCCAGCAGCCGGGCGAGCCGTGGCTCCATCATGGCGAACACGTGCGGGCGGCCGGACAGCCCTACCAGCGCGGTGGCGGCGAGAAACATGGCCATGCCGATCAGCGGGAAGGTGCGCGTCTCGGCCTCGCTTACCTGCGCGTGTTCCAGGTTGCCGTAGGGGGTCTCGCGCTCCCCTGGTCGTCGCCGGAAGAATGCGGGAACAGCCAGGCGGGAGACTTCGCAGATGGTTTGGCGGGAGAATCGGGAGGGGTGGAGGCGGGGGTGCTCGAGGCTTTCACTGCAATGTTGCTCCAGCGCGAGCAGACGCAGCCGGCCCGGACCCGGTTCGATAACCCGGACGCAGCCGGCGGCGGTGCCGGATTTCCGATGCACCAGCAGACAGTGTCGGGAGTTGTTGTCGTACTCATCCCTCTCCAACCCGCCCGGACAGTCCTCTTCGCGCTCGAACTGGAACTCCTGACAGTAGACGGAATAGCGTATGCGGTGGACCTGCAGGCGTTGTTCTTCCGACCAGGCTTGCTGGAATTCGAAGAAACGTGTCAGAGCCTCGGTCTGGGGTTGCTGTGACACGTTTCTCCTCCCGTGTCCTATTCCCTGCTTTGTGTGGAGGCCTGGTTGGCGAAATACGTGGCCTCGAACTCGGACCTGGTCATGGGCTTCGCGTAAAGATAACCCTGTCCGACAAGACAACCTTCCTGAATCAGTATGTCGCGTTGCTGTTCGGTTTCAATACCTTCGGCGACCAATTGCACACCCATGGCCCGGGAAAGTGTGATGATTGCCTTGACGATGGCGTAGTCGGTAGAGCCGTTTTCGACGCCGGCGGTGAAAGCGCGATCGATCTTCATCATGGTGATGGGAAACCGTTTCAGGTACAGCAGGGAGGAATAGCCGGTGCCGAAATCGTCCACCACCAGGCCCACTCCCAGTGACTTCAGCGCCGAGAAGGTGTTGCGGACATGGGCGTCGTCAGTTCGGGCGAACACGCTTTCCGTCAGTTCCAGATCCAGCCGCTCGGGGGCGAGACCGCTCTCTGTCAGTGCGGACTGCACTGAACTCAGCAGATTGCCGCGATCGATCTGGGTGGGGGAGATGTTGACCTCGATCTTGAGGTCCGGCAAGGGCCATTTCGCCGCGGTGCGACAGGCCTCGGACAGGACCCAGTGGCCGATATCGGTAATGGACCCGGACTCCTCGGCAATGGGAATGAAATCCGCCGGGTTGCGTAGCCCGTTGACGGGGTCATTCCAGCGGATCAGCGCCTCCGCGCCGACCAGCTCCCCGGTCGCCATGTTGATCTGTGGCTGGTAATACAGTTCGAATTCCCCGTTGGACAATGCGCGGCGGAGACTGGTGCGGGTTTCCAGTCGCCTGTCCGCTGCCCGCAGCATGGAAGGTTCGTAGAGGCGTTGTGCGTGCCCGCCCGCCTGTTTGGCCGCGAGCATGGCCATGTCCGCCTGGCTGAGCAGGTCTGCGGTTACTCTCGACACCGCCCGTCGCCGTTCCGCGCTGCCGACGCTGCCGCCCAGCCAGAGCGAGGTGCCGATACTGGCGCTCATGCGGACTTCCGTCTCGGCGACCTGAAGCGGCTGGGCGATGAGGGCAAGGATGCGATCGCCCAGCTCGGTTGCTGCACGCTGGATGTCACGGGATTGCTGCACGACGACGAACTCGTCCGCGTTGACACGGGCAAGATCGGCGGTATCCCCGGTCAGCTGTTGCAGGCGGTCAGCCAGGACGCGCAGGATCAGGTCTCCCGCAGCGTGACCGTGGAAGTCGTTGACGTCCTTGAAGCCATCCAGGTCGATATGATGTACGGCGACATTCTCTGCGTCCTTGCCGGACAGCCTCGTTATCAGGCGGTTCTCGAGCTGTTTGCGGTTCGGCAGGCCGGTGAGGCCGTCATGGTAGGCAATGTGCTCGAGCTTGTTGGCGTGTTCAGCCAGCAACCGGGTACGTGCCTGGGAGGCTGCGAATTGCTCCCGGAAAGCTGCGACGGCATAGAGCAGGGTGATGAACGTGGGTAGGGCGATCAGGCTGACAACCACCGCGGCGGTCCAGGGGTCGTCCAGGGCGAAACGTGTTTCCGTGTAGGCGGCGCGCAGCAGGATCAGGGCGACCCCCGAGTAGATGACCCAGCTCAGGTGGATGCCCAGGCGTCCCTGGAACAGGGCCACGATGAAGGCGAACAGCACCGGGAACCAGGGCAGATAGATGAACGCCGCGTTCAGTTCCCGCGTGATGTAGATCGTGTTGGTCAGATTGCTGAGCAGATAGAATGACAGCCAGACCACGATGAATACGGAGATGCTGGTCAGGTAGCGCTCGCCCGTGCGCCAGAGCAACCAGGCGAGAAAGGTGGACACCACCCCCATCAGCGGTATCGTGGCCCATTCCCAGGGGCTCAGCCCGACCAGAATCCCGACCAGCACCCCATACGCGCAACCGACAGCCCCCAGCAGGCAGGCTATCATGATGGCGTTATAGCCCAGTCTCCCATGCAGCTCCGGCAATGGCGTGCCTGACGGCTCTATCGAGCCGGTTCCGGATCTACCGGTCGAGCCGATCATCGAGCACCTTTGCCTCGTGAAGGGAGGTCTTGATATCCATAGTGGTTCAAAGGAAGAACAGCTATCGTCCGTGTCTCCGGCAGTCCTCTGCCTAATTCGATACTAGCCTGCCGGAGGCTGTGCTGCCAAAAGCGGGAAACTCTCCGGGGCGCATAAGTTTTACCATGCATCCTAATGCAAACGTGATGTACATCACAAAACGAGGTGTTGGCTATGAAAACGCTGGTGATCGGCGCGAACGGGCAAATCGGCTTTCAGTTCTGCGCGCTGGCCTCCCAGGCGGATTTCCCGATACGGGCCATGGTCCGGGATGCGTCGCAGCAGGCCGCTTTCGAGAAGATCGGCGTGGACACCGTGCTGGCGGATCTGGAGCAGGATTTCGGGCACGCGTTCGAGGGCTGCGACCAGGTCGTCTTTACTGCCGGATCCGGCCCCCATACCGGCCCGGACAAAACCCTGCTGGTCGATCTTTACGGTGCCGTGCGTTCGATCGAACTGGCGGACGAGTTCGGGCTGGGGCGGTTCATCATGGTCAGTGCCATGCGGGCGGAGCATCCCATGCAGGTGCCGGAAAAGCTGCGGCCCTACATGGCCGCCAAGTACGCGGCGGATGCCTTGCTGCGGCATGCCCGCCTGGAGTACGTCATTCTGAAGCCCGGCCGATTGACGGACGAGCCTCCCACCGGGAGCATAACGATCGACCCGGAGGCGGTGTCGCATAACACCATCTCACGGGGCAATGTCGCTCGCGTCCTGCTGGCCGTCGCCACCAACCGCGCCTTGCGGCACCGTGAGCACGTGCTGCTGGATGGCGACGAGCCGGTGGAGACGGTGTTCTCCTGAGCGGGCAGAAAACGGAAGAAGGAACGAGCGAATGGATAAGCCGAGAATCGTGATCGTCGGGGGCGGCGCCGGCGGCCTGCCGCTGGTCACGCAACTGGGGAAGAAGCTGGGCAAGCGCGGTGCCGCGCGGATCACGCTGGTGGATTCCACCAATGTGCACGTCTGGAAGCCCCGTTTCCACGAGGTGGCAACCGGAGCGATTGATGCTGATCTGGATGCGGTGGACTACCGGGCGCATGCACAGCTCAATCACTACCGTTTCGAGCCCGGGACTCTGATCGGTGTGGACGTCCGGGAGCGGACCATTACGCTGGCCCCGATGTGGGACGCCGAGGGCAACGAGATACTGCCGAAACGCGAGTTGGAGTACGACTATCTGGTGCTGGCGGTAGGTAGCCTGTGCAACGATTTCGGGACTCCGGGGGTTGCGCAGCACTGCATGATGATGGACAGCCGGGAGCAGGCAGAGCGGTTTCGCGAGCGGTTCATGAACGCCTGTCTGCAGGCGAATCATCATGACAAGCCCGTGTCCGTCGCGATCGTCGGTGGAGGGGCCACGGGTGTGGAATTGGCGGCGGAGATCCATCACGCCGTTGCCATGCTGCGGTTCTATGGTCACGAGCAACTGGATCGCGACCATCTTCGCGTGGAGCTGCTGGAAGCTGCGCCGCGCCTCCTGCCGGCGTTGCCGGAGCGGGTATCGGCGACGGCTGAGCGGCGGCTGGAGGCCTTGGGCGTGAATGTGCGCACCGGCGAAGCGGTGGCAGAAGCGGAAGCGCGTGCCCTGGTCACGAAAAGCGGCGACCGGGTGGAAGCCGACCTACTGGTCTGGGCGGCGGGAGTCCGGGGGCCGGAGATGCTCAGCGGCATCGACGGGCTCCAGACCACCAGAACGCACCAGATCGAGGTGGAGCCGAGCCTGCTGGCGAAAGGCCAGAATAATGTCTTCGTGATCGGCGATGCTGCGTATCTGTTGTCCGAGGGGGCGGAGCGTCCGGTGCCTCCCAGGGCACAATCGGCGCAGCAGATGGCCTACCACGCGGCCGCCAACATTCAGCGGTTGCTGGCGGGAAAACCGGCCACCCCGTTTCGCTACAAGGACCGCGGTTCGCTGGTTTCCCTGTCCAGCTACAGCTCGGTCGGCACCCTGATGGGCAGTCTGATGAAGGGCGGGAACTTCTTCATCGAGGGCTGGCTGGCCAGGATCATGTATGTCTGGCTGTACCGCATGCATCAGGCAGCGCTCTACGGCTGGCCGAGGACGCTGATGCTGCTTATTGCCGGGCGTTTCAACAAGCTGGTGCGGCCCAGGCTGAAACTTCACTGACGGTCCTCTTCGGTGAGTTCCCCGCGCAGGCTGGTGGAGAACAGCTCCGCCACGGTACCCGTGTCGAGTCCCGTGGAGAGCAGGTAATGCAGCTTGGCGAGTGCGGCTTCCCGGGTCATGTCGGCCCCGCTGATCAGGCCGGCCTCCCGTAGCGGGGAGCTGCTCGCATACTGCCCGAGCCGAACCCGGCCGTAGCGGTTCTGCGGAATCGCCGTGACCAGCACGCCGGCGCCGGTGAGATCCCGAAGGGCCGAGACGAACTCGGGATCACCGCCGGGACCGACCCCCGAGGGGTAGCACTCCAGGATCAGACCGCGTATGCCATGATCGGCCGCGCGCCGGAGCCAGGATCCCTCAATGCCCGGAAACACCGGTAGCAGGGCCACTTTGACGTCCGCCTGCCAGCTGGCGGGGGGCAGTTCGATCCGGGATGGTGGCTGGGTGTCCAGCCAGCGGACGGTGTCCCCCAGTTCGGCCAGCGGAGCAGCGTTCGGGCTGGCGAACGGATTCTGGAAGTCGCCGAAGCGCTTGCTGCTGCGGTTTGCCTGGAACAACGTGCCGCCGAAGGCGAGGCTCACCCCGGATTTTCTGCCCGCACCGGCGGCACGCAAGGCACCTTCGAAATTCGGCACGGCGTCGCTTCCCGCCTCGCCCAGCGGCTGACTGGAGCCGGTGACCACCACGGGCTGCTCCAGGTCCGCGAGCAGGAATGACAGCGCCGAGCCGGTATAGCTCAGCGTGTCGGTCCCATGAATGACCACGAAGCCATCGTGATCGTCCGCGTGAGCGCGGATCGCTTCGGCGAACCGGTACCAGTGAGCGGGAGAGACGTCGGCGCTGTTGACCGGCGGACCCGCACCGTGCTGGATCCAGTGGACGTTGCGCCGCAGCTCCTCGTCGATTACCGCCTCGACGCGGCCGGGCAGGTCGCCCGAGGGTACGTAGCCGCGCTCCGAGGGAACCATGCCGAAAGTGCCCCCGGTATAGAGCACGCCCACACGCGATGATGTTTTCCGTGGCTGATCGTTCATGGAGACATGATGCAGCATCGCGCCCTGCCGGGGAAACCGCCACGTCTGAGCGCCTTCCTGTCCAGTCAGTGCTTCCCGGCGGGTGGCAGAGAGCATTCCGCTGAAGAGACAATGCCGCACGCATTTCCTACACTGTGTTGTCCATACAGCAACGGGAAGCGAAGCGATGGCAGCAGATGTCTATGCTCTGGTGGAATCTCTCTCCCTGAGCGGAGCCCGGACAATCATTGAAGGCGCGCTGGCGGAAGGGCGGCGTCAATCCATGCAGCCGCTGACTGTCGTGGTTCTCGATGCCGGCGGGCATATCGTGTCCATGGACCGTGAGGACGGGTCTGGCATCCTGCGCATGGAAGTCGCGCGGGGAAAGGCGTACGCCGCTCTCGGGATCGGTATTTCCAGCGGTACCGTCGGCGAGCGCAATCAGTCGCGCCATCATTTCCTGGCGGCGGTCGCCTCAGTCTCCGAGGGCCGGTTCGTGCCCGTGCCGGGCGGTGTGCTGGTGCTTGACGGCTCATCCCGGATCATCGGCGCGGTGGGGGTGAGCGGTGATTCGTCGGACAACGACGAAGCTGCTGCGCTGGCGGGCATCAGGGCTTCAGGCCTGATGCCGGGGCTTGACGCCGCCAGGTCCTGATCGCCGGCAGGGTGTCCGGGCATCGGGCTCGCGACACCCTGCGAACTTCTGTTACGGGACACTAGTCAACGCCGAACTGTTCCAGTATGGATTCGGCCAGTGATACCAGCAGGTCGCTGTCTATCGCACCGATCATGGCATAGCTGGTGCCGCCCGAGGCGGAGCGCCAGTAATAGACCGATGTCTCGTCCTGCTTGATGAAGTTGCCGTTGAGGCCGCCGCCCGCGCGTCGCACGTTCTCACCCTTCGTCTCGAAGTAGATCGCAACGATACGCCCGTCCGAATCCCGATAGATCATCTGCCCGGCCGAGCCCCGGGCGGCAGGCAGGGCACGCCCACCGACGAACTTGAATCCGGCTTCTTCGAACTCCGGCGTGGAGATTTCCGTGTTCATCCGCTCCTTGTACCAGGATACGAATGCCGCCCGATCCTCCTGGATGCCGCCCTCCCGCCAGGGTGAGTCCTCCGTGGCATAGAGTGAATAGGAATTGGTGGCCTGATGCAGGAACATCTCCATGGCCATGCGCTGGGCTTCCTGCTCGTAGAGATCGCCGCGGACCTGCCAGCCCACGGTCAGCCCGACGGCGAGAGCCACGGTGGCGGCCACGGCTGCGGGAAAGATACGTCGCAGTCGCGGTAGGCGCCGTGATGCTACGTGTCCCTTCTCCAGATCGTCCGGAGCCTCGGCGAGGGTCTTGAGCAGTCTCTCCGGGATGGGTTCGTTGGCGACCGGGCCGTACAGCCGGCGGAGGGAGTCGTTAACGGTCTTGTAGTATTGCACGCGCCGGAAGGCCTCGGGCGTCTCCGACAACTGCCGGGCAACTTCCGCGCGTGATTCCGCGTCCAGCTCGTCGTCGACATAGGCGCCGAGCATATCCGGATCGATACCGTCGTGGCGCTCTGTCATACCTATTCTGCCCCCCTCTCTCGACGTTCTTGCCTGGGAGCCGTGTCAACCAGTTCACGCAAGGACTCCCGTGCCCTGGAAAGGCGCGAGCGGACGGTGCCCACCGGGACAGAAAGCACAGAGGAGGCTTCCTGATAGGACATGCCTTCCACCGCAATGAGCAGTATCGCTTCCCGGTGATCCTCGGGCAATTTTTCCATGGCGGCACCCACGACATCGAGTGCAATGGAGCTGTCGTGGTCCGCATCGAATGAATCGGGTTCGGGGTAGCGCCGCTGGAAGTTGAACTCGCGGTTCCGTCCCCGGAGCCACGAAACGTACAGGTTGTGAAGGATCCGGAACAGCCAGGGCCGCAGGCCGCGGGCGGGATCCCATTGGGATGCGCGGCTGAGCGCGCGTTCCAGACATGCTTGAACGAGGTCGTCTGCTTCCTCGGCACCGCCGACAAGCGCCCTCGCATATCGCCGCAGATGCGGTATCTCCGCCTCGATGCGTGAGCGAAGATTCTCCATACGATCATCCCTCGCGGCCAGCCACGCACCGCGGCACCGCCCGCTGTCCGCGGCCGGTCATGGGCGGGGACGACGGACGGGGGACGGCGGCGGACCGCTTGTGTTGTCCAAGTTCCGGTTGCTCAGGCGGTATGACATCGAACAGGCGGAGAGCGGCAGGGACAGGGAAGCCGTTCCGCGCGGGCTCGTGTTCGACCAAATAGCGCGCTATGCGCACCAGACTTTTCTGGAGAGTAGCACAGCCGCGCGTCCTCTGCGCGGAGTGCCGAAGCCGGGCTGACGATGATCAGGCTTCCTTCAGGTACTCGTCCAGTTCGCGTTGCATTTCCTGTTCGCTTCTGCGGTCAACCTGTCTTAACGTTTGCGCGCTCTCAGGCCGGGAACCGTTCACTTTGACAGGAGGATTACGCTGGTGATTGCTGGGCTTATTCGACGTTTTTCCGTGCATCTCGTAGACATGCTCTCAGTTGGCGGTCCAGGGTTTTCGTAGAACAGCAGCGTACGCGGGTGCCGCGTGTCGTTCTATACGTCGCGCCCTGCCCTTAGGTTCCGTGGCGATTGGTGTACCTCTTGGTTTATCTTCAAAATGTTGTTTTTAAGTAATGTTCTAGATGTTTTTCAGAATGGCAGCGCCAACGGAACTTTTGTTCGGACTATTGCGTAAGTGGACTACAGACTTAATTCATGAAAGACGCTGCCAGGCGGTACTCATGGTCAGGAGTATCGCTAGTCAGCATCGTTGCCGAAAGGAGACATTTTTTAATGAATTGTGCCAATTTGGCACATCTTATTTTCTGATGAAACGGTTCACTATTTCAAAATCAACTGCTTAGTGTTCTGGCATGAATTCTGTAAGTGTTTGTTGTGGATACCATGCTTAAAAGGAGATTATTGTGAATAAGACGCGAACCTGGATCTTTGTCCTGCTCATGCTGCTTGCCTTCGGTACCGTCGGGCTGGCGGGTTGTGACGACCAGGGTCCGGCCGAGGAAGCTGGCGAGGAAATTGACGACACCGTCGAGGATATCGGAGACAGCATCGAAGACGCCGGCGATGACATGTCGGATGCGTTCGATGACTGATGCTGTCCGTTGGGTCGAGCCGGGCATCCTCCCAGGGTGCCGGCTCAGGCGGTGCGGGTTAAGGGAAGCGCACGTACTGCGCACTGGAGGCTGACATGCTCTCGTGGTCGCTGACGTTCTTTGTCATCGCCATCATCGCGGCCCTGCTCGGGTTTACCGGCATTGCCGGTGCTGCTGCTGAAATCGCCAAGATCATCTTTTTCATTTTCCTGGTGTTGCTGGTCATCTCGCTGGTGGCCGGGGCGTTGCGTGGCAGACCCCCTATGTAGCCGTGCGTACAACGCGTTCCGAAATGCGGGACGCTGATGTGTCCGACCTCCAGCAATTGCTGGAGCCTCTGACCGTCGCCGGGACAAAACCGTAACGCGTGAGGTCACTGTCCCACAGCCGATGGATCCCCTTGAGACCGGTGCCTACCCACCGGTCTTTTTTCTTGTCTGTCGGGTGTCCGACCATCTGTTCATGCGACCGGGGCGAAGGGTATCCTGGCGTTTTCCCCGATTGGTGACAGCCATGGACGAATCCGGTTTGATTGCGCTGCAGGAGAAAGTTGCGTATCTGGAGCTTGCTTCCAGTGAGTTGAATGACGTGGTGGTCCGGCAGCAGCGCCAACTGGACGCGCTTGAGCGCCGGTGCGAGCAGTTGCTGGAGCAGTTGCAAAGGGTCTCCGCGCACTTGCCCGAAGAAGGGCGGGCGGATATCGAGCCTCCTCCGCACTACTGAAAAGCCCCTTCCCGCCGGGCGGAGGATTCCAGCGGGAAGGGGCTACCTGCTTCAGCCTCTGATGCTGAAACTACAGGTCCTTGCGTTCCACGTCCCAGGACCTGTCCTGGCAAAGGCCACAGGTCGGACCGATGAACTCGTCCATGGCCAGTTCGTCATCCATCAGTTGATAACGGAACCAGGCGGTGGAGGGGCCACGGAAGCCGCCGGCACTCCCGGTAGGCTCGAAGTGGCCGGCACCGGACAACGTTCCCCAGAACACGGGTACGTTGGCGCGGCGGAACACCGGCCTCTGGTTCAGCGTCGGCCCGGCGATGGTGTCGCGGCTACCGGACATCAGGAACATCGGACCGATCTGCTGACGCTGGGATGAGGTGTCATGGCCCAGGCCCAGGATGTATGGCTGCATGGGAGCCGTAGCAGTGATGCGGCTATCACGACCTGCCATGATGGAACCGCCCCCACCCTGGGAATGCCCGGACGTTCCCACCCGGTTCATGTCCAGGTTGCCGGCATACGTGCCGGAGCTGCTGGCGTTCTGCGATTCCAGCCAGTCCAGGCAGCCGATCATCTGTTCGCCCGAACCCGCGTTTGTGGTGCGGGCCGCCGCGACGACGAAACCGTGGCTTGCCCAGTGCTCCAGCAGGCCTCTGTAGGTTGTTGGCGTGGCGCCGGTGCCGTTGCCCCAGATAATGATCGGGTGCTGAAGGCCGCCGGCACCCAGCTCCTCGGGCCGGTACACGCGGCAGCTCAGGTTCACGTTGCTACTGGTGACACTGTACGGTCCATCAGCAGCAAAATCGGCGACCAGCGGGAAGCCGGTGCCCGTCTCGCCCTCCGGGGGCGGGTCGCCGCCGGGGTTGGTGGCCAGCGCGGCCGTTGACGCCAAGGCCAGCGTCAGTGATGCAAGCCACGACGTTGTTGTTTTAACTCCTGTCATCCTCGTTTCTCCTCTCTCTTTGCGTTTCTTTTCAGTCCGCCCGCTTCGGCGAAGCGGGGTTTCCGGCGGGGGATGCTGTCCTGCATCCCGTCGCGGAACTGGTGCCAACTGCCCGTGTCCGGTAAACCGGCTGGCGACGCGTTGTTATTGTTTGTTGTTGTTTGAAACAAAAATAATAAATGTATCGTTAAAGTGCATTATTTAGCACCGTCTCGGTTGCTTGTCAAACCGGCAGTGGCCAATGGGTTGCTTGATGAATTTGGCGGGTCTGGTCCGGCAATGAGCGGAGCATGTGAAATCAGCTCATGTGTGAAACACAATGAGATCATGTATCTGTTCAGCTATTACAGCTAGACTTGCCTTGCCGCACTGTCAAGATGGCGTCGTTCCGGTTCGACCGGTAAGGTTGGCTGGTCCGATGCCGTCGCGCCGCGATATAACTTGTGTTTCGGGGCAGCAGGGAAGCACTGACGAAGTCATCAGTGCTTCCATGACACTGTATTGAGGAACGAACGTGCCTTCATTCGATGTGGTTTCTGAAATCGACCTGCATGAGGTCTCGAACGCCGTGGACCAGGCCTCCCGCGAGGTGGCCAACCGCTTCGACTTCAAGGGAAGCAAAGCCGAATTCACGCTGGACGGTCATGTGGCCACCCTGACCAGTGAATCGGAATTCCAGCTCCAGCAGATGATGGACATTCTGTATGCCAAGCTTGCCAAACGGGGTGTCGACATCGCTTGCGTGGAGCTTGGCAAGGTCGAGCAGGAGGGCAGGTACGCGCGCCAGCAGGCCACGCTCCGTCATGGGATCGACAGTGAGCTGGCGAGAAAGATCGTCAAGCTGGTCAAGGATGCGAAGCTGAAGGTGCAGGCCTCCATCCAGGGCGACAAGGTACGGATTACCGGCAAGAAACGCGATGACCTGCAGCAGGTCATCGCCATGCTGAAGCAGGCTGAACTGGGCCTGCCTCTGCAGTACGACAATTTTCGCGATTGACCAGATCGGCTCGCGCTGCTGTCCGGCGGCCCCGGGAAGCGCGGGTACTTCCGCGCTTCCGCCGGTACCGGTCACTGCGGGAAGCCGTCATTCCATGAGGAGGAGTATCGTGTCGGATCTTGAAGCTTTTCGCCGGGACACCCGCGCCTGGCTGGAGGAAAACTGCCCGCAGAGCATGCGTTCGCCGGTGCTCAGCGACAAGGACCAGTGCTGGGGTGGGCGCAACTGGACGTTCCGGAGCGAGGACCAGCGGCTGTGGCTGGAGCGCATGGCGGAGCGGGGCTGGACCGCCCCCGACTGGCCGAAGGAAT
The DNA here is from genome assembly GCA_050485425.1 of Ectothiorhodospiraceae bacterium. Lineage (GTDB taxonomy): Bacteria > Pseudomonadota > Gammaproteobacteria > Nitrococcales > Aquisalimonadaceae > LSCE01. Next base: position 24,463 of record JBJHBJ010000038.1, on the reverse strand, counting down.
ACGGCGGCGGCGGCCTCTCCCGGGAAGAGGTCAAGGTGCTGCAGCAGGAAATGGCGCGGATCAAGGCCCGGCCGCCGTTGCACAGTTTCGGCGTCTGGATGATCGGCCCCGCCATCCTGAAGTTCGGCTCCGAGGAATTGAAGCGCCAGCACCTGCCGCCCATCGTGCGGGGTGAAATCCGGTGGTGCCAGGGGTACAGCGAACCCAACGCCGGTTCCGACCTGGCCGGTCTGCAGACCCGTGCCGAGGACAAGGGCGATCACTTTATCGTCAACGGCCAGAAGATCTGGACGTCCTACGCCGACCAGGCAGACTGGATGTTCTGCCTGGTGCGCACCAACCCGGATGTGAAGAAACAGCTTGGCATCAGCCTGGTGCTGTTCGACATGGCCACACCGGGCGTCAGCACCCGCCCGATCAAACTCATCTCGGGCAGCTCGCCGTTCTGCGAGACGTTCCTGGAGAACGTTCGGGTCGAGAAGGACCAGGTCGTGGGTGAAGTCGACCAGGGCTGGACCATTGCCAAGTACCTGCTCACCCACGAGCGGGAAATGATCGGCGGTTTCGGCCGCACGGCCGCCGGTCAGAAAACCCTCGCCCAGCAGGCGGTCGAGGCACTCGGGCTGGAACAGGGCCGCCTGGCGGACGACCTGATGCGCAGCGATCTGGTGCGCTGGGAGCTGGATGCAAAGGCCTTCGAGTTCACCGCCGAACGGGTTGTGGACGAAGCCAAGGCCGGGCAGGGCGTCGGCCATGCGTCCGCCATGCTGAAGTATTACGGTACCGAGTTGAACAAGCGCAGACAGGAGCTGCTGATGGCCATCTACGGCAACGACGCCATGGTCTGGGAAGGGGAAGCCTGGAAGGAAGGAGCCCTTCCTCGGCAGTGGCTGCGTTCCAAGGGGAATTCCATCGAGGGCGGCACCTCCGAGGTGCAGCTGAACGTCATTGCGCGCAACATTCTCGGGCTGCGCTAAGGGGGGGGGTCATGGCAGGTCTGGTACTGAACGACGAACAACAGATGCTCAGGGATGCCGCGCAGCGTTTCATGCATGAGCGGGCACCAGTGAGCCAATTGCGCAAGTTGCGCGACGAACGGGACGAAACCGGGTTCTCCCGGGGGCTGTGGCAGGAAATGGTGGACATGGGCTTCGTCGGCACGCTGATTGCCGAGGAGTTCGGCGGTTCCGGCTTCGGCCATGTCGGCATGGGCCAGGTGTTCGAGCAAGCGGGGCGCAATCTGTCCGCATCCCCGCTGCTTGCCACCGCCGTTCTGGGCGCCACTGCCATCCAGCTGGCCGGCACCGATGCCCAGAAGCAGGCGCTGTTGCCGGCGATCGCCGAGGGGAGCCTGCTGACCGCACTGGCGGTGGATGAGCGGCCCCGCCATGCGCCGCATCATGTGGAAACACGCGCTGAGCGGCAGGGCGATGGTTTCGTGATCAGTGGTCGCAAACTGGCGGTGGTGGATGGTCATGTGGCCGACAAGCTGATCGTCTCCGTCCGCACCTCGGGCGATGTCCCGGATACCGACGGGTTGACCCTGTTGCTGGTGGACCGCGACGCCGCCGGCGTTGTGGTAGAGCGCACCATCATGGTGGACAGCCGGAACTCCGCCGTCGTGCGCTTCGAGCAGGTGCAGGTGGGTGCCGATGCGGTGCTCGGCGGGGTTGGTGGAGGGGCCGGCGTGCTTGGCCAGGTGCTGGATGCCGGCAACGCCCATCTGTCCGCGGAGCTGCTGGGCATTGCCCAGGAAGCCTTCGAGCGCACCGTGAAATATCTCCAGGAGCGCAAGCAGTTCGGCGTCACCATCGGTTCGTTCCAGGGGCTGCAACACCGCGCGGCCCACCTGTTCAGCGAAATCGAGCTGGTGAAGTCCGTGGTGCTGAAGGCACTGATGGCACTGGACCAGCAGGCCGGCGACGCCCCGCAACTGATCAGCCTGGCGAAGGCGAAGGCCAGCGAGGTGGCTGAGCTGGCTACCAATGAAGGGATCCAGATGCATGGCGGCATGGGCATGACGGATGAGTTCGACATCGGTCTGTTCATCAAGCGTGCCCGCCCGGTACAGCAGTTGTTCGGCGACTTCCGTTATCACGCCGATCGGTTCGCCGCCGCCCGCGGCTACTGACAGCCCTTCCTCAGCCCCGGCGCGTCCCGCGCCGGGGCGGTTCACTTCCCTCCGTGCGGCACCCTCGGCAAGGCGGGTGGTCTACAGTCCAGGACAGGTACCAGTCTTCTTGACGACTGTCGGACAATCCACACCGGAGGTAGTCATGAGATCACATCACGGATTTCCGTTGCTTCACGTGTTGCTGCTGATGCTGGCGGGTATGCTTGTCACCACCGGCACCATGGCCCACCATGGGTGGGGCTGGGCGGAAGACGAGCTCAGCGAGATCTCCGGACGCATCACCGACACCCGTCTGGGCAATCCCCACGGAGAGGTCACCATCCAGGCCCAGGGTGAGGAATGGACGGTGGAAGTCGGCCAGCCCTGGCGGAATGAGCGTGCGGGTCTGTCCGAGGAGATGCTGTCGGAGGGCACGCTTGTTACCGTGATCGGCAATCGGTCCGCGAACAAAGAAGAACGCCTCATCAAGGCGGTGCGGGTGGTGATCGATGGGCACAATCATGACTTGTATCCAGGGAGGGTTCCCTGAGGACGGGAGTCTCGCCCGGCAGCGTGTTCGGGGCTGCTCCAGGTGATCCTGGAGTGGCTGGCTGTTCTGGAAGCAACGACTGTCGCGGCAGGGCTGCGTCGGTCGTTTCTGCTTTATCCCCTGGTGAACGCCGGCCATATCCTGGGTGTGGCCCTGCTGGTCGGCGCGATCGTTCCGTTGGACCTGCGTCTGCTGGGACTCTGGCCTGGCGTGCCTCTGCGCCCGCTGTGGCGAATGCTTTCCCGGGTGGCTTCGATCGGCCTCGGGCTTGCCGTCATCACCGGCTTGCTGCTGTTCATGACGCGCGCCACCGAATATGCTGCTTCATACCTGTTTCTGGGCAAGATGGTCCTGCTGGCCGTTGGTTTGCTGAATGTGCTGGCGTTGCGCCTGTGGCCGGTGAGCAGGGATTTCTGGCTCATGTCGTCGGGTGGTCCGCCGATGATCGTGCGGGTAAGCGCCGCCATCTCTCTGGGTGGCTGGCTACTGGTGCTGCTGCTGGGGCGCCTGGTGGGATACTTCTGACAGGATTTGGAGTTTGTTGACTGACTGGTCGGTGACGCACCTCGGCCTGGTATTCCAGGTACAGGGACTGGCTTTCGTGGTGCTCGGAGCCGTGGCGCTCACCCTACCGAGGCGCGGTGGGGCGCTGCTGCTTGCCCCGCATCTCTGGTTGCTCGGTCTGTTTGGTCTGCTGCATGGCCTGGCAGTGTTCCTGAGCTGGGAAATGAGCCGGCAGCCGGCGGCGTGGCTGGATATCACCTCCCGCGTGCTGCTTCCGCTCTCCTACCTGCCACTGATGGAGTTCGGCCGCCGGATGCTGAACCATCTGCCGGTTGGCGTGAGCTTGCCCGCCGTTGTCATCTATCCGCTGGCGGCTTCCGGGCTGGTGCTTTGCATGGTACTGGCCGACAGCACACTGGCGGGCCTGGCCGCGGGCTCCCGCTTGTTCATGGGATTTCCGGGCGCGCTGATGACTGCGGCCGCACTGATGCTCGCCAGTCGGGAGCAGAGCGACCATCCCCGATTTGCCTTCTATGTCCCCTGGTTCCGGCTGGCGGCCGTTGCTTTCCTGATCTACGGCCTGCTGGTGCCGGTGATTCTTGCCCCGCTCCCGGGGCTGCCCGCCTGGCTGCCGACCGAAGCGGACTTCCTGGCCATGTTCGGCTTTCCGGTCCGGCTGTTGCGCGCTGCCTGCACGGTGGCCGCCAGCGTGGCGCTGGTGGCTCTGGTACGTCAGGCCAGCATCAGCGCGAACCAGGATCTGCTCACCTTGCTCGACACCGTCAGTGGCGTTGTATTCCGTTGCCGGAATGACAGGGACTGGACCTGCATCTACATCGCCGGCCAGGTGGAGACGCTGACCGGCCACAAACCTGCGGACTTCCTGGGTTCGGGCCGGGTGACGCTGAATGCTCTGGTCCATCCGGACGACCGTGAACGGGTATGGGACGAGGTCCAGGAAAAGGTGGTCGCGCAGGAGAGTTACCTGATCAGCTATCGGCTGCGGCCGGCGGGTGGCGGCCTGCGGTGGTGCCTGGAGAGTGGTCGCCCCGTGTTCTCGCCCGATGGAAAATTCCAGTTCCTGGAAGGGCATATCGTCGATGCAACCTCGCTCCACCATGTCCAGTCCGAACTGGAGAGTTTCCGAAGCACGCTGGACAGAACGCTTGACGCCGTCTTCATCTTCGATGCCAAGACCTTACAGTTCACCTACGTGAACCGGGGTGCCGAGCAGCAACTGGGCTATAGCGCCGACGAATTGCGGCTGATGCACCCCTATGACATCAAGCCCGATTTTCCGGAACCGCGGTTTCGCGATCTGATCGCGCCGCTGATCGCCGGCAGGCTGCGTGTGCGGCGCTTCGAAACCGTCCACCTGACCCGTACCGGCGAACGCCTGCCGGTGGAAGTGTTCCTGCAGTATGTTTCCCCGGCGAACGAGGCACCGAGATTTGTTGCCATCGTTCACGATATTTCGGAGCGGCGTGCCAGCCAGCTGGCCCTGAGCAAGGCCAAGGAGCGCCTGGAACTCGCCGAGCGGCACGCCGGGCTCGGCCACTGGGAACTGGAGGTGGCCTCCACGGAGGGTTACTGGTCGCGGGAAATGTATCGCTTGCTGGGATTCGATCCCTCCCGCGGGGTTCCGCCCGTGGAAACGTACCTGGAACACATCCATCCCGAGGATCGTGACGTGGTGGCGGCGGCATTCTCTGCCCTCACCAGGGGCGAAGAGCCGTCTCCCATGATTTTCCGTACCAGCGAACAGGCCGGTCAGGTCCGCCATCTGGCGCCGACCTATTTCTGTCATCGGGATCAGGATGGTCACGCCATACGCTACATCGGCACATTGCAGGACGTGACCGAGCGCCAGCGCTCGATGGAGCAACTGCGGGAGTCCGAACGCCGTCACCGCGAGTTGCGGGAGCTGGCGCAGCGGGAACAGGGCCGCATGGCGGCGCTGCTTTCCGGTATGAGCATCGGCATCCTGTTCGAGGACCGGGACAGCCGCGTGGAGTACGTCAACCCCTCGTTCCGACGCATGTGGGCCATCGACGAACGCGTGCAACTGGTGGGCCGGCCGACGAAGGAAGTACTGGAGCACTCCACCCACCGTTTCGCGCGGCCGGATCATGCCTCCAGGCACGTGTTGCAGGTCCTGGATACCCACGAGATCAGCGAACGGTTCGAGCTGGACCTCTATGACGGACGCGTGCTGACTCAGCTTTCCTATCCGGTGTCGGACACGGAAGGACGTCTGATCGGTCGGCTCTGGATCTACGAGGACGTTACGCACGAGCGGCAGACTGCCCAGCAACTGGTCTACCTGGCTGAGCACGATCCGTTGACCGGACTCTACAATCGCCACCGTTTCCAGGAACATCTGGAACGCATGATCAAGACCGCCCGGCGGGTCGAGTCGCGCTTCGCGCTGATGTACTTCGACCTCGACGATTTCAAGCACATCAACGACAACTTCGGCCACAGGGCGGGAGACACGGTGCTGGTCCGGGCCGCGGGAGAAGTCTCCAGCCTGGTCAGGAGCGGCGAGATGTTCGCCCGCCTGGGCGGCGATGAATTCGCCATCCTCACCGAGCTCTCCGGCAAGGACGACCCGGTTCGTCTCGCCGAGCGGGTGGTGCACGCTGTCTCCTCGATTCCGCTGCGTTTCCGCGGCAGCAATTTCCGCCTTACCGCCAGCGTCGGTATCGCCATCTTTCCGCAGCACGGCAGCGAGGCCGAGGATCTGGTGGCGCATGCCGACACCGCCATGTACCAGGCCAAGAATCAGGGCAAGAACACTTGGGCCATCTACGATCCCAACCGTGGTGACGCGGAGGCCATGCTGGAGCGCATGTCGTGGAGCAGTCGCATTGCCCAGGCCCTGGAGCAGGACCAGTTCGAGCTGCATTTCCAGGGTGTCTACCACGCCGCGGACCGGCGTCTGAGCCACCTGGAGGCGCTGGTCCGGATGCAGGATCCCTCGGCCCGTGATCGTCTGCTGATGCCCGGACAGTTCATCCCGGTCGCAGAGAAGAACGGCCAGATTCTCGAGATAGACCGCTGGGTATTGCGCAGGAGCGTGCAAATGCTGAAACAGCACCCCGAGGTGCCCGCGCTGGCAGTGAATATCTCAGGTCGCAGTTTCGACGAACCGGGGTTGCCGCAGTACATCCAGGAACTGCTGGAAGCCGAGGGAGTCGGGCCGGAACGACTGATCATCGAGCTCACCGAAACGGCGGCGGTGTCGGAGATGCAGGATGCCCAGCGTTTCATCGAACTGCTGCAGCAGACCGGTTGCATGGTGTGCCTGGACGATTTCGGATCCGGCTTTTCCACCTTTGCCTACCTGAAGTACCTGGCGGTGCAGATTCTCAAGATCGACGGCATGTTCATCCGTGATCTGCCCAACAACCCGGACAACCAGGCGTTCGTGAAGGCGATGATCGACGTTGCCTCCGGATTGCGGAAAAGGGTGGTGGCCGAGTTCGTGGAGGATGCCGCCACGCTTAAGATGCTGCAGGAACTGGGCGTCGATCTGGTGCAGGGGTATCATCTTGACCGCCCTGTCGCCAGGCATCCCAGCATGGGGGCGACGGCGCCGGTCGAGAACTGACGCAGGCGTATCCGGGACCGGTATGGCGTCATTGCGTGTTCTCTCTTCCTCGGCGGAATGGACTAGAATGGCCGAGAAAATCCGTTTCACCAGAGCCAGGTGCAGTCTTGACGTTTCTTGAACAGTTCCACGATTCCGCCGCCGGCGCTGTACGTATCAGCGCCCGTCAGGCCAGCCGCTTCGCCAAGGAGGTGGCGGGCGACTACAACCCCATTCATGACGAGGATGCCAAGCGCTTCTGTGTGCCGGGCGATCTGCTGTTCGCGCTGGTACTCGCCTACAACGGCGTGTCGGAGCGCATGGATTTCAGCTTCGAAGGCATGGTGGGGGCCGATGTTCCTCTGCGGTTTCGCGAGACCGCGGAGGGCGTGCTGGAAGTAGTGGACGAGGGAGGCAAGGCCTATCTGCGGGTAGAGCGAGGCGGCCGGGTCAACCGCGACCCGGCTTTCATCGAAGCCTTCGTACGCCGCTATGTCGCTTTCTCGGGGAAGAATTTCCCCCATTACATGAAACCGCTGATGGCGGAAAAGAAGGTCATGTTCAACCCTGATCGCCCGTTGGTGATCTATGACAGCATGGGTTTCGAACTGAAGACCCTGGACGCCGGCCGTCTGGATATGGAACTGGCCAGGGCATCCCTGGATGTTGCCGGCAAGCGCGGGGAGTCCCTGCTGCATTTCCGTATCACATCGGGAGCCGAGGCCGTGGGCAGCGGATCGAAGAAGCTGGTCATCAGCGGGCTGCGCGAGTACGACGAGGAACGACTTCAGGCATTCATCGCCGAGTTCACCCGGCGCAAGAAAGCCTACGAGGCGGCACTGTAGATGCCGGACTCGCAGGTCGATGACGGCCAGACGCTGCGGGTGCGCAGGGCGCTCGCTGTCGATATACCGCAGATCGTCCGGATGGTGAATGCCGCCTATCGCGGGGAAACCAGCCGTCAGGGCTGGACCACCGAGGCCGATCTGCTGGGTGGGCAGCGCACGGATGCCGAGGAGATCACCGAACTGATGGCCGCACCGCGTTCGCTGATCCTGCTTTGCCAGCAGGGCGAGCAACTGGTGGGAACAGCGCATCTGCGGGCAGAGGGTACCGTGGCGCATCTGGGCATGCTGACCGTCCGTCCCGGCTTGCAGGGGACCGGCATCGGCAAGTGGCTGATGGCGGAAGTCGAGCGCTTCGTCCAGGGCGAGTGGCGCTCCACGGCCATCCTGATGGGGGTGATCTCGCTGCGGCATGAACTGATCGCCTTCTACCGGCGCCGTGGTTACCGGCCCACCGGCGAGCGCCAGCCTTTCCCCGATTCCGAGCGCTTCGGCGTTCCGAAAGTCGATGTGCTGGAATTCGAGATTCTGAGAAAAGAGCTTGTGGCGCATTCTCAAGCGCGATCGCAGGAGTGAAACCTTGTACGATCTGCCAGCCCTGGAGCATTACATGCGGGACCGTATCCCCATGGCACGGGCCATGGGGGTGCGTGTGCTGCATGTCGACGATACCGGCCTGACACTCACCGCACCGCTGGAACCGAACGTCAATCATCAGGGGACCGTTTTCGGCGGCAGCGCCGCAGCCATCGGCGTGTTGTCCGCGTGGTTGCTGGTGGTGGCCCGGTTGCGCGATGCCGAGGTTGCCGGGAATGTTGTCATCCAGCGGCACACCATGGACTACCTGAAACCCGTCACCGGCGACTTCCTCGCGACGGCCGATGCGCCTTCCGTCACCGAATGGGCCAGGGCCCTGGCGCTGCTGGCGCGGCAGCGGCCTGCGCGGCTGGAGTTGCAAGCCCGCCTGCTGCTTGATGATGTTGTCGTGGGCAGACTGGAGGGGCGCTTTGTTATCCAGCCGGGTTCCGCGCCGTCTTAGGGGGCACCGCGCGGGCGCCCCTGTTGCAGCCCCTGTCAAGCTGTACTTTACTTGTAACAGAAAGACCCTTGGCAAAAGGTTGTCATCGGGCGATGGCTCGATCACGTCGCCGCTCGCCGTGTTAGCACGATAATCGTTGGGACAGCTATCCGTTGAAGAGTCTGCGCCAGGGAGGCACCCGTGGTCTCCCCGGTTCGGAGCCGGCTTGTCGCCAACACTCATCCTGATCAGATAACGCATAAGGGGGTGGGATCGACGCATGGTGGCTGATGACCGGAAAACCGATGATTCCCGCAAGGCCGAGCTTCTGGACATGCTGGCCTCGCAGGTGCCCGGGGTGATTTTCCAGTTTCTCCTTCGGCCCGACGGTTCCTCCCGTTACCCCTACATCAACGATGCCGCCGCCGAGCTGTTCGAACTCGACCCCGCCGTCCTGCGCAACAGCGCCGAGCAGGTTTTCCAGCGCATTCATCCGGATGATCTAGAGCGTATCCAGGCCGGTATCCTGCATTCTGCCGAAACACTGGAGGTCTGGCGGGACGAGGGGCGGGTGGTGTTGCCCCGGAAGGGACTGCGGTGGATCGAAGGGCATGCCACGCCGCGACGCCTGCCGGACGGCAGCGTGCTCTGGCACGGCTTCATGACCGACGTCACCGGGCGGCGGCAGGCCGCGGAAGCGCTGCGCCGCAGCGAGGAGCGCCTGGCACTCGCCTTGAAGGCAGCCAACGATGCACTCTGGGACTGGGATCTGATCAAGGGTGAGCTTTATTATTCGCCGCGATGGTGGCGGATGCTCGGTTACAGCGAGGACGAACTGGCCCCGGATTCCGGGCTCTGGCGCGACCTGCTGCATCCGGATGACCGTGACCGCATCAACGCGGCGCTCGAGGGCTTTCTCGCCCACGGGCCGGACCACTACGAGGTGGACTTCCGGCTGCGGCACAAGGACGGACACTACGTTCCGGTGAGCTCACGGGGTTTTATCCTGCGTGACGCCGACGGCCGGCCGTTGCGGATCACCGGGACGAATATCGATCGTACCGAGCAGATACGTGCGGAACGGGCATTGCGGGACAGCGAAGCGCGTTTCCGGAACCTGTTCGACCATTCCCCGGTGGCTTACGTGGCGCTGGATCATTACGGCGTCATCCTGGATATGAACCGGCCGTTCGGGAACCTGGTCGGGTTCGATGAAGACGAACTGCTGGGGAAATCCTTCCGGCAATTGTGGACGTCCGCCACACTGGAATCGAGCGCGGAGCTGTTCAGCAAGGCCGCGCATCGGCAGCAGATGCAGACGGAACTTGAACTGCTGCGGTCCGACGGCACGCTGCTGACCGTCGTCATGGATCTGCGGGTTCAGCGCGACGTGAATGGCGATTTCATGCGTTTTCACTGCGTGCTGCACGACATCACGGAACGCAAGCGCACGGAAGAGGATCTGCGTATCGCCGCGGTTGCCTTCGAATCCCAGCAGGGCATGATCGTGGCGAACCAGGAACGTACCATCATTCGCGTCAACAGCCGTTTTACCGAATTGACCGGCTACTCAGCCGAGCAGGCCCTGGGCAGGCCGTTGCGCATGCTTCGTCCGGATTCCCACGATCCTGATTTCTACGAGCAGATCGCTGAGACCATCCGGCATGAGTTCCGATGGGAGGGAGAGCTCTGGGTCAGGGAGGCATCCGGGGTCGATTTTCCGTGCTGGGCCACGGTCTCCGTTGTCAGGGACGCCGGCGGTGGGGTCACGCATTACGTGCTGGCGTTCACCGACATCACCGAACGCAAGAAGTCGGAGGAGATCATCCAGAACCTCGCATTCCATGACCCGCTGACCAGCCTGCCGAATCGCCGCCTGCTGGCGGACCGGCTGGATCACGCGCTGAAGGTGGCCGCGCGCACGGGCAAACCGGGCGCATTGCTGTTCGTCGACCTGGACAACTTCAAGCAGCTGAATGACAACTGGGGCCACGACGTCGGCGATGAACTGCTGGTCGAGGTGGCCCGCCGCCTGACTGCCAGCGCCCGGAAAAGCGATACTGTCGCTCGGCTGGGCGGGGACGAGTTCATCGTCATGCTCACCGAGCTTTCGTCGGATCCGGCCCAGGCTGTCCGTTGCGCGGAGCGTCTGGCCCGGAAAATCTGTACCTCCCTGGGCGAGACCTACCATCTGGCACGCCTGCCCACCGAGACATACCAGGGGTCCGCCAGCATCGGCGTTACGCTTTACGGTGTGGCCGGTGACACGGCGGACAGCGTCATCAAGCGTGCCGACGTCGCGCTGTACGAAGCCAAGGCCGCCGGCCGCAATACAGTACGCATGGCTGTCGCAGGCTGCGAAGCCCCCTCTGCCGATTGCTGACCGTCAATCGACTCCCTTTGACCCAGGTCAAGACTGTTATCCGCCGTCCTCGGCATGGTGCGCTCTCATGACCAAAGAGGAGGGTGCCGATGGCGGACAACTACAACGACGTTCTGCAGAGTTACGGGCGTTGTCTGCAGACGAAGCGGTTCATCGATCGCTTCTACGAACTACTGATGGACAGTCACCCGGCAATGCGTCCGGCATTCGCCAGGACGGACTTCAGCGCCCAGCGTAGAGCGCTGCGGCGCGGTATCAGCACCGCGTTGATGTACGCCGGCGGAAACGCCTTTGTCGAGGAAGGCGTGGAGAAAATGGCGGCAGTTCACAGTCGGCGGGGGCGGGCGCCGGTGGAGCCGAAGTATTATGCGTACTGGCTCGACAGCCTGCTCCAGGCCATCCAGGAGAGTGATCCGCAACTCAGTCCGGTGCTCGAACAGCGCTGGCGCGAGGCCATGCAGGTGGTCATCCGACGCTTCACCGACGGTTACTAGTGTCGTGCGTCAGGCACTCCGGATGGCTTGACGGGCTCCTGGCGTGTTTGCCGGTCAGGCGTTGGGGCGGCTACTCTCTGGAGGTATGCGCCCCCGTCACAACGGGTGACAGAGTGACGAACCGCCGCTACTGAGCGTCTGCGGATCAGCCGGCAAGGAGAGCGCGAGTGAAACCGCCGATACCGGATAACGAGCAACGCAGGCTGCGGTGGCTTCGCCGCTACGGGATCATGAATACGCCGCCGGAACAGGGCTTCGACGACCTCGTCCTGCTGGCGGGGCGGATTTTCGGCGTGCCCATGGCCCTGGTCACGGTCATCGAGGAAGAGCGGCAGTGGTTCAAGGCCAGCTACGGGCTGGAGCGTGGCGAAACGCATCGCCAGGACGCCTTCTGCGCCTATGCCATCAACGCGCCCGATCAGGTCATGGTTGTGGAAGATGCGTTGCAGGACAGCCGTTTCCGCAACAACAGGCTGGTCCAGGGACATCCCCACATCCGATTCTATGCCGGTGCGCCGTTGCTGACGCCCGAAGGGGATGCGTTGGGAACGCTTTGCATCCTCGACGATCAGCCTCGATCCTTCCCGGAGCCGGACCGGGAGGCGCTGAAGGCGCTGGCCCGTCAGGTGGTCAGCCAGATCGAGCTGCGGTATGCCGCCGAGGAGCAACGACGCATCGCCGAGCGCCTGCGGACGTTCCATGAACTGGCGCCGGTGGGTATTGTCCGCAAGCGTATCGCGGACGGCCGCCTGCTGGAAGCCAACCCCGAGATGTTGGCAATGACCGGATACTCCGAGAGCGAGTTTCTGGCCATGACGTATTGGGACATCACCCCGCCCGAGCATGTGGAATCGCAGAAACGGCAGGTGGAGCGGCTGAAACGGGACGGTCGCTTCGGCCCCTTCGAGAAGGAATACATCCGACGGGACGGCAGCCGTGTACCGGTCGTGCTGAACGGCGTGCTGGTCGACTCCCCGGAGGGTGAGCCGGAGATCTGGTCCATTGTCCAGGACGTGACCGAGCGCCAGAAACTGGAGCGCATGAAGAGCGAGTTCGTGTCTACCGTGAGCCACGAACTGCGTACGCCACTGACCTCGATTTCCGGCTCGCTGGGGCTGGTTGCCGGCGGCGCCGTGGGCGAACTGCCGGCACAGGCGCGCACCATGATCGAAATCGCCCACAAGAACAGCCTGCGGTTGAACCACCTGATCAACGACCTGCTGGACATGGACAAGCTGGTGGCCGGGCAGATGCGCCTGGACATGGCCGAGCAGCCGCTGACACCGCTGATCGAGCAGGCCCTGGAGACCAACCGTGCCTATGCCGAGCAGCATCAGGTCAGCTACAGGCTGGTGACGCATGTCGACCACCTGCATGTCCGCGTCGACGGCAATCGTTTCCAGCAGCTCATGGCCAATTTCCTGTCCAATGCCGCCAAGTTCTCACCGTCCGGCGGCACGGTGACCGTCACGGTGGAGCGTGACGGTGACGATGCCGTGGTCACCGTCAGCGATCAGGGGCCGGGCATACCGGAAGCCATGCAGGCGCGCGTCTTCGAGCGCTTTTTCCAGGTGGATGCCTCGGACTCCCGACGCAAAGGCGGAACCGGCCTGGGCCTGGCCATCAGCAGGGAACTCGCCCGGCAGATGGGGGGGCAGGTGGGGTTGCGGTCCGTCCCCGGCGAGGGGGCGAGCTTCCACGTTCGTATGCCGTTGGCGGGGGATGCCCGGTCCGGGCAGGCGCCGGGCTCACCCGCCGACGACCGCCGGACGGTGCTGGTGGTGGAAGATGAACCGGAGGTGGCTGGGCGGATCCGGCAGTTGCTCGGCAATGCCGGACTGGATGCACGGCATGTTGTTGACATCCGGGAAGCGTGGGAGGTTCTTCAGCAGGTGCATGTGGACGCGCTGGTGGTGGACGTGCTGCTGCCCGGTGGTGAAGCGCTCGATTTCATCTCCGGCCTCCGCGCCGACGAGCGCTTCCGCACACTGCCGCTGATTGCGATCAGTGCGCACATGACCGATGGAGAACTGACCATTGCCAGCCAGCTCAACACCGTGGAATGGATCGAGAAGCCGGTGGACGAAACCCGTTTCCGGGACGCGGTACACCGCGCGCTGGCAGGCACCGGACGGCTGTTGCCGCGAGTCCTGCACGTGGAAGACGATGCCGACGTCCGGGAGATCATCCGCTCCCTGGGGGCCGGCCTCGGGCGTTTCGACGGGGCGAACACGCTGGCCGAGGCGCGGGAATTGCTGGCTGCCAGGCACTACGAGCTGGTAATACTCGACCTCGGCCTGCCGGACGGCAGCGGCTGGGCTCTGCTCCCCGACCTGCAGGCGCAGGAGCCCCCCCCGCCGGTCATCGTGCTTTCCGGCCAGGAACTGCAGGCTGAAGAGGTGGAGAAGGTGAGCGTGGTCCTGATGAAGAGCCGCGCCTCCAATGACGCCATGCTCGAGGCCCTGCGTGGCTTGTTGGGGAACAGTCCCGGCCGTGTCGGATAGACTTGGCCGGCGCCTCGAGGGGTGCGGTCGCGGGGCGAACAGGAGCGGGTGGAATAGGGTGCTGGAGCGTATACTTTATGTAGAGGATGACCCGGACATCCAGGCCGTGGCGCAACTGGCTCTGGAAGCCGTGGGCGGCTACAGGGTCCACCTCTGCTCCTCCGGGCATCAGGCGTTGCAGGAGGCAGCAGCCTTCCAGCCGCAGTTGCTGTTGCTGGACGTGATGATGCCGGGTCTCGACGGTCCGGCGACATTGCAGGCGCTGCGCAGACAGCCGGCGCTGCAGAGCGTGCCGGCCGTGTTCATGACAGCCAAGGCGCAGGCCCACGAGACCGATTATTTCCTGAGCCTCGGTGCCGCGGCTGTCATTACCAAGCCTTTTGATCCAATGACCCTGGCACAGGAGGTGCGCGGCATCTGGGAGACCGCACGTGACCGGGCAGGCGGGAAATAACGGTTTCAACGAACAGTTCGAACTTCTGCGGAACCGCTATCGGGAACGTCTGGCCAGGGATATTCTCGATCTGGCGTCCCTGGCCGGCCTGTTGCTCGAAGGCGGTGAACGCAACCATCCGGAGACCGGTCTGGAGTCCCTCCGGCTGGGCCTGCATCGCATCGTCGGTTCGGCCGGGACGTTCGGCTTTCCGCGGCTTTCGGAAGAGGCCCGCCGGCTGGAGGCCCTGCTGGATCAGGCGTTACGCGGCACGGAGCCTGCCTGGGACGTGGTCGGCAACGATTTTCCCGAGCGCCTGCGGGCACTGGCTGGGAATCTCGCCACGGACGTTGTGGCCGACGGCGGCCCGGCGCTTCGGCAACCGCCTGCCGAGCGTGCGCCCACCGCAGCGCATGTTCTCATCGTCCAGAGCAATATCACGCTCGGCCGGGAACTGCGGGAGGCGCTGGACCAGTTCGGCTACCGGACGACGCTTGTCACGGCCTCCCCGAAACTTGCCGAAGTGTTTCGGCAGGCCATGCCCGACATCCTGGTGGTGGACGCGGATTTTCAGGCCGGAAACGAGACAGCGGTCCGGTTCCTGGAGCGCTGGCGGGAGCGTGGCCGGCCCACGCCGCCGGTGATTTTCACGGCGGACGCCGACGATTTCGAGTTACGCCACGCCGTTGCCCGGGCCGGAGCCGAGGGGTTCTACCTCAAGCCGGTGGACCTGGCAAAGCTCACCAACCGCATCGAGGGCCTGCTGAACGCGGTGGCGGCGGAGCCGTTCCGGGTACTGATTGTCGACGACGACGAGGAACTGGGGGAGCACTACCGGCTGGTGCTCGAGGACTGCGGTATCGATGCCTCGCTGGTGACCAGCCCGCGGGCTGTGCTGGAGGCAGTGCACAGCAGCCGGCCGGAACTGGTGCTGATGGACATCATGCTCATGCCCGGGTTTTCCGGAGCGGATCTGGCGCGCATGATCCGGATGCACGATGAGTGGGCCAGTCTGCCGATTGTGTTCCTGTCCGCCGAAACCAACATCGACGCGCAGATCTCCGCGCTGGGGCAGGGCGGAGACGATTTCATCACCAAACCCATTGCCGACCGCCACCTGGCCGCCGCGGTGCTGGCCCGCTGCCGCCGCTCGCGGCAACTCAGCGAACTGATCGCCCGTGACAGCCTGACCGGGCTGCTGAAGCACGCCCGCATCAAGGAGGCGCTGGCCGTGGAGTATGACCGTGCCTGCCGTACCGGCCGTCCGGCGTCGGTGGCCATGCTGGATATCGACCACTTCAAGCGCGTCAATGACGCCCACGGCCATGCGGTGGGGGATCGCGTGATCAAGTCCCTGGCCAATCTGCTTCGCCACCGCCTGCGGCGCACCGACGTGCTCGGGCGTTACGGCGGCGAGGAGTTCGTCGCCGTGCTGCCCGACCGTGATGTCTTGCAGGCGGAGCAGATCTTCGACGACGTCCGGAAAAGGCTCCAGTCGTTGCCGTTTACCGATGGAAAAGGCGAGTTCACGGTTACCCTGAGCGCCGGCCTGGCACCGCTGCAGGACTATCCCCTCGCCGAGGACGCCTTGAACGCGGCAGACGGCGCGCTGTATGCGGCGAAATCCCAGGGACGCAACCGGGTGCATGTGACGCGTGCCACTTGATGAAGTGTCAAGGAAAACCTGTCTCGAGCGCGACAGAAACCACTGAGATATGGCTTTACCTCCTTAGTAACCATCGCTGTCACTGGTAAAGGCGGCACGATGGAAGGCCTCGGCGGCGGCCACTTCCGGCAGGCCGATTTCCGACGGGTCGGTGGCCTCGCCGCCGGCCAGGACCTGCAGCACCGAGTGAACCCCCCGGGACAGCGATTCCAGGTGATAGCCGCCTTCCAGGACCATGGCCAGGCGCCCGCCGCAGAGCCGGTCGGCCAGTTGCTGGACGATGGCCGTCATGGCGCCAAACCCCTCGTAGCTCACGTTCAGGCAGAGGTCGAGACGATGGGCGTCGAAACCCGCCGACACCAGGATCAGATCCGGGCGAAACCACTCGGCAGCGGGGACGAGAATGTTGCGGAATGCAGCCAGCATGGCGGCGTCGCCGGCACCGCCGGGCAGGGGAACGTTGACGGTGGTTCCCTCGCCCAAGCCGGCACCGATCTCCTCCAGCAGGCCGGAGCCCGGGTAGAAGGGGGCGGCACGGTGGGTATCGAACAGCATCACGTCCGGTGATGCCCAGAAAATGTCCTGTGTGCCGTTGCCGTGGTGTGCGTCCCAGTCCACGATGAGCACGCGCTCGCAGCCCAAGGTCTCCTGGGCATGGGCGGCAGCCACGGCTACGTTGTTGAACAGGCAGAAGCCGCGCGCGCGGACCGGTTCGGCATGGTGACCCGGGGGCCGGCAAAGGGCGAACGCGCTTCCGACCTCACCCCTGCAGACCGCCTCGACCGCGGTGATGGCGGCGCCGGCGGCCACTTCGGCTGCCTCGACGCTGCCGGGGGAGACCGCCGTGGTGTCCACATCCAGCCAAGCGTGCTTGCCCCGCAGCCGTTCGATGTCGCGGAGATAGCCAGTGGCATGCACGCGGGCGAGCTCTTCGTGGGTCGCCGGCCTCGCATGCCTGAGTTGCAGCCCGGTGATCGGCTCCTTCTCCAGCAACGTCATGATGGCGCGCAACCTTCCGGGGTGTTCCGGGTAGTTCCATTGCACGTCCAGCCCATTGAGGATCTCGCGTACCCGGCGTTCCAGCCGCCCGGGCAGGTAGGGATCCTTGGCGTCCGGCTGATGGTGCAGCATGCGCTCGTCGTGTACCACGGCGAGCGAACGGTCTCCGATCAAAAGCCTGTTCTCCTCCGTTGCGGCTTTCCTGTCATCATAGGCGGGATTTGCGGCAACGTTTTGAGCAGTACCTGACGTTTTCCCAATCCCGTTGCCATTTTTTCCGCTACGAGAATGGTCGCCCGCAGCGCTGGCAGAGTTTCTCCGGCAGGTTCGGTTTGCGATGAGCCATGCGGTCGCCGGTCAAGGTGCACGCATACAGGCGGGAAACACGGTAAGGTTGAGAGCGCTGTCTCGTTCCACCGTTCCAGGAGCCCGAAGATGATCGTGCTGCACCATCTCAATGATTCCCGTTCGTTGCGCGTGCTGTGGATGCTAGAGGAAATCGGGCTGGACTATGAGATCAGGCGCTACCAGCGCAATCCGGAAACGCTGTTGGCGCCGGACAGTCTCCGGGAGGTTCACCCGCTCGGCAAGTCCCCGGTGATCACCGACGGCGACCTGACGCTGGCGGAGTCCGGCGCCATCCTGGATTACCTCGCCAGGCGTTATGCGCCGGACCGGATGATCCCGTCGCAGGACAGTCCCGCTTTCCTGGAGTACACATACTGGATGCATTATGCGGAAGGCTCCCTGATGCCGCCCCTGCTGCTGAAACTGATCTTCGAGCGGGTGAAGGCCAGCCCCATGCCGTTTTTCGTCAAACCGGTCGCCCGCCGGATTGCCGACGGCGTCAATCGTGCTTTCATCGGCCCGCAGACACGCACGCATCTCGATTTCGTGGACGGCCGCCTGGCCGAACGGCAATGGTTGGCGGGTGACCACCTCACCGCCGCGGACATCCAGATGAGCTACCCTCTGGAAGCCGCGCTGGAACGTCTGCGTCTGGGTACGCGTTATCCCGCGATCAGCGAGTACGTGCAGCGCTTTCAGGCGTTGCCTGCCTATCAACGGGCGAGAGCGACGGAAGGCTGAGGCTGCCAGCGGCCAGGCGGGGCTTGCGGCTGACGCATGGCGAGACGGCGGAAGTCTCCCGTCCGGCAGGAAGGGTCAGGAGTTCGTTTCCCCGGGATCGGCGCTGGCCTGGAGGTCGGCCGCCGGCACACGGTCGGCGCCCCAGCTACGGTGGATGTAGCCCTTGACCCGCTCCAGTTCGTCCTGGGACACGCCGGCCAGTTCGCCACCCTCCAGCGGATCGTAATGATAGATATAAAGCCGGGAGGCGAACTGCTCGAACGGCAGAGAAGCCTCGCCGTAGCGCTCGCCGTGTCCGGCCGTGCTGACCACGACGCCGTCGCCCCAGTCCTGTGCGCTGTCGTTGTTCGGGTTGAAGAAATACACCCGCATGACCTCCTGCGGGTCCAGCGCAGCGCGCAGGATGGTAATCGCATGCCAGCCGATGAAGCGCGCGGCGCTGTCGGTGAAGGCAATGCCGGCGGGCTGCGGATGGATCAGCGGCTGGTTGCCGTTGTAATAGGGGTGATAGCAGGCATAGAAGTGGCGCAGGAACGGTTCCAGATCGACGATCTGGCCGCTCTCCACGTCAACGTTGATGCTGAAGCCGCGGCCGGCCCACCAGCCATGGAACTCAGGGTTCACCCAGCGATGCGGATCGCCCTCCCGGCCGGCGCAGCGGCGCCCCATCTCGGCGTAGATCCGGTCCAGATGGGGAACGACCAGCAGTGACAGCGGATCCAGGTCTATCGGCAGCTCCGGAGACACCCCGGAAGCGCTCTCCCGGGAGGAGATCGGCTGCCCCTCGAAGTGCATGACGATTTCATCGTCACGGGCGGCCCAGGCCACCATCTGCAGCAGGTAGTCCGGGTCATTGTACGCCCACATGGACAGCGCGCGCGCCGACTGGCAGGTGGGGTTGTTGCCCTGGCCGACGCCCAGCGGCAAGCCGAGCATGCATAGTACGCCTTCCAGCAGGCGAGCCTCGGGCGTGGCCTCGTGGCCGAACGCGCGGAGCAGATGCTGGCGCGACCATTCGGACAGCGGAAGACTGAGCTGTCGCCATATCGCCGGTGCCACCGGTGGCTGATAGAGAATGCCGCGTTCCAGCATCAGCGCCAGGCCGTAGACGGCCTGGGCGGTTGCCGGCGTGACGGCAGTCTGGATCAGTGCGCGGACCAGGTCGTTATAGCAGAGCATGCAGTCACGGCCGGTGGCCGACAGGCCCAGGGCTTCGGAGAGCAGATGGTCGCCGTGGTCCAGCAGGTGACGCAGCAGCACCGGATGATAGGGCGAGACCAGTCCGGTATCGTGCATGGCCCGGGCGAAGCCCGTGGCCTCCGCTTGCAGGGTGCCGCGGTCCATGCGTTCCAGACGCTCCTGGTAGACGGTCAGTCCAGGATCCTCGCGGCTGCCCTGGCTTGGCCCGTACAGACTGCTCACCAGACGTTCGCCACCCTGGCCGCTGCCCCCCAGGTCGATATCCGGGTTGGCCTGGCAGACCGCGATCTGGGTCACCATCTGCTTGACCGAGTCCACCTGGATGGGCCGCTGCTGCAGCACGCGCCAGATTTCCTCGATGAGCTTGTCGATGATGTGCTCGTATCCGATGCGCCCGGCCAGGTGGCGTAGCAGGCGGCGCGAGACCTGGGCCAGCCGCCCCTGGGTCTCGCGCTCGGCCTCGCTCGGAGGGGTGAACAGCATGGTCAGGTTGATGGCCAGCACCTGGGTCAGGTAGTGGTGGGCCTGCTCTTCCGTTACCAGCGGATGGCGAAAATCACCGGTCGCCACCGCCAGCAGGCGAAGTTCGCTAAGCGCCTCCACCATCACCGTGTCTTCCATCGGGCTTCTGAGCGAATGGGTGCTGAGTGACGGCACCAGGATCTGCGGCATCGCCCAGTCCGAGCCTTCGAAAACGCCGGCTTCCTCGATCCCCGGAGCACGTGCCTCCAGCGCCTCGCAGCCGCCGTCCAGCATGATCACGCGCCGGGACAGCTCGAAGACGCGGCGCAGCTTCCCCGGTTTGGCGAAGCTGCGTGCCTGAGCCAGTGTTTCCGTTGCCTCGTCAAGTTGACGCAGCAGTTGCTCCAGCTTTCCGGGCTGGCCGCCTGTCTCGCCTGTCATGCCGACTCCTCGTCAGACGATTCCGCCAGCAACGTCCCGGTATCCACGGCGTCACACGTAGAAATCAAGTTCTTCCTGGCGCTTCAGCAGACTGTGCATCTGCTTCGGGTCCTCACCTGTGAAGTAGACTAGACCCCAATGCGTGCCGAATGCCGAGCGCTTGGTCACGGTTTCCTGCAGCGGCGGTGTCAGTTCGTGGGACTCGAAGTACGGATGGTCCTCGGTTTCCTCCGGAATTTCCAGCCGGCTTACCACCCGCCGGCGCGGATACACGCCGAAGCAGCCGGCGTAGCATTTCGCATCCACGACCTCGCGGGGGAAGAATTCGCTGATCTCTTCCTCGGTTGTCTTGGGGTCGAACACCAGGATCAGCCCCTGGTAGGCATTGAAGCCGTACACCCGTTCCAGCAGTTCGAAGACCTTGAAGCCCGGCGGGCGGTATGCCACTTCCCCGAAGTACATTTCGCCATCGTTGGTCACGAAGTATTCGGGGTGCACGAAACCAAAGTCGATGTCGAAGGTGCGGATCAGCTTCTCGATCTGCCGGGTGATCTGCTGCCGGTAGCTCTCCAGTTCCGGTGAGGCCGGAACGAAGACCGAGTAGCCCAGAGTGACATACTCGGAGATGTTCATGAAACGGATCTTGCCATTGTGGACCCAGGCTTCCACGGCGAACTCCCAGCCGTCCAGATGGGATTCCATCAGCGCCGGAAATTCCTCGTCGGGAATCGCATCGACGTCGTCCGGGGTGCGGATGACACGATGCCCCAGGCAACCGGCCTTGTCGAAGGCCTTGAAGTGGATCGGGTCATTGGGGTCGCCATCCAGCTTGAGCAGCGTCTGGTTCACCCGGCGCAGGAAACGCATCACGTCCTCCCGGTCGTGCGCTTCCTCGAAAATGCCGACGCGAATTCCCCCGAGTTGAGCCCGGCGCTTCATCAGCGACTTGTCCCGCATGAGCATGGACTGACCGAGCAGTCGCGGATTGTCCATCAGCAGCGAGTTGATGGCGCCTGCCCATTCCACGGTTTCCTCGAACAACGGGATGGCGACGTCGACGCCGAGATCCTTCAGCGTCTGCGCGATCTCCATGGAACGGTCGTTGAGGCGCTCGAAGTTCCAGGGTACATAGGGGATGTCGTGCTGCTTGCAGTAGTCCTCGGCCCAGTCTGGTGCCACCACGATGTATCGCCTGTCGAAGTCCTCGGCGGCTTCGACGGCGTTCAGGGACCAGCCCAGGAAGGCGACATAACCCTTTTCGGGATTCTTTTCCATGGTTCAGCTCCGTGTCGTGTTCGGGGTGGGTTCCGGGAAGCACTGGGGCGTTCCCATGAATCGGTGGATTTCGGGCCGCCAACGGCCCGGTGCCATTGCGGCCGCATTCGGGGCCTGGCGAGCGCGAGAATCGAACGACGCTTCCCTGGGGAAGCGTTCAAGTATTCGCTTCCCTGGAAATATAGATGATGAGCGGGCCGGGCCCGGCCCGGCAAGAGACGGGTTACCGTACAGCAGAATCGTCGGGGGTTCTACCGCGGCAGCGAACGGTCTGCCCGAGGGTGGTTCTGCCCCGGCTCGTGGAGGCGGAGCTGGTTGCGGCCTTCAGCCTTGGCTAGATAGAGCGCGTTGTCCGCCGCCAGGTAGACATCGTGGATACGGCCCATCGCGTCGTAGTCGGTACAGCAGACCAGGCCGAAGGACGCAGTGAGCACGCCACCGGGAGCCGTGTTCTGGTCAATGCCTTCCGCTTCGATGGCGTTGCGGACGGTTTCGATGCGGTCGACAGCCTGCTCCAGGCCCTCGGCATCCAGGATGACACCGAACTCCTCGCCACCGAGTCGGAACGCGTAATCGCCGGCGCGCCGCAGGTGGTCGGTGAGCAGGCGGGCAACCCGCCTCAGCACCTCGTCGCCGGCCTGGTGCCCGTAGCTGTCGTTGTATTCCTTGAAGCGGTCGATATCCATGATACAGAAGCAGAACGGCTTGCCCTGGCGACGACTGCGGCTGAACTCGCGTTCGAACAGCGTATTGAAATGGCGTCGGTTGCCCAGGCCGGTCAGGGCATCCGTGGCAGCCATTTCCTGCAGGCGACGATTCAGGGTTTCGAGGTCGTTGGTCCGTTCCCGCACTTTGTCTTCCAGTTCCCGGCTCAGTTCCGCCTGCATGGAACTGAAGGCCTGTTCCGCCTCCAGGCGCATGGTCTTCCGGTGGTTCAGCTTGTACGCCAGACCGAAGGCCAGTAGCACGAATTCCAGCCCGGAACCGATCTGCAGCGCGTTCTCGGTGACGAAGCTGGAGGGGAGTGCGCCCAGTACGCGCAGATAATAGAGTACGGCCCCCGCGATGAGCACGGTCCAGGCCACCAGGTAGATTCTGGCGGGAACGTGGCCACGCCAGCTCAGATGGGCCGCCACCGCATAGATGAACAGCAGGTAGGCGATGCCCGCCGGGATGAGCAGGCTGAACGTCAACGCGTAGTATCCCAGCAGCGCCAGCGGCAGCGTGGCGCCGATCGCGACTGTCAGGCCGAGCAGGATCCTGGTCAGCCTGGGCGCCTGGTGCCGCAGGTCGAGGAAGTTGATCGTGAACGCGGTCAGTGTGATATAGATCAGCGCGCCGCTGGCGGCCACCATCTGGTTGTTCAGGGTGGGCCAGTTCGGCCACCAGTACTGGTAGGCGTATCCGCGGAACGTGAAGTTCCAGACGAAGAAGGTGGCCAGGTAGGCGACATAGTAGAGGAACTGGCGCTCCCGGGTGGAGAGGAAGAGGAGCAGATTGTAGGCCAGCAGCGCCAGCAGGGCGCCGTAGTAGATGCCGTACCAGAGCTGTTCCGCCTGGGTGTGGTCGAAGAAGCCCTGTTGCGTCCAGAGGTAGAGCGGCGTGGCATCATAGAGCCCGTCATGCGTCGCCAGGCGCAGATAGACCTCGTACCGCGTACCGGCGGGGAAGTCGATGGGAACGACCACATTGCGGTAGTTCAGTGGCCGTGCGTGGAACGGCAGGCGGTCTCCCGAGTGTACGCTCCGTACCACCGTATCGTCCGATACCACGTGGACATCCACGTAGTCGTGCAGCGGCATGGCCAGTTCCAGGAGTCGGAGCCTGGCCGTCTCCCGCGGATTCGAAAAGGAGAAGCGTAGCCAGTAGCTGGAATCGGAGAAGCTGAAGTTCAGCGTCGTCTGCTCCGATGACCGCCAGTCGAAACGCGTGTCGGACAGGATCTGTTCAATGGTCAGCTGTCCCTCCGGATCCTCCAGGATCTCCGCGTGCGGGCCCAGCGTCAGTCTGGTGTGGCTGCCGGAGACGTCCAGCGCCGCTGCCTCGGCGCGGCAGGCCAAGCCCAGCAGCAGGAGCAGGAACAGCAGGCAAGATCGGGCCTTCGGCAATGACCGACGATGTTCAGTGTTGTGGACAGCAGCCTGATCCATGAGGTTATGCCAGCAGCCGGTGCGCCTGCAGGCTCTGGCGAACCACCCGAGCCTGGTGCGTCGAAACAGGGTACTTTTGCCCGGTTTCCGGCGAATTACTGTGATGGTGTCCGTTTTTTATCGTTGCTGTTCCATACTTCTGGCATGTCGTGTTGCCAATCCCGGGGCATTATGGAAGCGCTGACGCAATAACCCAAGCCGGAAGAGAGCATAGCAATGGAAACAGAGGAAATTGTCCTGGTTATTCAGGAAAGTGGTACCGAACTGGCATTGAACCTGGTCGCCGCCGTCGTCATCTTCATCGTCGGACGCTGGGTGGCGCTGTTCGTCCATGGTCTGATTGTGAAAGGGCTGGAAAGGGCGAGGATGGAGCCCATTCTGATCAAGTTCCTCGGCAACATGGCATACGCGCTGTTGCTGATTTTCGTCGTGCTGGCGGCGATCAACCAGGTCGGCATACAGACGACTTCGCTGATTGCGGTCCTCGGTGCCGCCGGTCTCGCGGTGGGGTTGGCGCTGCAGGGCTCGCTGGCGAATTTCGCCGCCGGCGTGTTGCTCATCATCTTCCGCCCCTACCGGGTTGGGGATTACGTGGAAGGCGGCGGTGTGGCGGGCACTATCGACGAGGTCCAGATTTTCACCACCGTGTTGAACACGCCCGACAACCGGCGGGTCATCGTTCCCAACGGGCAGATGATGAGTGGCGTGATCACCAACTACTCCACGCATCCGACCCGTCGTGTGG
>JBJHBJ010000037.1:0-45865 GCA_050485425.1 Ectothiorhodospiraceae bacterium | reverse complement strand
GCCGGTCCAGCACCTGCCGATAGGGCTTGGAATGGATGATCCGGAAGTACTCCCAGATGGACGCCCAGAAGGACTCCAGGTTGTCCACCGACCATTGCCACAGCGCGTTGTAGTCGTCCAGTTGCACGCCCTTGTGATCAGCCAGCCAACGCATGTAGTCGTGAATACGGCTGCTTTGCACCCGCTCGGGGGTGGGCGTCCACAGCGGAACGGGGTCGGTGGTGTTCATGCCTGGTGTCTCCTCCGGATCGTTATTGGCAAGTACCGGCGTGCTCACGCGACGGCATGAACACGCCGGTACTGTCCTTGCTATGTCATCCGAAGCTACATCGGGCAGTGAGCGGGAGGCAACCGGAAATGCGGGGGCACTAGTTATCCTCAAGCTCCTTGAGCTGGCGTTCGATTTCGTCCTTGGCGCGGCCGTAACGCTTCTGGATCACGCCGACCAGCTCCCTGCGTGAACCATTGACCTGATTCAACTCGTCGTCGGTGATTTCACCCCACTTCCGCTGGACCTTGCCGCGAAACTCGTTCCAGCTTCCCTTGATGCGATCATCGTTCATGATGTTGATCCTCTTCATTCAAGTGACCCGGGATGGCGCTCAATCGTTGCGGGCGACTCCAATTCATTCACGTCGCGCGCAACGATTAAGGCTCCTTTTGCCATCAGACAGTCAGAACGCCGCCATCATTCAACCTGTCGGGCATCACCGAGGCGGTGCACTGGTGGGAAGACTCGATGGCACCGTCAGGCCTGGCCTTCTACCAGGGCCAGGAACTGGCGGCCTGGGACGGACACCTCTTTGCCGGCGCACTGCTGCTGGAGCAACAGCATCGACTGGAACTGGACGGCAATGGAGCTGTCACCCACGAAGAGGTGCTGCTGGACGGCGTGGTCGGACGCATCCGCGACGTTCGCAGCGGACCGAACGACATGCTGTTGTCGTTACCGACTAAGGCGATGGCGGTGTCTAGGGAAACACTATTTATTCCCGCGCGCTGCGGCCGACTGAACGCCATCCTGGTTCCGGTGAGCGCCCTGCGGCTGCCGCACGGGGCGCTCACCCCGGCACAATAGAGGTGAGGATGAAACGCATCTATTTCCTGCTTCCCGACGTACCGGCTGCCGAGCAGATGGTCAATGAATTCCGCGGACGCGGGTTCAAGGACTCCGACATGCATCTGGTCGCAAGCAACAGCGCGAAGCTGGAAGATCTGCCCGAGGCCGACCCGGTGGAACAGTCCGACCTGGCCCCTGCCCTGAAGCGCGGCTCGGCCATCGGCGGAACGACCGGCCTGCTGGCAGGGCTGGTCGCCGTTTCCATTCCCACCGGAGGCCTGGCCCTGGGCGGCGGCGCCCTGCTCGGGATCACCGCGGCCGGCGCCGGCGTCGGCACCTTCGCCTCGGCCCTGGTCGGCGCCGGCATGTCCGACAAGGAAGTGGCCGAATGCGAAGAAGCAATCAAGGACGGCAAGATCCTGATGATGCTGGACGTGCCTGATGCCGAAGCCGACGAATACCGCCGGTTGGTCCAGCGCCAGCACCCGGAGACAGACGTTCGCGATACCGTGACGGATTCCCCGTCTCCACCGGTCTGACCTGCCGGGGGAGCGCTGCGAATGCCAACAGGTCAGAGTACCCGCGTCTCGGCCTCCGCTCCCTGACTGACCAGCCGGAGGCCGTCGCGCCCGGTTTCCAGCACGGTGACCGAACAGTAATCCGGGCGGAAATGCACCACCCGGTCGTCGCCGACGGCGGTGCCGACGGCTGCGTTGATGGCAATGAAATGAGTGAACACCACGGTGTTCCCGGCACAGGCCTGAAGCGCTTCGACGACATCCCGCCGCCAGGCCGCCAGTTCCTCGCCCAGATCACCGTAGGCCTGCGGCGCAATGCTCCGCAGCCACTCGCCGCGCGCCGTGAGGTCGTCGGTGGGCGAGGGAATTTCGCTGACCCGGGGTTCCACCCGGGCCTCTGCCTGCCAGTGGCGAAGCAGCGGCCCGGCAGTCTCGCGGGTACGTGCCATCGGGCTGGCCAGCACCGGCATCGGGTCCAGCGGACGGAAGCGATCCACCAGCCCCTCGGCCTGCCGTATCCCCAGGTCATCGAGCCCGGGATCCGGGTCGGCATCCCAGGAGGCGGCGGCGCGGCCGTGGCGAATCAGGTAGATCAGCGGCATGTGTGCTCCGTTCCGGTGTCTTTTCGTTCAGACCAGGGTTTTGAGTGACCGCTTCGCGAACGGCTCTATGTCCTCGCTGCGGCCCTGGCGCACCTTTTCCAGCCATTCCGGATCCTGCAGCAGGGCGCGGCCCACGGCCACCATGTCGAATTCCCGATTCTGCATGCGCTGGACCAGTTCGTCGATGCCGGACTGCTCCACCGATTCCTGCTGGCTCTGGAAAGTCCCGCTGATGAAATCCTCGGTCAGGCCGACGCTGCCCACCGACATGGCCGGCAAACCGGTGATCTTGCGCGTCCAGCCGGCCAGGTTCAGCGGGGAGCCCGGGAATTCCGGTTCCCAGAAGCGACGTGTGGACGCATGGAACATGTCCACACCGGCATCGACCAGCGGCAGCAGGAACCGCTCCAGTTCCTCGGGCGTGTGCGCCAGACGCGCCGTGTAATCCTGCTGTTTCCACTGGGAATAACGCAGCAGTATGGCGAAGTCGGGTCCCACCGCATCCCGCACCGCCTGGACGATCTCGATGACGAACCGCAAACGCTTTTCCAGCGACCCGCCGTAGGCGTCTTCCCGCTGATTGGTGCCTTCCCAGAAGAACTGATCCAGCAGATAACCATGGGCACCGTGAATTTCCACGCCGTCGAAGCCCAGGGTGCGGGCATCCCGGGCGGCGTCGGCGAAGGCCCGCACCACGTGGTCGATATCCTGCTGGGTCATGGCCTTGCCGTTGGGCTTGCCCGGCGCAAACAGGCCGGACGGGCTGTAGCCCGGTTCATCCGGGTCGGCGCCGACGCCGGGTCGGCGAACGGCGCCGACGTGCCAGAGCTGCGGAATGATCGCGCCGCCGGCGCCGTGGACGGCGTCCACCACCCGTTTCCACCCCGCCAGCGCTTCCTCGCCGTAGAAGTGCGGCACATTGGCGTATCCGTTCGCCCCCGGGTGGTTGACCACCGTGCCCTCGGTGATCAGCAGCCCGACTCCACCTTCGGCACGCCGCCGGTAGTAGTCGGCGACGTTCTGTCCGGGAACACCGTCCGGCGAGAAGTTCCGGGTCATCGGCGCCATTGCCACACGGTTGCGCAGGCTCAGGGACTTGAGGTTCAGGGGCTCGAAGAGGGGGCCGAGTTGGTGGCTCACGGTCTGCTCCATGGTTCGCTGCAATCGGTTTCGTTTTGCAACCATACGGCAATAAGGTTTCATGAAACAACCGTTTTTTCGTAGACTGCGTGCATGGTCAAGAAACGGCTCGATGATTCCAGTTGCGCTGTCGCACGCGCCCTGAACGAGGTCGGCGACTGGTGGTCGCTGCTGATCGTACTGCACGCCATGTACGGGGTACGGCGCTTCTCCGATTTCCAGCAATCGCTGGGTATCGCCAAGAATATTCTCTGCGACCGCCTCGCCCGTCTGGTCGAGCACGATGTGCTGGCCAAGGTGGAGGTGGGCGAGCACGGCAGCCGCCACGAGTATCGCCTGACCCCCAAGGGCCGCGACCTGTTCACGGTCGTGGTCGCCCTCCGGCAGTGGAGCGACCGCTGGCATCCAGACACCGATGCACCGGACATGCGCGACAGCGCCGGGGGCCGTCCTTTGCGGGAACTCCAGGTAACGTCGGCCGACGGCCGGGTGCTGGATGTCCGCGACGTCATCCTCCAACCCGCGGAAACCGGCGGCGAACACTGATCCCCCGCCGGGATATGACGCCAACAACGTGAACCGGCACACAGAAGTCCCGCGTCTGGCGGGTTATTCGTACCTCCCAAGAACAAGAACACCATTCGACGCAGAATCCGCGGGCTGGAGGGGGCGCGTGAAACCAGCTGAACGTGATGCCACGGCCCGTGCCCAGCGGCTGCGCCTCCGGCGGGCGCTGGGCGGCGGCGGCGTATCCGCCTGCACTCTGCTGATCGTGCTGGGCTGCTACCTGACGGGCCTCATTGCCGGCCGGCCGGCACTGCTGTTTGTCGTCATGCTGACGACGCTGAACATCGGCATCATCAGCATGATCCTGTCGGGCCTGAACCTGCGGCTGCGGGATCCCAGCATGACCGGCGCCCAGATCATCGCCCCGCTCTGGCCGGCGATCTACGTGATGTACCACCTCACCGAGCCGCAGGCACGCATGGCGTTCCTGCTGATCGCGATGGTGGCCATGCTGTTCGGCGTCTTCCGCTTCGATTTCCGCGGCATGCTGGCGCTGGGCGGGGTGGTGCTGCTGTCCTACCTGGTGCTGCTGGCCGCGCTGCTTGCCTGGGCCCCGGAGCGCATCG
Organism: Ectothiorhodospiraceae bacterium; assembly: GCA_050485425.1. Classification (GTDB taxonomy): domain Bacteria; phylum Pseudomonadota; class Gammaproteobacteria; order Nitrococcales; family Aquisalimonadaceae; genus LSCE01. The sequence continues at coordinate 41,412 of JBJHBJ010000037.1, read as the reverse complement.
ATATCCACGTGGAGGCCATCATTGTCTTCGCCTACGGCATCATGCTGTCGCTGGTGGCCTACCTGGGGAGTTTCATCGCCGGCCTGCGGCGCTCGCTGATGCAGCGGAACCGGGAGCTGGAAACCGCCATGAAGGAACTGCGGGAACTTGCCACGCGCGACCCGCTCACGCGACTGCCCAACCGCCGCACGCTGATGGAGCACCTGGATCGCGAAGCGGCCCGAACCGATCGCCGGAATCCGGCAAGCCAGGCGCTTTGCGTCTGCATGCTGGACGTGGATCTGTTCAAGCGGGTCAATGACACCTACGGCCATCAGGTCGGGGACGCAGTGCTGCGGCGCATCGCCGCCGCCCTGCGCCGGTCGCTGCGCGGTGGTGATTTCGTCGGCCGGTTCGGTGGCGAGGAATTCCTGCTGATACTGCCTGAGAACACGCGGGAGGACGCGGAACGCGCCGCCGAACGGATCCGGCGCGGGATCGCCGTGCTCCGGATTCCGGAGCTGCCGGCCGGCGAGACCATGACCGTCTCGCTGGGTGTCGCCGTCCACCGGCCCGGAGAAACCGTGGATCAGACCCTGGGCCGGGCCGATGCGGCACTTTACGAGGCCAAGCACCGGGGGCGCAATCACGTCGTGATGGCAGACCCTGCTCCGGATACCGTCGGGGTCACCTGAGCGCCGGAATCAGCGCGCCGACAGGTACCGCTCCCGCAGATCCCGTTTCAGTACCTTGCCGATCGGGCTGCGCGGCAACACATCCACGACTTCCAGCGCCGCCAGCCGCTGGGTCTTGCCGACACGCGCGTTGACCCACGCCATGACGGAATCCGGATCGGCCTCGACTCCGGGCTTCACGACCATGAAGCCGACCGGCGTCTCGCCCCAGCGCTCCGAAGCCACCCCGACCACGGCTGCCTCGGCCACGGCAGGATGCTGCAGCATGACCGCCTCGATGTCGCTGGGGAAGATGTTGAAACCGCCGGAGATGATCATGTCTTTCTTGCGGTCGACAATGAGCAGGAAGCCGTCCTCGTCGAAGCGGCCGATATCGCCGGTTCGCATGAAGCGCTTCCCCTCGGGGGAACGCCACTCGGCCTCGGCGGTTTTCCCAGGCTGGTTGCGGTACTCCAGCATCATCGCGCCGGAATGCCCCACCACCTCGCCGGTGCCGCCGGACGGCACTTCGCGGCCATCGTCGTCGATCAGACGAATATCGTGACCCTCCACCGGCTTGCCCACCGTATGCAGCTTGTCCGGGTACTTGTGCGCCTCCAACGTACAGACCCCACCGCCCTCGGTCATGCCGTAGACGTCCAGCAGCGCCCCCGGCCAGCGGGCCAACACATCCTTCATCAACTCGGCCGGAAAGGGCGAGCTGGTGCAGAACTTGTAGCGGAAGCTGGACAGATCGTGCCGGTCGAAATCCGGCAGTGCCATGATGCGCCGGTACTGCACCGGCACCAGCGTGGTGTGGGTGATCCGGTGCTGTTGCGCCAGGGTGAGGTAGCCGGCGGCATCGAACTTGGCCATCAGCACCACGCAGGCGCCCAGGGACACGGCCTGGAAGAACGGCACCAGCGTGGTGTTCGAGTACAGCGGCGTGGACAGTAGCGTTTTCGCACCGGGTCCGTATTCCTGCGTCACCCCCCGGCGGACATGGCCCAGGCGCATGCCGTAGGGTTGCACGATGCCCTTGGGTGTGCCGGTGGTGCCGGAGGAATAGATGATGTTCAACGGCCAGTCCGGCCGGATATCCACCGGTGCGGGGATCGCATCCTCCCCCGCCAGCCACCCGCTGAGCGGCTGACCGGCCGCGCTGTCGTCCAGCATGACGAACGGCGCGCTGATGCGTTCACGCACCGGTGCCAGCGCTTCCGCGATGCCGGCACCCACGAACAGCAGCCTGGCCTCGGCATCGGCCGCCATCACCGCCAGGCCTTCGGCCGTGGTGGATGGTGCCAGCGGCGCCACGGTGACCCCGGCCCGCAGAGCCCCCAGGAACACCGCGGCGTAGGTCAGCGCGGTACCCGCGCAGATGGAAATGGTCTGGCCCGGTCCGATACCGTCGCGCTGCAAGGCGGCTGCCACGCGGTCCATCAACCGGTTCAGCCCGGCATAGTCGAGTGTCTTTCCGTCCTGGATCAGCGCCGGCGCATCCGGTTGCGCACGGCCCTGCGCCTGGACCAGATCGGGAATGCTGGCAAACGGCCGTTCCAGCAGTTCGGTAATCGATTGATGCATTTCGTACCAACCTTTTCGTTATCCCGGTGGGGATGTACTGATCAACTCCCGCGCCCGCATGCGGGCGCGGCTTTTAGCGGTCCTCCGGGCTGACATCCAGCGTGACGCCGCGCGCCGCGGTGACACGCACCCGCGCGCCGACGGGCAGGTGACGTCGGTCGGCGCACTGCGCACGCCAGCTCTCGCCGCCCACCCGCACCCGGCCGATGGGATCCAGGCCAACCGTGACCTCCGCCGTACGGCCGATCAGCACCTGCCCGCCCGTGGCGACCTGGCGCTCCAGCGCCGGCCTGTAGAAGGGGTAAAGCAGGACATCCTTGATCAGCCAGACGGTGAATACGAGGCCGGCCGAACGCAGGCTGACCCAGCCTTCCGACCAGGCCCACCACAGCAGCGCCCCCAGTAGCACCAGCCCGGGGATCTGCAGCAGCGTGTACCGCAGCAGTGCACTGCTCATGTCCCTCAGAAGCCCAGGGCGGTCCAGCCGCCGTCGACGCGCACCGTCTCGCCGGTGACATAGCTGGAAGCCGGGGATGCCAGGAATATCGCGGTGCCCACCATCTCCTCCGGGCTTGCCAGCCGCCCCAGCGGTGTTCGCGCGCGGACGCGGTCGGCGAAGCCCGCCTTGGTATCGGTGATGGCCTTGACCAGCGGCGTCTCGGTGTAGGCCGGCGCCAGGCCGTTGACCCGCACGCCCCGCGACGCCCACTCCACCGCCAGCACCTTGGTCAGCATGTTCACCCCGCCCTTGCTGGCGCAGTACGCCAGGGAACCCGTGAGCGCGGTTTCGGCGGCGATCGAGGAGATATTGATGATGCTGCCTTCGCCCTGATCGAGCATATGGCGGCCGACGGCCTGCGCCATCAGGAACACGCCGGTCAGGTTGACGTCGATGATGCGCTGCCAATCCGCCAGCGCCAGATGCTCGGCGGGCTGTTTCACGGTCATGCCGGCGTTGTTGATCAGCACGTGGAGGCTGCCGAAATGCTCCACCGCCTGATTGACCGCCGCCTCCACCTCGCCCGCTTCCGTCACGTCGCAGGGCGCCACCAGCACGCTGCGCCCCAGCCCCCGCGCCTCGTCGGCCACCGCTTCCAGCTCGCCGCGGCTGCGGCTGCAGAGCACCAGATCGCTGCCCGCTTCCGCCAGGCCGAGCGCGATGCTGCGGCCGATACCGCGCCCGGCGCCGGTCACCAGGCTGACCTTTCCGCTCAGATCAAACCGTTTCATCGAAGCCGACCTCCGTCAGAAAGACGCGCAGATGCCGGACCAATGCCTCCGGCTGTTCCACGCAGGGCAGGTGCGCGGCCTGGGGAATCACCACCATGCGGCTGCCCGCGATGGCATCCGACAGCTCCCGGGCCATGGCGGGTGGTGTGCCCGGATCATCCTCGCCCACCACCACCAGGGTATGCGCCTGGATGCGCGAGGCCAGCGGGACCAGATCCATGTCGCGGATGGCCTCGCAGCAACCGGCATAGCCTTCCACCGGGGTGCGCGCCACCATGTTGCGGTACAGCGCCTCGTCGGCGCCGCCGCGGAAAGCGGGGGTGAACCAGCGTTCCATGGCACCGGCGGCGACCTCCTCGAGACCATGCTGGCGCACCTGGACGACCCGGTCGTCCCAGATGGCGGGGTCCGGCATGCGCATGGTGGTGTCGCAGAGGATCAGCCGGTGCACCCGCTCCGGGAAGGTGGCTGCCAGTTGCTGGCCGATCATGCCGCCGATGGACAGCCCGCAGAAATGCACGCGCTGCAGCCCCAGTGCATCCAGCAGCCCCACCGCGTCGCGGGCAAGCCGTTCCATGCTGTAGGGGCCCGGCGTGACGTCGGTGAGGCCATGGCCGCGCTTGTCGTAGCGCAGGATGCGATAGTCGTCGCGAAGCTGCGCCGCCACCGCATCCCAGATCCGCAGGTCGGTCCCGAGCGAATTGGCGAACATGATCACCGGAGCGCTCTCGGGCCCCTCCAGACTGTAGTTGACGGAGATACCGTGTACCTGCACCGCGTTCATGCGCCCTCCTCCACAGCGGGTCGAATAACCGGGTACCCGCCGTGCGGAGGCTTCAGCCGTCCTTCAGCAGCCGTCGCAGCATCTTGCCGGCACCGGTGGCCGGCAGTTCGGTGCGGAACTCCACGAACCGCGGGTACTTGTAGGCGGCCATGTGGTCCCTGGCCCAGTCGATGATCTCCTGCTCCGTTACCTTACCCCGATAGTCCGGCTTGAGGACAACAAACAGTTTCACCGTCTCGCCGCGTTTCTCGTCCGGCACGCCGACCGCCGCGGACTGCTGCACCGCCGGGTGGTCCATCATCAGCGCCTCCACATCCTCCGGAAACACGCTGTATCCGGAGCACTTGATCATTTCCTTGATGCGCCCGGTGAAGTAGAGATAGCCGTCCTCGTCCATGTAGCCGACATCACCGGTGTGCACCCAGCCGTTGCGCAGCGTCTCCTCGGTGGCCTCGGGCCGGCGCCAATAGCCCTTGAACACGGCAGGGTTCTTCAGGATGATCTCGCCGCTCTGCCCCGGCTCCGCCTCCTCGCCGGTTTCCAGATCCAGGATCCGGATGTCGTTGCCGGGCATGGGAATGCCGCAGCTCCCCCACTTGATGCGCTGCTTGGGCATGAAGGTGTCCGAGGTATGCGTCTCGCTGAGGCCGTAGGAGGCCTCATGCATCTGGCAGCCGGTGAGCGCCTTCCATTCCGCGGCGAGTTTTTCCGTCACCGGTATGCCGAAGCTGGTGGCCGGATTCTGCTTCAGGCAGCGCAGATCGCGCTGCTCGATGCCGGGCAGGCTGAGTATGGCCCGATTCATCGGCGCGATGCTGTACCAGGCGTCGCAGCGGTAGCGCTCGAAGGCCTGCACCACGGTCTCCGGCTCGAAGCGCGGCAGGATCACCACGGTGCGGCGGGTATAGACCGGGATGTAGACGCCGGTATTCATGCCGGCGATATGGCAGAACGGCGCGATGGCGAGCGTGACGCCGTCCATGGTCATCCGGTTGCCCAGGAACGAGGCCGCGGTCTTGAACAGCGCCGCACCGTAGCTGAGCATGGCCCCCTTCGGGCGACCGGTGGTGCCCGAGGTGAAGGTCATCAGGCAGATGTCCTCCCACAGATCCACCTGTTCGGGCCGCGCCAGCGGCTCGCTGGTGCGCAGCACCTCCAGCAGGTCCACCGCATCGTCGGAGTTCGGCTCGTCGGTGTGAAGTTCCGGCGGCACCGGCAGGGTCGGCTGCTCCGGCAGGAAATCCGCATAGGCCGTGGTCACCACCACCTCCAGCGACGGCACGCGGTCGCGCACGGCGGCCACCATGGGGTAGAGATCGCGGCCGGCGATCACCGCCCGCGTCTCGGCGTTGCCCAGCTGGTACTCCACCTCGGCGGACTTGTACTGCGGGTTCAGCGGACTGACGATGGCTCCCAGCATCTGGATGGCGTAATGGGCGATGATGTACTGGGGGCAGTTCTGCATGTACAGCCCCACCCGGTCGCCCTTGCCCACGCCGCTGCTCTTCAGGAAGGCCGCCAGCCGGCGCGTGGCGTCGCCCACCTCGGCCCAGCTCAGCTCGCGGCCGAAGAATACGTAGGCGGTCCGCTCGGGAATCTCGCGGGCATTCTCCAGCAGGTATTCGTGCATGGGCTTCTCGCCCGAGCGGTAGCTGATGCTCCGCGGCACGTCGTCCGGCCAGCTGGCCAGCCAGGGCTGTTTCCGTGCAACCGCCTGATCTTGCATGGTGTGCTCCTGATAGTCCTGTGTATGACGAGCGCCTTAGCGCAGTCCTTTCATGGTCGGGTCCAGGGCAACACGCAGGGACTCGCCCAGCGTGTTGAATGCCAGCGCGGTGATCATGATCATCAGCCCCGGCGCCAGCATCTGCTCCGGCGCGATCTCCATGTACATGTAGGCCCTGGCGATCATCGCGCCCCAGCTCGGGTCCGGCGGCTGCGCGCCCAGGCCGAGGAAGCTGAGACTGGCCTCGGCCAGCAGCGCCACCGCCAGCAGCAGCGTGCACTGCACGATCACCGGCTGTATGGCATTGGGCATGACATGCTTGAGCAGCAGCCGGAAGGTGGACGCCCCGAAACAGCGGGCGGCATCCACGTACAGCTCCTGACGCACAACCAGCGTGCGCGCCCGCACCAGCCGGGCAAGCTGCGGCGAGAACACCAGGCCGACGGCAATCATGGCGTTGGTCAGGCCGATGCCCATGGCGCCGGTCACCGCCACCGCCAGCACAATGGCCGGGAACGACAGCAGCGTGTCGATGAAGCGGCTGATGACCTGGTCCACCCAGCCGCCCAGGAAGCCGGCCAGCAGGCCGATGGGCACACCCACCGCCAGCGCGATGCCGACGGCCAGGAAGGCGGCGTAGATGGACAGGGAACTGCCGTGGATCAGCCGGCTGAGCACGTCACGGCCGAGGTCGTCGGTGCCCAGCCAATGCTGGGCGCTGGGCTCCAGCAACATGGCGTTCAGATCCTGCGAGGTCGGCGAATACGGCGCGATCCACGGCGCCAGCAGGGCCAGGCCGACGATGGCAAGCAGCGTGAACAGGCTGACGGCACCGCGGATATCCCGTCCCAGCCAGCGCAGAAAGCGCGCATGAAAACGTTCCTGGCGCAGCTCCAGGGCGATGGCTTCGCTCGTCATATCTGATCGATCCTCGGGTCAAGCACGGTGTAGAGCAGATCCGTCACCAGGTTCACCAGGATGACGGTCACCACCATGGCCAGTACGGCGCCCTGCACGACCGGGAAGTCGCCCTGCAGGACGGCGTTGACGATGGTGTTGCCCATGCCGGGGATGGCAAACACCACCTCCACCACCACGGTGGCGGCCAGCGTCTTGTTGACCAGCAGGCTGACCACGGTCAGCAGGTTGACGCTGACGTTCTTCAACCCGTGCTTCCAGAGAATGCTGGCGGGACTCAGGCCCTTGGCATGCAGCGTGCGGACATGCTGCGATGAATGGATTTCCACCAGCGAACTGCGCAGTTGTCGCGCCACCTCGGCGATGCCGTTGGTGCACAGCGCAATAGCCGGCAAGGTGGCGTACCAGAGGGCTGCACCCAGGTTCTGGGTGGGCGCGACGAAGCCGGTGGCCGGGAACCAACCCCAGGTCAGCGCCAGCGTGGTGACCAGGATCATGCCCAGCCAGAAGTTGGGGATGGCCACGCCCAGCGAGGCGATGCCCATGACCGTCCCGTCCAGCCGCGAGCCCGGCCGGGTGGCGGACAGAATGCCCAGCGGCACACCGATCAGCACCGACAGGAAGATGGCGTAGATGACAATCAGCAGCGTGTTCGGGAACACCCGGGCAATCGTGGTGGACACGGCCTCGCCGGTCAGCAGCGAGACGCCGAGATCGCCCTGCGCAGCGCTCCACAGCCAGCTGCCGTACTGCACCAGGAAGGGCCGGTCGAGCCCGTACTGCTCGCGGATCTCCTCGATACGCTCGTCACTGGCGTTGTCGCCGGCCAGCGTGACGGCCACGTCGCCGGGGATGAGCTGCATCAGCGAATAGACGATGAAGGTCGCCAGGATGATGATCGGAATCGCCTGCAGCAGCCGGCTGAGCAGCATTTTCTGTTTCTTGCGCGAAATCATTCGACACCGGTCCGTCGTTAGGTGAAGCGCACGGCCCCGGGCGGGGCCGTGCGCATGCCATCAGGCTTCCAGCGAGACATCCTCGAACTTGGGCTTGCCCAGCAGGTTGACCTGCAGGTTCTTCACCGCGGGCTGGAAGGCCATGATGTCGTCGCGGAAGGCCAGCGGCACCACCAGAGCGTTTTCCATCACCAGCCGCTGGACTTCGGACAGGGCCTCGCGGCGCTGGTCGATATCAGCGGTACTGCGGGAACGCTGCAGCGCCTCGACGAAGCCTTCGGGCGGCGCCACCCGGCCGGCGTTGAAGTAGGAGCTCTCCAGGTACATCAGCGAGTAGCTGAGGCTGGGGTCCGGACGACCGGTCCAGGCCGAGACCAGCAGGTCGCCGGCCTTCTCCTGGCCGAAGTAGGCCGCCGACATCTCGGCGATGGTGCCGGTGCGGAAGCGGCCGCGGACACCCACGGCATGGAACATTTCCAGCAGCACTTCCTGGCGCTGTACCGAGCCCTGGTCGGAATAGCCCCGCATGTCCAGCTCGATGCCGTCCGGGTAGCCGGCCTCGGCCAGCAGTTCGCGCGCCCGGTCGGGGTCGTAGGGGTAGAGCTTGGCGACCTCGGCGTCGAAGGCCCAGTGGGACTGCGGCAGATTCATGAAGGCAGGCTCGCCGGCGCCGGACATGGTGGCGCGGACGAAGGCCTCGCGGTCGATGGCATGGTTCAACGCCTGGCGCACCTTCTTCTCCCGCAGCGGGCCGCGGGACATGTTCAGGTAGATCTGGAACACATACACCGTGGGGCCGGACACACCCTGGATGTTGCGGCCGCGCTCGATCAGCTGCAGCTGGCGGCCGTCGAGCTGATAGGCGACATGGCCCTGGCCGGACATCACCGAGCGCAGTCGCGTGGAGCTGTCGGTGATGATGCGGAAATCGATGCCATCCACCAGCGGACGATCCTGCTTCCAGTAGTCAGGGTTCCGCTCCGTCACGATACGGTCGCCGTCCGCCCAGCTGACGAACTTCATCGGACCGGTGCCGACGGGGTTGCGGTCATGCCGGTCACCCAGCTCCTGCACGGCCTTTGGCGAATACATCATGCCGGCGCGATCGGAGAGAATCAGCGGCACGGCGGTGTCCGGCTCCTTCAGGTGCAAGGTGACCTCGTGGGTGCCGGTAACCTCCACCGATTCGACGCTGATCAGGTCATTGCGGATGTTGGAACGCTCGTCGGTGCGGTTGCGGTCCAGGTTGAACTTCACCGCCTCGGCGTCGAACGGTTCGCCGTCGTGGAACCGCACGCCCTCCTGCAACTGCATCACCAGGGTGCGTTCGTCAGTGAATTCCCAGGACTTCGCCAGGCCGGGTTTGGCGGCCAGGGTTCCGTACTCCCACTCCACCAGGGAGTCGAAGATGGGATACAGGAACACATGATCGGAGCCGGCGCCGCCGGTGGCGGGATCCAGGCTGGATGGATTCGCGGGGGCCGAGATGGTCAGCACGCCGCCGTTGCCGCGCGCCTGCGCCAGCAGGGCTGCCGGGCCGCTCAGCGCCGCCACGGCCACGGTACCGGACAGCAGGGCGAGGAAATCACGCCGCCTGAGTGTGAAACCGTCGGCAGAACCGAGAGTATCGTTGTCTTGTTCGTCACGCATGGATAGCTCCTCCAGCCAGATGTGGGCGCCGGGTGATCCCGGCCGCTCGTTATTCGAAAAATGCCTGACTTTCGTTTATTCACGAGGCGTCAGGCGGGCCCTCCTCGGTCGAGAAATGGCAGGCCACCCAGTGATCTGGCCGCAGCTCGCGCCATTCCGGCACCTGCTCGGCGCACACGGCCTGCGCCGCGGGGCAGCGCGTACGGAATCGGCAGCCGGACGGTGGCGAGACCGGACTGGGAATTTCACCGCTGAGCCGGATGCGCCGCTCGCGATCGCGCAGATCGCCGGGCAAAGGCAAAGGCTCGGCGGACAGCAGGGCCCGGGTATACGGGTGCAGTGGCTGTTCCGTGACCGGCCCGGTGGGGCCCAGTTCCATCAGGCGGCCCAGGTACATGACGCCGACCCGGTCGCTGATGTGCGCCACTACCGAGATGTCGTGGGTGATGAAGGCGTAGGTGAGCCCGAACTCCTTCTGCAGATCCGCGAACAGGTTGAGAATGGCGCCGCGCACCGAGACATCCAGCGCGGCGACCACCTCGTCGCAGACGATGAACCTGGGGTTCACGGTCAGCGCCCGGGCGATGTTGACTCGCTGCTTCTGACCGCCGGACAGTTCATGCGGGTAGCGCTGGCCGATCTCCGGCGGCAGCCCGGCGCGCTCCAGCGCCTCCTTGGCCGTCTGCCGGCGGCTGGCCGGCGTACCGTCGCGCATGATCTCCATCGGTTCCTGCACGCTCTGCAGGATGGTCATGCGCGGGTTCAGCGCCGCGTGCGGGTCCTGGAAGATGATCTGGTAGTTGCGGCGCAACTGCCGGTACTCGCTGGCCGACAGCGCGGCCACGTCCTGGCCGGCGTACAGAATGCGGCCGTCGGTGGGCTCCAGCAGGCCCACCAGGGCGCGCCCCACCGTGGTCTTGCCGGACCCGGACTCGCCGATGATGCCGAAGGTCTCGCCGGGGCGGACCTCGAAACTGACACCGTCCACCGCTTTCACGGTGTCGCCGCCGCGGACGTCGAAATGGATGGTCAGGCCGTCGGCCACCACCACCGGCTCCTGCTGCAGGTCGAGTTGCTGTTCCGGTACCGCCATCAGTTCACCGCTCCCGGAAGCTCCAGTTCATCCACCCGCCAGCAGCGGGCTTGCCGGCCATGCCGGTCCCTCACCATGGGTTGGTAGGCCTCACACCCCGGTGCCGCGTGCGGACAGCGCTCGCGAAAGCGGCACCCCTCGGGCATGGCGCTGGGAGACGGCACACGGCCGGGAATGGAGGGCAGGCGCTCGCCCCGCTGGCTGAGCCGGGGCAGGGAGCGCAACAGGCCGGAGGTATAGGGGTGCGCAGGCCGGCGCAGGGCATCGTCCACCGGCGCGTCCTCCACCACTTCGCCGGCGTACATGGTGAGCATGCGGCTGCAGGTCTCGGCGACCACGCCCAGATCGTGGGTGATGAACAGCAGGGCGGTACCCGTGTCGTCGCTCAATTGGCAGAGCAGGTCGATGATCTGCGCCTGCACGGTCACGTCCAGCGCGGTGGTGGGCTCGTCGGCCACGATCAGCCGCGGCTTGCAGATCAGCGCCATGGCGATCATCACGCGCTGGCGCATACCGCCGGAGAAATGGTGCGGGTACTCGTCGTAGCGGCGTTCCGGCAACGGGATCCCCACATCCGCCAGCGCCTGGATGCTGCGCTCCCGCGCCTCCTTCCGCGGCATGTCGAAATGGGCCAGCAGCGTCTCGCTGAGCTGCTGGCCGATGGTGAACACCGGGTCCAGCGCGCTCATCGGCTCCTGGAAGATCATGCTGATATCGCGGCCGCGGATCTTGCGCATCTCGCGCATGGGCAGCGTACTGAGATCGCGGCCGTCGAACAGGATGCGGCCTTCGATGCGGGCGGTGCGCTCGGGCAGCAGTCGCAGCAGCGACAGGCCGGTGACGGTCTTGCCGCAGCCGCTTTCCCCCACGACGCCGACACGCTCACCCGGACGTACGAAAAAGGACACATCGCGCGTCACCGCGGTATCACCGTCCCGGCCGCGAAAACCGATGCTCAGCGCTTCCACGGACAGCAGCGCCTCCGCGGTGTCCGGCGAAGGGGCGGCGGCGTAGCCCACCTGGCCCACCGGACCACCGGCATCGACAGATTCCTCGACCGCATTTCGCAAGGCCATGAAACTCCTCCTGAAAACATGCGCATCCGCACCCGTGCCTGCGGCTGCGATGACGCCTGCCTGTGTTTTTCCGGATTCCGCTCCCCGCTTCTGCGGCGGGGTATTGCGCTACGCGCCGTATGCTCTTCGGATCACATTGCGAACAGCGGTGTAGTGCTGATCCAGCTTGTCCCAGCCGGCGAACTGGGTGATCGGCGAACCGAAGTACCAGAGCGGCGAGATCAGCAGCACGATCTCGCGCACCGGCGCGTCCGGCCGCAGCTCGCCGGAACGGATGGCCTGCTTCACCGCGCGGGCCACGTCTTCCTCGAACTCGCGGGACATGGTTACGATGCCGGCGAGTATGTCGTCCCCCAGCACCTCGTTTTCGAACCGCGCCCGGGCGGACAGACTCCACGGGCTGCGCTCTCGCCCGGTGGGGTTGAATTCGTCGTAGCGCTGGCGCGCGTCCTGGGCGGTGAGCGCGATGCGCTCATCCAGGGTCAGCCCGGGCTTGACCCAGATCTCGTTCAGCGTCTGGCTCACCGCGGCGAACGTTTCCTGGAACACCTCGCGGATCAGCGCGCCCTTGCTGCCGAAGTGGTAATGCAGATTGGCTCGCGTGGTCCCCACCCGATCAGCGATGTCCGCGAAAGTCACCGCAGTCAGCCCGCGACTGATGAACATCTGCCGCGCCACGTGCTTGATGCTGTCCCGCGTTGACCGGCTGTCCGCTTTTTCCACCGCCTGGCTGGATCTGGGCACCACGACTACGCCTCTCCGTTCTTCCTGTGCGATACGTGTTGACTCGACAATGAGACATTGACTGTCACGCAAGTCAGTTTATTATGACCAAAACTGCCTGACGTGCAAGTCAGTATCAAAACACTGAAAAACAAGTATTTTATTTTGACACCCCCGGCAAACCCGCCATTGATCGGGGCGGCGACCGCCCCAACGCGCGGCGCCGGCAAGCTGTCGTATGCCACTACGGAACTGTTCAATGACCATCAACAAGCTGCTGATCGCCAACCGAGGTGAAATTGCCGTCCGCATCGCCCGCGCCGCCGCGGAGCTGGGCATCCCGGCTGTCGCGGTGCACCCCGCGGACGACGCCGAGGCGCTGCACACGCGCGTCGCCACCGAGGCCCGCCAACTGCCGGGAACCGGCGTCCAGGCCTATCTGGACATCGAGGAGATTCTCCGCGCAGCCACTGAAACGGGCTGCGACGCCATCCACCCCGGCTACGGCTTCCTCAGCGAGAACGCCGCCTTCGCCGCCCGCTGCCGGGAGCACGGCCTGACCTTCGTCGGCCCCTCCGCCGACGTGCTGGGCCTGCTGGGCGACAAGGCCCGTGCCCGGGAACTGGCGGAACGCTGCGGCGTGCCGGTGGTGGAAGGCACCCAGGGCCGGACCACGCTGGACGAAGCCCATGCGTTCCGCGAGAAACTCGGATCGGGCGCCGCCGTGGTGGTGAAGGCCATCGCCGGCGGCGGCGGGCGTGGCATGCGCATCGTCCGGGAAGGCGACTCGCTGGACGATGCCTACCGCCAGTGCGCGGCGGAGGCCAAGGCCGCCTTCGGCGACGACGGCCTCTACCTGGAACGCCTGGTGGAGCAGGCACGCCACGTCGAGGTCCAGATTGTCGGCGACGGACAGGGCGGCGTGTCCCACCTGTGGGAGCGCGAGTGCAGCCTGCAGCGGCGCAACCAGAAGCTGGTGGAGATAGCCCCCAGCCCTTCGCTGGACGACGCCATGCGCCAGCGGCTGACCGATGCCGCCCTGCTGCTCGCCCGGGAAGTCGACTACCGCAGCTTGGGCACCTTCGAGTTCCTCCTGGACGCCGGCGGCGAGCGCTTCGCCTTCATCGAGGCCAACCCGCGGCTGCAGGTGGAACACACGGTGACCGAGGAAGTGACCGGCATCGACCTGGTGCAGACCCAGCTACGCATTGCCGGCGGCGCGACGGTGCAGGAACTGGGGCTGGGCCAGCAGGACATCCCCGCCCCGGCAGGCTTTGCCGTGCAGCTGCGCGTGAACATGGAAACCATGGACGCCGACGGCAACGCGCGCCCGGCCGGCGGCACGCTGAATGTGTTCGAGCCACCCGGCGGCCCGGGCGTGCGCGTGGACAGCTTCGGCTACAGCGGCTACACCACCAGCCCGCACTACGACTCGCTGCTGGCGAAGCTGATCGTCCACAGCCGCTCCCGCCAGTTCGGCGACGCCGTGAACAAGGCCTACCGCGGCCTGTGCCAGTTCCGCATCGAGGGCGTGAAAACCAACATCCCGTTCCTGCAGAACCTGCTGGCCGACCCGGCGGTGCGCGAGAACGCCGTTCATACCCGCTTCGTCGACGCGCACATGGCGGCGCTGGTCGCGGCGCCGGCAAACCCGCACCCCCGGCTCTACGCCGCGGCGGCGGGCGCCGGGAATGCCGCGCCGGAAACGCGCGTGCAGGCCCCGCCCGGCACCGAGGCAGCCTCGGCGCCCATGCAAGGCCAGCTGGTGGAATTCAGCGTGGCCGAGGGTGATCAGGTCCGCGCGGGCCAGGAAATCGCCATGGTGGAAGCCATGAAGATGCAGCACGTGATCACCGCCCCGCTGGACGGCATCGTCCAGGCGCTGGCCGCAGAGCCCGGCACGCTGGTGGCCGAAGGCCAGCCGCTGGTGTTCATCGAACCGGCCGAGCTGGACAGCGCCGACGCCGCCGCCGACGAGGACGTGGACCTGGATGCGATCCGCCCCGACCTGGCGGAAAGCTTCGAACGCCACGCGCTGACGCTTGACGCGGCTCGGCCCGAGGCAGTGGCGAAACGCCACAAGCTCGGCCAGCGCACCGCCCGCGAGAACGTGGAGGCGGTGTGCGACCCGGGCAGTTTCATCGAGTACGGCGCACTCACCTTCGCCGCCCAGCGCAAGCGCCGCTCGGTGGCCGACCTGATGAGTTCCACCCCCGCCGACGGCCTGGTGGCCGGGCTGGGCGCGGTCAACGGCACGGCCTTCGACGAGGAACACGCCCGCTGCGCGGTGCTGGCCTACGACTACACGGTGCTGGCCGGCACCCAGGGCACGATGAACCACAAGAAGACCGACCGCGTGCTGAGCGTGGCCGAGGAACAGCAGCTGCCGGTGATCTTCTTCGCCGAGGGCGGCGGCGGCCGGCCCGGCGATACCGACAACGCCACCAAGGTGGCGGGCCTGGACGTGCCGAGCTTCCTGCAGTACGCCAGGCTCAGCGGCCTGGCGCCGCGCATCAGCGTGGTCTCCGGCCGCTGCTTCGCCGGCAACGCCGTGTTCGCCGGCTCCAGCGACCTGATCATCGGCACCCGCAACGCCAGCCTGGGCATGGCCGGACCAGCCATGATCGAGGGCGGCGGCCTGGGTGTGTACGCGCCGGAGGACGTGGGACCGATGAGCGTGCAGGTGCCGAACGGCGTGGTCGACCTGCTGGTGGAGGACGAGGTGGAGGGCGCGGCAGCGGCCAAGAAGCTGCTGTCCTACTTCCAGGGTCCGGTGGCGGACTGGAACTGCAGCGATCAGCGCCTGCTCCGCCGCAGCATTCCGGAGAACCGGCTGCGCTCCTACGACGTGCGCCCGCTGCTGGAAACGCTGGCCGACACCGGTTCCGTGATGGAACTGCGCCGCCGCTTCGCGCCGGGCATGATCACGGCGTTCATTCGCGTCGAGGGCCGCCCCATGGGCGTGATCGCCAACGACACCCGCCACCTGGGCGGCGCCATCGACGCCGACGGCGCCGACAAGGCCGCGCGCTTCCTGCAACTCTGCGATGCCTTCGACCTGCCCATCCTCAGCCTGTGCGACACGCCGGGCTTCATGGTGGGGCCGGAAGCGGAAAAGACCGGGCTGGTGCGGCACACCAGCCGGCTGTTCGTCACCGCCGCCAGCATGCAGGTGCCTTTCTTCACCATCGTGCTGCGCAAGGGCTACGGGCTGGGCGCCATGGGCATGACCGGCGGTTCCTTCCACACCCCGGTGTTCAACGCCTCCTGGCCCACCGGCGAGTTCGGCGGCATGGGGCTGGAAGGCGCCGTGCGCCTGGCCTACCGCAAGGAAATCGAGGCAGCCGGCGACGAGGCGGCGCAGCAGGCGCTGTTCGAGAAGCTGGTGGCGGAATCCTACGAGCGCGGCAAAGCGCTGAGCATGGCCGTATCGCTGGAGATCGATGCGGTCATCGACCCGGCGGAGAGCCGAAGCTGGATCGTGCGCGGGCTGAAATCCGCGAAGAAGCCGGGCCGCCGCGAAGGCAAGCGGCGACCGATGATCGACACCTGGTAGACCGCCGGACACAGGCGGCACCGCGGAGGAGCACCATGGCGACACCAGAAGAACTGTTCCGGCAGATGACCGCCGACGGCGACGTGGCACTGTACCGGCTGGACCACTGGGCCGAAACCAACCCGGACAAGACGTTCATCCATTACGGGGAAAGCGGTCTGCGACTCAGCTTCCGCCAGGTGCGGGAGCGCGCCGACCGGCTGGCCGCCGGGCTGGCAGGTCTCGGCGTTGCACGCGGCGACCGCATCAGCGTGCTCACCGGCAACTCGCTGGCGGCGGCCATCGCCATGTTCGCCTGCTGGCGGCTGGGCGCGCTGTACGCCCCGGTGAACTTCAACCTGCGCGGCCGGCTGCTCAGCTACCAGATCAACGACACCAACCCGGCGGCGCTGATCACCGACCCCACGTTCGCTCCCCGGCTCAACGATATCGCCGATGACATCCACCCACCCCTGGCGGTGGTGCTGCCCGCCGACTACGGCGCCGAAACCACGGGCAGCGAGGAACTGGGGGTCCGCCTGCCGGCCACCCGCGTCCATGCACTGTCCGAGGTGCTCGAGAACGGCGGCACGGTGCCCGATGAACCGCTGGGGCCGTTCGACCCGGCCACCATTATCTACACCTCCGGCACCACCGGCCCGGCCAAGGGCGTGGTACTGGGCCACCGCTGGATCAACCAGTACACCTTCGCCGGTCGCAGCCAGTGGAACCAGGACGACGTGGTCTACTGCGACCTGCCCATGTACCACGTGGCCGGGGCCTACGCCCTGCTGGTGCGGGCCCTGTGGAACGGCAACACCGTAGGCCTGTGGCACCGCTTCAGCCCGTCCGCCTTCTGGGACCGCATCGCCGAATGCGGCGCCACCAGTTGCATACTGCTGGACGTGATGGTGCCCTGGCTGATGGACGCCCCGGAGCGGCCGGACGACCGCAGCAACACGCTGAACAAGGTGCACATGCAGCCCCTGCCGGCCAACCACCACGCCGTGGCCCAACGCTTCGGCATCGACTTCATCACCTGCGGCTTCGGCCAAACCGAATCCGGCTCCGGCTTCATGGCCTACATCGACGAGTTCGGCGAGGAGCACGGCACACCGCCGGAGCTCTACCGCGGGCTGGGCAAGCAGGAATACCGGGAGCGCGTGCAGCGCAGCGGGCGGCTGATGGTGGACGGCAGGCAGCCGCTGCCCAAGGGGCTGATGGGCAGGCCGTCGCCGCTGCTGGATGCCGCGATACTGGACGAGAACGACAACCGGCTGCCGCCCGGCCAGGTCGGCCAACTGGCCTTCCGGCCGCGCTTCCCCGGTCTGCTGCTGCAGGAGTACCTGAACAAGCCGGAAGCCACGCTGAAGGCGTTCCGCAACCTGTGGTTCCACACCGGCGACGCCTGCCTGCAGCAGGAGGACGGCAGCTACCGCTTCATCGACCGCATGGGCGGCTATTTCCGGGTGCGCGGCGAGAACGTGTCGTCCTTCGAGGTGGAAAGCGTGATCAGCGCCCACGAGCAGGTGCGTGCGGCGGCGGCCGTGCCGGTGCCGGCCCGCCAGGGCAACGAGGACGAGATCGCCGTGTTCGTGGAGCTGGTCCAGCCGGGCACGCTGGGCGAGGAGGAACTGCGTGCCTACATGCGGCAGGAGATGCCGCGGTACATGCAGCCGTCCCACGTGCGCTTCGTGGACGCACTGCCGGTCACGCCCACCAGCAAGGTCGAGAAGTACAAGCTGAAGCAGTCGCTGCTCACGGAGATGGAGGCGGCTCCTCCAGCCAGTCCTGCTCGTTGAGCTGCGGCACGGTGACCAGCGCCAGCGCCTCCACCCGCATCAGCGGGCGCCGGGCCTTCTTCACCTGCTTGCAGTAGAGCGCCACGGTCTCGGAGGTCTCGCGCGCCTTCTCCACCTCGTCCAGCAGGCCGGCCACTTCCTCGGCCGGCCGGAACAGCGCCGGCGTGGCGATCATGTCCCGCCCCAGCTTGATGATCTTCGGCACCGACAGCACCAGCACCAGCGCCACGATGATCACCACCCAGTCCGGCGCCAGCACGGCCATCACCACGCCCAGCGAGAAGTAGAAGCCGATCTCGAAGGCCATGCGCTGCAGGTGGCGCTTGCGCTCGCGCTCCAGCGCCTTGAGGTCCTCGGCATCCGGCGGCCCCTTCCGGTTGATAATCCAGAAAGCGAACCGGGACGCCAGGCTATCGGTATACGCCGCCTTGCGCGTTCGACCAAACAGGCCCCGCATAAACCACCCTTTTCCAGCGTGTTCGGAACAGACAGCCGGGAAGGCTACCACTCCCGGCGGCGAACCGGGAGTGCGGCGGCTCAGGAAACCGTGTTGGTGGACGCCCCGTCGGCGCCCTCTTCCCGCACCGGATCGGACAGGCGTTCGGTGTCATAGGCGCGCAGGTCGAATCGGCGGGTGCGGCGCCTGAACTGCCAGGTGAAGCCCGGCCACAGCGTGACGTTGCGCCCGCTGACCGGGTGCAGATACCAGCTCCGGCAGCCGCCGGCATTCCACACCGTGCCGCCCAGCCGGCCCTGCACTCGGGCGTTGAAGGCCTGCTGCGCCTTCGGCCGCACCTCCACCGTCCGCAGCCCGTGCCGGCGCATCTTGTTCAGCGCATCCATCACGTAGCGGATCTGGGACTCGATCATGTACACCACCGAACTGTGCCCCAGCCCGGTATTCGGCCCCATCAACAGGAACAGATTGGGGAACCCCGCCACCGTGGTGCCCTTGTAGGCTTCCGGCCCGTCCCGCCAGCGTTCCGCAAGATCCTCACCGCCCCGGCCCTTCACCATGCCCGCCGGTATCGGGTCGGCGGCACGGAAGCCGGTGCCGAGTATGATGGCGTCCACCTCCCGCTCGACGCCGTTGCCGTCCACCACGCCGTGGGGCCGGATCTCGCGGATGCCGTCGGTGAGCAGGTGCACATTGGGCTTGCTCAGGGCGGGATAGAAGTCGTTGGAGATCAGCACCCGCTTGCAGCCGAAGCTGTAGTCCGGCGTGAGCTTGCGGCGCATTTCCGGGTCCGGCACCTGCCGCTCCAGATGCCGCAGCGCCACCCGCTTCGGGTACTCCATCAGCTTCGGATGCAAGGCGAAGCCAAACACGCGCCCCTCCAGCATGCAGTAGATGCCAGCGCGCAGCGCCTTCTGGACCAGCGGGTAGCGGCGGAACCGCTCCTGCTCGCGTTCGCTGATGCGCCGGTCCGGCTTGGGCACGATCCACGGCGGCGTGCGCTGGTAGAGGTCCAGCCGCTCCACCTTGCGCTGGATCTGCGGCACGAACTGGATGGCGGAAGCCCCGGTGCCGATCACCGCCACCCGCTTACCCTCCAGCGGGTAATCGTGATCCCACTGCTGGGAATGGAAACGGCGGCCCTGGAACGACGCCAGGCCGGGGATGTCCGGGTAATACGGCGCCGACAGCCCGCCGATACCGGACACCACCACATCGGCCGTGGTCTGGTTGCCGTGCGCATCGGTGAGCCGCCACCGGCGCTCCGCCTCCTCCCAGGCCATGGACGTGATTTCGGTTTCCAGCCGCAGGTGCGGGGCAAGCCCGTACTTCTCCACGCAGGCCTCGAGGTAGCGCTGGATTTCCTGCTGCCGCGCGTACAGGCGCGACCACTCCGGGTTCAGCTCGAAGGAGAAGGAATAGAGATGGGACTCCACATCGCAGGCGCAGCCGGGGTAGTCGTTCACCCACCAGGTGCCGCCGACACCGGCTTCCTTGTCGAACACGATGAAGTCGCTCTCACCCGAGCGCTTCAGATTGATGCCCATGCCCAGGCCCGAGAACCCGGCACCCAGTATGGCCACGCGGTAATGCGGTGTCCCGCCGCGGTCTTCCATCGTCACACTCCTCCTGCGCGCCCCTTTCCGGGAACCTTATAGACCCCTCCACCGTACATGAGTGTACTGCGCCTGGCACGCCTGGCAATCGCGCACAGAACAATGCCGGGACATGGCATTACCCCCTTAAAGGTTAGTAGTATCCATGGATACCGAGCCCGCGCAGCGCTCACCGCCACGGAAGCCGCCTGATTCCGGCACCAACCGCCGCGTTTACCACCAGGGATGTACTACATGATCAAGCACATACTCACCGCCCTGCCGCTGCTCGCCCTGGGCATCACCACCGCAACGGCAAGCCCCGCCCCCACGGGCTGGTACCTGGGCCTGGGCGTAGGCGGCGCGGCCGTGGACCTGGACGATGCAGAAAGCGACCTGCGCAGCGACGGCTGGCTGATCCGCGAAAAGGAAGACACCGGCGGCGCCCTGCGCATGTACCTGGGCTACCAGATCAACCCCATCATCGCCGTGGAAACCGGCTTCGTGCGCTTCGGCGAATTCGAACTGGAAGTCCGCGACCCCGGCAGCACCCGCGACGGCTTCCGCGAGGAATGGGAAGGCTCCGCCGTGTACGTGGACGCCGTGGCCGGCCTGGACCTGACCGCAAGCTGGCGCGTGTTCGCCCGGCTGGGCATCGCCCGCTCGCGCATGGAATCCCAACTCTACGAAGTCATAGACCGCGAACCGTTTCGCCGCTCCCGGGAAACCGCCAACTCCACCGACCTCAAATTCGGCCTGGGCGTGGAATACACCTTCACCCACTGGGGCCTGCGCCTGGACGTGGAAAGCTACCGGAATGTCGGTGACGACGGCTCCACAGGGGAGGTGGATGTGGGGCTGATCACACTAAGCGCACAT
Organism: Ectothiorhodospiraceae bacterium; assembly: GCA_050485425.1. Classification (GTDB taxonomy): domain Bacteria; phylum Pseudomonadota; class Gammaproteobacteria; order Nitrococcales; family Aquisalimonadaceae; genus LSCE01. The sequence goes on along the minus strand of JBJHBJ010000037.1, from coordinate 20,748 downwards.
TACAGATTTTAGCGTACTCCCCTAAACGAGCACAGATCTCGCTTTGCCCCCCTTTCAACTGTTAGGAGGGGGCAGGCGCCGTAAAAGTACTAAACTGCTTCACGCAGTTGAACAATGCTCGTTGGGTAAAGGTATGGTTCAGACGAGAGGCTCAGGGAGACGTCATAGATGCCAGCCAAACCAGAACATTACGAACTTCGACGCTGCCTTCGCCTCCAATGCAGTAGAAAAAACTGATTTTTATAGGTACAACGCTATCAATAAAAAGCTATCTAGCGCAAAAAAATAACCGAAAATACCTTCAAAATAAAAATTCGGGTTAGCGCATGATCTTCTGACCGGCAAGGACTGATCAAGAGCTGGATTAGACTGATCAATTCCGCACAATCAACTGGAGCCTATAACCCATGCCAACCATCAAAAATCAGAAATTGGTTTACCATTTAACAGGCCTAGACAATATGAGCTCGATTCTGGATATCGGCCTTCGGCCCAGAGCGGGTTTGGGCGTCTTTCATGATATCGCTGACGCAGATATTCTGGCTGGGCGTAAGGAGCATGGTCTGGATGGTTATGTTCCGTTCCATTGGTTCTCGCGCAACCCCTTTGACGGGCGCGTACAGAAGGACCGACTAGATGAGAACTTCGTCTTGATAACGGTACGACGTGCTCTTGCTGAAGGCAGAAACTGGAAGATTCTACCACGGCACCCTTTGGCCAGGCAGGACTTCAGATTATACGATTATCAGGAAGGCTTTGACCTGATTGATTGGGATCTAATGGATAATCGAGATTACAGTAACGCTGATTGCAAGAACGTCTGCATGGCAGAGTGCTTATCTCCTACACCGGTCAGCGCTTCAGATTTTTTCAAGATTTTTGTTAAAACGGATCACGTCAAAGATGTGGTAATCGGAGAGATTTCAAGGCGTGGAATTATTCTTGATGTAACTGTTAACCGAGGCATGTTCTGCTAATGGCATATAAAAACCTGAATCCCCAAAAGGCACTGATCTGGCGAATTACACACCGCCGGAACCTGCCGTGGATTCTGGCCAATGGCTTGCACGCCGGCAATGGGACTACTCGATCGCCGAACTGGGTGACTATTGGCAACCCGGAGCTGATCGACCGCCGAGGGCAGCGAACGGTGCCAGTTCGGCCGGGCGGCATGCTAAATGACTATGTGCCCTTTTATTTCACTCCTTTCTCTCCGATGCTGTACAACATACACACAGGACGGGGCGGTGTTGCACGCGTAGCCAATGCGGATATTGTGATTTTGGTTTCCAGTCTGCATCGGGTGGCGGAACAAGGGTTACCCTATGTATTTACCGACCGCCATGCTTACACGATGACGGCAAACTATTACAATGACCTTGCGCATCTGAGCACCATTGACTGGCCGCTGTTACAGCAACGCAATTTCCAGCGCGACCCGAATGACCCGGAGAAGGTGGAGCGCTATCAGGCCGAAGCGCTGATTTATGGGCAGGCGCCCATCCAGATGCTGCTCGGCGCGGTATGCTACACCGCGCAGGTACAGGACGAATTACAACAACAGGCGGCGGCGCTGGGTGTCCACCTGGATGTTCGCTGCATTCCCCAGTGGTATTTTTAAGCATATGGCACTTGTCAGGAGAGCCCCATGATCACCTACACAACAGGCAATCTGCTCGACGCCGAGGTGGAGGCGCTAGTGAACACAGTGAATACAGTTGGGGTGATGGGCAAAGGTGTCGCGTTGATGTTCAAGGAGCGCTTCCCCACCAATATGGCCGCCTACACCAAGGCCTGCAAGGCAGGTGAGGTGCAAACCGGCCGGATGTTCGTCACCGATACCGGCGAGCTAATGGGCCCGCGCTGGATCATAAACTTCCCCACCAAGCGGCATTGGCGCGCTAGGTCGCAGATGACCTGGATTATCGATGGCTTGGCCGATTTACGCCGAGTTATCAATGAGCACGGTATACGCTCCATTGCCATTCCTCCTCTGGGGGCCGGTAACGGCGGGCTGAGCTGGGCCGAGGTGAGGCCCCATATCGTACAGGCCTTGGGCGACCTGGATGGCGTGAAGGTGGTGGTATACGAACCTACTGCGCAGTACCAGAATGTGGCCAAAACCAAGGGCGTGGAAAAGCTGACGCCAGCCCGCGCCCTAATTGCCGAACTGGTACGCCGTTACTGGGTGCTAGGTATGGAGTGCAGCTTCTTGGAAATCCAGAAGCTGGCCTGGTTTCTGGAGCGGGCTATCGAGACGGAAGGCCTGGACAACCCCCTCGACCTGCGCTTCGAGGCCAAACACTACGGCCCTTATGCGGACCGCTTGCGCCACCTGCTGGATGCTCTGGATGGCAGCTACCTCAAAAGTGACAAACGCATCGGCGACTGTGAACCGCTGGACACCATCTGGTTCAACGATGCCAAGCGTGACAAGGTGGCGCTGTATCTGAAAACCGAGGCTAAGGCTTTCCTGCCGGCGCTAGAAAAAACCACACGCCTGATTGACGGCTTTGAGTCGCCGTTCGGGCTAGAGCTCCTGTCCACCGTAGATTGGCTGCTAGCCCAAGAACACATCGCGCCTGAGCCCCAGGCTCTGCTGGAGGGCGTCAGCCACTGGTCGGAGGGTGAGTATGCGGCCCGGCGCAAACTCAAACTGTTTGATCTGCCGAAACTGGAACTAGCCCTGAACCGCCTACAGCAGGTTTCCCTGCAGGCTTGAGTGGCACCACATCGCCATATGTCGGAATAACAGTGGGGCGCTCATAAACTCGCGCACGTGTGCTTAGACGTTCGGCGGATGGGAGAATGGGTGCTAATCAGGGAAGTTGAGTCGTCGGAGCTAGATCAGCTGCTTTGTCTTTATGAGCATCTTCATGTCGCTGATGCGCCGCTGCCAGCACGCAGCAACGTTGAGACAGCATGGGTAAATTTTCGGCATAACCCTGCTCTGAAGTGTTTCGGTGGATTTGTCTCTGGCGCGCTAATCAGTTCCTGCACGCTGGTGATAGTCCCGAATCTCACGCGCGGCTGTCGTCCGTACGCGGTCGTGGAAAACGTCGTGACTCATGCGCAGCACAGGGAGAAAGGTTACGGCAAAGCTGTACTTCGCCATGCGCTGGAGTCGGCATGGGAGGCGGGCTGCTATAAGGCCATGCTCATGACAGGGCGCAAAGACGAAGCGACTTTTGCGTTTTATGAGTCTGCTGGCTTTGACCGCCACGCGAAGCAGGCTTTCGTTGCCAAGCCCGGTAAGTAGAGCCGAACCATGCGCTGAAGCCGACCGCGAAGACACGGCGGCTCAGCGCCAGCGTTGGGCGTACGAGCCGGCAGGTTAAGTTGGACGTTACGCAGCATGAACCTGTCACCTGAGAAGAGTCTCATCCGCCCAGCCCGCGTCGATGAGGCACCCTCGCTCAGCGAACTTGCCTTGCGGTCCAAAGCACACTGGGGTTATTCGCCTGAGTTCCTTCAGGCGTGCCGGGCAGAGTTGTCTTACGGTGAGGATCAGTTGCTGTCCGAGCGCGTGCGGTTCTTCGTCCTAGAGGGCGCGGGGCAGGTCGTGGGCTTCCATGCGCTGAAGCGTCAGAGCGGGACAGAGTTCGAGCTTGAGGCATTGTTCGTGGAGCCTGCTTTCATCGGCAAGGGTTTCGGCCGGCTTCTGGTCGAGCACGCCAAGTCCGTTACATCGGCAATGGGCGGGACGAAACTGGTTGTTCAGGGTGACCCTCATGCGGAGCGCTTCTACCTGGCCGCCGGGGGCGTTCTTACCGGTAGCACCGAATCGGGTAGCATTCCCGGGCGGCTCCTTCCCACCTTCTCGTTTGACCTCTCTGACAACCAGGGCGGGTGACATGCTTGTCGAGGCTTCGGCCCCACTACACACAAGCCGCACTTCCTGGCAGCGTTGAAGAAACTTATGAACATACGACCTTTCGAAGAACAAGACCGGCTCGCGGTCATTGAACTCTGGCAGGACACCGGGTTAGTGGTGCCTGAAAATGATCCCGGGAAAGATATCGACCGAAAGCTGGCGGTTAACCCCGAGCTTTTCCTGGTTGGTGAAGAGGAAGGCGAACTCGTCGGGACAATCATGGGTGGCTACGAAGGGCACCGTGGCTGGATCAACTACCTGGCAGTCAAGCAGAGCGGCCAGCGTAACGGGTACGGTCGCCGTTTATTGGAGGCGGTCGAGAGACTGCTTGTAGATAGAGGCTGCCCGAAAGTGAACCTTCAGATCAGGGCCACAAATACCAAGGTCGTGGAATTTTATTCAGCTCTGGGCTACAAACAGGACCCCGTGATCAGCCTGGGCAAGCGGTTTGTTCATGACCAGTGAGATCGGTTACTGAGCAGCCTCCGGTATGACCTTGCCGGCGAAGGGACATATCGCGTCTCGCATACGACGACCACAAACGTTATGGCTCCTGGACCAGAGATCAAGGATGGATGAACAAGAATCCCTGCACCAGGCCATCCATGAAAAGGTGGCCCTGGGTGCGTACGACCCTCGATGGCCTTTGATGTTCGAGGAAGAGCGAGACCGTCTGTTCGCGCTCTTCCCGGACGATTTCATGGCCATTGAGCACATCGGTAGCACAGCCGTGCCCGGCCTTTCGGCCAAGCCCATCATTGATATGCTGGCGGGCGTCGAGGCCCTATCGCGAGCGGATTTGCTCATGGAGCCCCTGCGCCACTCCATGTACACCACCTCTGCGGAATTCAACGCCACTCTGGAGAACCGCCGCTGGCTCATGCGGTGGGCGGACGGCCGCCGAACCCATCACCTTCATATCGTGGAATACCTCGGCCCTGAATGGTCGGAGCGATTGGCGTTCCGGGATATGCTTCGGTCAGATCCCGGGCTTGCCGTGCGCTATGAACAACTCAAGGCGCGACTGGCAAAGGACTTCAGCGATGACCGCGAGGCGTACACTGCGGCGAAATCAGTGTTTGTGCGAGAAGCAATCAGCAGCGGCCCGAGATAACGAGACGCCTACCCGGGTACTGATATTTGTGCCGGTCAGCATCGGGTTGGGCCAACAGCATTGATGGAGCAAGAGCATTGTCATCCGTAGCGATCTGGGGCAGACGAAGCGCCTTTAACGTGCAGAAGGTGCTCTGGTTTCTCGATGAGCTTGGACTTCTCTACTCGCATCAGGATGCGGGTGGTGCGTTTGGTGGCCTTGGCTCGCCCGAGTTTCTGGCAATGAACCCGCACGGCCGTGTGCCCGTCATCAAGGACGGTAATCAGGCAGTGTGGGAATCCCACGCCATCCTCCGTTACCTGGCGGCTTCATACGGCGGAGAGCGGTTCTGGCCATCGTCGCCGGGAGTCCGGGCGCATATCGACGGGTGGATGGATTGGGCCCAAACGACGCTTCAACCGGATTTCATGAAACTGTTCTGGAACTACTACCGCACGCCGGAGGAACAGCGGGACAGGAATCAGATTCAGGCGGCGCAGCAGGCGTGCGAGCCGCACTTCCGTCTGCTTGACGACTGGCTGGACGGGCGGCCATACCTGGCAGGTGAGGAGCTCACCTTGGCAGATATCCCGGCGGGCACTGCCCTGTATCGCTATTTCGAGATGGGGCTGGAAACCGTTCGCCCACCGAACGTCATGTCCTGGTACGCGCGACTCGCGGATCGCCCCGCGTACCGGAGACACATAATGGTGCCTTTCGAAGAATTGCGAGGGAGGCTGCAATTCTGACGCTGGCGCCGGAAGACGCATTTGCTGCGGCGTACTGGCCTGCGTTCACCGCGATGACATGATGCAATGGATGCGAAGCTGGGCACCACCAGAAAACAAAAAGGAGGCGCTGCGTGGAGCGTCTGGTAACAACCGTCCATCTCGAAATGACCGATCCGGCGCAGTTCCGGCCGGCAGGTCCGCCGGGCACGAAGTTCGACCTGGTCCGCGCCGAAATCCCCTGCCCCGAGCTGAATCGTTTTCTCTACGCATCCGTCGGCGCGGACTGGTGCTGGTACAGCCGTCTGCCGTGGGATTACGCACGGTGGCTCGAATACCTGGACCGGCCCGAGTTGGAGACCTGGGTGGCCTATGTGTCCGGAACGCCTGCCGGCTATTTCGAGCTTGAACGCCAGCCCGGCGACAACGTGGAGATCGTCTACTTCGGCCTTATGCCGCACTTCATCGGCAAGGGAATGGGCGGCGCCCTGCTCTCCGCAGCAATTTCCCGTGCGTGGGAGATGGGGGCTGCAAGGGTCTGGGTGCACACCTGCAGCCTTGACCACCCACAGGCCCGGAGAAACTACGAGGCGCGGGGGTTCACCGTGTTCCGAATTGAGGAGAAGGTGGAAACGCTTCCGGAATCTCCGCTGGAGCCGTGGCATGGGGCGGGAAGGCGAACTTAACGCCAAGCACGGAGAGCACTGAGTAGGACGTAGTCGTGTTTGCGTTGAGCATGAAATCATCGCCTGGCCTTCTCTTCAGGCTGCTCTGCGCAAGCCCTATCTTGCTGATGACAGGGCACCCAGCTTACGAGAAAAGATCAGCATTCATTCCAAAGGCGCGCACGCTGCAAGCTGTTAGATTGTAGATTGGGGAGGAGAACATGCTGATCGCGATCGGGCACATTTTGGGGGCCTTCATTGCACTCGCCTTCGTGAACTTGCTAATGACAGGCGTAGGGCAGAGGCAAGCGTTACGCCGGCAGGATAGCGTTGCGAGAGAACTAGCCTCTAAGTTGGGTGTGGCCGTAGATGACCTCTACAGTGGCCACCTAGACCATGAGCTACTCCGGTTTGCTTCTGAGCGTTTCAGTTCAGAGCTGTTGCGGAATCGGTTCTCTGACCTGTGCGGTATTCTGCAATCGGCATGGCTCGTGTTTGGTACGGTTCTTCAATTCATCCTGCTTGGATACGCCGCATGGGCTGCCTACTTCCAAGACATTCAGATGGCTCGCTATGCTTGGCTTGCTGTCCCAGTTGCGCTGCTATTTTGGGCTGCGAGTTCGGTCCTTTCCTCCGCATGTCTACTACTCACGGGGCGATATCCCGGTGAAGCCCGTCTCGCGAGAAGGGCTTCTGTTGATTTAGTTGGCAAGCAACCGTGAAGCTAGGGCAGTTTTGCAGCCAAATCTGGTACTTTTCTCAAAGTGCAGACTGGCACGTGCGAACTCTCCCTCTTGCAGATGGAATGAGTATTGCCGGAGCAGATGAACGAGAAACGAATGATCGTCGACTCTTCGGGTTGCGCGCGAAGAATTGCGCACCCGCGCTCCCTGCTGCAAGCCGGCTCATTACTGGCTAAACTCCAGCCTAGCCCACAAACGTGACATCGGGCTGTTAACGACACGGAAGAACTACTACCACAGGGAGAAGCAGATAATGCTGTGGCTTGATTTGCGTCCGAACGAGAAGGAAAGCGTCCAGCGCGTCATGGAAAAGCTGCAAGACGCTAACCCGCAAGATGCCGAAAGTGCCCTGGCCGGCTTGGCCCAAGGCGACCAAGGACCGATACAGAGGTTCCTGCTTGGCTCCTACAACCATCCGCTGACCTGGTGGATGGGCCTGTTTCAGCTCCAGATGCAGTACGGTATGTGGGGGGCGCACTGGAAAGGCATCGCAAACGCCCGCGCTTCCATTCTCTGGCAGGTGACGGCACCTTTACGCAATGAGGCTGCCGCCGCCGCACGCGATGACGGTGAACTGCCCATCTTGTCTGCGGTAGTTCGTTACAACCTCAAGTATCGGAAGGCGGACATAAGCGGCCGCGTCGCCGGCGGGATCTTCACGAACTACGCCAGCACCGCCGGGAGATTCGGCAACCGGCGCCTTTCGAGCAGAGTCAAGCTCGCCCGAGGATTCACCAATTTAGGCATTGCAAGCTACGGCGCTGCTGTAAAGGCCATCGCCACCGGACACCGGAAGCTTGAGGAGGTCATCCAGGCCGTGGTGACGGGGAATCCCGGAGGCTTGCCGCTGGAGTTCACTCACAATCTAGGGGTGCCGACGCCTGAGGAGGCGGAGGTCGTCGCAACGGTTGAGCAGGCCCTCGGAGAGATGATGTCGCTGAGTCAGCTTGGCGCCGGTCCCGGTCCGATCAAGGAGTTCTGCTCCCGCCCAGAGAACGTGCGGCTGGAGGGTGTTTGCCGATGACATCGTTTCTGGGGTGGTTGGGGCGTAGCGCCCGGTACCTCGCTGCGGAGTTTTTCGGTCAGCTCCTGGCGATAACCGCGTTCGCACTTGCCGCAATTGCCTGGCTTTTGTCGTCGTCGATCATTGTCGGCCTGCTGGTCCTGGTTGCCGCAATCGTGGTCGGCGGTCCCATCTACGGATGCATAGAGGGTAGAGGCAATGGCAAGCCCTCTGGGCGAGACCGGTGATCCTATAGATTAGGAAGAAAGACATGGCGCTACGAATCCCGCCCGTTCTGCTCGTCGTGATTGCTGGCTTGCTGATATGGCTGATTGCTCGCTACGTTCCGAGCCCGCCGGTTGTAATGGCCGCACAGAATTTTGTTGCTGGTCTGCTTGCGCTGGTCGCTGCGGTTGTTTGCTTGCTGGGGATTGCAGCCTTCCGCCGTGCCAGGACCACGGTGGACCCGCTGCACCCTGAGCAGGCCTCGGCTCTGGTGGCCACCGGCATCTATCGTTTCTCCAGAAACCCGATGTATCTCGGCTTCGCGCTGATTTTGCTGGCTTGGGCCATTTTCTTGTCGGCGTGGCCCGGGTTGCTCGTGCTGGCCGGCTTCGTCGCTTACATGAATGCGTTTCAGATCAAGCCGGAAGAGAAGGCGCTGGAAGCTCGGTTCGGTGAGTCGTTCATCGAATACAAACAGTCAGTCCGCCGCTGGCTCTAGACAACAATCCTCCCTTCTAACTTCGCTCCCGCTTCCACACCACCAGCGCGATACCGCCCAGGATGGCCGCGGCCGAAACCACCAGCCGGAGGGTGAACGGTTCCGCCAGCAGGATGACGCCGGCCACGGCGGCGATGACCGGTACGCTGAGCTGGGCGATGGCGGCCTGCATGGCTTTCAGGCTTGGCAGCACGGTGTACCAGACCACGTAGCCCATGCCGGAGGCGACGGCGCCGGAGAGCACCGCGTAGAACAGCCCGGCGGCGTCCACGGAGAGCCAGGGCAGCCCCAGCAGGAACAGGCCGACGGCGAACGGCACGGCGCGCAGGAAGTTGCCGGCCGTGGTCATGACCGGATCGGTATTGCCCCTCCCCCGCAGCGAATACACGCCCCAGGCCACGCCGGACAGCAGCATGAAGGCCGCGCCCAGCGGTGACGGCGCCACGGCGCCCGGCGCCAGCAGGTAGACCAGCCCGCCCATGGAGATGACGAAACCCAGCGTCTGCAGCCCGCGCAGGCGTTCGCCGGCCCAGAGGCCGGCGCCGATCATCGTGGCCTGCACGGCGCCGAACAGGATTAGCGCGCCGATGCCCGTGTCCAGCGTGACGTAGGCCAGGGAGAAGGCGGCGGCATAAACGAACAGCGCGGCGGCGGAAACCCAGGTGCCCGCCCTGGCCCGGGGCGGGCCCATCTGCAGGCGGACGATCAGCCACAGCGACATGGCGCCGGTGGCGATGCGCACTGCGGTGAATGTTGCGGGGTCGATAGTGGTCTGCGAGAGCGCGACCCGCGCCAGCACGGAGTTGGCGGCGAAGGCCAGCATGGCCAGCGAGGTCACCAGGAACAATCGGCTTGCTGTCATGCGGAAAAGTGCCCCAGAAGAATGCCGCAGGCATGGTCATGCGGCTGGCTTATCAGTCATTATCAAGAGGATTGATTGGCGGCCCCGCCTTACTGCCGCCAGACTCAAACCAACAATAACGCATAGATGGGGAGGAGCCCGCTTGAACACCCACCCGTGGATCGCATCCTATCCGCAGGGAATGACCTGGGAACTCAACCACAGTCACCTGCCTGTTTACCAGATGCTGGCGGACGCCGCACGGCAATGGCCCGATAACACCGCACTGTCCTTCATGGGGCGGAGCATCCGCTACGCCGAGTTGGACCGGCTGGTGGACTGCGCTGCCGCCGGGTTCCGGCGGCTGGGGGTCGCACCCGGCGTGCATGTGGGGCTGTTCCTGCCGAACACGCCGCATTACATCATCAGCTTCTTCGGCGTGCTGCGCGCCGGCGGCACGGTGGTGAACTACTCGCCCCTGGACGCGGCCCGCACGCTGGAGCACAAGATTGCCGACAGCAAGACCGAGCTGATGGTGACGCTGGACCTGGCCGCGCTCTACCCGCAGATGGCCGCGCTGCTGGATAACACGCACCTGTCGCGGCTGGTGGTCGGCAGCATGGCGGAGATGGCCGGCAATCCGGACGCCGTGCGGCAGCAACTGGCAGCAAGCGGGCAGACCTGCCCGGTGGAGGCGGACGCCCGGCATACGGCCTTCGCGGATCTGCTGACCGACGATGACACCGGCGGAGAGCCGATGCCGGAAAGCGCAGCGGATTCCGTGGCCGTGCTGCAGTACACCGGCGGCACCACCGGCGCGCCGAAGGGGGCAATGCTCACTCACGGCAACCTCACCGCCGCCTGCGACCAGCTCGCCCAGGCCCTGAGCAGGACGCTCAGCCCCGGCGAGGAAAGGGTGCTGGCGGTGCTGCCGCCGTTCCACATCTACGCCATCTCGGTGAACATGCTGTTCGGCATGCGCCAGGGGGCGGCGTTGCATCTGCACGCGAAGTTCGACCCCGAGGCCGCGCTGCGGGAGATCAGCGAACAGCGCATCACCGTGTTCCCGGCCGTGCCCACCATGTACACCGCGCTGCTGAACCACCCCGCCACCGCGAAGCACGACCTGTCCTCGCTGAAACTGTGCAACTCGGGCGGCGCGCCGCTGCCGCTGGAGATCCAGCAGCATTTCCAGCGCCTGTCCGGCTGCCGGGTGAAGGAAGGCTGGGGCATGACCGAAACCACCGCCACCGGCACCTTCACCCCGCAGGACGCGGAACCCCGGGCGGGTTCCTGCGGCATTCCCGTGCCCGGCGTGCGGCTGAAGATCGCCCCGCTGGACGGCTCGGACGGCGAGATGCCGCCCGGCGAACGCGGTGAGCTGTGCATCGCCGGGCCGAACGTGATGCGCGGCTACTGGAACCGCCCGGACGCCACGGCGGAGGCCATGACCGAGGAAGGCTATTTCCGCACCGGCGACGTGGCCCATATGGATGCCGACGGCTACGTGTACATCGTCGACCGCACCAAGGACATGATTATCTGCAGCGGCTACAACGTTTATCCGCGCAATATCGAGGAAGCGATTTACGAGCACCCGGCGGTGGAGGAAGTCTCGGTGATCGGCGTGCCGGACGACTACCGCGGGCAGTCGCCCAAGGCGTACATCAAGCTGCGGCAGGACGCCGAGCCGTTCACGCTGGAAGCGCTGCAGGCCTTCCTGCGCAGCCGCATCGGCAAGCATGAAATGGTGCATGCGCTGGAGTTCCGGGACGCGCTGCCACGCACACCGGTGGGCAAACTCTCAAAGAAGGAGCTATATGAGGAAGTCCGCGCAGCGGTTCCTGCTGTAGGCACTTCCTGACAGGCGCGCCGGGCCGCACGCAACTACTAACCTTTAAGGAGGTAAAGCCATGCCTCAGCGCCATCGTGCGGACTGTCGGCAAGGCGCGCGAGCGCAGGCGTGGTCATTCCACGTCAAGTGAGCGCAACACCGCCGACGGGGTGCACGATGGCGCCCTTCGGGTGGTTTCTGTCGCGCTGTGGACGGCGTTGCTCGTCGGTTATGTAGCTCGGCTACACCGCCCTCCTCGCGCCTTGCCACAGCACGACAGAAACCACTGAGGCATGGCTTTACCTCCTTAAAGGTTAGTGACATCGCCATTCCAGTGTCCGATCAGCGATACCGCAGGGGGTGGCAGAACGATGAAAACGGGGTCGACGTTTGCCGTGCTGGGCCTGGCCGGCCTGCTGATGCTGGCCTGGCACCAGTCGGATCACTGGTTGAGCGGCTCGTCCGCGGCGGAAACCCGCGGGCTGGACCCGGAGCTGCGCCAGCAGGCGATAGCCGAGGCGGAGAGCCTGTCCCGGCTGCACACGCTGGTGGTAGCCCGGCACGGCGAACTGGAGATCGCGCATCACCAGGGCGGCCCCGGGCTGGACCAGCCAGCGAACATCAAGTCGGTGTCGAAGACTGTGCTCTCGGCACTGGTCGGCGCCGCCATTGACCGCGGCGTGCTTACCGGCAGCGACCAGCCGCTGACCGAACTGCTGAACAACCGGGTACCGCCGGATGCGGACCCGCGGGTGCACGACATCACCATCGGCCACCTGCTGTCCATGCAGGCCGGCCTGGAACGCACTTCAGGCGCCAACTACGCGCAATGGGTGGCCAGTCGCGACTGGGTGGAAAACGCCCTGGCCCGCCCGTTCGTCGACGAGCCGGGTGGACGCATGCTCTATTCCACCGGCAGCTCCCATCTGGTGTCCGCCGCGCTTACCGACGCCGCCGGCCGCAGCACGCTGGAACTGGCCCAGGAATGGCTGGGCACGCCGTTGAACATCAACATTCCACCGTGGACCACGGACCCCCAGGGCATCTACCTGGGCGGCAACGAGATGCGGCTCTCCCCGCTGGCACTGGTGCAATTCGGCGAGTTGTTCCGGAACGGCGGCGTGGTGAACGGCGAACAGGTGCTGAGCAGCGAATGGATCGAAACCTCCTGGACGCCGCGCAGCAACTCGGCGTTCACGCGCCATGCCTACGGCTACGGCTGGTTCATGACCGAAATGGGCCGCTACACCGTCTACTACGGGCGCGGCTTCGGCGGCCAGATGCTGTACGTGATCCCCGACCTGGAGATGACCGTGGTCATCACCTCCGACCCGAACCCGCCCTCGCCCGGCGGCATGTACTTCCGGCAGTTGAACCGGCTGGTGGAGCAGACGCTGATCCCCGCGGCGGAGAACGGGGAACCCCTGGGCTGAACCGTAGCCCGGCCACGCCGTAGCCGGACGGCAACAGGTCTCGCCGCCCCGGTCCCGTTGCTACACTGGCTCACTACCTACCAAGAGAGGACGCTCGTGATCATGTCCAACCGCACCCGCAACACCCTCGGCGCCCTGGCAGTGACGGCGGCGCTGGCCCTACCCATGGCTGCCCAGGCAGATGGTGCCACCCCGGTCTTCGGCGGCTTCTATGGCGGCGTCGGTGGCCTTTACACGGATTTCGACGACCGCAGCAATGATTCCCGCACAGGCTACCGCCTCTACGGCGGCTTCGACGTGCTGCGTGTGCCCCTGCTGCTGCGCCTGGGCCTGGAAGGCGGCTACAGCAGAACCGGCAGCTTCGAAACCAACGGCGGCACCGACCGCTACAGCAACACCGACCTCGGCCTGCAGGCCACCTTCACCACCATCCCGCTGCTGGACCTGCACGGGCGCATCGGCTACGAGTGGGGAGACAGCGACGGCGACTACTACGCCCTGGGCGGCAGCCTGGCGGTGTTCCCGCTGACCCGGGTGCGAGGCGAATACCAGTTCCGAAACGACTTTGACGCCGCTATGCTGAGCATCGAGGTACGCGTTCCGTAGTTCTACACGATTAAAGTGCCATAGGGGGGATCATGAGCGACACCGTCAAGTATCTGCTGGATGAGAGCCGGCTGCCGAAAGCCTGGTACAACATCAACGCCGACTTGCCGGAGCCCATGGCCCCCGTGCTCCACCCCGGTACCAAACAGCCCGTCGGCCCCGACGATCTCGCTCCGCTGTTCCCGCAGGCGGTGATCCAGCAGGAGATGAGCACGGAGCGCGAGATCGAGATCCCGGAGCCCGTGCGGGACGTCTACCGGCAGTGGCGCCCGTCGCCGCTGTACCGCGCACGGCGCCTGGAACAGGCGCTGGGCACGCCGGCGCGCATCTACTACAAGTACGAGGGTGTCAGCCCCGCCGGCAGCCACAAGCCCAACACCGCCATTCCGCAGGCCTTCTACAACAAGCAGGAAGGCGTGAAGCGCATCACCACGGAAACCGGGGCGGGCCAGTGGGGTTCCTCGCTGGCGCTGGCCGGCGCACTGTTCGGCCTGGAGATCGCCGTCTACATGGTGAAGGTGAGCTTCAACCAGAAGCCCTACCGGCGCGCCTTCATGGAAAGCTTCGGCGCCACCTGCATCGCCAGCCCCAGCGACACCACCGAAGCCGGACGCGCCATCCTGGCGAAGAATCCGGACAGCACCGGCAGTCTGGGCATCGCCATCAGCGAGGCAGTGGAGATGGCCGTGCAGCGGGACGACACCAAATACGCACTGGGCAGCGTGCTGAACCACGTGCTGCTGCACCAGACGGTGATCGGACTGGAGGCGATGGAGCAGATGGCCATGGCCGACGACTACCCGGACATGGTGATCGGCTGCACCGGCGGCGGCAGCAACTTCGCCGGCATCGTGTTCCCGTTCCTGGGCGAGCAGCTGCGCGGCGGCCGCAAGGTGGATATCGTGGCCGTGGAACCCGCCGCCTGCCCCACCCTGACCCGCGGCAAGTTCGCCTACGACTTCGGCGACACCGGCCACCTGACGCCGCTCACCAAGATGCACACGCTGGGCTCCAGCTTCGTGCCGCCGGGCTTTCATGCCGGCGGGCTGCGCTACCACGGCATGGCGCCGCAGATCAGCCACCTGACCCACCTGGGCTATATCCAGCCCCGCGCCTACCACCAGACCGAGTGCTTCGAGGCCGGCCTGCAGTTCGCCCGGGCGGAGGGCATCATCCCCGCCCCGGAGGCCAACCACGCGGTCAAGGCCACCATCGACGAGGCACTGCGCTGCCGCGAGTCCGGCGAGTCGAAGACCATCCTGTTCAACCTCTGCGGGCACGGCAACTTCGACATGCAGGCCTACACCGACTTCCTCGCCGGCAAGCTGGAAGACCAGGAGTACGACGAGTCGGAAGGCGCCATGGCGCTGGCCGGCCTGCCGTCGGTAGGATGACGGAATGAATCAGCAGTCACAGGTACCTATCAAGCACGTGGACTTCGGCCGCGTTTCCGTCTTCTTCGGCGAGAAAAGCGGCAAGTATCCGGACGGCAACCAGGTGCTTATCCGCGGTTCGGATACCCGGGCCGCTTTCGATACGCCGATCGTGTCGAACCATATCGGCGCCGAGTTCGACGCCACGGAAGTGGTCGTGCTGGGCCACGTGCACGAAGACCACATGGCCGGCCTGCACCGCCTGCCGGATGCCGAGGTGTACGCCCCCGAGGCGGATGTGAAGGCGGCCCGGAGCTGGGAAGGCCTGGCGGCGCATTTCGGCTGGAAGTCCGAGGAGCGCATTGCGCAGTCGCTGGAGGCCTTCCGGCGGGATTTCTTCTACGCGCCACGGCCGGACGCCAAGGGCTACCAGGACGGCATGACCTGGGATTTCGGTCAGGTCACGGTGCGCGCCTTTCACATGCCCGGCCATACCGCGGGGCATACCGTGCTGGTGGTCGAACCGGAAGGGGTCGCCTTCATCGGCGACATCGACCTGAGCGGATTCGGGCCGTACTACGGGGATGCCTGTTCCAACCTGGCCGACTTCCGTCGCAGCCTGGAGCGCCTGCCCGATATTCCGGCGAAGGTCTGGGTGACTTCCCACCACCGGGGTGTGTATACCGACCGCGAGCATTTCCTCAGGGACCTTGCCGCCTTTGCCGCCAAGATCGACGAACGGGAACAGCGGCTGCTGGACTTGCTGGGCGAATCACCGAAGACGCTGGAACAACTGGTCGAGCAGAGGCTGCTTTATCCCCCCGGCTTCGACGCCGCCTGGGTGACGGACGCCGAGACCCGCACGATCACGCAGCACCTGAGCGAGTTGCTGGCGGACGGGCGCGTGATGATGGACGACTCGGGGTTCTATCGGCCGGGTGGTTGAGGGCGTTCAGGAGAGGCCGGGAAGTCTCCGGCCTTGCGGCCGAATCGGTGGCAATCGCCTACGTCGCAAACGCCAGCACCACCCGCCGTAGGGGAGTAACCGCGCAGCGGTTGCTACCGTCGGGCGCAAGCCCGAAACGATTTGGGAAACAAGTGCCTCCCGCTCTCCGGCCTAAGGCAGCGATTACCCCCTTGTACGCCGGTTCCGCTCAAGCGTAGGGTGCTCAGAGCGCAGCGATGCGCACCATGGGCGTGATCGGTGCGCATCGCCTCCGGCTCTGAGCACCCTACGGTCTTGACCGACAAGACAGTTCTACGTGACGCCGTACGGCCGGTTACAACCTCGGGCCGCCGCGGCGGTGTTTGGGGCGGGCCATCAGCGTCTTGCACTCCACCTCCAGCACGCCCGGCCGGCCGAACAGCTGTTCGCGCACCAGCGTGTGCAGCGCCTCCTGGCTGTCCGTCAGGGTATGTACGTGCAGGCTCTGCATATCGCTCATGATGTACAGGCTCACCACCTCGTTCCTGCCGGAGAGGCTCCGTGCCACGGTCTCGATGCTCTCCGGAGCCACGCGGATGTCGAGGAAGGCGGACACCGCCTTGCCGATCTTCTCCGGATTGATCACCGCGGTGAACTGCTCGATCACCCCCTGTTCCATGAGCTGCTGCACCCGCTCCCGCACATGCGCCCTGGAGACGCGCAGTTCCCGAGCGATTTCCGCGAACGACATGCGACCGTCCTTGATCAGCATGCCCAGGATGTTGGTGTCCAACTGATTCATCTTGCCGATTCCTTCATGACCTCCCCGGGTGCGGGGGTCGTGCGTCGCAGGGATTCCTTGCATACAACCGCCCCCTTCCAGCGCGGCGAATGCACCGAAACGGTGCACCCAGAATCCGCGCTCTAGCTGACATTCGTCACGGCGGGGGCTGCCGTTGCAACCATTTGTCTCGTATCAGTGTTAGCAAGCGCCGTACCAGTACCGAACGCTGGTCTTCGAGCGGTTGGAAGCTGACATCTGATCTCAGGTGCAAATGCACTCCGAAGGCGCATCAGAGGGGCCGGCAGGCAACAGCCGTGGGCATGGAAAAACCTGCCTGGACAAAAACTTGTACACATCCTGTGCGGCATGGCACATGCGTTGCAAAAGCCCGGCCACTGCGGCGCGGTGGGCGCGCCGTCATTGAGAACATCTTCCACGCAGGAGATCACAATGAGCACCTCGCGACGCAAGTTTCTCAAGGCCGGCCTGGCCGGTGCCGTCTCTGCTTCCGCCATCGGCGCTCCGGCCATCCTCAAGGCGCAGTCCACCCGCACCTACAACTGGCGCATGACGACCACCTGGCCGTCGGGCATCCCGTTCTACCAGAGCGGTCCCGGCAGCGCCGAGGACATCGCTGCGAGAATCCGTGCCGCCTCGGATGGCCGCCTGAACATCCAGGTGTATTCCGCCGGTGAGCTGGTGCCCGCCTTCGAGGGCTTCGACGCCTGCTCGGAAGGCGTGGTGCAGATGAACCACGGTTGCTCCTATTACTGGGCCGGCCGGTCCTTCGCCGCGCAGTATTTCACCACCGTGCCGTTCGGCATGACCTTCCAGGGATTCAACGCCTGGCTGGCCCATGGTGGCGGCCAGGAACTCTGGAACGAGACTTACGAACGCTTCGGCGTGATCGGGCTGCCGGTTGGTTGTTCCGGCGTGCAGATGGTGGGCTGGTTCCGCCAGCCCATCGAGACGGTGAACGATCTCGACGGCGTGCGCATGCGCATCCCCGGGCTGGCCGGCCGCATCTACGAGCAACTGGGCGTGAACGTCAGCCTGCTGCCGGGCGGCGAGATCTTCCCGGCGCTGGAGCGCGGTGTCATCGATGCGGCCGAGTGGGTCGGCCCCTACCTGGACCGCCGGCTGGGCCTGCACCGGGCGGCCAAGCACTACTACGCCTCGGGCTGGCACGAGCCCTGCACCACCTCGGAGCTGCTGATCAACAAGCAGGCGTTCGAAAGCCTGCCCGCCGATCTGCAGGCGATCGTCCGCAGCGTCGCGGCCGAGTGCAACCTGCTCTCCCACACCCTGCTGGAGCAGGAGAACGGGCCGGCGCTGGACGACCTGATCAACAACCACGGCGTGACGCTGCACCAGTTCTCGGACGACATCATCGCCCGCCTGCGCGAGGCCACCTTCGACACGCTGGAAGCCGAGGCGAACCGGGATCCGATGGTGCGCAAGGTGCACGACAGCTTCTTCGCGTTCAAGGATAAGCACGACCGCTGGAACGCCATTTCCGAAGGCGAATTCCAGAGCCGGCTGCGGGACCGCGCATGAGAGCGCTGATGCGGCTGGAGCGGGTGCTCGACGGCGTCGTGGAAGCCGTCGGGCGCATCGCCCTTTGGCTGGTGCTGGCGCTGATCCTGCTGGTGGCGTTCAACGTGGTCGCCCGTTACGGCTTCCGCTACAGCCGCGTGCCGCTGCAGGAACTGGAGTGGCACATACTCGCCGCGGTTGCCATGTTCGGCGCCGTGTTCACCTACCAGCAGGACGAAATGGTGCGGGTGGACGTGTTCTACGCGCATTACCCTGCCTGGCTGAAGGATCTGCTGGACCTCGTGGTGGCACTGATCATCGTGCTGCCGTTCGCCGGCTTCATGGCCTACCTCGGCTACCGCTATGGCGCCCACTCGTTCCGCATCGGTGAAGGCTCGCCCAACCCCGGCGGCCTGCCGCACCGATTCATCGTCAAGAGTTTCATCGGCGCCGGGTTCGCGCTGCTGACCCTGCAGGGCGTGGCCGTGGTGGCGCGGAAACTGGTCAGGCTGCTCACGGGCTCAGCCCACCGCGCCGCCACCGAATGATTCGACAGGAGGCCCAATGGGGCTTGAGATACTCGCCATCCTGATGGTGGTCAGCTTCTTCGTGCTGATCCTGCTGGGCATCCCGATCGCACTGGCCATCGCCGCCTCGGGACTGCTGTTCGGCTATATCGGTTTCGGTCCCGGGTTGTTCGCACTGCTGCCCTCGCGCGTCTACGGGGTGATCACCAACTACACGCTGATGGCCATCCCGCTGTTCGTGTTCATGGGCGTGATGCTGGAGAAATCCCGCATCTCGGAACGCATGCTTGACGTGGCCGCGCGCACGATGGGCAACATGCCCGGCGGCATGACCCTGGCCATCGTCGTCGTGGGCGTGCTGATGGGGGCCTCCACCGGCATTGTCGGCGCCACCGTGGTCATGGTGGGGTTGATGGCCATCCCGCCGCTGATGGCCCGGGGCTACAGCAAGCCGCTGGCCGCCGGCACCATCTGCGCATCCGGAACGCTGGGGCAGATCCTGCCGCCCAGCCTGGTGCTGATCCTGCTGTCGGATATCGTCGGCGAATCAGTGGGTTCGCTGTTCGCCGCGGCGCTGCTGCCGGGGCTGCTGCTGGCCGGCGCCTACGTGATCTACATTCTGCTGCTGGCCAGGATGCGGCCGGAGCTGGCGCCGCCCATCCCGCAGGAGGAACTGGGCAGCATTTCCGGACGGGAGATCGCGCGCGACCTGCTGATGGTCCTGCTCCCCCCGCTGGGCCTGATCTTCCTCGTGCTGGGCTCGATCATCGGCGGTGTGGCCGCACCCACCGAAGCCGCGGCCATGGGCGCCTTTGGCGCATTGCTGCTGGTGCTGTTCTGGGGGCGCCTGACTTTCGGCATCCTGCAATCCACGCTGCGGGACACGCTGGTGATCACAGGCATGATCTTCTTCGTGCTGATCGCCGCCCAGGTCTTCGCGCTCGCGTTCCGGGGCCTGCAGGGCGAGAACCTGGTGGCGGCCATGTTCGACTGGGTGCCGGGAGAGATATGGGGCGCGCTGATCTTCATGATGGTGCTGATCTTCATCCTCGGGTTCTTCCTGGAATGGATCGAGATCAGTTACATTGCCCTGCCGCTGATGCTGCCGATCTTCGTCATGCTGCAGGTGGACATGGTCTGGCTGGCCATCCTGGTCACGCTCAACCTGCAGACCTCGTTCCTGACGCCGCCATTCGGCTGGGCGCTGTTCTTCCTGCGCGGTGTGGCGCCACCGGAAATGAAGACCTGGCACATCTACCTGGGGGCCCTGCCCTTCATTGCCATACAGATCGTCGTACTGGCGCTGGTGATGATCTTCCCGGGCATCGCCACCTGGTTGCCCGCAGCCATCGGCTGGTAACGATGCAAAACCTTCGAGAGTACTGATTATGCTCAAGACACAGAAAGCCACACGCGGCATGGTCACCGCCCCGCACGCGCTGGCGGCCCAGGCCGGGCAGCGCGTGCTGCGCGAGGGCGGCAACGCCATCGAGGCCATGATTGCCGTGGCGTCCACGCTGGCCGTGGTCTACCCGCACATGACCGGCATCGGCGGCGACGGTTTCTGGCTGACCTCCCGGCAGGGTGGCGCTCCCGCCGGCGTGGAAGCCGCAGGCAGGGCAGCCGGACTGGCCACCATCGATTACTACCGAGAACGCGGCATCGACACCATTCCCTTCCGCGGACCCGACGCCGCCCTCACCGTTGCCGGCACGATCAGCGGCTGGATGCGCGCGCTGGAAACAGCCCGGCAGTGGGGCGGCCGCATGCCCCTCGACCGGTTGCTGGAAGACGCCGTGCATTATGCCCGGCACGGTTTTCCGGTCACCGACAGCCAGCAGCACACCACCGCGGCGAAACGCCAGGAACTGCAGGACCAGCCCGGCTTCGCCGCCCAGTTCCTGGTGAACGGCGAAGCCCCGCGCGCCGGGACGCAGATGCGCCTGCCGGCCTTGGCCGATACGCTGGAGCAGTTGTGCCGGGCCGGACTGGCCGATTTCTACACCGGCGAGATTGCCGGCAGCATTGCCGGCGACCTGGAAGCCCTGGGGACACCGCT
>JBJHBJ010000036.1:0-45951 GCA_050485425.1 Ectothiorhodospiraceae bacterium | reverse complement strand
TCAGACTCGTAAGCCCCGGATAACCCGCGTCCCCACCATGGACAATGGTGAACCGTGGGACCGGGAAATAACCGCCGAGCGCCCGGATAAAATAGAACCCCCTGGCATCGCCATCCAACAGACTTGCACCCAAACGCTCCATCTGGTGACACACGACCGGGGCTGGCTGCCTCTCTCCATTGGCCGCCAGACTGAAAGGCAAGCAACAGAGAATGCCCACACTCCAGACAATTAAATGGGATTTGAAACGTATCAACCGGAACATCTACTCACCTTCACTGTAGGAAGCGGCACCAGGCAGCTTGCGGTTCAATTCATACTCAAGCGCTTTTGCAGCTCTGTATGCCATGAAATGATCGAAATCGGGAACTTTTGTTGGTCCAGTACCAAATATGTATATATCCAGCATGACGTCTCTCACGAGCAACGCCCCGCTGGTAACGGCGCTGCCTGCGGCGCCTCGCGCTGAGACCGATCCACCGGCGGCATCCAGCCCGGCCTTTAGCGCTCTCTCGATCGCCGACGCGCTTCCGTCAAAGACATCGAGTAGCCCGCCGATACCTTGTTGCTGGATTTTGAGCGCAACCAAAGCATGGATTGCCTCTACGGCTCCCGCTCTGGCATGGTGCGTCTCTCGCGGGTAGAGCCGCCGAACCTCGGCGTAGGAAAGCTGATCCCAGCGCTTCTTAGACGCAATTGCGTCTGAAGTGGTTCGAAATCCCATAACCGCACGGCCAAACCCGTGGTCATGCATCTTCTTCAGTTCTTCGTGCCCGTAAGCCGGCCTCACCGCTTCCATTGGGTTCACTCCCTGTGATTTCCGTGGCGAACCAAGCCTTGGTCGTGAGGCCCTGGTTCAGCGTCCCTTACTTCATCGCTTGGTATTGCTGGATGTGTCGTAACCCACAGCAATGGCGGCCTGGGCCTTGCCTTTGTCATCGTACGGAACGTACCTGACCTCCATGTCGATGAAACTGATTCGCAAGGTCTCGATAGGGCGGCGGGTATCCTGAGCAACCGCGTCCACCTGATACTTGCCGAGCACCGCATTCTTCAGCACGTACTCGTTGTAGACATCCGCAGATGTGCCGTCACCGGTCTTCGTCATGTGGATGACCACATCTCGCCCCCTCCCGCAGCATGCTTCCATGAATAGGGCCGGTGACGCGCTGTCCATGCGCCGGGTGATTTCCAGATCGGTAATTTCGGCGTTGGCGGATTCGCGATCACCTCGGGTTGAGGTGGCGGAGGTTATTCGTCGCTCTACGGCCCAGTGAATGCTAGTGACATCCATCCAGCCATGGTGCGCGGCATCCGCGCATTCGCCCTGCAAGTCGCCGAACTTCATGAATATGGACATGATTCACTTCCCTGTTGATTGAGCACTGCCACACGGGCGCACCGCAAGTAGCGGGTTCAGCACCTGGCAAGGGAAGTCGGCATTCCGAATGGGGAAGGAAGCACGCTGTCCCTGCGTGGGTTTGGCCACTGAACCAAGTGGCCTTCGCTGCATATCCCGTACAGCCCCGAATCTGTCCACAAATGGACAGACGTTATCAAGCTAACAGAACCGTCGCCCGATGCAAGACCGAGGAAACACTCGAGTATTCACGCTGCCGCGTTTGCTGCTCCCAGCAATTCCGCATGGAAGGCCTGGTCCCGCATCATCCGACTGCGCAGCCGTGCAAGCACCGGCCTTTGCAGGCGCAGTCCGGCGGCGGCGAAGGCCTGTTCCAGCAGTTCCACTTTCGCGCCGCGCAGCCTGCCGCCCAGCACGCTGGCCACGAGCAGGACTTCCAGCACGCATTCCCGTTCCGTCGTGGACAGAGAACCGAAGTCATCCACCCGGGCCGACCAGTCCACCTCGATGCTGTCCTCCACGCGGTCCAGTTCCTCCATCAACCGCGACAGCAGGTAGATGTAGTTCGGATGCGCGTTCTGGCTGCGCATCAGCATTTCCCCAACGCCTTCGAGCATGCACCGCCGGGCCCGGTCGCCAAGCCGGTCCCGGCGCCCGGCGACGCGCCCTACCAGTTCCTCGATGGCGTAGGGGCCCAGGGCGAGTTCCCGCGCCTGCCGCATGATTCGCCAGATAATGACGGCGTTCCAGATGGCGTATAGCGGCCCGGTGATCAACGGAATGGCGCCGCGCAGGGCCGCCCTGCCAACCAAGCGGCGAAGCAGCACGCGCACGATGAAGCTGCTGATTCCCACCTTCATGCGGTAGAGCAGGTTCTGCGCGAAGAACTTCCAGGCGGGCACCAGGGCGTAGGGGTCAATGCCGTACACCGGACGTCTCGGGTTGGGGAATTCCAGCGCGGTACGGGCAAGGCCGTGGGCCAGCAGCGTTCCGTGACCACTGCCTTTCAGCGGGATACCGGCGAGCCTTCCGACCTTGCCGATCGCCCGCAGGGCATTCCAGTAGAGGAACAGGATTTCGATTCCGCTGACCACCCCGGCCAGCGCGAAGAATTTCAACCAGTACGGCAGTTGCTCCGTCCAGCCCATGCCCTGCATGCCGTCCATCAGGCCACGGCGGACGAAGATCTCAATCCCGCCGATCAGCATGCCCGATAGTATCCCGGCGATTGCGGCGTGGATGACGGCCCTGCGCTCGATGCGCCGCAATCGGCGCGCCTCTTCCTCGTTCAGTGCCCGGGGACGCGCGCCCTCCGAAGGGTATTGCCTGGTCAGGAACGTCGCCGCTGAACGTTCCAGCACATTGGGGTCAGGGGCGTATTCCTCGTCCGGTGCGGTTTCGGAGTCGGCCATCCAGGCACTATAGCGGATTCTACGCCAACGCCTCCGCCACCCACTCCAGCCGGTCCTGTCCGAACCACATCTGCTCGCCGACGAAGAAGGTCGGGGCGCCGAACACGCCGCGTTCCACCGCCTCCGACGTGGTGGCCTTGAGACGGTCCTTGACCGCCTGGGACTCGGTCAGACGCAGGACCTCGGCCGGATCGAACCCCGCGCTCTGCAGCACCGCACCCACCTGCTGCGGGTCATTCATGTTCCGGGGTTCGGCCCACATGGCCTCGAAGACCGCCGTCAGGTAGCGATGAAAATCCGCCGTCTCGCGGTAGGCCTCCGCGCCCCGCATCAGCAACAAGGTGTTGATGGGGAAATCCGGGTTGTGCTGAAAGCGGATGCCGTAGCGCTTGACGTATCGGGCAATGTCATTGCGCATGTAGCGGCTCTTGGCCGGCACCTCGGCCGGAGAGCGGTTGCCGGTCGCCTTGAAAACGCCGCCGAGCAGCATCGGCCGCCAGATGATCTGCGCGCCGGTGCGCTCCGCAATGCCCGGCAGTTGCGTCCAGGCCAGGTAGCTGGCCGGGCTGCCGACATCGAAGAAGAATTCCACCGTGTTCGTCATGACGCCTCCTCAGCGCTTCCCTCAGGTAATTCCGTAGAGACTCTCGCTCCAGGGGCGCAGGTCCAGTTCGAAGGTCCAGCAATCCCTGGGCTGGGTGTGCAGTTGCCAGTAGGCATCGGCGATATGATCCGGCTCGAGTATGCCGCCGTGCTCCCGGGCCTTGTAACGTTCCGGGAAATTCTCACGGATGAACGCGGTATCGATCGCGCCGTCGATGATCGGGTGAGCCACGTGGATGCCCTTCGGGCTCAGTTCCCTGGCCATGCTTTCGGCCAACGCGCGCAGCGCATGCTTCGCACCGGAGAACGCGGAGAACCCGGCACGACCGCGGACGGAGGCGGTAGCCCCGGTGAAGATGATGGTGCCCCGGCCTCGCGGCACCATCACGCGGGCCACTTCACGCCCGGTGAGAAAACCCGCACAGGCGGCCATTTCCCATACCTTCCGGTAGACACGTTCGGTGGTTTCCAGGATGGGGAAGTTGACGTTGGCGCCGATGTTGAAAACCGCTGCCTGGATCGGCCCCACCTCGCGCTCGATGGTGCCGACCATGTCGATCACCTGCTCTTCCCTGCGCGCATCGCAGGAAAACGGCCGGGCAACGCCGCCCTCGGCCTCGATGGCCGAGACCAGCGGCGCCAGCTTCTCGCCGTTGCGACGCGCCACGCAGGCCACCAGGCCCTCGCGGGCGAATCGCCGCGCCACGGCACCGCCGGTGGCATCTCCGGCGCCAACAACCAGTACCGCCGCTCGCGAGCTCATCCGTCCTCCAGGTTCTTTTTTGGAACTCAAAGAACAGTAAAGTTCTTTTTCGGAACCTGTCAAGCTAGACTGGTGCAAGGACCGTCGAACGGAGACCGACATGCGCTGGGAAGAACTCGACCGCGAACCCTGCTCCCTGGCACGTGCCCTGTCCGTGGTCGGGGACCGCTGGACGCTCGTCATCCTCCGGGACTGCTTTCTCGGCGTACGCCGTTTCGACGCGTTCGAGTCCCGCCTCGGCATCACCCGCCATATACTGGCGGACCGGCTGAAGAAACTGGTGGACGCGGACGTACTGGAGAAGCGTCCCTACCAGGAACGCCCCAGGCGCGAGGAATACCGCCTGACGGAGAAAGGCCTGGACCTGTATCCCGTCATCCTCTCGCTGGTTCATTGGGGAGACCGGTACATGCCCGGGGAACATGGGCCGCCTGTCCGCCATCGGCACAGGCACTGTGGCCAACGGATGCGCGGCGTGCTGGTCTGCTCGGAATGCGGTGAACCGCTCCACGCCCGGGACGTGACCGTGGAGCCCAATCCCGCGCTGGAAACCGATCCCCTGCCGAGGCACACCGCGGCGCGGCGACAGTAAGGGAGCGCGGGAATTGATCATTAACGCAACTGGCTGTCCTTGCTGCCCCGCCGGTTGTAATGGGAGACTCCGCCCATGGGCTCGTCCCGCTCGCTCTGGCACGGAACGCAGAGCCGCACGCCGGGCACGGCCCGGCGCCGGGCCTCGGGAATCGGCTCCCCGCACTCCTCGCAGTGGGTGCGGCTCTCGCCGGTCGGCAGCCGGCTGCGTACGCGCTCCACCGCTTCCTCCACCGAGGAGTCGATCTGTTCCTGGACGGCATCGTCACGGGCCCAGCCATTGGCCATGGTGAATCCCTCCCGGGTCGCGCTGGTCCAACGGACAGTATAGGCCCCACGGACCGGGACCGACGGTCCCGGAGGTAAACGAGGCAGAAGACATGAGCACGATCGCCGACAGAACCTCAGCCAGCCCCCGCACCCGAGCCGGACTCACCTTCATGGTGAAGACCGAGTGGAAACCCTACATCGAAACGGAGGCACTGACCGGAGCGAAAGAGCCGCGCTATCACGCGGAGACGGAGATGCGCGACGTGGAGATCCACGATGGCCGCCCCGCTGCCCGGGAGCTCTCGCTGGACCGGAACGGCTTCCAGCTTCTGGAGTCTCCGACCAGCGCTGCCGACCTGTACGACGATGCCGAAGTCAGGGCCGCGTACTATCCGGACGTGGAAGCGCTGATCAAACGCCTGACCGGGGCGTCCCGCGTGATCGTCTTCGATCACACCCGCCGCACCGACGCCGAGGAGCGCAGCGGCATCCGCGGCCCGGCCCGGCGCGTGCACAACGACTACACCGAGCAGTCCGGACCGCAGCGCATGCGCGAGATACTGCCTCCAGGGGAAGCCGGCGCGCTCCAGGGCATGCACTTCAAGCAGATCAATCTGTGGCGGCCCATCCGAGGGCCGGTGCTGCGCTCGCCCATCGCCGTGCTCGATGCGGAGAGCCTGGCCGCGGAGGACCTCATCGGCACCGACATGCTCTACCCCGACCGTACCGGGGAAATCTACCATCTGGCGTTCAATCCCGACCAGCGCTGGTTCTACTTTCCGGAAATGCGTCGCGAGGAAGCGCTGCTGATCAAGGGCTACGACTCACGGGCGGACGCGGCGGCACGCTTCACGCCGCACACAGCCTTCGACCATCCGGGGACCACCCCGGACACGCCGCCCAGGGAAAGCATCGAGGTCCGGACCATGGCGTTCTTCGAGGACAACCTGTTGAGAGATCACAACTAGGGAAGCCCACGCCATGCCCCCAGCGCGACAGCGCTAGCGGTCATGAGACCGAACAGCAGCATTCCGGCCGCGATGCAGGCGTAGACGAACCCCAGCCCGAAACCGAACCAGACGACGCCCGCGGCGGCGGCCCCGACCGCCGCCGCGAAACGCGCAATCGCGGCCAGCACCGGCCAGAGCATCGCCCCCGCCCCCTGGGAGGCGAAATAGAGACAAAGGCCCAGTCCCTGGAACAGGAACACGGGGCCGACAACCCGCAGGAACAGCGCACCGGCCGCGAACGTTTCGGGATCATCGGTGAACAGGCCGACCCAGAGTCCCGGGGCGACCGCGAGCGCAAGCCCGATGGTGCCGGTCAGCCCGGCGGCAAGGACACCGCCGGTCCAGCCCGCACGCTCGGCCCGCGCGATCTTGCCCGCACCGATGTTGGTGCCGACGATGGCGGTCATCGCTGCCCCGATACCGAACACCAGGGGAATCAGCAGGAACTCCAGCCGCGCGGCGATGCCGTAGCCGGCCAGCGCGGCCGCGCCGAAACCACTGACAATCACGTTCACCGCGGCGATGGAGAGCACTGTCAACACCGGTGAAAGCGCGGCCAGCACCCCGACCCGGAAGATGTCGCCGAACAGCTGCCGTTCGAGACGGAAGGCACTCAGGCGCAGCTGGAGCAGCAGCCCGCCTCGCAACAGCCTCACGGCGAGCACGGTCGCCATCAACGCCGTGGCGGCGACAACGGAGATTGCGGCCCCGGCAACCCCGAGCGCTGGCAGGCCGAACCAGCCGAGGATCAGCGCACCGGATAGCGGTACCTGCAAACCCGCGCCCACCACCATGACCAGCGCCGGAAAGCGCATTTCACCCATGCCGCGAAACACCGCGGCCAGCAGACCCATCAGCCAGATGGAGACGCAGCCGGCGAACAGTATGTTGCCGTAGCGGACCGCCTCCATGATCACCGGCCCCGGCGCGTCCAGACGATGCAGCAGCACCGCGCCGCCTAGCGCCCATAACATCCAGAACAGCGCCCCCGCGGCCACGGCAATGACTACGGCATGCCAGATCAGCGCCTCGGCCCGGGCCTGGGAACCCCGCCCCAGGGCACGGGCCACTGAACTGGCCACGGCACCGCCGATAGCGCCGTTGGCAAGCATCTGCATCAGCATCAGGAAAGGGAACATCAGCGCGATGGCGGCAAGCGGCCCGGTTCCGAGGCGGCCGATATACCAGACCTCCGCCATGCTCACCGTGGCCTGAACCAGGAAGGCAATCGCGTTGGGCGCCGCCATGGCGAGGATCAGCGGTAAGGGTGCGCTGTTGAGCATCTGCTCGGTGCGGCTCTGCGGCCGGGCCAACGGTGTCGACTCGGCGACGGTCTGAACGGTCATACAAGCACCCTTATGCCATTGCGGAAAAATACGCAGCCGCTACCAGACGACGGGACGGTCCAGAACTTCCCCGTCATCAACCCCATGATTCTCAAGCGTCCCTTCCACGGCCTGGATGACCACGTAGATCAGCGGGGTTTTTCCGGTATTGCGCCATGTGCGTGCCCCTGCCGGCGCGATGCGGAGCGCCGAGCCCTCAACCACCGGGAATCGCTCGTCATCAACCTGGAATTCCCCCTCACCCGCGAGGACGACGTAGACCTCCTCGTGCCGGCGGTGGCGATGAAGAAACGGCACCGCGATGCCCGGCGGCAAGGTGTTCAGCGAAACCTCCATGCCGCTGAGCCCCAGCTTTTCGCCCAGGAACAGCTTGCCCGGCGCCGGCCGTGAGAACGCCGGGTGTTTGAACCCCCACTCCATCCACCTGGACACCGGACCCGCTTCGAACCGACATACATTGCTCATGAAAACCTCCAGCTTTTTACTTGCAAGTTGCAATTTATAGGTTTTCACTTGTGAATTGCAAGTCAAATTCATAAACTGAAGCCATGCAGGAACATAACCACCGCTCCAACTGCCCGATCGCCTGTGCGCTGGACTTGGTCGGTGACCGCTGGACGCTGCTCGTCCTGCGGGACCTTTTCCTGGGCAAATCCCGCTACGACGAATTCCTGGGTTCTGCGGAAGGCATCTCCACGAACATTCTCGCGGACCGTCTGCGGCGCCTGGAAACCCTGGGGATGGTGGAGAAAACGCCCTACAGCTCCCACCGCAGGCGCATGCAGTATTCGCTGACCGAGCACGGACGCAGCCTGGGTCCGGTACTGCGGGCGATCAGGGACTGGGGACTGGAGAATGTCGAGGGTACGCAGGCGCCCCGGCTGCCCCGCCCGGATTCGCGCGGGAACGAGCCGCCCGCCGGAGCCGATACCCCGGACGCGCCGCGCGTTCGGGCTCGACAACCCTGGAGCGCCGGATCAGGGTAATGCGGCGCGAGGCGTAACGAGGTGCAGCGGCGGCGCGTCTGGCCCGGAAACGACAAAGGCCCAGCGCATGGGCTCGGTAATCCCCCCATTTTTGGCAACAGCCAGAACGACATCTCCTAATGAAGAGACTATCCGCTATCGAACCTGGCAACACCGGAGAGATTACCTGCTCGTTGAACTCTACGCGCCGTAGCCGGCCAGCAAAGCGGCGGTTACCCCCTGCTCAAGCACGCGGAAGAGCACCGGAGATAGGTGGAGTCGCTGTCATTTATTATCCGCCAGTGCCGCTGTTTTCAGAGGACACAGATCTTTGGCTCGAGAGACTGACCCTCTGTAACGTAGGCGCCTACTCTAAGACTATCCGTTCGGTTCTGCCTGTGCCTCCCCGAGAATCCCCTGATCTGGCGTAAGGACACGCACCTGGTGCCCATCTACGTTGGTCGCGACCACTTCTTGGCGGCAGGCAGCGCGTAGGGATTTCCACAACATCGCCGACTCATAGTGCTCGAGTTCAGGCGCAATGTAGTTTAATAGGGACTCCGAGCACACGACCACCAGCCGCTGCTGAACCCTGGAGAAAGCGACGTTTGAACGGTTCAAATCGAGGATAAACTCCACGCTTGCCGCAATTGCGGCAGGGTCACTAGCCGTCGCGGAAATTATTACCGTCGGGCGCTGTCCCCCCTGAAGACGTTCAACGGTATCTACGACCGGCGCGATGTCACGATGATCCGCGAGCTCCCTTTGCAGCAGCGTGCGCTGCGCTCGATGCGGAGTAACCACCGCTACGCTGTTAGCCGGTTGGTTTCGCCCGACATCGAGAATCTCGCGCACAATTCGAGCCTCCAGCACGTTGCTTTTCCGCGACTCCCTTTCATCATGAACAACCAGGAAGAGGCCGGATGCTCCCCAGACCGCTCCCCAAACACCCTCGGGAGCAATTTCAGCACCTAATCCAGCGACGATCTGGGGCCCCTGCAACTCGATGTTATCAAGGCGATAAAGCTGCGCAATAAGCACTCGCACTACCGGCGGCAGCCGGAAAGTGTACTCGAGAGCAGACCGACGTATCGAGCGTGCCGAGACAGCTGCATGGTCCGACAGGTTGCGAACCGCGTCATATGCGCTAACGAAGGGCTGGAACAGCAACACCGGCGGCCGATCCTCATGCTCCCAATCGTGAGCTAAGATGGGCGCCAACTGACGGTGATCGCCCGCCAGCATGATGCCGCCACCTTCATCGACCAAGGTAGTTAGCGCCAAGAAATACGGGAAAACCATCATGCTGGCCTCATCTACAACGAGGAGGTCGGCCTGAAATCCGTTTTGAAAACTCGCGGTACGCGATAGGGCTTGAGCCATGTTAAGCAATGCGCTCGTTGTGCCGCCAAGGACTGCCACACCATCCCGCCGCGCATGCCCCAAAGCCCGCGCACAACTGGTTGCACGTAGGTTTCGTACCGGAGCAGGCAACTGCTCTGATGCATTAGATGAGTGTACCTTCGCGACAGAGAGAGGGGCCGCATGGAGGCCTTGGGCTCGTGCTGCGGCACCAACGGCCTCCTCTACGGCGGCGATTCTAAGTAGGAGGTTATCAACAGCAGTATGAGTATTCGCCGCTACCAGAACGATACTGCCCGGCCTAAGGCTCATCATAGACCGGACCTGCACAGCAACCGCCGTAGTCTGCGTTTTACCTGTGCCCGGAGGGCCCTGGAGCAGTTGCACGGTAACATCTAGCCCATCAAGCACCGCCTGCTGCTGGTCATCCGACAGCTCGTGCCCCCCCGGCAGAACGATGCCGGAAAGAACAGCCCTCACCCGCCCAGCGGTCTCTTCATCTAGCGGGGGCTTTTCTGGTAGCCGCGGGCTAGTCGGGTCAAACCACCGGTAGGTTGCCGCTGCTGCGACTTCACGCAATCGACGCTCCACTCGAACTGCAACAAAGTCCGAAGGGCTTTCGTCAACTGTTGCAAAGTCAAACACCTGTTCTCCCACGCGGTGAGAGATGCTCATGAGCCGGAAGTGGTCGGCGCGCGGCATGGGCAGAACGCTCAGCCGAATTTCACCTTGGTTCCAATCAAGCTCTTGAATAATACATGTACTACCGGCGCGGAGCAGTTGACCCATGGACTGAGCACACCTCGGATCACCCGAACAAGGTGTTAGGCGCACGAAAGCTCCTTCTGCTAGCATCGCGCGCTCTTCAAGGGCTTCCCGAGATACATCATAACCCGCTAGGTCTATTTCTCCTTCGAGTTGGTTGTTACCGGTAGCACGAATACTCCGGACCGGGACGGTCTGACCCAGAGAGACCCTGGTTATCGGAGCTACGAGGCGTTGGGAAATCCACTGTGCCATCCGGATGTGCTGCTCGAGCCGGAGAAAGTCGTGTGCCGCTTGCGCGGCCGTCTCGACACCTAGGTCAAACTGGGCTAGTTCGGCTACCTCTAATGCTGGCTTCTCAATATCGTTGTTCTTAAAGCGGATCCTTTCTTCTACCCAGCGAAGAGCATGGACTCTAGAACGCAGATATTCCCGCAGCCTAAGTGGACGCGCCGCCTCGTTGTACCGCCTTATCGCATTTCGCACGTTTGCGGGTAGCTCATCATCAGGGTTTGGCAGGGTGCGCCAGACTGCATGCCAATACGGCGCAGGCAGGCTATCGTTGAAGCGGCTACGAATCTCAAATTTGTGCCAAGTCTGCTGGTCGCACCCACCTCTCGCCCAACCGCCGTTATC
The DNA here is from genome assembly GCA_050485425.1 of Ectothiorhodospiraceae bacterium. Taxonomy (GTDB): domain Bacteria; phylum Pseudomonadota; class Gammaproteobacteria; order Nitrococcales; family Aquisalimonadaceae; genus LSCE01. The sequence continues at coordinate 34,868 of JBJHBJ010000036.1, read as the reverse complement.
ATCAATTGCAAGATCTGTTTTGAAGTCAAAGAGGTCCTGCGTGAAAACCCGATCTAGTTCCACACGCTGGCCGCCAATCGTACGGGTCCAGTGGTACGTTCTGCCGAACCAGCGCAGCGAGGTGACGACCGAAAGGCCCCGGCCAGTCCACCCAAGAGCAAACCTGTTTGTGACTTCTTCACCCACAGTAGAAAATATCAGCTGTTCCAGGGTTTCTCTGCACCCCAGTAATTGGTTCAGGTGCGCAAGCAACGACGACCCGCTCCGGGTACAACCTTCGACAAGCTGGCGCATTTCGGAGCGAGACCAGATGTAAAAATGGATTGGAACAGCGGGAGAAAGAGCCTGCTGTGCAATAGCGTCTATCAGCTCATGCAGGAAGCCCTGTATCAGCTCACGCTCACTTGCATTATCATCTTCTGGAATCCCGCTCCACCGCGAAGTCTTAAAGCGCACAACATCTACGCCTTGAACAGGTCGCTCGCCCCGCCCAGCGCCATCTTCAAACTCCTCGATGATGCCGCCGGCAGGTCTCCACCGTCCATCGGCTTGTTCGAAAGGAGTTATAAGGCTACCGTCGCTCGTGGTTACATGAGCCGATAGAGCACCTATGCGATTCTCAGTGTAATCATAGTCAACGCACATGTAGATCCGGACAAGCCGCTGCCCATTCATTTCGTATGCTGGAAGCTGACTCTCCCAACGGTTCGGCAGCGGTTCAACCTCAAAACTGTCGGGCGCGCTGTTACCCCCTGGTAGAGTAGAGCGCCGGGCTCTTGCACCAGCAACATGGACCTCGAGGTTGCCAGAGAAGCCTTGAGCCTGCCGTACCTCCGCAGCTCGCACCCCGGTCAGGTCAAGATCGGCAAGAGCGTCAATCGTATCTATTCCTGCCGCATGGAGTGCTCTTACATCCGACGGATCAAGCCCGAGGAGTTCGAGACGGCGCATTCGTGCGCTCTCTGGCAGACAGTCCACGTTGAAGATACAGTTATCGCACTTCGCCTCGATTTTGTAACCGAGGTCATCCAGCCCAGATTCGACGATCCGGTTGAGTGGCCCCGCCTCGCTAAGAAGGTGATCAATATCCTCAGCTATCACATGGGTATCCAGCGGTGCGAGAGCGAGGATCTGTTGCCCCTCGTTTGTCTGCTCATCGATTCGAGCTACTACGCATTCAATGTCGCCTGCTGAGATAGGCACATCAGCTGCGAGGAGGTTCGTGCGGCCTAGCAAGTCCTCAAAGATGCGCTGATAAAGCGCAACCTGGAGCTGATGATATGTGCGGTCCCTCCGGCTCGCTTTGCACTCGACAAGACGCAGCACGGGCTGCCCGCCTCGCCACAGCAGAACTACGAAGTCAACACGACCCTGAACGTGGAACGCGCCTATTTTCCCGGAAATTTCCACTTCCCGCGCGTACGCCTCTCGCCCTCGAGGAAGTCCTCCGAGAACATCCTTAAATTCCTCAAAGGACATCTTCTTAGAACCGGCAGGGCGAGCATCATAGCGACTAAGATCTTCAAAACCAGCTCCTTCGCGGAGGGACCTCTCCCACTCTGCTTCGCGCTGATGTCCAACCTCTTGGAGAACAGGATCCAACGGGTTAAAGAGCCGCTCGGCAAACGGTAGCCTACGGGCAAGTCTTCGTTGATTGAACCCAAGCTTGAAGCGTCGCTCACACGAATTGTGGCGTACGTACTCACCGATTTCGGTAACTCGAACCGTTGGGGCCTGATCATAATCGGTCATAGAAATCACGCTTTCAGCATCCGTGGATTTGCTCGGAGTCCGAGCTTGGATCCTTACAAGGAATGGACTTGCCTGGCGGGCTACCTACTACTGTCACTCGGCACTCACTGCCACTCGCCTTCTTGCACCTGGGCCCAAGCCGGGTCCAGGATGATCCTCGTGAGATCCGATTAAGGGCATATACTTCTCAGGCACTGAATACACCTCCTCGGGTGACGGGCACCCCGCATTATCACCATTGGGGATGAGGCTCAGCCCGTCACCCCCAATTGTGTGGCCCAGCAGCTGTCGCCGGATCTCTAAGCCGAGCAACTCCCCAATGGCGGGTGGCACAGCATTTCCTAGTTGGCGCTGCGCATCTCTATAAGACCCTTCGATGTCGTAGGCATCGGGAAATGTCTGCAACCGGCACAGCTCGCGAACCGACAGTCGCCGGTTTCTCCAATGGAAAGGGCCCGTCGCTGGGCCAGGCTGCGCAGGAATAGTCCAAGCCGGCTTGCTCTTAGCCAGTTTCAAGAGGAACGACCAATAGCGAGTCCGCCAGCCAAAAATCGGCATGCCTCCACCTCTTGGCGTATGCCACAGATAGTTCTCTCCTTCAGGCACCGAAGGCAACAGATCCGCCCATTTACCAGCCGGGAGCAGTGCGTCAGAAACAGGATGGGAGTCGAGATCGCCTATAGCGTCCCAGGCGGTCGTAAAAAGCCGACCGGTACTGTCACTGTGGGGCGGAAAATGAGTCTGCTTAGGTTCCACAAAATTCATTCCACCCCGATGCGCAATCAGGAACACCCGCTCTCGCAACTGAGGAACACCATAATGCGCAGCATTGATATGTATGACGCGCAATCGGTAGTTCGTGCCCTCGCTGTGATTGATGTCTTCGATTCCTCGGGCTAACAGCCTTAGGCCCTCGTCCTTACCGGAGTAAACCAGGCCCTTCACGTTCTCTAGTAGTAACACCTCTGGAAGAAAGCAATGAATGTAAGCTAGGTATGCACGCAGCGTATCAGCCCGCGGATCACGTAGCCTCCGCGCCTCTCCGCGGACCCAATAACTAGCCTTTGAAAAAGGCTGACACGGTGGACCTCCAGCCAGAAGAGGTAGCTCGCCGCGAGACAGCTTCATCGCCTTCATCGCTGCCGAGGCATCAAACTCATGAATGTTGCCCCGTTCAGACAGCATCCAGTGCGGCCGGTTTATAGCCAGCGTAAGACGACAGACAGGATCTACCTCTACGCATAGGCCGGTCGTGAAGCCAGCACCTTCTAACCCAAGATCAAGCCCGCCCGCCCCAGTGAACAAAGACAAGACGGGCAACAGGTCAGATCCGGTGCGTTTTTTGCTGAAGTTCTTCAAAGCCACTGTGTCCGTAATATCAGCTAGGCGCTTAGTCTATCGGAGGAGAAGGAGCGCTCCATCATACCGGACTAGCATAGTGATCCGCCCCGCGGTTTGCGGAGGCTCGTTGGCTTAAGTCGGGCGACAATCGCTTCCTGACCGGCTATCTGCATTGAATTGCCGATTGACCAGGTCCAGCGGACACGGCGCCGAGCGGTCCGGAACCGTGGGGCGGACGCGCCTTGCCACGGCGCGCGCCCTGCAACCCCGCCGGCGCATGAGGTGCTCCACCGTACAGCGCGCCACCGGTATGTTCTCCCGGTTCATTTGCTTCCAGACCTCGTCGGACTCCTCACGTTTGACCCACCTCAGCAGCGTCTGAGGCACGCCGCCAATCTTCGGGGCCATGGACTCGACCGCCACCCCCACCGATGGATACTCGCCGCGGTGCTCTTGCACCATGCGCCCCGCACGCTTACGGACCTCAAGGGAGAACTTGCTGGTCTCCTTCATGGCTGCATTCTCTCAAGAGTTGGAGCCTCCGCGAAACACAGGGCGGTTAAGGGTGTAGTGACGGTGAAGTGGCGAACCTCCCGGGGAGTAGAAGCGGTTCATTCCGATGCCACAGACATCGGTGTTCATCACCCCCGACAGGTTCACGAAGAACGGTGACGACAAGCTAGTAGTGCTAAATGAAGCCGCTCTCGCCGTCATCGAGCACGCCCGGGGCAAGCACCGCTAGTCCGTGTTCACGCTCAAAGGCAAGCCGACCTCTCGAATGATGAACTCGGCGTGGATCAAGGCTAGGAAGGACACAAGCAACTACTGAGACACCGCAGTAGCGATACAAAGACACACTCAGTGCTGCGGAAGTTCGCCATCTGACCGAGGCATCGAATCTGGAGACCGAGCGAGATAAGGAAGTAGCTATCATCCCCGCCCGCGGGTCTCCGGCTATTAGCCGAAGTCCCGCAAGAGCCCCGCGTGGGGATTCGACGGAAGTGACGTAAGTGATTGGTGGCCGGGGACGGAATCGAACCGCCGACACGGGGATTTTCAATCCCCTGCTCTACCAACTGAGCTACCCGGCCGAGGGCGCCTATTCAAGCGGAATGGACCCCGCACGTCAAGGGGAACCGACCTTCCCGAGGCGAATTTCCGCAGCCCGGTGGCTGACAGGCGCTCTTGGGAACAGATCAGTGCTTCCCTGGCTTACTCCGTGGGCTGGAAATCCGGCGGCGGGGCGGAGCCTTCGCCGAAGAAGAACTTCTCCATTTCGGCTTCCAGGAACTTCCGCGCCTTGGGATCCATCGGCGACAGCCGGTACTCGTTGATGAGCATGGTCTGGTGCCCCAGCCACTGTTGCCAAGCCTGCTTGGACACGTTCTCGTAGATTCGCTTGCCCAGTTCGCCGGGGTAGGTGGGTCTGTCCAGCCCTTCCAGTTCCTGGCCAAGCCTCGCGCAATGCACCATACGCGCCATTGTGCGCCTCCAGTCTGTTGTCTGATCGGGATCGGGTGGGCAATGGTTCCGGTCAGGCCTGCCGCCAGCGTTCCAGCAGCTTCCTGACCGGTGCCGCGGTGCCCTTGCCCAAGGATGTGCCCGAGTTATACCAGAGGTGCTCCGAGGGTTCCATGATGCCCTGTCCTGCCGGCGTGGCCCTGGCATGCACAGGCTGGATATCCAGATGGTAATGGCTGAACGTGTGCCTGAACGGTTGCCAGGCATCGGGTTCAGAGACGGTCAGCCCGTACTGGCGCTGGCAGTGCTCGGCCAGATCCGCGTCCGGCGGACATTCCGGCAGACTCCAGAGCCCGCCCCAGATGCCGGTGGGAGGGCGGCGCTGTAACAGCACGCCGTCGCCGGATTCCAGCAGCAGCATGCGCGTCTCCCGAACCGGCAACCGCTTGGCCGGCTTGGCTTCCGGATACGCGGTGGGACGGCCCTGGGCGTTCGCCAGGCAGTCCGACTGCAGCGGACAGAGCAGGCAGGCTGGCCTGGCCCGGGTGCACAGGGTGGCACCGAGATCCATCATGGCCTGGTTGAAGTCAGCGCAGCGCTCGACCGGCGTCAGCGTTTCGGAGAACGCCCAGAGGCGGTTCAGCACCGCGGTCTGCCCCGGCCAGCCCGGCACGGCCCGGTGGCGGGCCAGCACCCGTTTCACGTTACCGTCCAGGATCGGTTGCCGCTGACCCATGGAAAGCGACAGCACGGCGCCAGCCGTGGAACGGCCAATGCCTGGAAGCGCTTGCCAGCCTTCCAGGGTGTCCGGGAAACGGCCTCCATGTTCTTCCATGATGCATTGCGCTGCCTTGTGCAGGTTGCGGGCACGGGCGTAGTAGCCGAGACCGGCCCAGTGCTCCATCACTGCGTCCCTGCTGGCGGCAGCCAGGCTGGCCACGTCCGGGAAGCGCTCCATGAAGCGCTGGAAGTACGGGATGACCACGGCCACCTGGGTCTGCTGCAGCATCACCTCGGATACCCACACCCGGTAAGGGGAGGCGGGGTGCTGCCAGGGCAGATCATGGCGCCCGTGCCGGTCGAACCAGTCCAGCACCCGCCGCTGGAAGTCGCCCACCTGCGAGGCGGGCAGTTCGCCTCGCGTCATCGCGACAGGCGCCGGCGGAGTTCGTCGCGGGCGCGCTGTTCGGCTTCCTGCTGTAGCCGTTCCCGCTCTTCTTCCACGCGCTCCCGAGCCCGCTCCTCTTCCTCTGCCGCACGATCCCGCAGACGCTGCTCCTCTTCTGCAGCCCGCTCGCGCAGCCGTTCCTCCTCCTCGCGAAGGCGCTGGCGTTGCTGATCGGTGAGCGCGGACTGGAGATCCAGGCTGATGGACGGGCTGAACAGATCGCCCCGGAAACGCAGCGGGATGGGCAAGCGCCGCAGATTGTCCAGCGACTGGCCGTCCTGGCCTTCCAGCGTACCCACCAGGTTTACCGTCAGGCGGTAGTCGAGGGTCTGCTCCAGCATGTCGACCTCACCGCCGCCACTGACCCGGAACAAGGGCGATTGCGCGTTCAGGCTCTCGTTGCGGATCTTGCCGCCCTCGAACACGATCCTGCCGACCATCTCGGTGAAGTCCGTCCGCGGGACATCGTCCTCGGCCGGGGGCCGTTGGCCCTGCAGCCGTGCCGTGGCCGAGCGCACCATGTGCGCCAGGTTAAGCCCCTGGACGGCGCCGTCGCGGAAGCTGAATTCGGCCTGGCCGGCCAGGGTGCGCAGGATGTCATCCACTTCCCTGCCCCGCGCCTCGGCGTTGATGGTGACGTTACTCACGCCCATCAGCAGGTCGCTGCCCATGAGTTGCTGCACCACCTGCTGGGCCTGGACGCCCGTGATGCGCTCGTCCACACGGACGATGGCCTCCTCGCCGCGGGCATCCACCCGGATGTCACCGCGGTATTCGCCGCCGTACAGGTCCACGCCCACCGGGTGTACCCGCAACTGGCCGTTGTCGGCCTGTACGGTGAAGTGCAGGTCTTCCAGCAGCAGTTCCATGATGGTGAGTTCAGCGAGGCGGAAGCTGCCATTCAGGCGCAGTTCGCGGAGCAGTTCCACCGGAATCTCGGCCGGCTCGGCCTCCGCGGTTTCGTCATCGCCCGGTTCTGTGGCCGGGGCGTCGTCCTCGTCCGAGGGCGGTGGGAGGTAGCGGTCGGCATTGAGACTGTCGCCTTCGATGTCGAAACCGATCATGGGGTTGGTGAAATCCCGCACCGACAATATGCCTGCCAGCGTGGTGTCATCGAGCACGATCTGCAGTTCATCCACCTCGGCCGCATCGTCGGCGACGTTGAAGCGGCCGGAGGCGGTAAACCGCTTCAGTACTTCCTCGTCGGCGGTTTCCGGGACCTCCTGTTCCAGCCTGCGCAGCACGTCCCGCAGGTCGGTCTCGGGAATCTCGAAACGACCGGTAATCCGCGGGTCAGCCGTAAGCTGCGTGACGCTGGCCTCGGCCAGCAGGCGCAGACCGGCGGCGTCCAGCGACAGCTCGCTGACCGTGGCGGTATCCGTTTCCAGGTCCATTTCCACCATGGCGTGCGTCCTGGCGCGCAGCCCGGAAGGCGGCAGCCCCTCGGCGAACAGCTCGATTTCCAGCCGGTCCAGATCCAGCAACACATGGTTGAACGCCGGATTCACCCGGACCTTGGCGCTGAGACCACCCTCCATGCGCGTGTCAGCATCCAGTGTGGCGATCCAGTCGGCGTCCACGGGCACGTCGCTGTCCAGATCCAGCTCGCCGATATACACGTTGACCGGCCCCAGTTCCTGCCGCGTGCCCTGCTGGCGGTCTTCGTAGATCACCCGCATGTTGGTGGCCTCGATGCCGCCCAGCCGGCCGACCTGGATGGGCGGCGAGCGGTCCTCGTCCCGCTCCGGTACCGGTGCTTCATCGCGCGGAGCCTCCGTAACCACCTCGTCCTCGGATTCCGGCAGGTCGAGGTCCCAGTTGGCTTCGCCCTGCTCGTTGACGATCAGATGCACCAGCAGGCCGTCCAGGCGCACCACGTCCATCACCACCTCACGGCGGAACAGGGGCAGCAGCCGGACCGCCACCCCCGCACTCTCGATCTGCACGAACGGCTGGTCACCGAACCCCTCCCGGTTCTCCAACCGTGTGCGGCCGAGATCAAGCCCCAGCCATGGGAAGAAGGAGAGCGTTATGTCGCCTTCGATGACCAGTTCCTGTCCGGTGTTCTCGTAAACGATCCGACTGATGTCATCGCGGTAGTCGTTCGGGTCGATCAGCAGCATCAGAGCCGCAACCAGCGCCACCAGCAGGCCCACCAACGCCACCAGAGCGATGACTAACCATTTGAAAACCTTGGTCATGGACTATTCCCTTCAAAGTCGGAAATGACTTCTATACTGAACATGACGGACGCTGGAAACGCCCGTTCACAGCGTACTCCGCAGGTTCGGCGGGAACCAGACGGGATGCCCGCCGGATCGTTTCGTGGTTGTCTCCGGACGTCACGTCACCTCTGTATTGAAGACGCTACATCATCTACTCACAAGGAGGACCCACAGAATATTCCATCCGTTCCCACCATAGACCTTTCGTGCATATGATCAGGAGTGGCTTATGAGCGAATACTGCGTAGTTGTTGCCGAGGGTTCGAGAGCCCGTTTCTTCACCGTTGAAGAAGCCGAGATCCCGGAGCTGGATTCCGGCCCCAATCTGGTGGAGCACACGAGCATGGCAAACCCCGAACACAAGGCAAGGGGCAACGCCATTTATGCAGACCTGCGCTCTGGCCGCAACCGCTCCGCCTACGGCAGCGGGCACGGCTATGACGATCACCGGAACCAGCACGATGCCGAAGTCGAACGGCGCTTTGCCCGGGAGATCGCACGCAAGCTGGATCAGATGACTCGCGGCAACGGCACCCAACGCGTGGTGCTCTGCGCTGAAAAACAGATGCTCGGCTATCTGCGTCCTAACCTCAATGGCGCCATACCCCATGGTGTCGACGTACATGAGGTACCCAAGGACCTGGCCAAACTCTCGGTACGCCAACTCCACGAAAGACTTGCGAAAGACGGATATATTCCGCGTCGCAAGGCCCGTAACGGGCACTGAGCAGCCTGCTGCCGGACGAGGCGGCTTCCGTCAAAAGCGGAAGCGCGTTGATCAGATCGACGGGAACGGTCAGCGCAATGCCCGCAGCAACGCAGACAGAGGGCCAGAAAATCGCGGCCCCGCACTCGCGAGAAAGGCGTTCAAGGAGAACAGAGCCCCGGCCCGCAAGGCCGGGGCTTTCTGCGTCCCAGGGACGCGCTGATCAGTTACCGGGGCGGTTCAGTCGTGCTCCCTTGGTCGAGTGTCGCTTGAAGCAACCCGACCTCTAGCTCTGGAAATCGACAGAATCTCAAGGCTAGTCAGCGAGTTGCAAGCTCCGTAATGTATGCGCAGAACATGTCAGCCATTGCGTCAGCATAGGACTTGATTTCTGCGGGACTGCGAGCGCTTTCCGAATAGTCCTTCGCCACCGTCAAGAGCGTGGCAGAGATCAAATCGCAAGCTTGCAGGCGTGACGTCCTGGACACAGCGGGAAGCACTTCTTTCATGAAGGTGCCGAAAAACCTGTCCCATTCGGCGTCGACTTCCTTTGCTTCAGGTGCATCACGGTAGAGCGGCGCAGCGTCATGCAGCGCCACCCGGATCTCGGCCTCTTCGCATTCCGAGCGAACAAACGCGTGGACAAGCGCGCGCAGGCGCTCCAGGGGCGGCTTGCTGGCGTCTTCGAGAATGCTTCGAAGCATCTGCGTCGTCTGCGCCCATTCTTCGCTTTGCAGACGGAACAAGATGGCGGCCTTGTTCGGAAAGTACTGATACACCGACCCTACGCTGACGCCCGCACGCTCTGCCACCCGTGCCGTCGTGAAGCGAGTGACGCCTTCCTGCGCCAAAACCTGAACGGCAGCTTGAAGAATGGCGGCCACCAACTCGGTCGAGCGTGCTTGCTGTGGCTGCTTTCGGCTGGAAATCTGCGGCGAGCGGCGGCGGGACACGGCGAAGATGAACCTGAAAGTAAATGCGAATAGCCCGGATCGAGGATCTGGCTTATCTTCAATGCGACTAATTCGTCGCATTCTAGGCCCTCCCTGTGGATCACTCAACAGCTCATCACAGGGCCTTCATTGTGTCCATTGAGACAAGAACATGAATTGGCTGGCCAGAATCCTCATCACCATGCTCTTCCTTGCGACCACTCCGGTCGGTCTGGCAATGGGTGCAGGGTGCGCAGCGCAACAAGATTCCGCAGCGTCCATGACCCACTCCCCAGCGTTCCAGGCCCACGCTGAGGCAACCCGGAAGTGGGTTCGGGCGCACCGCAGTTTCCAGACGCAGCAGCTGGACCGCGAAGTGGAATGGAACGCCCCCTTCGAGCTTCGGCCGCCCACGCCAACCACCAAGGCCATCCTGCTGGTGCACGGACTAGGCGATTCGCCGTGGTCCTTCGTCGATGTGGCGCACCGTCTTGTCGATCAAGGTTATGTGGTGCGCACGCTGCTGCTGCGCGGACATGGCACCCAGCCAGCCGACCTGATCGGCGTGCAGCTGGAAGACTGGCAGCGCCAGGTAAGCGAACAGATCATCATGTTGCAACGAGATTTTCCGGATGTCTGGCTGGGAGGCTTCTCGACCGGCGCCAACCTGGTGCTCGAACATGCGCTGGACGACACGCATATTCGCGGCCTGGTGCTCTTCTCGCCGGCGCTGCGCTCGAACGAGCTCTTCGACTGGGCCACACCGTGGCTCGTTCACGTCAAACCCTGGCTGCTTTCGCCCGAGACCCACCCGCTGCAATCACCGTTGCGATACCACATCGTGCCCACCAATGGGCTGGCTCAGTTCTACCGCAGCAGCGTGGCGGTACGAAAGCGCCTGAAAGCTCGAACCTTCGACCGCCCCACCGTCATCGTGCTGGCCCAGCATGATTCAGTCGTCGACGTGCGTTATGTACACCGCATCTTCGAGCATCGTTTCACACACCCTGCCAGCCGCCTGATTTGGTACGGGAATACTCCACCCAGATCGGCCTCCCGGTCGCGTGTGCTGGTGCGCACGGATGTGCTGCCTCAGGAGCGCATCAGCCAGTTCTCTCACATGGGAATTCTGTTCTCACCGCAGAATCCGCTGTACGGACGGGATGGCAGCGAACGCATCTGCTTCAACGGACAGACGGACGAGGATATGGCCGCCTGCCAGGCCGGTGAGCCGGTCTGGTACTCCGACTTTGACTACCGCGAGCAAGGCAAGATTCACGCGCGCCTCACCTACAACCCCTATTTCGAATGGCAGTCGCAGATCATTCAGGATGTGCTGGCGATATGCGGCGGCGTTGTCCAGTCGCGTTCCTGATAGCCCAGGCGTTTGAGCGCACCATTGAGCGCGTTCTCGCTGATGCGCTTGTTCGAGTTGATGCCGTGCCGGGACAGGTAGCGATGGGCCGGCTTGAACTCATCCAGCAGGTGCCGGACGATCTCCATGGCCTGAATCAACAGTCCAGATCGAATTGATCCGGCATTGCCTGCTGCAGCTCTCGGGTTCGCATGCCGGTCAGCAGCAACAGTCGCAGCCCGAGCTGGGTCTGCCGCCTGCAGCGATAGCGACGCAGCCGCTGCAACAGCTTCGGCAACTTGGCCATGCGCAGGAACAAGTTGTGGTTGACTGGCGGCAGCGTCACCACATCGAGATCGGAGACAGGGTTCTGCTCCAGGCCCTGCTGTAGGCGGATCGCAGTGGACTACGGCAGAATGTCAGAGAGGGAAGACGTCCGTATTGTGACAAAGACTTGCAGGCCCTCTTGGACTGCTGCGGAAGTCCGTAGATTGATGCAGTGGAGCGGGTGATGGGAATCGAACCCACGTCATCAGCTTGGGAAGCTGAGGTTCTACCATTGAACTACACCCGCTTCGACCGCACTCATTCTGCGATGGCGCCGGGATGCTTGGCAAGCCTGGATTGTCCACTCCGCGGCGGCAACCACCGACGACCGGCGTTGTTGTAGAATCGTCGTCTCCGTCAGGAAGCGCCGGTCACTACCCGCTTCCTCAACCGCACATGCAGACTGGACACCGATGCAGATCATCGTCAATGGCAAACCCCGGGAACTCCCTGAACCCTGTACCGCCGCGGACCTCGTGGAAGAGCTGCAGCTCTCGGGCCGACGCATCGCCATGGAAGTGAATGGCGACGTCCTGCCGCGGAGCCGGTACGCCGACCACCGGCTGCACCCGGGGGATCGCGTGGAAATCGTCCACGCCATCGGTGGCGGCTGATTCACCCACATCGTTTCCAGCAACAGGACCTCGCTTCATGCAAGATGCGCCTTTGATTATCGCCGGCCGCGAATTCCGCTCCCGCCTGCTGGTGGGCACCGGCAAGTATCGCGACCTGGAAGAGACCGGTGCCGCCATCCAGGCTTCCGGCGCGGAAATCGTCACCGTCGCGCTGCGCCGTTCCAATATCGGTCAGGATCCGGGAGAACCGAACCTGCTGGATGTCGTGCCGCCCGAGCGATATACCATCCTGCCGAATACCGCCGGCTGCTACACCGCGGAGGACGCGGTGCGAACCTGCCGCCTGGCACGGGAACTGCTCGACGGCCACTCGCTGGTCAAGCTGGAGGTGCTGGGGGATCAGCAGACGCTGTACCCGGAGATGCGCGAGACCTTCAGGGCCGCGGAGCAGCTGATCGCGGACGGCTTCGAGGTGATGGTGTACATGAGCGACGATCCCATCGCCGCCCGGCAACTCGAAGAAATGGGCTGCGTGGCCGTGATGCCGCTGGCCGCCCCGATCGGCTCCGGCCTCGGCATACAGAACCGCTACAACCTGCTCACCATCATCGAGCAGGCCGGCGTGCCCGTGCTGGTGGATGCCGGCGTGGGCACCGCTTCGGATGCCGCCATCGCGATGGAACTGGGGTGTGACGGCGTGCTGATGAATACCGCCATCGCCGGCGCCAGCAATCCGCTGCTGATGGCGTCGGCCATGCGCAAGGCCGTGGAAGCAGGCCGCGAGGCCTTCCTGGCCGGTCGCATACCGCGCAAGCGCTATGCCAGCGCCTCCTCGCCCGTGGAGGGAACGTTTTTCTGATGCGCGACACCACCAGCCCGGCCCATCACCGCCGCATACGCAGCTTCGTCAGGCGCGAAGGCCGGCTGACCGAGGCTCAGCGCCGTGCCCTGGATGAATTGCAGGCACGCTGGGGGGCGCCGGTCAGCGACCAGCCGCTGGACTTCACCGCTCTCTTCGGCCGCGACGCGGCAGTGATCATGGAGATCGGTTTCGGCAACGGCGAATCGCTGGCCGCCATGGCGGCAGCGGAGCCGGATCGCAATTTCCTCGGCATCGAGGTTCACCGCCCGGGCGTGGGCCGCCTGCTCAACCTGGTCGAAGAACAGGGCCTGCAGAATGTCAGGGTCATCTGCCATGACGCGGTGGACGTATTGCAGAAGCAGATTCCGGATAACAGCCTGGCCGGACTACAGCTCTACTTCCCTGACCCCTGGCCGAAGAAGCGTCACCACAAGCGCCGAATCGTCCAGCCCGAGTGGGTCGAGCTGGTGGCCCGGAAGCTGTCGAACGGCGGCGAGTTGCACATGGCCACGGACTGGGAGAACTACGCGGAGCATATGCTGGAGGTGCTGGAGGCGTCTCCAGCCTTCCGGAACACCGCCGGTGCGGGCCGCTATTCCCCGCACCGCGGGCGGCGGCCGGAAACGAAATTCGAACGACGCGGGCTCCGAAAGGGACACGGAGTCTGGGATCTCATCTATCAGAAACGAGGAGACACCTGATGGAGCACCGTCAACTGGGCACCACCGACCTCAAGGTCAGCGCCCTGTGCCTGGGCACCATGACCTGGGGCGAACAGAACACCGAAGCCGAGGCTCATGAACAGCTGGACTACGCGGTGGACCGTGGCATCAACTTCATCGACACTGCCGAAATGTACCCGGTCCCGCCGATGGCCGAGACCCAGGGCAGAACGGAGCAGTACATCGGCACCTGGCTGAAGGCTCGGAGCGATCGCGACAAGCTGGTGATCGCCACCAAGATCGCTGGGCCCGGACCGGAACACCTGCGCGGCGGCGCCTCCCGCCACAGCAAGGAGCAGTTGCACGAAGCCGTGAACGGCTCGCTGGAGCGCCTGCAGACGGACTACATCGATCTCTACCAGTTGCATTGGCCCGCCCGCAGCACCAATTTCTTCGGCCGGCTGGGCTACAAGCCACGGGACAACGACCTGCTCACCCCCCTGCGCGAAACCCTGGACGGCCTGCAGGAACTGGTGGAAGCCGGCAAGATCCGGCACATCGGTCTGTCCAACGAAACGCCGTGGGGCGTGATGGCCTTCCTCGCCCTGGCCAGGGAACACGGCCTGCCGCGCGTGCAGTCCGTGCAGAACCCCTACAACCTGCTGAACCGCACCTACGAGGTGGGCATGGCCGAAGTCAGCCACCGCGAGCAGTGCGGCCTGCTGGCGTACTCGCCGCTGGGCTTCGGCATGCTGACCGGCAAGTACCTGAACGACCAGTGGCCGGAGAAAGGGCGGCTGACGCTGTACAAGCGCTTCAGCCGCTATCTCAACGACCACGGCAAGGCGGCGACGGCGGAGTATGTGGCGCTGGCGGAAAAACACGGCCTGGACCCGGCCCAGATGGCGCTGGCCTTCGTCACGTCACGGCCGTTCCTGACCAGCAACATCATCGGCGCAACCACAATGGCGCAGTTGAAGACGAACATCGACAGCCATGCCCTCACCCTGGGAGACGAGGTGCTGAAAGCCATCGACGAGATCCATACGCGCATTCCCAACCCCTGCCCCTGACCCCGGTCTTTCAGGCAGTAGGGCCAGCAGGGCCCGTGGCCGCCAGGAACACATCCGGCACCGGGCAACGGTGTCGGACGTGTTTTGGAAGACTTCCAGAATATGGCATTTGCCCCTCCCCGATCCCGCTTCTATAACTGCAGTAGTCTCCTGGCCGCCCTGCCACTGTGACAGGGCGACAGATTCACCAACTCAGGCGTGGAGGCAACCCATGGGAATGCAGTACAGGCCGGAGATCGGCGACTGGTATGAAACCGCTGCCGGGGATCTGTTCGAAGTCGTGGCCTTCGACGAGGATGAAGCGACGGTGGAAATCCAGTATTTCGATGGCGCCATCGAGGAACTGGACATGGAAACCTGGCTGGAGCTGGAGCTGATGGCGGTGGAGCCGCCCGAGGACTACAGCGGCTCACTCGACCTCGCGCGCGAGGACTACAACACCGATTCGGAACAGGCATACCGGCTGGACATGGCCAACCCGCTGGACAATTTCGACATGGACCGGTGAGCACCAGTTAGCGCTCAGACGGCAATGGCCAGGGCCAGCATGACACCCAGTCCCAGTACCGCGGCACCGGCAACGGTCAGCAGCCGCCAGCGGCGGTGTAGTGCGTCGGCTTCCCGGGCGGCCGCCTCGGCGCTGGCAACCACTGCCTTCTGGACCAGCATCTGCAGGCGCTTGTCCACCGCCTGATCCACTGCCTCCATCGCTGACTCCCGCGCCTGTTCCAGCACCCAGTTCTCCAGACGGTTCTTCAGCAGCGGCACGGCATGCTCGCTGATCGCGGCGGTGACCTGGTCGCGGAAGGCAGGTTGCCTGGCCAGATCCCCGATCGCGGCATCCAGCACCTTGCGCACTTCCTCCTCGGTGGATTCCCCCCCATCCTGGTCCCGTTCCCGGGCCTGGGACAGCAGATCCTCGGCCACCTGCTGCGCCACCTGGCGGGCAACCTGCTGGGATACCTGCTGGGCGGCCTGCTGCGCCACCTGCGCCGCGGCCCGGCCTGCGGCCTGTTCGGCCAGTTCCTCCGCAACCTGGCGAGCGACCTGCTCGGTCCGCTCCACCTGCTCCTGCATCAGGCGGCGGGCGGCATCCTCCGCGGCCCCCCGGGCAGCGCGCTCAGCCACGCCCTGCGCCGCTTCATGGACGTCACGGCCGGCACGATGCATCTCCTCGCGGACCAGTTCCATGGCCTCACGGCCGGCGTACTGGGCAGCCTGCTGTCCGGCCAGGGTGGCCGCCTCTGTTGCCGCCTCCTGCAATTCATCGCCGAACGCCCGCAGGCGCTGCTCCCAACGCCGGTCCTCCTGTTCCAACTGCTGCAACCAGCGCTGATCGCTTTCCTGCTGCAACTGCCGGGAGACCTGTTCGGCAATTCCGCGCACCTGCTCCGCGGAAATCGACGGCTCCGCGGGCGGCTGGTGCACCGGCGGCGTGGTCGGCACCGGCGGCGTGGCCCGTGGAGATTCCTGTACCGGTTCCGGCTCTACCACGTAGGCGGAATGCGGCGGCAGCAGCGTTTCCTGTTCCGGCTGCCGGGAGAACATGTCCGCCGTGCTGACCCGCGCCGGCTCCCCGAACTCGGGCACCGGCTCCGACGCAACATACTCCGGCGCAGGCGATCTGTAGGGCTCCCGGCCGCCGGCAGGAGCCGGGGGCGAGGGCTGCGCCGGTCTGGGCTCGGCCGCCGGGGTCGGCGAGGATGTCGCCGGCTCGCCCAGCGGGTTTCGCGACAACTGCCAGGCCATGACCTGATCAAGCACCGCATCCAGTCTGTCATCGCTGGTCGGTTTGGAGAGGAAGCCACAGATGCCCAGCGTGCTCGCTCGCTGGCGATCCTCCGCCGTGTCCTGGGAGGTGTACATGACCAGCGGCACAGCCCGGTCCCCACGCAGGCGGTTGATGGCCTCGGCGGCCTGGAAACCGTCCATGTCCGGCATCATGTAGTCGAGAAACACCACGTCCGGCGAGGCTTCGCTCAGATAGCGCAGCGCGTCGTTGCCGCATTCCGCCGTGTCCACGTCCATGCCGCGCCGCATCAGCAACTTGGACAGCGCCACCCGCGCCAGCCTGGAGTCATCGACCACCAGCGCCTTGTTGATCCCCATCTACAGCCTCCGGACAGGCTTCAGTCTGTGCCGCATCCACCCTTGCTCTGCGGCAAAGCTCGTTGTTCGTGTTCTCCGTCGGGCGCAGAGACCTCTCCGCGCATCCCGGTCGGACTGCCACTATATCCATCCGGCGCAACCCAAAGCTGCGCCACGGTTCACATTAGGGAAAGGTGAAACCGTGCCCACCAAACCCGGACGGCAGCAAACAGTGCTACCCTCAGAACAGTTCGAACCGGAGGGCAGTCCGTCTTCATTCTGCCCTGAACACCCCCTGACGCCCCCGACAGGAGAAGGGATCCGCAACCATGAATCAGGAAAAAGTGTTCTTCGGCTTTTTCATCCTGCTTGCTCTCACCCTGAACTTCGGTTTTTTCATCGGCGAGATCGACAATCCCGATCACCACAACGTCTACGAGCTGTTCGCCGCCATCGTGGTCAGCCTGATCGCCACCGTGCTCAAGTTCGGCGAACGCACGCAGATCGGGGCGGTGCTGCTGGCCGCCAGCCTTGTGGCCGATCTGCAGCTCATCTCGGCAGCAGTCGTCTGGGCGATCGCGGTCCACGTCACCGACGTGGGGCTGACCCCCACCGTCATGGCCAGCATCGTCTCGCTGTCCGGCGGCGCCCTGCTGGCGAACCTGGTTTCCACCGTGCTCCTGACCGTGGAAACGGCGCGCATGCAACGCTAGGGCCTGTTCACACGTGATCCGCGACGTCTTTCCGCTGTTCCTCCGCCGCATGCGCACGCCGCTGATCGTGCTGATCAGCGCCTACAGCATTGCGGTGCTGGGTTTCACTTTGATTCCGGGCGTCGATGACCAGGGCGAGCCCTGGCGCATGAGCTTCTTCCAGGCGTTCTATGTGGTCAGCTACACCGGCAGCACCATCGGCTTCGGCGAGGTGCCGTACGAATTCTCCAATGCCCAGCGCCTGTGGACCACGGTCAGCATCTACCTGACCGTGATCGCCTGGCTGTATTCCGTGGGCACCGTGATCTCGCTGATCCAGGACCAGACATTCCGCCAGGCGGTGACCCGCAGCCAGTTGCGGCGCAGCCTGCGCCAAATGAACGAGCCGTTCTACCTGGTCTGCGGTTACGGCGATGCCGGCAAGCTGCTGGTGCGCGCGCTCACCGAACGCGGCCGCCGCGTCGTCGTGGTGGACAGCAGCCAGGCCAATATCGACGAGCTGAGCCTGAAGGATCTGGGCGTGTTCGTGCCGGGCTTCTGCATGGACGCCGGCGTACCCGACAATCTGATCGCGGCCGGCCTGCAGCACCGCTGGTGCATGGGCGTGCTGGCAGTCACCGAGGATGACGACACCAACCTGGAGATCGCCATCAGCAGCAAGCTGCTGAACAGCAAGGTGACCGTCTACGGCCGTGCGGAGAACGAGGAAACGGCCAGGAACATGGCCTCCTTCGGGACCGACTACGTGGTGCAGCCGGACCGCAATTTCGCCGAGCGCCTGGCGCTGGCGCTGCGGGAACCGGACACCCACCGCGTCTACGACTGGCTGTCGTCGGTCCCGAATGCACCACTGCCGGAGCGCAAGCGCCCGCCCGACGGCAGCTGGATTATCTGCGGCTACGGCCGTCTCGGACAGTCCGTGTACGCGGCCCTTCGCAGCGAAGGCATCGACGCCGTCGTCATCGACGACCAGGCGGAGAGCCGCCATCTGCCGCCGGGAGCCGTGCCCGGGAAGGGGACGGAGGCGGAAACACTGGAACAGGCGGGCATCGAGCAGGCGGCGGCCCTGATCGCCTGCCGGCCGGACGATCGCGACAACCTGTCCATCCTGATGACCGCCCGCCAGCTCAGACCCGATCTCTACCTGGTGGCCCGCCAGAACCGCCTGCACAACCGCGCACTGTTCCGCGCGGCGGAACCGCAATTGACAGTGGAACCCAGCTATATCATCGCCAGCAAGATCCTCTCGGTGCTGGGCTCGCCGATGCTCGGCGATTTCCTGGCCGCCGCCGAGCAGCAGGACAACGACTGGAACCGCCGGCTGGCCGGACGCATTCGCGCCCTGACCGACGGCACAGTTCCGGAAACGTGGACGCTGCGCATCAGCCAGGTCCGCAGCCCGGCCCTGGCCCTGGCGCTGGACCTGGGCGAACACATCAGGCTGGGCAGCCTGGGCCTCGACCCGCGGGACCGCTCCCGGCGGGTGGACGCCTTGCCGCTGCTACTGCGGCGCGGCGACCGGGATACCCTGGTGCCGGACCCGGACACGGAGGTGCGCACCGGCGACCGCATCCTGTACTGCGGCACCAACCAGGCTCTCGACCTGATGTATCGCACCGTCAACAACCTGAACACGCTGCGTTACGTGCATACCGGCGAGTCACGCCCTGACGGATTGATATGGCGGACGCTCGCCCGCCGCAAACATCAATCGTAACGGAAGCAGATCTTGCCCCGGTGCGCTCCGGACTGCATCCGCCGCAGGCCATCCGGCACGGCATCGAATGGCAGCACGGTATCAATGACAGGCCGCATGGCATGGCGCGCAATGGCCGCGCTCATCGCCTCGAAGTGCTCGCGGCTACCCACGGACAAACCGATCACGCGCAGGTTCTTCATGTAGATGGAGCGCATGGCGATTTCGGTGGAAAAGCCGGAGAGCACACCGATGACCATCACCCTGCCGCCAACCCGGGCCGCGTCCAGTGACTGATTGATGGTGCCTGCGCCACCCACCTCCAGCACATGATCCACGCCCTGACCCTCGGTCAGCGCCCTGGCCTCCTTCGCCCATTCCGGCGTGCGCCGGTAGTTGATCAGATGGTCGGCACCCATCGCACGCGCCTGCTCCAGTTTCTCGTCACTGCTGGAGGTCACGATCACCGTCGCCCCATGCATCTTTGCGAACTGCAGGGCGAAGGTCGAAACACCGCCGGTGCCGAGCAACAGCACGGTATCACCGGCCTGCATCTTGCCCTCGACGATCAGCGCCCGCCACGCCGTCAGCGCGGCACAGGGCAGCGTGGCAGCCTCTTCCCAGGAGAGGTGTTCCGGCACCGGGGAAACCCCTTCCGCATCCAGCAGCATGTATTCCTGCAACACACCAGGCAGAGGACCGCCCAGCGACTGGCCCCGCTTCTCGGCGGAGGGGCCGCCGTCGATCCAGGACTGGAAGAACATGGGGCAGACGCGGTCACCGGCCTTCACGCGGGTGACACCCGCGCCCACCGAGATGACCTCGCCGGCGCCGTCCGAGAATGGAATCGCCGGCGGCTCGCGGAAAGCGCCTTTTCCCAGCACGGTCATCAGATCCCGGTAGTTGAGCGAAGCCGCCTTCATGGCGACCACGATCTGCCCCGGACCGGCTTCCGGCTCGGGCCGCTCGGCCAGATGCAGGTTATCGATCCCCCAGTCGTTCTGTACTTCCCAGACACGCATCGGTTCTCCCCCGTGGCAGGTTCAACAAGTGTGCAGCGTCAGCACACAGGCATGGAATTTTTCAGTTTACGCGTCATTGGCTTGATCGCCATCCCGCAACGTCCCAGAAAGCCGGTGATGTGACAGTTTCGGGATTTGTGAACTGGCTCACGCCACCATTGACAAGACGAGCGCTCAATAGACGTCAGAAGAAATGCATGCCCGGAAGGGCAGCCAACAAACCGGGCCCGCGGCGCGCCAAACCCTGGCCGCGCTGCGCGGTTCAGTGTCACAACGGATGGTCCAAGGGGGGAAAGGGATGAAGCGCGGACGCTCTACCGCTTGCATCGTGCTTGCAAGCATTGCCCTGCTTCTGGTCGGCTGCAAATCCAGCTCCGAGCCCGGTGTCACCTCCGACACCATCGTGCTCGGTTCGGTGCTCGCCCTCGAGGGGCCCGCCCAGGGCCTTGGCCAAGGGATGCAGGCCGGACTGCGGGCCGCCACCCGGGGCCGCTCCGTCAAGGGCCGGAACGTGGTCATCCGGTTCCTCGACGACTCCTACGCCCCCGCCAAGGCCCAGGAAAGTACCAATCGTCTGCTCAATGACGACAACGGTATTTTCATGATGGTGGGCAACGTCGGCACGCCTACGGCCTCGGTAACGCTGCCCGTGCTGCGCGAGCACAACATTCCGGCGGTCGGTTTCTTCACCGGCGCCGGCCTGCTGCGCCCCGGCGCCGGCGGTCCGATCCTGAATTACCGCGCCAGTTACGTGGAAGAAGTGGGCGCGGTGGTGGACGAAGCGATCCGGCGCGGGTTCCAGCCGAACCAGATCTGCGCCTACGTGCAGAACGACGCCTACGGCATGGCCGGCATCGTCGGCATGCGCGAAGCCATGCTGCGGCATAATGCGTCCCAGCAACTGATCGATCTCTACAACGAAATTCTCTCCCGTCGCGGCGAGGAGCCAGTGCGCAACAACATCGGCCCGGTGGGGGTCTACCCGCGCAACACCGCCGAGGTGCGCGCCGGCTATCAGTCGTTGAAGCACTGGGAAGAACGGACCGGCACGTCCTGCCAGGTGGTCGTTACCGTGGGCGCCTACGAGAACATCGCCCACTTCGTGCGCTTTGCCCGCCAGTCGGAAAGCTGGGTGATTTCGGCGGTCTCCTTCACCGGCGCCGAAAACTTCCTGGACGATCTGCGCCGCCACGGCATCGACAGCGGCGTGCTGATGACCCAGGTCGTACCGAACCTGGATTCCCGCCTGCCCATCGTGGAAGAGGCCCGTCAGGCCCTGGGCAGCGACTTCGGCTACGTCTCCCTGGAAGGCTACATCGTTGGCCGAATGGTTCTGCGCCTGCTGGAGGACATGGAAGGCGATCTGACCCGGGACAACTTCATGGCCCACGCGCGCCAGGCCCGCTTCGACCTCGGCGGGCTCGAGATCGACTTCACCCGCGACGGCAACCAGGCTTCCCAGTTGGTCAACCTCAACAACATGACCCGCGTCGGCTGGGGGCCCCTGCCGGAAGGTTTCTGGGATGAGCATGTCGTCTCACGCTAGCGCCCAGCCCCCGGCTGCCAGCGCCAAGGCCTGGCTGCTGGACGTGGGTGGCAGCCGCATCGCTGCCGTCGGCGAGAGGGAGCTGCAGGAAGTGCTGGTGCGACCGGAAACAGAGTGGGACAGCGATGCGCCGCTCTACCGGCAGGAAACGATCGACTGGCGCGGACGCGAGCTCACGGTGATTGACCTGGGCTCGGTATTCGGCGGGCGCCCCGAGGAATCCGACGGCTGGATTACCGTTGCCGCGTACCAACCGGCGGACAGCTCGCAGGTGGCATTCGGCGCACTGCGCCTCACGGCCGCCCCGGCCCTGACCACGGTCACCGACGACATGGCCTGCGTGCTTCCCGAGGACTCGCTGCGCGACTACCTGGTCTGGAGCTACCTGGCACTGTGCTTCTTCAGGCAGGGGAACCGTGTCATCCCCATTCTCGACATCAGCCGCCTTTTCTCCGCTGACGGCCAGCGCAGGCTGGATCGCTTCTGCTCGAATGTCGGCAAACCGGCATCCACACCCGCCTATCGGGAGGGACAGGTATGAATTCGCGCGTATTCCATCTTGCGCTGTTCGGCTTCACGGAAACGGAACGCCGCGTGATGACCAGCGTGCTGCGCCTGGCGGCCGCGCGCGGTCGAGAGTACACGCTGGCCGACGAGAACAGCCGCGCCAAGGCCGACATCGCCATCATCGACGCCGACGACCCGGAAGCCGTGCGCCAGTGGCAGCAGAATCTCAGGAACGGAGAACCCGTTCCCGCGCTGCGGGTCATGGCCGACCCGTCCAAGGCCTCCGCCGACCAGGTGGCAATCAGCCGCCCGATCACCGTGAAGCGCCTGCTGGAAGGTCTGGACAACGCGGCCATCCGCAATTATCGCTACGTGCATGACCTCTCCATCCGGGACGATGGCGACGCCGAGGCGCTCACCGGATCCGTGCTCGCCCAGGCGGCGCGAACCGCACGCAGCACGACGCGTTCCGGCTTGCGCGCCCTGGTGGTGGACGACAGCGCGCCGGTGCGCAAGCTGATGGGTATCGAGCTTGGCCTGTTCGGCATCGACGCCGACTTCGCGGCCAGCGGCGAGGCCGCGCTGGAAAAGCTGCAGAGCACCAGTTACGAAATCGTTTTCCTGGACCTGAACCTGCCCGGTATGGACGGTCATGCCGTCTGCAAGGCCATCAAGCGCTCCCGTGAGCTCCGCAGCGTGGAAGTCGTGATGCTGACCGGCCGCGATTCGCGACTGGACCGCATCCGCGGCGCCATGGCCGGCTGCAGCGCATACCTCACCAAGCCGGTATCCCAGGAACAGCTACACCGAATCATCAAGCAACTTCTACCCAAGGAGGAATTCCATGGCCATCACGAAAGTGCTGGTGGTTGACGACTCGTCCGCCGACCTGCTGAACCTGCAGCAGATCATTGAAGGGGCGGGTTACCGCACGCTGACAGCACGCTCCGGCAAGGAAGCGGTCGAGACGGCGCGCAGCCAGAAACCGGACGTGATCTTTCTGGACATCATCATGGACGAGATGGACGGCTTCGAGGCTTGCCGACATCTCGCCAAGGACGCCGCCACCAAACAGATCCCGGTGGTGTTCGTGACCAGCAAGAACCAGAAAGCGGATCGCGTGTGGGCGGAGATGCAGGGCGCCAAGGCCTTCATCACCAAGCCCTACTCGCAGGACGCCATCATCGAGCAGCTCAGCGCGCTGCAGTAAGGCGGGAACCGCATGGACATGCAGCCACAGGCAAACGCCAACACACCGGAGAACGGCCACGAATGGCGTTCGCCGGTGGCTGCACTGACGCGCTTCCGCGGCGTCACGCCGGACAGCGGCCTGCCGATTGCACCGACGGCACCGCAACAGGCCGAGGACCGCTGGGCGGTCCCTGTGGCCGGCTACTGGCTGCTGATAGAGCCGGACCTGGGCTGCGAACTGGCGGAGTGGTCTCCGCCCTGCCGAATACCCAATACGCCGGCCTGGCTGCGCGGCGTCACCAACGTGCGCGGCACGCTGGTACCGATTTTCGACCTGCACCCCCTGCTGGCGGACGCCGACAGGAAGGCGAGCGGCAAACCGATGCTGTTCGTGCTTGGGGAGGGGGAGCAGGCCGGTGCGCTGGTCGTCAACGGCCTGCCGTACCGACAGCGGCTGGACGGCAGACTCGTGCCGGAAACGCCGCCGGAATTGCCGGATCCGCTCGCCGAGTGTGTGAGAGCAGCCTACCGGCACAATGGAGAATGGCTACTGGACTGCGATCTCACCCGGGCGATGAAACGCCTGGGGGCGCTGGCGGCTGCCGTCTGACGACAACAACGGGGGGGCGCGGAACATGAAGCTCCGACACAAAATGCTTTTGGGTTCTTCCTTGCTGGCGGTACTGCCGGTGCTGGTGACCGGCGGCCTGGTGTCCGGCCTGTCGACCAACCTGGCCGAGCAGTCGCTGGTCGACCAGACCCGTGAACAGCTCACCACCATCGCCGAGTTGAAAGGCGAACAGCTCACCGAGTATTTCGGCTTCGTCGAACGGCAGGTCAGATCCTATTCCGAGGACCCGGAAGTCGTCTCCGCCATGCGTGGCATGCTGCAGGGCTACCGGGAACTGGGCGGCGCCAACGCCACGCTGGACTCCGAACAGCAGCAGAGCCTGCGCAACTACTACACCGACAGCTTCGTCCGCGAACTGCGACGCCGCGGAAGCCAACCGGTGCAGATGGATTCGCGGCTGCAAGCGCTGCCCTCCCAGGCACGGGTGCTGCAGTATCACTACATAACCGCCAACCCCAGCCCCGCGGGCTTCCGCCAGGAGCTGAATGCCGCCGGTGATGGCTCCTCCTACAGCCAGGCGCACGCCCAGCACCATCCCCGGATCCGGGACTTCATGGAAGCCGCCGCACGCGGTGGCGGCTACCAGGACTTGATGTTCATCGACGCCGACAGCGGCAACGTCATCTATTCGGTCGGCAAGAACCTGGAACTCGGCACCTCGCTGATCGACGGCCCTTACGCCGAGACAGCGCTGGGCAGCGCCTTCCGGCGCGCGGCCAACGCGGCCAGCCCCAACGACGTCGTCTTCACCGACTTCCAGTCCTATCTGCCCGCCTTCGCCGCACCCGCGGCATTCATGGCAACACCGGTGCATGACGGCACGGAACGCGTGGGCATCATGGCGGTCCGGCTTTCCGACGCCAGGATCAACGAAATCATGACCAGTCGCGCGGCCTGGCGCCGGGTCGGCCTGCGTGAAACCGGTGAAACCTACCTGGTGGGGGCGGACGGCACCCTGCGCAACAACAGCCGGTTCCTGGTGGAGCAGGCACCGGACTATCTGGCCGCGCTGCGCCAGGCCGGCATCAGCAACGCCGTGGTCGACAGTATCGAGGCCGCCAACAACGGCGTCCTGCTCCAGCCGGTGAACACCGGCGCCGCCCAGGCCGCCCTGGCCGGTCGCCGCGGCTTCGCCCGCGAGGCCGACTACCGCAACGAACCGGTGTTCACCTCGTTCGCGCCATTCGCCGTAGGCGACGTCAACTGGGGCCTGATCGCCCAGTTCGACGAATCCGAGGCTCTTTCGCCGGTGGTCGCACTGCGCGACTCGGTGCTGCTCGGTTCCGCCGCGGTGGGTCTGGTGCTGCTGGTCCTCGGCGGCGCCGCCGGCTGGCTGTTCACCCGCACCATCGTGCGTCCGGTGCAGCACCTGGAAAGCACGGTGCGACAGATCGCCGCCGGGGACGACAAGGCCCGCGCGCAGATGACCACCGGGGATGAGTTGCAGACCCTGGGCGACGCCTTCGACTCGCTGCTGGACGAACGTATCGCCCAGTACGAGGAAGCGGCCCGCGAGAACGAGCAGTTGAACAACTCCATCATCGAACTGCTCCGTGCGGTGTCCCAGCTCAGTCAGCACGACCTGACCGTGAAGATCCCGGTGACCGAGGACATGACCGGCCCGGTGGCCGACGCCCTCAACCAGATGGTGAGCGAGATCGGCGACCTGCTGAACGACGCCTCGCTGGTGGCCGAGCGCGTCGGCCTGGCATCCCGGCGGCTGAAGCTTCAGGCGGACAAGGTGCGCCAGATGGCGCTGGAGGAGGGCACGGAGGTGGACGCCATGGCTGCCGAGCTGGACGCCGCCGCCCGCACCATGGCAGAGATCGCCGAGCTCGCCGACCGTTGCGACCGCACGGCGGCACTCGCCTCCGACACCACCGGCACCGCGCTGGAGACGGTAAACGGCACGGTGCAGGGCATGTCACTGATTCGCGAACTCGTGCACGAGACCGAAAAGCGCATCAAGCGCCTCGGCGAACGTTCCCAGGAAATCAGCGGCATCGTCGACATCATCAACACCATTGCCGAACGTACGCACGTACTGGCCCTGAACGCCTCCATGCAGGCAGCCGCCGCCGGTGAGGCCGGCCGCGGCTTTGCGGTGGTCGCAGACGAAGTGCAGCGACTGGCGGAAAGCTCCCGTAACGCCACCTCCCAGATCTCCGGCCTGGTGCATAACATCCAGGTGGAGACCGCAGACACCATCACGACCATGGGACGCACCATCAGCGAGGTGGTGGAGGGTTCCCGCATGGCGGAGCGCGCCGGTGAGCAGATGCAGCAGACACGGAACACCACCATCGAACTGGTGACCGCGGTCAAAGAGATCGCCAGCGGCTCGCAGCGGCAGTCCGCAACCAGTCTGACCCTGCAGCAGAAAGCCGCCAACGTGCAGCTCAGCACCCAGAAGACCCGCCAGCGCCTGGAAGAACAGACCATCCAGACCAAGGCCCTGGTACTGAACTCCAACAACCTGCTGGAATCGATCCGCGCGTTCAAACTGCCCGAACGGAAGGAAAGCGCCACCGACGAGCAGCAGGAACCGCGCGTGGTCGCCGGTGGAAACCATGCAAGATCCGGCAGTACTTGAACTGCTGCGGGCAGAGGTTGAGGACTCCGTCATGCCACTGGCGGAGGCTTTCTCCGTCATCCTTGCCGACGAGGACGAGGATGCGCGGGCGGCGGCCGTCGCCCAGGCCATGGACCAAGTGGACTGCATCCGCGCTGCCGCCGAGGCCGGCGGCCTGCCCGGCCTGGAGATTGCCTGCGAGCGTCTGCGCGACAACCTGAGTGAATTCGCCGGCCAGGAGCAGGAACGGCTGCTGCAACTGGACGAGGCGCTGCTGCTGTGGCCGGAGCGGGTCATGGCGTACCTGATCGACCCCGGCTCGGCCGAAGCGATCGACGCACTTGCCGGCCATTTCCGGGATGAAGCCTGGCCGCTGCCGCTGGGCGAACACGAAACCAGCCTGCTGGCCGAGCTGCTGGCCGAGGTTCCCGGAGCAGAAGGCGTGGAACCGGCATCCGAACGCCGCCAGGAGGCCAGTGCGGAGGACGTCAGCCTGATCCCCGGCGACGACGTCAACGTAGAGGTCTTTTCCGCCTTCCTGGATGATGCACCCCAACAGGCCCAGGAACTGTCCCAGTGCCTGCAGGCACTACGTACAAGCCAGCAACCGGCAACGGAACTGGACCGCGCCCGCCGCATCGCCCATACCCTGAAGGGTGCCGCCGCGGTAGGCGGTGTCTCCGGCGTGGCCAACCTGACCCATCATCTGGAAGACCTGCTGGAGTTCCTGGCGCGCACCGGTAACCGTCCGGGGCGGGCGCTGATGCACAGCCTGCTGGAAGCCGCCGATTGCCTGGAGGCCATGATCGATGCACTGCGCGGCCTGGACGAACCGCCGGAGAACGCACTGGCAGTACTGCAGTCCGTCCTCGACCTGGCCAACCGCATGGACCGTGGCGAGCTGGATATCGCCGCCGAGCCGGCCCCCGACACCTCCCCCGGCGCGGACGGCCGGGAACATGCCGCGGAGAGCGGACCGGAGGAACCGGAACTCACGCAAGCCGCGGCAGCGCAGGCGGAAACCTCCCTGCGGGTACCGGTCGCCACCGTGGACTCGCTGTTCCGGTACGCCGGCGAGCTGTCGGTGGCCACCGCCCAGCTCGAGGCCCGGATTGCCGGCCTGATGAATCTGCAGCAGGCCTTTACCGAGCAGGATCGCGTGATCCAGCAACGCCTGTTCGAACTGGAAGACCTGGTGGATATCCGCGACGTGACCTCCAGCGGTTACCAGTCGCACCGCGCCGTCCACGGCGGCGAGGACGATTTCGACCCACTGGAAATGGACGAGTACAACGAGCTGCACGGCTGCAGCCGCGCGCTGGGCGAAGCCATCGCCGACTGGCGCGAGTTGCGTCTCGCCATGCACGATCAGCTCACCGCCCTGCGCAGCATGATCAGCCAGCAGGGCCGTCTGCACCGCTCGCTGGAGAACACTGTCCTCGCCACCCGCCTGGTGCCGGTGAGTTCGGTGGAAGGGCGGCTGCAGCGCAGCGTGCGCCAGGCCTGCCGCGCCACCGGCAAGGACGCCACGCTGGAACTGCGCGGTGGCGAACTGATGATGGATACCGAACTGCTGCAAGGCCTGCTGGACCCGCTCGGGCACCTGCTCCGTAACGCCGTGGACCATGGCATCGAGGATGCCGAACGGCGCCTTGCCGCCGGCAAGCCGGAAGCCGGCCGCATCCGGCTGCAGGTGCGGCGCGACGGCAACACCATCGAGCTTGTCTGCGAGGACGACGGCCGCGGGCTGGACCTGGATGCCGTACGGCGCCGGGCCGTCGAACGGGGCCTGCTGGAAGCGGATGCGACTCCGGACGACCAGGCGCTGGCACGCCTGGTGCTCCTGCCCGGCTTCAGCACCCGGGACACGGTCACCCGCGTCTCCGGTCGCGGTGTCGGCCTGGACGTGGTCCACGACCGCGTCCGCGAAATGAAGGGCACGGTAGATCTGCAAAGCGACAGCGGCCGGGGCTCGCGCTTCGTGCTGCGTCTGCCGGCTGCCCTGGTAACGGTGCACGTGCTGCTGGTGGAAGCCGGCGGACAGACGGTGGCCATCCCCAGCAGCGATCTGCTGCAGGCTCCGATACCCGGATCGGGCACGCTGGAACAAGGCGAGGACGGCACACTGCGCTTCGCCCTGGAGGAGGAGCGCTACACGTTGAAGGCGCTGGCGACCATCATGGGCCGGGCGGCGCCGGAAACCGATCCGGCCGTGACGCCGCCGATACTGCTCGCCCAACTGGACGGCGAAACCCGCGCCCTGCAGGTGGACCGCATGCTGGGCAGTGCCAATGTCGTTATCAAAGGTTTCGGGGCGAATCTGCCCCGGGTACGTGGCGTGCTGGGCGCGGCTATCCTGGGTAACGGTTCGGTCGCGCCGGTGCTGGATCTGGCAGGCCTGCAGCGCCTCCCCGGCATCGCCGGACATGAACTCGACCACGTCCCGGAGAACCTGGAGGCGCCGACCATGGGCGTCGTGCTGGTCGTGGACGATTCGCTCAGCGTGCGCCGCTCACTGAGCCAGTTCCTGCAGGATTCCGGCTATGCCGTGCGGCAGGCGCGGGACGGGATCGAGGCCGTCCGCAGTATCGAGGAGCAACGTCCGGACATCATGCTGGTGGACCTGGAGATGCCACGCATGAACGGGCTGGAACTCACCGGCCACCTGCGCTCCCGGGAAGAGACGGGCACCCTGCCGATCGTGATGCTCACCTCGCGCGCCATGCAGAAACATCGCGGCCAGGCCGCATCAGCCGGCGTCAGCGCCTACCTCACCAAACCCTTCCAGGAAACGGAGCTGCTCGACACCATCGAGCGCCTGCTTTCCGAACAGACACAAGACACAACCGCTCTGGCGCATTAGGGAAGCGCCGATTAAGCGCTCGATTCCCCCAAAAGAAAAACCCCGCGACCAGGTCGCGAGGCCAGACTCCCCAAGGGGAGATCGTCTGTTTTTCGTTATTATCGCAGAGCGCCCACCCCGAGATATTCCTTCACCGGATATCCGCCTATTTCGCGGTGTTCTGTTCGTCGCCGTTTTCCAGCCATTCCCGGGCATAGAGGCTGCCGTTGATGGCGGCCTTGTAGAACCACTTCACGGCAGCACCGTAATCCACCTCCAGGCCCCTGCCCTCGGTGTACATCACTCCCAGGTTGTGCTGTGCGTCGGGATGACCCTGCTCGGCGGCGCGGGTCAGCCACTGGACCGCCAGCTTTTCGTCCCGGCGGACGCCCTGGCCCGTGGCGTGCAGGAAACCCAGCGCATGCTGGCCATCGGCATGACCCCGCATGGCGGCCTGGCGGTAGAAGCGCGCGGCGGTCTCCATGCACATGGGAACCCCGTCCCCCATTTCATAGCGACGGCCCAACTGGTAAGCGGCGATGGCCATATCGTTGCTGTGGCTCATGGTGTTCTCCTAGTCCGGTTTGCAGGCGGTCCTGCCTTTGCCTCCCTTGAAGCAGATACCGTGCCACCCTATAAACACCTTTAGTATCATGATCTTGCAATCACCTGACGCGGAATGTCAGCCTATCTGTTGCCCCTGGGCGTCAGATTCAGGAACACCGACTGCCGTGTTATGTCAGTTTCCGTAGCACGCCGGCAAAGGAACGCTTGCCAGCGTCCTGTCCTTCCACCACCATGCCGGAAACGTCAGCACCGACCCGACGACGGAATCCCGATGGCCTCCTATTTGCGCCTGCTGTACGACCGGCGACTGATCTACATCTTCGTGCTCGGTTTCGCCAGCGGTTTCCCCTGGGCGCTGATCGGCAATACCTTCTCCGCCTGGCTGCACGAGTCCGGCCTGACCCGCACCGCGATCGGCGTGCTGGGCAGCCTGGCAATGATCTATGCACTGAATTTTCTCTGGGCGCCGCTGCTCGACCGCATCCGCCTGCCCGTCCTGCACGCCCGGCTCGGGCAACGGCGAAGCTGGATCCTGCTGACCCAGAGCGGCATCCTGCTGGGCACGCTGGCCATCAGCCTGACCGATCCGGCGGCGGGAACGCTGGCCACCGCGCTGGCGGCCACCATGATCGTGTTCTCGTCCGCCACCCAGGATGTGGCGGTAGATGCCTATCGCATTGAACTGATTCCGGCGCTGGAGCCGCGCAAGATGGCTGCCGCCTCAGCCATGACCACCGCGGGATGGTGGACCGGCGCCGGCCTGCCTGGCGCCGGGGCCTTCATGCTGGCGGGGCCGCTGGGCTGGGACGGCGCCTACCTGTGCCTGGCACTGGTGCTGGGCGCGCTGATGCTGGTGGTGCTGCGTCTGCCGGAGCCGGAAACCGACCGGGAGCGCAAGCAGGCGGAGGCCGAACTGCGCATGCGGGAAACGCTGACCGGCAATATGCGGCCCGGCGTGGCCGGGCGGGCGGCTGCCTGGCTGGCGGTGACCGCCGTCGAGCCCTTCGCGGAATTCTTCCGCCGCAATGGCTGGCAACTGGCACTGGCCATCCTGGCGTTCATCGTGCTGTTCAAGATCGGCGAGGCCTTCATGGGCCGCATGGCCGCGGTGTTCTATCTGGAAGTGGGCTTTACGCGGGAGCAGATCGCCTGGGTATCGGGCCTGATGGGCTGGGCGACCATGCTGGCATTCACGCTGCTCGGCGGGCTGGTCAATGTGACGCTGGGCATTTTCCGCGGCCTGCTGATCGGCGGCGTCACCATGGCGCTGGCCAACCTGCTGTTCGCCCTGCTGGCCGTTGTCGGCCCGGATATGCAGTTGTTCGCGCTGGCCGTGATCGTGGACAACTTCACCACGGCGTTTTCCACCGTGACCTTCGTCGCCTTCATTTCCTACCTGACCAGCCGGGTCTACACCGCCAGCCAGTACGCCCTGATGGCCTCGCTGGGCAACCTCAGCCGCACCACACTGGCTGCCGGCAGCGGCGCCATGGTGGACTGGCTGGACGGCGACTGGGCGACATTCTTCGTCATCACGACGATTATGGTCACCCCGGGGCTGATCCTGTTGCTGCTGATCCGAGCGGCGCTGCAGAAACGCATGGGGGATGCCTTCTCGCGGCAGCGTACGGCACCGGACAGCAGTTGACGCCGGTGCGAACTGGTGGATATCGGCTTCGCCTCCATCCACCCTGCGCCGATGAATCGACCCGTAGATACCGTCTTGTTGGTCAACACCGTAGAGTACTCAGTTTCCGGCCTACGGCCGGATCGGTGGCAATCGCCCGCGGCGGCGCACACCCTGGCATCCGTCCCGCCGTAGGGGAGTAACCGCGCCAGCGGTTGCTACCGTCGGGCGTGAGCCCGAAGCAGCCACCAAACCGGCACGGCACACCCCGGCGCTCTACGCCCCGCCCCGGTGGAACCGCCGGCCGAGTAGCGCCTTTTCCAGTTCCACCAGCACCAGCACCGCCGCCCCGAGCGCCAGCATCGCGCCCCAGTCGCGCAGCGGCAGTGCCGTAGTGCCGAACAGCGTCTGCATGGGCGGCAGGTAGGTAAA
This sequence comes from Ectothiorhodospiraceae bacterium, assembly GCA_050485425.1. Classification (GTDB taxonomy): domain Bacteria; phylum Pseudomonadota; class Gammaproteobacteria; order Nitrococcales; family Aquisalimonadaceae; genus LSCE01. Next base: position 2,996 of record JBJHBJ010000036.1, on the reverse strand, counting down.
GGCAAGCTGCACCGCCACGATAGCGGTAATGGCGCCAGGCACCCACGGGTTGCCCGAGAACATGCTGACCGAAACCGATGACTCGACGACGAAACGCGCGCTGATCAGGTAGAACACCTGGCAAACCACCAGCGTGTTCACAGCCAGCGTGCGGGCATAGTCCAGGGACAGGCCGTTGTTCTGCTCCAGCAGGAACATGCCGACCGTTGCCGCCACCAGCAGCACGGACACGAAGCCGATGCGCCAGAGCATGTAGGGGCTGAGTATCGGCGCCTTGGGCGGCCGGGGTGGGCGTTGCATCACACGCGGCTCGGACGGCTCGAAGGCAAGTGCCAGGCCCAGCGTCACTGCCGTGACCATATTCACCCAGAGGATCTGCACCGGCGTGATAGGCAAGGTCATGCCCGCCAGCACGGCCAGGATGATGACGCCGGCCTGGCCGCCGTTGGTGGGCAGCAGGAACAGCAGCGTCTTGCGCAGATTGTCGTAGACCGTACGGCCTTCCTCCACGGCGCGGGCAATGGAGGCAAAGTTGTCGTCGGCCAGCACCATCTCGCTGGCCTCCTTGGATACCTCGGTACCCTTCTGGCCCATGGCCACGCCGACGTCTGCCCGCTTCAGTGCCGGTGCGTCGTTGACGCCGTCGCCGGTCATGGCAACGATCTGGTCCGTGGCCTGCAGCGCCCGCACCAGCCGCAGCTTGTGCTCGGGGCTGGCTCGGGCAAACACGTCGGTATCGGCCACCAGGCGGCGCAAGGCGTCGTCGTCCAGATCCTCCAGCTCGGCACCGGTGACCACGCTTTCGCCGTCGCCGATTCCCAGTTCCGCACCGATGGCGCGGGCGGTCAGGCCGTGGTCCCCGGTAATCATCTTCACGCGGATGCCGGCCTGCCGGCATTGCTCCACGGCCCGGATCGCTTCCTCGCGCGGGGGGTCGATCATGCCCACGACGCCAATCAGCACCAGCCCCTGCTCGACATCCTCGAACCGCAGTTCGCGCTTGTCGTCCGCAACCGGACGGCAGGCGATGGCGAGCAGGCGCTGGCCCTTGGCCGCGATGGCGTCCATCCGCTCGCGCCATGCATCTGTATCCAGCGGCTCGTCACCGTCCGCGCCGCGCTGCTTCTCACACATTTCCAGCAGCCGCTCCGGCGCACCCTTGACGTAGGCCACCGCATTGCCCTGGTGGTCGTGGTGCAGGGTCGCCATGAAACGGTGCTCCGATTCGAACGGAATGGCATCGGTGCGCGGCCACGCCTTGTGCTCCCGCTCAGGGTCCAGTCCCGCCTTCATCGCCAGTGTTACCAGCGCACCCTCCGTGGGATCACCCTGCACATGCCACTGGCCGTCCTTCTGGTGCACCGAGGCGTCATTACACAGCAGCATGGCCCTGAGCAACTCCCCCAGCCGCTCCGACTGCTCCGGATCCACCGCCTTGCCGTCGTTCTCGAGCCCACCGTCCGGGGCGTAACCGACGCCGGTGACGGAATAGTGCTCTCCGACCAGGACCAGGCTCTGCACCGTCATTTCGTTTCTGGTCAGCGTGCCGGTCTTGTCGGAGCAGATGACGGTGACCGACCCCAGGGTCTCCACCGCCGGCAGCTTGCGGATGATCGCCTTGCGGCCGGCCATGCGCTGCACGCCGATCGCCAGCGTGATGGTCATGATCGCCGGTAGACCCTCGGGGATCGCCGCCACCGCCAGACCAACGCCGGCAAGAAAGACTTCCGCCAGCGCGTAGTCCCGCACCAGGTAACCGAACAGCACCACGGCGGCGGCCAGGCCGAGTATCGCCGCCGCGAGCCAGCGTCCGAAGGCGTTGATCTGCCGGATCAGCGGCGTGGTCATGTGGTCGACGGATTCCAGCATGGCACTGATCCGGCCGATCTCGGTCTGTGCCCCGGTGGCTACCACCACGCCCGTGCACTGGCCGTAGGTGACCAGTGTGCCGGAGTATGTCATGCACAGCCTGTCGCCCAACGGCGCATCCTCGGGCTGCGCCTCCAGTTGCTTGTCCACCGGGACCGACTCACCGGTGAGCACCGATTCGTCCACGCGCAGGTCGCGCGCTTTCAGCAGGCGCAGGTCCGCGGGGACCTTGTCGCCGGACTGCATGACAACAATATCGCCGGGTACCAGTTCCTCGGCGGCGATCTCCACGCGCTTGCCGTCGCGGAGCACGGTGGCTCCAGGCGAGAGCATGTCACGGATGGCATCCAGCGCGCGCTCGGCCTTGCCTTCCTGCATGACGCCGATCACCGCGTTGATGATGACCACGCCCAGGATCACCGCGGTATCCACCCAGTGCCCCAGCAGCGCCGTCACCCCGGCGGCGGCAATCAGCACGTAGATCAGCACGTTGTGAAACTGCAGCAGGAAGCGCATCAGCAAACCATGCCGCCGGGGCGGTGGCAGCCGGTTCGGGCCGCTCTCCTGCAGGCGCTGCTCGGCCTGCTGCGCCGACAGGCCCTGACTGTCGGCGGACAGCTCCTTCAGTACATCCCGGGAATCCAGTGCGTGCCATCTGACGTCATTGCTTTTCGTGGTTTCCGTGCTCTGGCTGTCGTTCATGGAAGGCTTTGTCCCCCAGTTGGTCGGAATCCGTGACCGATGATGCCGTGCCAGGACATTGACTGCGTTGATGCAGGACAAGAAGCCCGCCGCACCGGGGCATCATGCAAGGGAAGCGCTGATCAATCCCCGCGCTCGCTTCGTGGTCGACGTTTTCCCCAGTCTATCGGACGGATAGGCGATCTCACATTTAGCTTTCCTGCCAGGCGCAGTAAACTACCCACCTTTTCGAACGTATTGTCCTGGGACGATACGTTGGAAACGGTGAGTATGCCGACTTTCGGGCGGGCGGCAGAGTTCCCGGCCCGTCATTTATTTCAGGCAGGAGCAAGGCATGAGCGACGTCAGACACCAGAAGCTGCTGATTCTGGGTTCCGGTCCCGCAGGCTACTCGGCCGCCGTCTACGCGGCACGGGCGAATCTGA
>JBJHBJ010000035.1:24600-46647 GCA_050485425.1 Ectothiorhodospiraceae bacterium | reverse complement strand
TCTCGCACTGCGTACAATACCGATTGACCGGCTGCGCTGCGGACGTGCTGCCGGCCCTGGTCGCCAACGGCGAGTGACCGGCCCCACCCGGTAACGGCGGGAGCAACGATATGCCCTATGTGACAATTGCCGGCGATGCGCTTCATTACATCGCCCACGAGCAGGATGCCGACTGCACGCTGGTCGGTATTCACGGCGCAGGCCAGGATGCCAGGACCTGGCCCGCGGCGCTGGGCCAGATCGACGGTGTCAACTGTTACCTGCTCGACCTCCCCGGCCACGGTGAATCGGACGGCGCCGCCAGAGACAGCATTGCCGCGTATGCCGATGTCGTCACCGAGTTCGTGAAGAGCAGGAACCCGGGCAAGGTCATCCTGCTGGGCCATTGCATGGGCGGTGCCATCGCCCAGCAGATCGCACTGGGCAATCCCGACTGGCTGCAGGCGCTGATACTGGTGTCCACCGGCTGCCGCATCCGGGGCACACCTGAATACCTGGCAACCCTGCGGACGGACTATCCGCAGGCCGTCGAGCAGACCATCGCCTTGATGTACGGCTCGCAAGCGCCGCACGCCCTGTTGGAGCAGGCCCGGGAACGCTGGCTGGCACAGTCCCCGGACATACTCCTGTGCGACATGATTGCCTGCGACAACTTCGACAGCACCGACACCCTGGAGCGGATCCCACATCCCACGCTGATACTCAGCGGCGACATCGACCACATGACTCCGCTCAAGTACGCCCAGTTCATGGAAGACAAACTCCCCGGCAGCCGTCTGGCCGTCATTGCCCCGTCGGGCCACATGCTGCCCCAGGAGCAACCGGCCGACATGGTGCGGCTGATCCGCGAGTTCCTCAACGCGCACACCGGACAATGACGCGCTGGCATCTCGGTACGACCGGTTTTTCCCATTTGGACTGGGAACGCAGTTTCTACCCTGCCCGGCTGCCGGCCGCCGGCCGTCTGGGCTGGTACAGCCGGCAGTTCGGCGCAGTGGAAATCGAGGCTGGCGGGCGGGCTCTGCCCACGGCTGCGCGAGTCACCCACTGGCGGGAGGCGACCCCGGAAGGATTCCGTTTCTGTCTGGTCGCCCCTGCGCCGCTGACCAATCCGCCAGGGCGTCTGGACTCCCCGTCCCGGTTGCGGCAACTGGAACGCCTGCTGGAGACGCTTGCCCCCCTGGAACGCCGGCTCGCCGTGATCATGTTGCGCCTGCCCGCGGGCTGTCGCCACGACCGCTATGGCGAGCTGCAGCGACTGCTGACAGTGCTGAACGGAAGCCCGTTCCGTTTCGCCATTCAGTTCGAGCACGGCAGTTGGTGGCGCCCCGATGTCGCGGAACTGCTTTCGGAACAGGGGATAAGCTGGGTTTATACCGATGAGCCGGATCGCAGCGTCGCCGGGCTGGCCGTTGACCGGGTGGAGAAATCGGCCTATCGGCCACGGTTGCCACCGCGAACGGCGGATTTCCTGTACCTGCGCTGGCTCGGGCGCCCGAACCAGTTCGGCGATCTGGGCCGGGAGCATCTGAACCCGGACGCACGATTGCTGTGGTGGTTGCGCCACCTTCGTACCGTGCTGGAAAAGCGGCCCGCGCCGGGAGGCGTATTCGGCTTTTTCGACAACGGCTACGCCGGACATGCGCCCGCCTCCTGCCGGCGCTTCCGGCAACTGCTGGAGGGCCGCGAGACCCGTGAGCTGCTTCAGGGACAGGCGCACCTGTTCCAGTGAATTCCGACAATACCAACGAAAAAGGCAACAAACCCGTGACGGCAGACCAGGACAATGCGCAACAACTCATCGGTGACCGCGAACAGACGCTGCAGCAACTCAGAACCATGGCGGGCATGCGCTCCCCGGACACATCGCTGACCGCGTTCCTGACATTCTGTTTCCGCGCATCGGACCCGGATATCTACCAGCAGGCCGCTTACTGCCTGGGATACTGGCTGCCGGCGGTACCGGCGCTGTTCGACTGGTTCGAGGAGTACTGCGCAGCGCGCAACCAGCCGCTTTCAGCGCCGGTGGAACTGAACGGCCAGCGCAGCACGCGACGCATGCTGCTGGCACGCTGCGCCGCCGCCATCAGCGCGCATCCGCTGCACCCGGATCTGCAAGGCCGCTGGCCAGGCGTGGAACGCCTCATCCCCGCCTTCGCGGAGGATGCCGCGCTGCCTGCCAGCGACGCGGACACGGCCATCCTGCTGCATGCCTTGCTGGTGCTCCGGGAGGATCCGGCGCTGCAGGGGCGGCTGGATCACGCGATCAGCCAGTTTCTCGAACAGGCCGAGCAACGGCCAACCCTGCTGGGCAATCTCGCCGTACTCCGGCACTGGACCCGCCTGATACTGGACCTGGCAGGTTCCGGTCACTCCGGCTACGCGCCGCTCCAGGGACGCATCAAGGATCTGCTCGGCCGGGCTGGACGCGGGAACGTACGGGAACGCCTGCAGGCATTGAACGGGATCGACGTCATCCTGCAGACCGTGGTCGCCACCGTGGGCCCGCCCACGACATCCGTGCTGGGATCCTACATGGGCGATGGCGGGCTGTGGATACAACTGCGCCTGTTCTGGTGGTGCCATCGCATGACCGGCTCGCTGCCCATGCTCCCGGATGCCCGGCCCGCATCCGTCACCTTGCAGATCTATTACCAGGCCACCCAGGCCGCCGATACCGCCCGCCAGGGGAACATCCTGGGGTCTGACATGGCGGGCGGCACGGAACAGCGTATCCTCGCTCATGCCACTCCCGGTCTTCGCGGGAAACGCCGCTGGCTCAGCAGCCCCGCGGGCGAGCGCGCGCTCCAGCTCTTCCTGGTCATGGATCTGATGGGACGGGACGCCCCACTGCCGGTGGACCCGACCGATCTGGGCGTTTCGCTGCCAGGCTCCGATCGCGATGCGGTGCTGCTCGCGGTATTGAGCCGGGTGGCCACATGGGAGCAGCTGCCGGCCGCGGCGCTGGTCGACCCCCGCCGTTTGCACGCGCTGCGGGAACCCGTGCTGGGACTGGCCCTGCTCCCGGCTTCCGACGGCAGCGAGGCGCCGCAGTCCGACGGTCTCGAAGCCCTGGCCGATGTGGTCGAACAGCAGCTGCGGCTCGCACTGGCCCACGATCCCGCATTTGATGCCAAGACCTACCTGCTGCTCAGCCTGGTTCGCCAGCCGCCCCAGCGGCTGTACCGGCAACTGGTCGAACTCTCCCGGCAGCGACAGTACACCGATCTCCAGGGCAATCAGCTTCCGATCACCGAATGGGCGCAGGAACTCCAGCAGTTGACGGCTCATCCGGAAAAGGCCGGCGCCGGCTGGCGCCTGCTGGAGCCACCGCCCCAGCCGCAGCCGGACCCGCGCGACGACCTGCTGGCCCTGCTGGAATGGCTGGGAGCGGACCCCCATGTCCGCCCTCGCCCGCAATCGGCAATGGCACGCATGGAACATCTTCAGCCGACCCATCGCCCCCCTCTGGCGGTGGAGGGACATGAGGCGCAGCATGCCTCCCTGGGGGAGCTGCAGACCGCCATCCATGCGATCGCCCATCGGATTATCGACCTGGCACAGCAGCTCCGCCCGGCTGCGGAAACCGACCTCGAAAGCGGGCGGGAGCTTGCCCGCCAGCTTCATGCGGCGGTTGACGAACTGCGCCGCGAATTCGCCGCGCACCTGCCGGCGCCCGACGCCCGCAGCGTCGATCAGGCGCTCGGGCAGCGCCTGAATACCATGCAACGATGGGCAACGACGCTGGACGCCTGCCAGCGATTGCAGACCGGCCATAGGGCCGCCGAGGATGTCCTGGTAGAACTGACACGGCACGGCGATTTGCCGGATACACTGGTACCGCTGCTGATCAGGGCACTTTCCCCCGATCGCGGCCAACCGGACGACGACCCCGCCGCGCTTCTGGACTGGGCACTGGAACAACGTCACCGGCTGCCTGAACGGGTACACCAGCCATGGGTACGCGGCCTGGTGGAGCATTGGCGGCGCCTGCTTGAAGCAGCGATGGAGCGGCAGGACGTGCAACTGGTGCCCCGCCTGGTGGGAGAAATGCGCTTCCGGCCACTGCAGCAGCATCCCGATGCGGCGGAGACCTTGCGGAACGTGCGCGACTGGTGCTATGCCCGACTCATGCTGGGCACGGCACGGCTGGCGGCGCGACACGGCGGCAACCGCAATCCGTTGCGCTGCGTGGGTGGGTTTCTGCTGCATTTCTCCGCCGTCTGGATCGGCCTGCTCGTCGGCGCCATCCTGATGCTGGATTTCGGTGACCCGTGGAAGGCGATGGCGGAAGAAGGCGACGTGGCGGGCATCGCCATGACCGGTCTGCTCGGGCTCGGCGGCACACTGCTCTATCTGATGGTGGCCCAGCGCCGGCGCGTCAGCCCGGCGGCGAACCAGGGCAGCGCCGGACTCTGGGCACGGCTCACAGGCCGCAGCCTGGCCTTCCTGAGCGTCTGCCTGGCATTCACGCTGGCTGTGACTTCCGGTCTCTGGCTGCTGCTGTCCGGCACCGATGAAGTGGTGCACGGACCGATGGCGATCGGGCATATCGTGGTCTGGGCGGGATTCGCGCTGTTTGCCGGAACCTTCTTCGGCCTGGTAGCGAAGGACACCTGAGGCACGCGGCCAGCGATCAACACGCCTGGTACGGACCAGACGGGGTACGCGGGCGGTACCCCGCCGCGCCGGCGCGCGACCAGTAGCGAGCTTGTGTTTGACTGCCCAATCAGTCCATGATCGAACAAACACCGGCTTGCAGAGCTTGCCCATGGACAATGCCGATTCCAAGACCTTCATGCCGCTGCTTCGGGAACTGGTCAACGCCTACCAGGCTTTCGAGCAGTACGCCCTCCCGCACATCAAGCAACAAGGTCTGACTCCCGCCCAGTTCGACGTCATCGCGACGCTCGGCAACACGCCGGGAATGAACTTCAAGCAGTTGGCGGAACACACTTTGCTGTACAAGACCACGCTCACCAGCGTGGTCGACCGGCTGGAGGCGCGCGGCGTGGTTCGACGTATACCCAGCCAGGAGGATCGCCGCAGCACGCTGGTACAACTGACCCCGGATGGCGAAGCGCTGTTCAACACCGTGTTTCCGGCACACCGGGAACATCTTGCCAGGAAGTTCGGCAAACTCTCCGAGGCAGAGGTCGCCGAAGGCATGCGATTCCTCGCCCGCCTGCGCCAGATCTTCGATTAAGGAAACACTGATCAATTCCCGCGCTCGCGATGTTTACAATCCCGGAATCTGTGCTAATAGTTCCATATCGGACAATCCGGAATCGTAAGGAGTGTTCATGAAAGTTCTGGTTCTGTACTACAGCACCTTCGGCAATGTCTACGAGATGGCCAAACTGGTGGCGGAAGGCATCAGGGAAGTAGCGGGAGCCGAGCCCGTGATACGGACCGTACCCGAGTTGATGCCGGAGTCCGTGATTGAAGGCAACGAGGGGATGAAAGCGGGCCGCGCCAAGCAGAAGGACGTTCCACTGGTCACCGAGGATGACTTCCGCCAGGCCGGCGCCGTGGCGCTGGGTACGCCCACCCGCTTCGGAAACATGTCCGCACAGCTCAAGAATCAGCTCGATCAGCTCGGCGAGCTCTGGATGAACGGCGAACTGGAGGACAAGCCCGTGGGCATGTTCATCTCCACCGGCTCCTTGCACGGCGGCCAGGAAACCACCATCCTGACCAGCCTCGCCCCGCTGATTCATCTGGGAATGATCCCGGTAGGCGTGCCGTATTCCAACCAGGAACTGTTCACCACCAAGGGTGGCGGCTCCCCGTACGGACCGGGGCATATCGCCGGCGGCAACAACGACCGGGCTGTGGACGACGAGGAATCGGCCATCTGCCGAGCCCTCGGAAAGCGCCTTGCGACCATCGGCATGAAGCTGCAGGGCTGAGAAGGGAGTTCTGAAAGGCTGGCAAGCCGCAGCTGATGTTACTTTGCTGCGGGCACGAAACGGTTCCTTCCTCGCTGCTTCGCCTGCAGCAACTGCATGTCGGCCCGGTAGAACAGGTCGTCAAGGGAGCCATCCTCGTGTGGCCGCAGTGTGGCGATGCCAAGACTGACCGTGATGTGCAGCGTTACCTGCTTCCAGTAGACCGGCAGTGCCGCCACGCGGCTGCGCAACCGCTCGGCAACCTGCTCGGCCTGGCTTTCCGAGACCTCCGGCAGTACTACGATGAATTCGTCACCACCGAAACGCCCCAGCAGATCACCCTCTCGCAGCAGTTCCTGACAGACGACCGCCACCTGGCGAATCGCCGCGTCCCCGGCAGCATGACCGTGCTGGTCGTTGACGTGTTTGAAGTGATCGATATCCAGCATCAGCACCGACAGGGGTTTGTTCCGGGCCAACGCCTGCTGGAATTCCCGGGAGGCCAGATGCGTCAGATGCCGGCGGTTGTAGCAGTCGGTCAGCGTATCCTTCACGGCCAGTTCGTGCAGCATGCGGTTGGCGGCCTCCAACTCGCGCGTGCGCTCCGCCACGAGTCGCTCCAGTTCATCCTGGGTCCGGCGTTCGGGAACCACGCGGCTCAATGTGCAGAAAACCCGTTTGCCCCGTTTCCCGGGCTCCGACACGGGAATCAGCAACAGCTCCCAGGCATGACTGGAGTGCGAGAACAGATCGGAATGCTGGGAGGCGACACTGGCCTGCTGGATGAGGCATTCCGGCACGGCGCTGCCCAGTACGCGCAGCAACGCCCGCGGCAACCCCTCCCGGGCGCGTTCGCCGGTGGCAGCCTGATCGAGAGCCAGCAAGGACTCCATGGCGGGGTTGATGCCGTCGACCTGGACCTCGCCTTCCTCCCGAAGGGACAAAAGCATCATGGGCGCAGTGTGGGACGCCCACACATGCCTGAAAAACGGCCATTTGCGTTCGAGCCGGTCGGTGAGCTTCTGTCGCTGCTTCGGCATCCCTGCCACTCCTGTGATCAATGAGAGATACACAAGCCGGCGAGGAAACCCGCCATGCGCCATCGACCGAATATAATCCGGCAAACCAGGGCTCGCAATCGGCAGATACCCTACAAGGAAATCAGAAATTTCCTACACGCGGCACCAGTGACGGACTTGGACCGTGCCGCAAAACAATGGTTCACCGCAACACCACACCGTACAGGTCGTGATCGTCCACCTGCTCGATCATCACATCGGCAAACTGTCCCGCGCGGATCCCACCGGCACCACGCAGGTGAACCAGTCCGTCGATCTCCGGCGCATCGGCATAGCTGCGTGCGCAAGCACCATCGCCTTCCACTTCGTCCACCAGTACCTGCATGACCTGGCCGACGAAGCGCTGCAGCCGGCGGGCGCTGATTTCCGCCTGCAGTTCCATCAGCTCCCGCTTGCGCCGTTCTGCCACCTCCGGGGGCACCGCATCCGGCAGCGTGTTGGCCCGAGCACCCTCGACCGGGGAATAGGTGAAGCATCCCACCCGATCCAGTTGCGCATCCCGGAGAAAATCCAGCAATTGCCGGAAATCATCCTCGGTTTCGCCCGGGAAACCGACGATAAACGTGGAGCGAATCACCAGTTCCGGGCAGATTTCCCGCCAGCGCCGGATCCGCTCCAGCACCGCTTCGCCCCCCGCGGGCCGGCGCATGGCCTTGAGGACGCGCGGGCTGGCATGCTGCAGCGGCATGTCCAGATAAGGCAGGATGGCACCCTCGGCCATCAACGGAATCAGCTCGTCCACATGTGGGTACGGGTAGACGTAATGCAGGCGGACCCAGACGCCCAGCTCTGCCAGAGCCCGTGACAGATCGGTCATGTGCGTTCGCCATTCCCGCTGTTGCCACGGGGCCTGTTCATAGCGCCGGTCCACCCCGTAGGCGGAGGTATCCTGGGAGACCACCAGCAACTCCTTCACGCCGTCGCGGACCAGTCTCTGCGCTTCTCCGAGAACCTCGTCCACCCGTCGGCTGCGCAGTTTTCCTCGCAAATCCGGGATAATGCAGAAAGTGCACTTGTGATTGCATCCTTCTGATATTTTTAGATAAGCGTAATGCCTCGGTGTCAGCTTGATGCCGCTGTCCGGTAACAGGTCGGTAAACGGGTTGCGGGCCGGCGGCGCGAGTTGCGCGTGCACGGCGGTCATCACCGCCTCGTAATCGTGGGGACCCGTGATCGCAAGCACGTCCGGAAAGCGCTCCCGGATCACCGATTCCCTGACACCCAGGCACCCGGTCACGACGACCTTGCCGTTCTCCGTGATCGCCTCGCCGATAGCATCCAGCGACTCCTCCTGCGCAGCCTCGATAAAGCCACAGGTATTCACCACGACCAGGTCGGCTTCCTGGTAGCCCCCCACAACCTGGTAGCCCTCGGTACGCAATTGGGTCAGGATACGCTCGGAATCCACCAGTGCCTTGGGGCAACCCAGGCTGACGAAGCCGACGCGCGGCACGGAGACTTGCTGAAGCTGGTCGGAGCTGACGGACATGCTGATACCCTATTGCGGAGACTCACCAGACGCGAGCCCGCGTATGCTACTGGTCGGGCCTGCCCAGCGCAAATGCAGGAGCCCTGGTTTATTCATCATGCTCAGCAACTTGCAATACCACCACTGCCACCATGGTTGAACGACGTCCGATACTTGTGGTGGGTCAGGGCCTGGCAGGCAGCCTGCTGGCCCATGAGCTGGACGCCCGTGGTGCCGATCCGCTGGTGGTGGATCCCGACCAGGCCGACTCGGCCACCCGTGTCGCGGCCGGCCTGCTCAACCCGTTTACCGGTCCCAGGTTCCAGTCGCCCGCGCCTGTCATGGCCTGGTTTCAGCACGCACTGGAAAGTTGGCGCCGGATGGAAGAGAGGCTGGGCATCCCGCTATTGGAGCCGGCCGTCATCCAGCGCCTGCTCCGGACGGAGAAGGAACGGCAACGACTGGAGGAACGACGGGGTGACCCTGCCGCCCGCCGGCTGCTGGGCTCCTGGGAGCCGCCGAACCCGGACGACACGCTGAACGACCCGCTTGGCCGATGCGGGATCCAGGCAGCCCGGGTGGACCTGCCCCGCTTCCTCGACGCCTCACGGGACTGGCTGCGGGAAACCGGACGCCTGGTAACCGGCTTGGTAACGCCGTCGGAACTCCAACTCGACCGCCACGGCGCCCGCTGGCGGAATGACCGCTGGGCGGCCGTGGTGTTCTGTCAGGGTCATGAGGCTCGGACGAACCCCTGGTTTGCCGAGCTTCCCTGGCGGATATCCCATGGCGAATCGCTGGTGCTACAGCGGCACCCACGCTTGCCGGACAGCATAGTCAGCCGTGGCCGCAACCTGGTGCCCCTGGATGAAGGCCGTGTCTGGCTGGGCGCCACCTACGAACGCCAGCTCCAGGCTACCCGGACGGACGCCGGACGCCGGGCACTCATCCATGACCTGGGTGATTTGCTGATCGACCCGCCCCCCGTTGAGGTACTGGAACAGCGGGCCGGCGTCAGGGCAGGCAACCGTCACGGCTTTTTCTTCTGTCATCGACACCCTGAACATCCGTCACTGCTGATTTTCGGCGGCCTGGGATCCCGGGGCACACTGATTGCGCCCCGCTGCGCGGCCATGCTGGCCGACCATCTCACGGCCGGTACCTCCCTGCCCACGGAGGACACCGGCAGACCATGAGACGTGCCCCGCTTACCCGGCTCGCCCAGGACTGGATCGCCGCCACACTGTCGCCGGGAGACACGGCATTGGATGCCACCGTGGGCAATGGCCACGACACGCTGTTCCTCGCCCGATGCGTCTCGCCCGGCGGCCGGGTGTGGGGGCTGGACATCCAGCCCCAGGCTCTGGTCAACGCCCGGCAGCAACTGGAAGACGTACGGGACTGTACCGTGGAGCTGGTACTGAGAGGGCACGAGCACCTGGACCGGCTCGACACCGGGCCGCTACAGGCCGCGATGTTCAACCTCGGCTATCTGCCGGGCGCAGATCACACCGTCACCACATTACCGGCGACCACCTGCCGCGCGCTGGACCACGTTGCGGTGCGACTTGCCGCCGGCGGGCGTTGCTCGGTGCTTGCCTATGTCGGCCATGCAGGGGGCACGGCGGAGGCGGACGCGGTGCGGCGCTGGTGCGAGACACTGCCACAGGCCGGTTTCCGCTGGCGATTCGCCAATCCGCCGGAGACACCGGAATCAGCCCCGCGACTCTACCTGATCGAACGGCGGTAGTGACTTTTTCGAACGTATTGTCCTGTTCCAGGGCCTTCGGCCGGGCGGCGGCCGCCTGACACCCTGCGTGTGGATGCGGCAGGACCGTACCCGCAACGGTTCACCCCCTCCTGGCCGAGGCGAGGAAACGGTCCAGCGCGTTGGCGAATGCCTGGCGCTCCCGCTGGCCGTAGCCGCCCGGCCCGCCGCCATGAACGCCGCTGCTGCGCAGCGTTTCCATGAAGTCCCTCATGGCGAGCTTCTGGCGTACCGTTCCCGGGGTGTACATTTCGCCACGGGGGTTCAGTGCGTGGCCCCCCTTTTCGATCACTTCCGCTGCCAGGGGAATATCCGCTGTGACCACCAGATCGCCCGGGTTCAGTCGCTCGACTATGGTGTTGTCGGCCTGGTCGAACCCGGAAGCCACCTGCAGCGTACGTATATTCGGCGCCGGTGGAATGCGAATCGGCTGATTGGCGACCAGCGTCAGCGAGACGCCGGCACGTCTCGCCGCCCGGAAAAGGATTTCGCGAACCACTACCGGACAGGCGTCCGCATCCACCCAGATCTCCATGCTTGCCCTCCCGTGGGCGCTATCTCAATAACGTGCTGACAAATCAGACCATCAGCCAGGTGAGACCCAGCACCAGCAGAAGCATCAACACCGTTGCCCCTGCCACACCGAGTTCCGGCCACGGCGGACGCTCCGGAGGGGCCATCTGTTTTTCGGGCACCGCCGTCTCCGCCACCGAACGGTCCAGAATCGGCAGTTGCCGCATCCCATGCCACCCCATGCCAAGCAGGCGTTCCGTGGGCTCCAGCAGGTCGCCTTCGGGCAGCACGGGGCGGTTGCGCCAGTAGCGTACCAGCAGCAGGGCAATCACCAGGGCCGCCATCACCGGCCAGAGCCCGTCCCGCAGGCTGGACCATTGCAGGCTGTAGGCAAGCACCTCCCTGGTATCCAGCCACCACGGCAGAAGCAGCGAAGTGACCAGCAGTACGAGCCAGCTCCCCAGCGCCGGCAAGGCCGGTGCTTCCCGTGCATCCCTGTCAGGCCAGGCCACGGCAAGAAAACGCAGCAGGATCAGTGTGGTGGTCACCGATGTCAACGTCAGCAGCAGCGTCAGTGATTCCGGTGCGGAGAGCTTCAGGGCCGACTTCGCCAGCAACCCGGAGGTCAGCGGGAAACCGGCCAGCGCCAGCACGGGTAACAGGCTGAGCCAGGCTGTCACGCGGCTGCCGTTCTGCATCATCGGCACAGCCAGGAACAGTGCCCCTTTTGCCAGGCCGTGGTGGACTGCGAAAATCGTGATGGCCGCAGCCAGCAATCCGCCTTCGCCGCGACCGACCAGCCAGAGTCCAACCGGCACGGCCAGCAAGCCCATCTGGCTGACGCTGGAATAGGCCAGCACGCTTTTGGGTCGTTCCTGTAAGCAGCCGACCAGTGCAGCATAGAAAGCCCCCGACAATCCCAGTACCACCAGCACATATCCAAGGGATGGCAACGCCAGCTGCCCCACAGGCAACAAATGCAACCAGCCCAGTAACCCGGCCTTCAGGATAATGCCGGAGAGCACGGCGCTGGCCGGCACCGGCGCCGCCGGATGCGCCAGCGGCAGCCAGACATGGAGCGGAACCACACCCATTTTCACGGCAAATCCGGCCAGGATCAGGCCGCCGGTCAATTGCGGTCGGGCCAGTTGGTCATACACCAAAGATATCTCGTCGAACCGTACATTCCCGGCCTGCGCTGCCAGCCCGAACAGCCCCGCCAGCAGCAGTACCTCACCAAAGATGGCAAGAACCAGATAGATGCGGCCGGCCCGCAGCGCCTCCGCCTTGCCGCTGTGAACCACCAGGCCGTAGGCGGCAAAGGTCATCACGGCGAATCCGAAGTAGAACGTAGCCATGTCCCGGGCGACCAGCAAACCCAGGTTGCCGGCCAACGTCAGCAGAAAGAACATTGCGTAGCGGCGGCCGTGGCGTTCGGTCAGCAGCGGCAGCGAATGGACGGCGGCCGCGCCCCACAGCAGGCCCGCCACCACCAGCAGGGCGCGGGCCGCCCCTTCCGCTGCCAGAACGCTGCCCAGCAGAATCCAGTGCAGCTCCAGCGGCCCTGCCCCGATCAGTCCCAGCAACACGGCCAGCAGAGAACCCAGCCCCGCGCCCACCAGCAACTTGGCCCGCACGTGCCCGCCCAGGCCCAGGGTCAGCCCCAGCACCAGCGGCAGGCCAGGCATAAGCAGCAGCAACCAGTTCATGGCGCGTACTCCCGCCCGACGATGAATGTCACCCATGACAGGGGGCTGAGCGGGAAGCCGGCCAGCACCCCGACGCCCAACGCCGAGGCACCGACCAGCAACGTCGGCACGAGCAGGCCCGGCGTGGCCTCGCCGCTGGTTCCGCGAGCCCTTTCGCCGGGCTTGCGGAACCAGGCACGATGCAGCAGCGGCAGGAAATAGATGGCATTCAGTATCGTGCTGGCCAGCAGCACCGGCACCACCCAGGTGACACCCGCCTCCAGCGCCCCCATCCCCAGATACCACTTGCTGACAAACCCGGCCAGCGGCGGCGCTCCCATCATGCCGAAAGCCCCGATGGTGAACATGGCCGTGGTCCAGGGCATGCGTCGGCCGATGCCGTTCAGCTCGTCTATCCGGTGGATACCGCTGGTTTCGGCATAGTTTCCGGCACAGAAGAACAGCGTGATCTTCATCAACCCCTGATGCACGAGGTGCACCAGCCCGCCCACCGTGGCCAGCGGGCTGCCGAGCGCAACGCCCAGCGTGATGTAGGACACCTGACTGACCGTGGAATACGCCAGCCGGCGCTTCAGGTCGCTCTGGGCAATCGCACGCAACGAACCGTAGATGATCGTGACCGAGGCGACGACGGCGAGCACGGTATTCAGATGCAGATCCGCTACCACAGAGGTGCCGTAGACGTCGTACACCACGCGCACGATACCGAAGGCGCCCGCCTTCACCACGGCGACCGCATGCAGCAGGGCACTGACCGGCGCCGGCGCCACCATCGCACTGGGCAGCCAGCCGTGCAACGGAACCAGCGCCGCCTTCACGCCCAGCCCCCCGATCAGCAGCAGGAAGATCAGTACGAGTTCCGCCCCATGCTCTCCGGCCAGATGCTCCAGCGTGCCGCCAGCCACGAAGTCGCCGGACACGCCGAGTGCCGACAGCCAGACGATACCCAGCAGCAGCGCCACGCCGCCCCCAAGCGTGTACTGCAGATACATGCGTCCCACGGCCATGGCCTTCGGCCAGCCGTTATGCACCACCAGCGGCCAGGTCGCCAACGTCAGCAGTTCGTAGAAGATGAAGAACGTGAACAGGTTTCCCGCGGTGGCTATGCCCATGGTCGCGGCCACGCACAGGCTGAAAAAACCGAAGAAGCGCGCGCGGTTGGGTCGCCGCTCCAGGTAGGCAATGGCGTACACCGTGGTGACAAGCCATAGCAGTGCCGACAGCGTCGTGAAGAGCATGGTCAGCGGATCGGCGTGCAGGACCAGATCCAGGCCGGGGAGGACAGGCATGGTCACCAGGAAGGTATCGCCGGCAAGCACGCCGTACCCCATCGCCCCGACCAGCACCAGCTTCAGGACGGCCGCCCCGAGGTTTACGCCGATCCGGACCCTGTGGCGGTCTTCGCCGGCCAGGAACACCAGCGCGGCCGCCAGCAGCGAGGTCAGCAACACCCACAGCGGAAGCGCCTGATACATGCCGGCCCCCGTGAGCACGCTACCCTCCACCGCCGGGCATGCCACCCAGCAGGGCAAGCAGCGGCCTGGCCGCGAAACCCATCACGATGGAGAGTGCCGCGAGCGTCAACGCCGACCAGATCATCAACGGCTGAGCGGGTGTCGGCGGGCGATCCACACTCGGGCCGGCGTGGGCCTCCATGAAGGCGTAGCGCATCACCCTGAACACGTAGCCCGCCGCCAGCACGCCACCCAGCAACACCGTTCCCGCCACCCACCACAGGCCGCTCTCCAGCGCCGCCTGCAACAACAGCCACTTGGCGATGAAACCACCGCTGGGCGGCAGGCCCATGATGCTCACCGATGCCATGGCAAATGCCCCCAGACTCAGGGCCAGCGGCCGCCCCATGCCGCGAAGCTCCGCCACCCGGTCATGTCCCAGGTGATACAGCATGTTGCCCGCGGCCAGGAACAATGCGGCCTTGGCCAGACCGTGGGCCAGACCGTGATAGATCGCTCCCTGCCAGGCGGTGGCCACCGCCAGCGGGAAGAACAGGAGCATGTAACCCAACTGGGCGACGGTGGAATACGCCACCACCAGCTTCAGCCGCGGCTGGCGCATGGCCTGCACCGAACCGAGAATGATCGCCACCGCGCCAAGCAGACCCAGCAATTGGGCCGCCCAGGGCTGAGACAGCGGCACATGCAGCGGCCCCGCCCACAACCGGAACAACAAGTACACTGCCGCTTTCACCACCAGAGCGGAGAGCAGCGCACTCACCGGCGCCGGCGCCCCACCGTGGGCCGGCGGCAGCCAGATGTGAAATGGCACGATGGCCGCCTTCACCAGCAGACCGGTCACCATCAGGGCGGTGGCCAGCCCGGCCGGCCAGCCCCCCGGCGGCATGCGCTCCGCTGCCAGTGCGAGATCCAGCGTGCCGGTGAGACCGTAGACGAGTGCCACACCGCCGAGATACAGCAGTGATCCGAACAGCGCGAGCAGCAGATAGTTCAGCGAGGCCGTGACGGACTGCCGGCTGCCGGCCAGCAGAACCAACGGAATGGCCGCCAGCGTGACCAGCTCCAGCGTGACATAGATGTTGAACAGATCCGCAGACAGGAAGAGCGCGTTCAGCGAGCCCCAGAGCAACAGCCAGAGTGTCCAGAACCGCTCGGCCAGCAGCGGTTTTCCGTCGAACTGGCCGACGGCGTGTAGCGAGACCAATGCGCCGGTCACGGCGCTCAGCAGGATCATCACCGCCGACAGTCCGTCTGCATGCAAGCGGATGCCCAGCGGCGGCAGCCAGCCGCCCATTGCGTGAACCAGCGTTCCATGGCGCGCCACTGCCATCACCAGGAGCAGACTGACGGCCAACGACAACAACACGCCGGACAACGCCACCGGCGAACGGGGCCCGCCGCCCAGCAGGAAGACCGCCAACCCCGCCAGCACCGGCACGAACACGGAAAGCGGTAACAGGGCGTCAGTCATCCCCGCCCTCCCCCGCGGCGTCCCGGGCCTGCCGCCGAACCAGTGCCAAGGCGAAGGCCGTGGCGCTCACCGCGATCACGATACCGGTCAGCACCATGGCGTGGGGTACCGGGTCCGGCCCTCCCGGCAGGCGGCGGGCAATCATGATCAGCGCCAGGAAAACACCGTTTCCGAGCACGTTCACGGCCAGCAGCCGCTTCAGCGGATGGCTCTGCACCACCATGCCGAAGAAGCCCAACCCGATCAGCGCTGCGGAAGCCAGCGCATAGACATCCAGCCCACTGCTCACGCCACCTCCCTGCGCACACCGTGGCTGCCCATGTAGAGCATGACCAGGGTCATGGCAATGGAGACCGCCAGGCTGTATTCCACCAGCAGCATGATCGGGTAGACCGCCATGGGCGGATAAGCCATGAATGCGCCCTCGACCGGAAGCAGTATCAGGCCTGCCAGCGTGAAGACGGCGAAGCCCAACGCCAGCAGCACGCGCAGCGGAATACTGTCGTAACCGGTGCCGTGCAGGCGGCCGCCCAGGGCCAGCAGCACACCGGCCGCCGCCAGTACGGCGCCGCCCTGGAATGCGCCGCCGGGGCTGTGCGTGCCGGCCCAGATCAGGTAGGCCCCCACCAGCAACATGCCCGGCACGAACACGCGCAGCGCAACCGGCATCAGTACCGTCCCCCGGGAGGCGTCGTGCGCCGAAGGTCCCTCAACCAGCGGGACGCGTGCAAGCCAGGTCCCCACCAGCGCCATCAGGAGCACTCCCATTTCCAGCAACGTGTCGTAGCTGCGGAAATTCAGCAGAACGGCGGTGACCGGCTGGCCGGTGCCGGCATCGTCGAGACGCTGCAGGGCCAGCATGCCGGCAGCCTCTTCCGGGTCGGGCAGTTGGTGCAGGACAACAGCCATCACCAGGGTCACCAACGCGCCGCCAACGGCAGCCAGCCAGTACACCGGACGGGACGGGCCATTGCTGTCGCCGGAAGGGCTTCCCATCGCACGCCAGCTTCCCAACAGCAGCACGCCCAGAAGACCGGCACCGATAGCCGCCTCCGCCAACGCCAGGTCGGGCGCCTCGAGCCGGGCCCAGGCAAGAGCCATCAGCAAGCCGAAGACGATGAACAGCACGATGCTGCGGAACAGATCGGTAATCAGCAGGCAGCGCCATGCCAGCACCACCAGCAACAGTGCTGCCAGCGCATCGACCAGGATCATTCCCCGTGTTCCCCCCGTTCATGCAGCAGGCTATGCCGGGCGATCAGGTGGCAACCGACGGTGGCCGCCGCAATGGCAAGCAACCAGATCAACGCCAGCAATGCCGCGGTGGTCCAGGCACCGGATAGCATCGCGACGCCCAGGCAGAGCAGCCCCAGGCCCACGTTGTCCGCCTTGGTGATAGCGTGCAGGCGGGAATAGACGTCGGGAAACCGCAGCAGGCCCACGGTACCAGCCAGATAGAACATCAGACCCGTCAGCAACAGCAGCACACCGAGTACCGTCATGTCTTGCCCTCGCCCTGTCCGCGCCGCACGAAAGCCACGGCCACCAGGAAGGCAAGCAGTGCGAACAGCAGGGCGACAATCATCAGGGGGCGCTGCTCCAGCAAGGCGCCGAGCACGATCAGCAGGCCGACCGTGGTTGTACCCAGCAGTTGCACCGCCAGCATGCGGTCCGCCTCGGCGGGACCGAGGTAGACGCGCCACAAGCCCAGCATGAGCTGAATCAGCAGAAACAGCGCAGCCATGGTCAGCAACGCGTTCATACGGCCGCCTCCAGGTTTTCCCCGAACATTGCGGCCACGAGCCGCTCCATGCGATCGAGATCACCCTGAACACTGTCGAGTATGGCGTGGATGTGGGCGTG
The DNA here is from genome assembly GCA_050485425.1 of Ectothiorhodospiraceae bacterium. Classification (GTDB taxonomy): domain Bacteria; phylum Pseudomonadota; class Gammaproteobacteria; order Nitrococcales; family Aquisalimonadaceae; genus LSCE01. The sequence goes on along the minus strand of JBJHBJ010000035.1, from coordinate 29,410 downwards.
GTCGCCCACCACGTCCGCCCCGAGGGTTCCCGGCATCAGGCTGATCGTACCCAGGAACATGGCGCGGGCTGACGGATTGCGCAGCCGCAAAGGATATTCCAGCCAGTGCGGATGCAATGGCATGGAGGGGCGCAAGGCCCGCCAGGCCACATCCAGCCCCCCCATCAGAGAACGTTGCAGGAACACGAGAGAGAAGCGCAGGATGGGCAGCGGTCTCACTGCCGCCACGCGGCCATCAAGCAGCCAGGCAGTCAGCCCGGCCGCAAGTACGGATACCAGCAGGCCGTGTACCGGCGCCTGCCCCTGTGCAAGTACCAGCCAGACAATGAATGCCGTTCCGGTTGTGGTAAGGAGCCACCCTAGTCGCTGCATGAAATCCGGGTTTCATAGATCTGTCTCAGGCGCTGCACCTGCTCGGCGGTGTACTCCACGCCCTCGGGCAGCCGCCCCCAGACCGGAGCAGGCCAGCAGGGGTCGTCCCGCCGTCGGCCGATCACGTGCACATGGAGCTGGGACACGACGTTGCCCAATGCCGCCACGTTGATCTTATGGAACTGCTGCTCACGCAGGCAGACTGCCAGCCCGTCGACGATGGCGTCCAGTTCCCGCCGGCGGTCGGCAGGCAACTGATAGAGTTCTTCGCAAGGAAACTCGGGCACCACGATCAACCAGCGTACCGCGGCGTTCCGGTTCAGCAGGATCTGGCAGCGGCCGTGACGAAAGAGCGGCCAGGTATCCGAAGCCAGGCGATTGTCCAGCGTGAAGGTGGCACCGCCGGAGTCAGCGGCCCCGGCGGTCGAATTCATCGATTGTTGGGTATTCACTGTTCGTCTTCCGGTTCCTCCGTTTCCGGGACATTGTTCCTTCCATTCGGGCGTTTTTCCAGCTTGCCGTAGTGGCTGGAGAGTACGCTTTCCAGGCGACGCGATGCGCTGCTTACCGCCGCGTACGCATCCTCATGCAGGGATTCGGCGACCATCGGTCCCTGCCCCCTGGGCCGGGCTTCCAGCTTGCAGAGCTTATTGGCTCCCCCCTTCGGTCCGTTCACATCGGTGAGATACACCTCGATGCGCGTAAGCCGCTCTCCGAACCGGCGCTCCACACTCCGCAACTGCTGATGGATATGTCCCTCCAGTGCCTCGGAGAGTTCTACGCCTTGGCCTGCATTCAGTTGTACTTGCATGCTGTCTCCTCGCTTGCTTGCGGTTGCAGACGCCAGGGGCAACAATGCGCCCCACTATGGAAACAATTTAAGCCACAATCCCCTCTTTCAAGGGCGGCCGCTGATCCATTTAGCGTATCGGACGCGACATCAGCAGCCACCTGGCCGTACCGGCGTGACTGCCAACCTCGGCCATGGGGCGGTCGGCGACCGGAACAAAGCCCAGTCGTTCATACAATCTGCGGGCGGGGATATTGGTTTCGGAAACGATCAGGCTCATGGTCGGCGCCTCGCAGTTGCGTGCGAGTGCGAATGCCCTCTCCAGCAGACGCTCCCCGAAACCCCGGCCGCGAAACTGGTGAAAGACGGCCACGGCGTTCAGGTACCATGAGCCTTCGGCCAACGCCTTGAGTTCGGTCAGCGGTTGCTGGGAGTCCTCGGATGCCTCCGAGCCGAACATGTCCGGGGAGTCGAGCGGATAGCCGCGAAGCATGCCCACGACCAGCTCGCCGAGTTGCATGACCTGCATCTGACGATAGCTGAAAGGCCCGTCCGGTCGGCGGACCCGTGCAATGCCGACTTCCATGGCAGGCTCTCCCGCGCCGGCGAGCGACGCCCAGAGACGAAGCGGCATGCCCTGACCGGCTTCGTTCATGAGTGTGGCCAGCTGCGGCGCATCGTCCGGCGTCGCCGCGCGCACCTCTGCCACTCTCACGTCCATTGCCCCTCCTCGAGGGTCCGTACCGCCGCATGCTTCATCATCGGCTGCGTACTGCGGTGTCCTGCCCTCTTATCCCACCATCGCGTATTTCAATGGCGAGCGCAAGGCGCCCGGCGACCATAACCGGACAGATGTCAGGTCGGCCCGGAAGGCCTGGCCTGGACTTCCCTAAAGCTTGAACTCTTCGAAGAATTTCCGTGCCTTGTCGAGCCAGGACTGGCTGTGCGGGTTGTGTCTGTTGCCGCCTTCTTCCAGCGTCTCAGCGAAACGCTCCAGCAGCTCCTTCTGCTCCCTGGTCAGGTGGACCGGGGTTTCCACCACCACGCGGCATAGCAGATCACCCTGCGGGCCACCCCGCACCGGCTTCACCCCCTTGCCGCGTACGCGGAACACCTTGCCACTCTGCGTGCCTTCCGGTATGCGCAGGGTGACGCGACCATCCAGGGTCGGCACCTCCATCTCACCGCCCAGCGACGCGGTGACGATGCTGATGGGCACCTGGCAGCGCAGGTGTTCGCCATCGCGCACGAAGATCGGGTGGTCTTTCACCAGCACCTGGACGTAGAGATCTCCGGGTGGGCCTCCGCGCTCGCCGGGCTCGCCCTCGCCGCTCAGGCGGATGCGGTCGCCGGTATCGACGCCGGCCGGAATCTCGATGGACAGCTCACGGGTGTGCCGCTCCTTGCCCTGACCACCGCAGCTCTGACACGGATCGGTCACGATGGTACCGGTCCCGCCGCAACGGGGGCAGGTCTGCTGGATCGAGAAGAACCCCTGCTGCACACGCACGTCACCGTGACCGTGGCAGGTGGGACAGGTATCGGGCTCTCCGCCATCGCGCGTGCCCTTGCCATCGCAGGTCTCGCAATGCTTCCAGGTCGGTACCTGGATGGTCGTGCTGGTCCCGTGGACGGCCTCTTCCAGGGTCAATTCCATGTTGTAGCGCAGATCCGCGCCACGATAGACGCGCTGGCCACGGGCGCCGCCACCACCGAAGATGTCGCCGAACACGTCGGAGAAAATGTCGGAGAAACTGGCGCCACCGGCACCGCGCGGACCGCCGCCCATGCCGCCTTCCACGCCGGCGTGGCCGAACTGGTCGTAAGCCGCCCGCTTCTGCGGGTCCGCGAGCACCTCATAGGCAGTCTTGGCTTCCTTGAACCGCTGCTCGGCCTCGGCGTCGCCGGGATTTCGGTCCGGGTGGTATTTCATCGCCAACCGCCGGTAAGCCTTTTTCAGGTCGGTTTCGGTGGCGTTTTTCTGAACCCCCAGAATCTCGTAGAAGTCGCGCTTTGCCATGGCTGTCGCTTTCGTTATCCGGCCTCGGCACTGCCCGGCGCATGCCGGAGCGGGCGGGCGGGTTGACGTTTATCAGGCGTAAGTCGGGACGCAGACGGGCGCAGGAAGTACCTGCGCCCGTAACCGCTGAAACATCCCGGTGCGGAACACCGCCTTACTTGCGGTCGTCGTCCTTGACTTCCTCGAATTCGGCGTCCACCACATCGTCGTCCGCCTTGCTCTGGCCGCTCTCTTCACCGCCCTGCTGGCCGGCCTGGTCGCCGGACTTGGCATAGGCCTTCTCGGCCAGCTTGCCGGCATGCTCCGCAAGCGCCTGGGTCTTGGCATCGATAGCGTCCTTGTCGTCGCCCTTGGCCGCCTCCTCAAGCTCGGCGATAGCCTTCTCGACGGCTTCCTTCTCGGACGCATCCACATTCTCGCCCAGATCCTTCAGGCTCTTGCGGGCACCGTGGATGAGATTGTCCGCCTGATTGCGCGCTTCCACCAGCTCACGCAGCTTGCGGTCTTCCTCGGCATGCGCCTCGGCGTCCTTCACCATCTTGTCGATCTCGTCGTCGCTGAGGCCGCTGGAGGCCTTGATGACGATGGACTGCTCCTTGCCGGTGGCCTTGTCCTTGGCGGACACGTGCAGTATGCCGTTGGCATCGATATCGAAGTTCACCTCGATCTGCGGCACACCGCGCGGCGCCGGCGGAATGTCGGAGAGATCGAACCGGCCCAGCGACTTGTTGCCGCCGGCCATCTCGCGCTCGCCCTGCAGCACGTGCACCGTCACCGCCGTCTGGTTGTCCTCGGCAGTGGAGAACACCTGACTCGCCTTGGTCGGAATCGTGGTGTTCTTCTCGATGAGCTTGGTCATCACGCCGCCCATGGTCTCGATACCCAGCGACAGCGGGGTGACGTCCAGCAGCAGCACGTCCTTGACGTCGCCGCCCAGCACGCCGCCCTGGATGGCCGCACCCACGGCCACGGCTTCGTCCGGGTTGACGTCGCGGCGCGGCTCCTTGCCGAAGAACTGCTTCACCGCTTCCTGCACCTTGGGCATGCGGGTCTGACCGCCCACCAGAATGACTTCATCCACTTCGGAGGCCTTCAGGCCGGCGTCCTTGAGCGCCACCTTGCACGGCTCGATGGTACGCTGGACCAGATCGTCCACCAGCGACTCCAGCTTGGCGCGGGTCAGCTTGATGGCCAGGTGCTTGGGACCGGACTGATCCGCCGTGATGTACGGCAGGTTGATTTCGGTCTGCTGGGCGGAGGAAAGCTCGATCTTGGCCTTCTCGGCGGCTTCCTTCAGCCGCTGCATGGCCAGCTTGTCCCCGCTCAGGTCCATGCCCTGATCCTTCTTGAACTCGGCGATCAGGTAGTCGATGACTGCACGGTCGAAATCCTCGCCACCAAGGAACGTGTCGCCGTTGGTCGAGAGCACTTCGAACTGCTTCTCGCCGTCGACATCGGCGATCTCGATAATGGAGATGTCGAAGGTGCCGCCGCCGAGGTCATACACGGCCACCTTGCGGTCACCGCCTTCCTTGTCCAGGCCGTAAGCCAACGCGGCCGCGGTGGGCTCGTTGATGATGCGCTTCACCTCGAGACCGGCGATCTTGCCGGCGTCCTTGGTGGCCTGG
>JBJHBJ010000035.1:0-24590 GCA_050485425.1 Ectothiorhodospiraceae bacterium | reverse complement strand
GCCTGGCGCTGCGAGTCGTTGAAGTAGGCGGGCACCGTGATCACCGCCTCGGTGACCGTCTCGCCGAGGTATTCCTCGGCGGTCTTCTTCATCTTCTGCAGCACACGGGCGGAGATTTCCGGTGCGGCCATCTTCTTGCCGCGCACCTCGACCCAGGCGTCACCATTGTCCGCCTTGACGATCTTGTACGGCATCTCCCGCACATCGCGCTGGACAACGTCTTCCTCGAAGCGGCGACCGATCAGGCGCTTCACGGCATACAGCGTATTCTCCGGATTGGTAACGGCCTGACGCTTGGCCGGGGAGCCGACGATCACCTCGCCGTCTTCGGCAAACGCGACCACGGACGGCGTCGTGCGCTCGCCTTCGCTGTTTTCCAGCACGCGGGTCTTGCCGCCTTCCATGACCGCCACACACGAGTTCGTGGTGCCCAGGTCAATACCGATAATCTTTCCCATGTTCTTGCTCCGTTAATGCTTGGCTGTCTCTCGACGAAACCGAAATTTCTCGTTGCTGAGTAGATTAGGGCGCCGGCGGGGTTTTCAAGCCTGCTCGTCGATATGTCCGCCCTGCTGCTGATCCGCAGCACGGGAGACAACGACCATGGCCGGACGCAACAGGCGATCGCCGAGCTTGTAACCCTTCTGCACAACGTGGATCACCGTATTCGGCTCGTGTTCGGCGGACGGCTGCATGGCCATCGCCTCGTGCTCTTCCGGGTTGAACTTCTGACCCATGGGGTTCACTTCCTGAATACTGAACCTGTCCATGACCTGGGTCAGCATCTTCAGGGTCAGTTCGGAACCTTCGGTCAGTTTCGCCACATCGGCGTTCGCTTCCCGCGCCGCCGACAGCCCCATTTCCAGGCTGTCCCTGACGGCAAGCAGTTCGCCGGCCAGTTTCTCGACCCCGGTCTTGCGGGCGTTGGCGACGTCGCGCTCCGCCCGGCGGCGCACATTCTCCAGTTCCGCACGGCTGCGAAGAAATTCGTTCCAGTTTTCCTCCGCCTTCGCCTTGGCAGCTTCCAGCTCCTGCTCCAGCTCCCGGATACGCTCTTCCGCCTCGCCCTGCTCGGCAGGCTCCTCGGCGGCCTGCTCGAGGGCTTCCTCATCCAGCCATGGCTCTTGCCGGGATCCTGTCTCACCTGCCTTGCGCTCGTTATCGGACATCTCCTGACTCCACGATTTCTGTCTTACGCCTGTCCGGCAGTAGTCATCCTCCCGGCGGCGGTGCGCCACCGGGGCAATCTGGAAACAATGTTGGGGATCAGTGTTGCTGATTCAAGGCGGCCCCGAGCAGGCGGGCCGTCATGTCGACGATGGGAATGACCCGGTCGTACTGCATGCGCGTGGGCCCGATGACCCCGAGCACCCCCAGCACCTGCCCTTCGGCAGAATAGGGCGAAGTCACCAGGCTGCAGCCGTCGAAGACTTCGTAACCCGATTCCTGACCGATGAATATCTGGATGCCGTCGGCCGCCAGGCACTGATCCAGCAGGTGCAGGATGTCACGGCGTTCCGAGAACGCATCGAACAAGCTGCGAAGTTTCTCAACATTAGCTGATAACTCATGGAATTCCATGAGATTTGTTTGCCCAGCGACCACGTAGCGGTCGCCATCTTCAGCGGTTTCGTTGAACACCTTGCCGCCGACGGTGACAACGCTCTGCATCAGCGCGTCCATGCGTTCGCGGTCACGCTCCATGTGCTGACGGATCACTTCGCGCACATTCTCGATGGCCCGGCCGCCGAAATGCTGGTTCAAATAATTGGCCACCCGCTGCAGCTCCGCCTGGTTGTAATCCCGATCCAGATGCACGATGCGGTTCTGCACCTCATGCTCGTTCACCACCAGGATGGCGAGCACGCGGCGGTCCGACAACGGCAGGAACTCGACATGGCGCAGCGCAACACCGCGGCGGCGCGGCAGCGTCACCACGCCGGTCAGCCGGGTCAGGCCGGAAAGCAGGTTGGAGGCAGTATCCACCAGGGTCTCGGAGTCGGCGTCCTCGCGGACTTCGAGCCGCATGTCGACGCCCGCCTCGTCGGTGAGCCGGAATGGCTGCACGGTCAGCAGACTGTCGACGAAGTAGCGATAACCCTTGTCGGTGGGAATCCGGCCCGCGGAGGTATGGGGCGATTTGACGTAACCCAGTTCCTCCAGATCGGACATCACGTTCCGGATCGTGGCCGGACTGAGGTCCAGGCCGGATTCACGGGTCAGCGTCCGCGAACCGACCGGCTGGCCGTCACGAATATGCCGCTGCACCATCAGCTTCAACAGGTGCTGGGCACGCTCGCTCAAGGGATGATCAGGGCTATTCTGGTTCATGTCTGTAATGATAACGCGGATTAGCACTCAACTCACGCGAGTGCTAATCGCAAGCTAACAACCGCCCGGAAGACTGTCAACTTGTGGCTATTCGTGCGTCGGCACACTGCCCGCTTCTAAAGGAGCGGCCCACTCCGCTACACTCAGCTCTTCCGACCATCAGCGACCGGCGCCGTCCGGGTGCCCCGGCAGACACGAACAACATGCTAAGCCACCTGCACATACGCGATTTCACCATCGTCCAGAAACTGGACCTGGATTTCGGCCAGGGGATGACCGCACTCACCGGCGAGACCGGCGCGGGCAAGTCCATCCTGCTGGACGCGCTGGGCCTGGCGCTCGGTGACCGTGCCGCGGCGGACGCGGTACGCATCGGAGCGGATAAGGCGGAGATCAGCGTCAGCTTCGACCTGCACGGTATGGCAGACGTGCAGGCCTGGCTGACGGAGCAGGATCTGGATGCCGACGAGGAGTGCATCATCCGCCGCGTCATCCAGGCCAATGGCCGCTCCAAGGGGTACATCAACGGCAGCCCTGCTCCCATGGCACTGCTCCGCGAGCTCGGCGAGCAACTGGTCGACATTCACGGTCAGCACGAGCACCAGTCGCTGATGAAACGCGACGTGCAACGCGCCATCCTGGACGCCTACGGCGACAACCAGGCGCTGCTGGACAAGCTGGGGACGCTGGTGGAGCAGGCCCGCGGCCTGGAGCAGGAACGCCGTGACCTGACCGGCGGTACGGAAGACCAGGAAGCCCGCAAGGAGCTGCTGCGCTATCAGGTCAGCGAGTTGGAGGCAGTGCAGCTTTCGCCGGAGGCCATCGCCGAACTGGAGAACGAGCACAAGCGCCTGGCGAACGCCGGCAGCCTGATCCAGAGCGCCCAGCAGCTGGTGGACATGCTGTACGAGGGTGAACCCTCCGCCCAGGGCATGCTGGCGCACGCGCAACGGGAGCTGGAAAGCCACCTGGATGTGGACTCGGTCTTCGCCGAGGTGCACGAAATGGTCGGCAACGCCCTGGTGCAACTGGAAGAAGGCGTGGACACACTGCGCCGCCATGCCGACGACATGGACCTTGACCCGGCCAGGCTCGACGAACTGGAGCAGCAATTGGCCACGCTGTCCGATCTGGCACGCAAGCATCACGTGCGGCCGGAAGAGCTGCACACGGTGCGTGACCGGCTCGGCGAGGAGCTGGCGCAACTGGAAAACGCCGACACGCGACTGCTGGAAATCGATCGCGAGCTGCATACCCTGAAACAGCAGTACGATCGGCTCGCTGGAGAACTCGGGGAACGCCGCCGCAAGGCCGGCGATGCGCTGGCCGCACAGGTGACCGCCTCCCTGAAGGATCTGGGCATGGCGGGCTGCGGTTTCCGGGTGGCACTGACCGCCAGCGAAAATGATGGCTTCCATCGTTATGGTGGCGACCGGATCACCTTCGAGATCCGCACCAACGCCGGTCAGGCCTTCGGGCCGCTTTCCCGCATCGCCTCGGGTGGCGAGTTATCCCGTATCAGCCTGGCCATCCAGGTGGCCGCGGCGGGAAGCACCTACATTCCCACCCTGGTGTTCGACGAGGCGGATTCCGGCATCGGTGGTGGCGTGGCGGAAGTGGTGGGAGTGAAGTTGCGGGAGCTGGGGCGTAGCCATCAGGTGCTTTGCGTGACGCATTTGCCGCAGGTGGCCTCGCAGGCACACCACCACCTGCAGGTCGCGAAGAAGAAGGGTAGCGAAACCACCAGCACCAGCGTTACTCCGCTGGACAGACAGTCCCGCATTCAGGAAGTGGCACGGATGCTGGGCGGCATGAAGATTACCGATGCCACCCTCACCCACGCGGAGGAAATGGTCTCCCGCGCCGAGGCGGGGTGAATCAGCTGCCCCAGTTTTCCGGGGCCAGGTCACCCTGCAGTTCCACCAGGCGCTCATTATCATCGAACAGCACGGTCAGCCGCTGCGGCTCGCCGCCGCCGCCAGCACGCTCGGTATGTATATAATCCCAGCGGTTGCCGCGGAACATGTCCTCGATGGCCGGGGAACCCATCACGTAGCGCACCTGTCGCTTGGTCATGCCGGGACGGAGCTGTGACACCATCTCGTCCGAGATGATGTTGCCTTGTTGCACGTTCGGCTGATAGGCAAACGGCAGGTTGGAGATGGAACAGGCCTGCAGAGAGAAGACGCTGCCCGCTGCAAGTAATAGAATAGTCATCAGACGATACATAGACGGGTTACCTAATCCACTTGGACGTGCCGCGACGATCATAACGCATGACTCATGGGAATGGCACGAACACCGGGGGAACGACGTGGAAACGAAAGATCTCAGAAAAGCGGGCCTCAAGGTCACTCTCCCCAGGATGAAGATCCTGGAGATGCTGGAGAGCAGCGAGAACCGCCACTTGTCCGCGGAAGACGTCTACAAGGCGCTGATGGAATCCGGCGAGGATATCGGCCTCGCTACCGTCTACCGCGTGCTCACCCAGTTCGAATCCGCCGGCCTCGTGCAGCGCCACCATTTCGAGGGCGGCCAATCGGTGTTCGAGCTGGATGAAGGCGATCATCACGACCACATGGTCTGCCTGCGCTGCGGAGCCATCGAAGAATTCTTCGACGAAATCATCGAGACCCGCCAGGAGAAGATGGCAAAGGAACACGGCTTCAGGATCACCGACCATTCGCTGATCCTCTACGGTCACTGCAAGGACTGTCAGAAGGAAGAGAACTGACTCAGGGACGCCTTCGGCGTTGCGCCCGCTGCTTGCGGACCTCTTTCGGATCCACCAGCAGCGGGCGGTAGATTTCCACCCTGTCCCGCGGTTCCAGCAACCGTTCCCGCTCCACCACCACGCCGAAAACACCCACCGCCTGGCTGTTCAGGTCGATTTCAGGGTGCCGCTCAAGAATGCCCGAGCGCCGGATGGCCTGCTCCACCGTGGTCCCCGGCGGAACCGTCAGGGACAACACGGTCTGGCGTTCCGGCAGTGCATAGGCCACCTGGACGGGAAACCCGGCCGTCGGTGCGTCATCCGGACTTGCTGCCATACACTTCTCTGGCCCGATGGACGAAGGAATCCACCAGGCGATTGGCAAGCTGGTCGAATACGCGACCAAACGCCATGCGCACGATGGCATTGGAGAACTCGAACTCCAGGTCCAGCGAGACCTTGCTGGCGTCGTCGCTCAGATCCTGAAAACGCCAGTATCCGTCCAGGCGCCGGAACGGACCCTCCACCAGGCGGATCTCCAGCATTTTCCCCCGCTGCACCCGGTTCAGGGTGGTGAACGATTTGCTCACCCCGCCCTTGCTGATGGTGACAAACGCCTTGCGCTCATCACCGCTTGTCGACAACGTGCCACTATCGGAGCACCAGGGTAGAAATTCCTTGTAACGGTCGACGTCGTCCACCAGATCGAACATCTCCCTGGCGGAGTAATTCACCAGGGCGCTGCGGGAAATTGTTGCCATCCGGACCAACCCATCAGATAAAACCGAAATTCGCGGCAGCCACCAGCAGAACCAGCACCGGCGTGCCCAAACGGAGCAAACCATACCACACCATGAACCCCCAGCCCCGCTCCCAGCGCATGGTGTAGCGTAGTGCTTCCGACGACAGCACCCATCCCACGAACACTGCAATAAGCAGCGCACTCAGCGGCAGCAGCCCATGCGTGACCAGCAGGTTCACCAGTTCGAACGGCGAGAAACCTCCTACGCCCCGCCAGCTCAACGCCTGGGACAACACCAGCAGCAGCGCCAGCAGCCAAAGCCCGATTCCCACGGCAATGGAGGCTTGCCCACGTGTCACGCCGCGGCGCTCGATCAACGGTGTTACCACCGCCTCCATCAACGCAATCCCGGTGGTCAACGCACCCAATCCCAGCACCAGATAGAACAGCGTCGCCATCTGGCTGCCCCAAGGCAGTTGACCAAACGCCACCGGCAAGGCCTGGAACACCAGCGTGGGGCCACTCATGATCACGATGCCGGCGTTGTCCAACAAGGCGACGACAAACATGGCGCCCATGACGGCGGCGATGGTGTCCAGTGCCACCACGCCCAAAGCGGTAAGCAGCGGAGAAGATCGCTCCGGCAGATAGGCCGCCATCGCCACCGCTGCCCCGGTGGCGATGGTCAGGGTGTAGAACGCATGCTGCAGGGCCGCCACCAGCGCCTCCGAGCCGATGCGCGAGAAATCGCTGGCAAAGACCTGCAGCGTGGAGGCAGGCAGGCTGCCGGCCAGCAGCAGCAACACCAGCAGGCCCAGGAACAGGCCCGGCACCAGTGTCACGGTGGCCGGTACCAGGCCATGCCGCAGCCCCTGCGACACCACACAGACCAGCACGGCGATGAACATGGTCACCCAGAGCAGCGAACGTTCCACATCGCCCTGCAGATTCTGGAACAACGACAGCGTATCGATGACATCCAGTTGCACCATGGCGCCGGTCATGGAACGGAACGCATAGCCCAGCGCCCAGGCTCCCAGCAGGGTCAGCAGCAGGAGCAGCACGACGGCGGCGGCGAGCCCGATGCGGGCCACCCAGGCCCAGAGCACGGAATGCCCATGCAGCAACGCCAGGTCGGAATAGGCGGAAACGGGATTCTGCCGGCCGCCCTTCCCCACCAGGATTTCCGCCACCAGCAACGGCAACCCCAGCAGCAGCACACAGCCCAGATAAAGCATCAGAAAAGCGCCGCCGCCGTGCTCGGCCATCAGCGCCGGAAAGCGCCAGAGGTTGCCGAATCCGATGGAGGCACCGGCAACCGCCAGCACAAACACCGCCGGCCCGGGCCATTCGCCCTGCAGGGAACGTCTTGGGAGGGGCACCGCGGCTCCTTATGATTATTCTGCCCAGTCCTGCATTCTCCGTAAGCCGGGGCACGGCGGCAACCGTGTCTGGTCGTGCCGCGTTCCGACCGTTACAATGCGCGCCGTGAGCAAAAAGAAACCGAAAGTCCCGGACAACACCATTGGCGTCAACCGCAAGGCGCGCCACGACTTCGCTGTCGAGGAAACGCTCGAGGCGGGTCTCGTGCTGGAAGGCTGGGAAGTCAAGAGCCTGCGCGCGGGCCGGCTCAGCCTGCAGGAAGCCTACGTGGTTATCCGGCGTGGCGAGGCGTGGCTGATCGGCGCCAACATCGCCCCCCTGCCCTCGGCATCCACCCATGTGGTGGCCGATCCGGTACGTACGCGAAAGCTGTTGCTGCAAGGCAGGGAACTGGCCCGCCTCGGCGGTTCGGCAGACCGCGAAGGGTACACGCTGGTGCCGCTGCAGATGTACTGGAAGCGCGGCCGGGCAAAGCTGAAGATCGGCCTGGGCAAGGGCAAGAAGCAGCACGACAAGCGTGAAGCCAAGAAGCAGCAGGACTGGCAGCGGCAGAAGGAACGCCTGCTCAAGCACCGTGCCTGATCAGCTACTTGCAGCGAGTTTCAGCCATACCGCTTAACCTGCCCTTGCAAAACGGCGTATACTACCCAATATCTGGACTGAACCGACAGATACCCCGATTTCCGGGGGCGACATGGTTTCGACGCAGGTCGTGAATCCTGAGGTGCATGCCGAGGACGTCATCTACACCCTCGTAAAAAATGATGGCCAACTTAAACATAGTTGCCAACGACGAAAACTACGCTCTAGCGGCCTAAATCCCGCTAGCCGTTGATCAGCAGGTGCCTGTGCCTCTGTCCCAACGGTCGTAGATCACAGGATCGCAGTTGAGAGTACCGCCTGCACTCTCCTCTGTCAGATCAATCAGGCTAGTCAAGCGTGTTCCCCGGCCCGTTGGGAAGCGTTTGGCGAATGCAATAGACGGGCTAAGCATGTAGAGCCAAGGGTGGATCTCCTGCGGACGCGGGTTCGATTCCCGCCGCCTCCACCAACACGAAAGCCCGCCGGAACACCGGCGGGCTTTATTTTCGGTAACTTACGACATCTTTCTGAGAGCGCCTATTCCTCTTCCCTGTCGTCTGCCCCGGCATCATCGGCCTCGTCCACATCGATGTCCGGCCGGTCGATTTGACCATCCAGATCGTCGCGCTCCTCCGCTTCCTGGTCGGTGAGAAACTCCTCTTCTTCCTGCTCCACCGTATCCGGTGGAGGGCTACCCTTCACTGCGGGGATTATGTGAGGCGCAGCCGCCGACGCTGCGGTTGAAGGGGCGGGAACCGCCGCGCCGGCATTTCCGGTAGCAAACAGCAAGATTATTGCAAGTGCAGCAAGGGCGAACCAACGGCATCGCATGAGATGACCTCCCGTCAGTGGTGACTGAGACGAAAACAGGCCCACCCCCGGGCAAACGGGCTTCCGGCCTTCTCGGAGAACCTGCCCGCAACGCTTACCCAGTGTGGCTACTGATCAGGGGACAACACCCGGCGCACCCGGATTCCGTCCGTCGCCGCGGAAAATGGATGCGGATGTGGGTTCAGACCCCGGGTCTGATTTGCATTGCCATGGCTATTACTAAATAATGCGAATCATTCGCAATCTTATTCATGGCTAGTCCCTTACATGGCTGAGCCTTCCACGGCAATCCCGCACCGCCAGTTGTATCTGGATCATCATGGCTGGCTTGTCAAACTGCTGAGCCGACGGCTGGGCAATTCGGCCGATGCTGTTGACCTGGCGCACGACGCATTCCTGCGCCTGCTGGTCCGCCCTCGCCAGTTCGACAGCTTCCAGGGGGCTCGGGGCTACCTGCGCACCATGGCCCACGGCCTGTGCACCGACCTCTGGCGTCGCCGCGAGATCGAGAGAGCCTATCTGGAGACGCTGGCCGCTCAACCGGAGCCAGTCGCGCCTTCTGCGGAAACCGATACCGCCGTGATCGAGGCCCTGGTCGAGATCGACACGGTATTGCACAGCTTGCCGGAGAAGACGGCGAATGCGTTCATCATGGCCATGGTCCTGGAGATGACCGACAGGGAGGTAGCCGAAGCGATGGGCATATCGGACCGTATGGTGCGCAAGCACGTCGCACGCGCCATGCTCGCCTGCGCGGCGCTCGATTCGATAACCGGGGATTAGGGCACGCCGTGGCCGGCTCGGGCGCTCACCAGACTGAGGAATACGCACCCGCGGGCGGGGAGGCGCCGTCGCACCATTCGCTGGAGTCCGCGGTCCACTGGTTCGCGGCGCTTCGTGACGGGGCAGCGGACGATCGACTCCGGCGCGAGTGGGAGGACTGGATCGCCCGGAGCGACGAGCACCGCCGGGCCTGGGCCTACGTGGAGTCGATTGCCCAGCGGTTCGCCCCGCTTCACGCCACCGGTGATCCGGGCGCGGCCGCTTCCACGCTTCAGCGGTTGCGCGGCCATCGCGCCACCCGGCGGCGGATACTCGGCGGGATTGCGGCCATGATCGGCACTGGGCTGCTGTCATGGTCCGGGTATCGCCTCACCCCTCTCCCCCAGTTGGTGGCGACCCTGCGCGCGGACCTGCGTACCGGCACCGGGGAAATCCGCAAGCTGGTGCTGGACGACGGCAGCCGGCTGTGGCTGAACACGGCAAGCGCCGTGAACGTGGAGTTCCGGCCGAACGAACGCCGCTTATACCTGCTGGCGGGCGAGATCCTCGTCGACACGGCAGCCGACCCCGCACGCCCGTTCATCGTCGACACGGCCCGGGGCGGAGTCCGTGCCCTGGGCACGCGCTTCACGGTGCAGGACCGGGACCAGGATACCCTTATCGCGGTCTACCAGGGAGCGGTCGAGGTCTCCCCCCGGGGTCATGACCACAGCGCCCGTATCCCCGAAGGCCGTCAGGTTGCCTTCAGCGAACACGCCATCGGCGAGCCGCAGGCGGCGGATCGTGCCCGCGAAGCCTGGGCCGACGGCATGCTGCTGGCGGAGGACATCACGCTGGGCGATCTGATCCGGGAGCTTGCCCGCTATCAGCACGGTCACCTGGGCGTCTCCCCTGAAGTGGCCCATCTGCGCGTGCTGGGCGGCTACCCGCTGAAAGACCCGGAGAAGGTGCTGTCCATGCTGGAGGAGATCCTTCCCATCCGCGTCCGTCGCCCCCTGCCCTGGTGGACCTCGATCGAACCTGCCGCCGACACGTGGAGCTGAGGCTCCGGGAAATTGATCAGCGCTCTCCTGGCTTCCGGGTTCCGGGTTTGCCGTCTTCGTTCGATTACAGGACAGAAGACCTCGCAGACAACCGAACCGACAGGGAGCCCTCATGGACTTCAGTACCCGTTGCCGACCGGCCGCCGCCGGACATCGCGCGTCGATACCGCTTGCCGCCACACTCTGCTGCGCCTGCATGCTGGGGACCACCGCGGCCCTTCTTCCGGCATCGGCGACCGCACAATCCTGGGTGCAGCAACAGACCCGCAGCTTCGACATACCGGCCGGCCCGCTGGGCACCGCCCTGAGCGCCTTCATTCGCCAGTCCGGTGTCTTCCTGGCCGGAACCACGGACATGGCGGAGGGCAGGAGAAGTCCGGGTGTCCGGGGGGAGTACACGGTCGACGAGGCACTGCGGCGCCTGCTGGACGGGACCGGGCTCCGCTACAGCTTCGTCGGCGACGATACCGTGCGGCTCGATCACGGCGATCCAGGCGGGGCAGCGCAACCTGCCCTGGATCCACTGCTGATCACGGCCCGACGGCCCCGGGGTGCAGGAAGCAGCGGCGCCGACGGAGCGGGTTCGATCGAGATCAACCGGGGCGACATCGAACGCCGAAACCCGGCAACGGTCAAGGACGTCTTCGCCGGCGAGAGCAGTGTTTCCGTCGGTGGCGCCATCCCGATTGCGCAGAAGATCTACGTCAACGGCGTCGAGGAAAGCAACCTCGCCGTCAGCATCGACGGCGCGCGCCAGAACAACCGGGTGTTCCACCACACCGGTATCAACGTGCTTGACCCACGCCTGCTCAAGCGCGCCCGGGTCGATGCGGGTGTGGCGCCGGCCGACGCCGGCCCCGGGGCCCTGGGCGGCGCGCTGGTCTACGAGACCGTGGACGCCGGCGACCTGCTTCCCCCGGACAGGAATGCCGGCGCGTTCCTCAGCGGCGGCTATACCGGTAACGGCAGCACCTACCGGACCGGCGCCTCCGTGTTCGGGCGATCGAACGGGGTCGAGGCCCTGGGTTTCGTGCAGCGGGCTGAAGGCAATGACTATCGTGACGGCGACAGCGATACGGTGGCCGGCACCGGCGCGGATCTGCTCAGCCTGCTGGGCAAGCTGGCCTATGAGGGCGGCGGGCACCGGGTGGGATTGTCCGTGGAGCAGGTACGGGACCACGCAAACCGTCCGTACCGCGCCAACGTCGGCTCCGTCATCGGGCGCCCCGAACCGGAGGTCCGTCGCTACGAACTGACCCGGCGGAACGCGACCCTGAACTACGGGATGCCGGGTGCTTCCGGCTGGTGGGATCCGACGCTGACGATCGGCTACGGCCTGACCGAGCTCGAGGTTCCGGAACCCTGGGGCAGTGAAGGCGAGACCGGCAGCCTCTCCGCCAGACTCGGCAATACCTTCCACCTGAGCGCGGACGACAGCATCAGCCTTGGCACAGACTTCTACCGGGACAAGGCCACCTACCAGGACCCGGATACCGATGAAGTCAGCGAACAGGCAACCAACACCGGAGTCTACGCCCAGGCACGCCTCCGCCCGTGGCAGCCATTGGAAGTCTCCACCGGCGTGCGCAGCGACTGGCAGACTTTCGAAGGCCTGGACGGCACGGAGATGCGCAACCACGGGTGGAGCGGCAATCTCTCCTTGCTCTATCACGTCACTGATTCGGTGCGCCTGAACGCCGGCTACTCCGACGTCTGGGGCGGCATCAAGCTGGCCGAGAACTACATTTTCAATCCAGCCTGGGACTACGACGATATCGACCCGGTCCGGGCCCGCAATACAACACTGGGTTTTGACGTCGATCGCGGGCCGTTCTCGCTGGACGGGCGCGTGTTCCGCAGTGATTTCAGCAACGCCCGGGAGCCCTCCTTCGGCGGCGGCCCTTCGGAGACCGTGGATTTCCGCAGCGAGGGTTACACGGTGGGAACACGCCTCCGCTGGCGCCAGGGTTTCGTGCGGTTGTCCTACACGGACAGCAGAATCACCGTCAACGGCGATGCGGCCAGCTCGTACGCGACACGCTCGCACGGCGCGCCGCTGGGCCGGGTCATCGCGCTGGAGGCGATGCACTGGCTGGACGGGCCGGACATCGGATTCGGCGGAACCATCGACGCCAGCCTCAGGAACACCCGGACCAGGGACGCCGGCGGGCTGCCGCAGGAGGCGTACGAGGTCGTAGGCCTGTACATGGAGTACCGCCCGCGTCAGCGTTACCTTCGCGACCTCAGTCTGCGGGCGGAAGTAAACAACGTGTTCGACGAAACCTACGCGGACCGCGCCACCTACGGCCAGGATTTCGACACCATCGAACCGCTGAACGAGCCGGGCCGCTCGTTCGGCCTCAGCGTCCGGATGGACCTGTGACGGCACCCCCTTCCAGCATGGCAAGCGGGGGCGCCTTTGCCGTGGCCTCGCGCGTACTCCTCGCCGTACTCGGCGGCTACCTGCTCAGCGACGCCGCGGTCTCGCTGCTGGCCCTGGCACTGAGCGGCGGCATGCCGCGCAGCGAGGCCGTCGTGCTGGCCGCCATGCCCGGCTTCCTGCTCTACCTGGTGCTGGGGTTGTGGGCTTTCTCCGAACCCCGCGCCGGCCGGTGCTGGCTGGTTCTGGGCGGCGGGGCCCTGACCGCTCAAGCCGCCGTGCGGCTGCTGATGCTGACGGAGGCCTGACATGCACGGAGGCTTCCGCGCTGCCATGACCTGGCTGCATACCTGGGCCGGCCTGGTGCTGGGCGGTGTACTGTTCGCCGTGTTCTGGACCGGTACGCTCAGTGTTTTCCACGAGGAAATCGACCGCTGGATGCTGCCGTCCACCCGGCTGACGCAAACCGACGCCCCGCTGTCGCTGGATTCCGCGGTGGTTCCGGCGATCGCGACGTTTACCCAGGACGCCACGCAATGGGGCATCAGTCTGCCCACGCCCCGCCGGCCCCATGCGCCGTTCTTCGCCCGTGGCACGGACGGAGAATTCACCGTCCACGCGCTGGATCCGGCCACCGGAACGCCATTACCACCGACGCAAAGCGAGGCCGCGTCCGGGTTCATTGTCCCGTTCCATTACAGCCTGCACATCGAATGGAAAGACCTGGGCAACTGGATCGTGGGCCTTGCCTCCATGACCATGCTGGCCCTGCTTGTCTCCGGCGTCGTCATTCACCGCAAGCGGTTCCGTGAATTCTTCACACTGCGGCCGCATCGGAACCGGCAACGGTTCAACCTGGACCTGCACAACCTGACCGGTATGGTGGCCCTGCCCTTTCATACAGTGATCACCCTGTCCGGTCTGATTCTGTTCTTCGGCGTGTACTTTCCCGGCGCCGCCGAGTTGGTCTACCGTGGCAGCCCGTCACCGCAGGGAGCCTTCATCGGCGATGCCTACGGCGGTTACCATCGCCCTGCCGCGGGCACATCCGGCGAGCAGGGATCGCTGGACGCCATGCTGGCGGTCGCCCGCGATTCCTGGTCAGGCAGTCCGGCACGTTTCGTTCGGGTCTGGCATCCCGGCGACGCCAACAGCTACGTGGAGATCCGCCGGGGCTACGGCGACCAGGTCGGGCTCACGCGGGACCAGATCTATTTCGACGCCGCCACCGGAGAGATCCTGCATGCGTTCAGCGCGGCGCCGGTCATGCATGTACAGCGCTTCATCGGCGGCATGCACTACATCGATTTCAACCACTGGACACTGCGCTGGCTCTACTTCCTCGGCGGGCTGGCAGGATGCGCGATGATCGCCACCGGCTTCGTATTCTGGCTGCAGGCGCGGCAGCGGCGCCTCGCCGTCCACGGGCATGCGGGCCGTCGCACCGTAGCCGGCCTCGCCGTCGGTTCGGTCACCGGCATCATCGTCGCCACGCTGGCCCTCCTTGTCGCCAACCGCGCGCTGCCGGCGCAGGCCGAACTGATCGGCATGGAGCGGGAACGGCTGGAGATCCTGTGCTTCTTCGCCGTCTGGGCGGCAAGTTTCGTTCACGGCTGGCTGCGCCCCGAAGCAGCCTGGCGTGAGCAATGCGGTGTCATCGTCACCGGAGCCCTTCTGGCCGTCGCCCTCAATGCAATCACCACCGGCGATCACCTACTGCGTACGGTCGCCACAGGCTACTGGCCGGTAGCCGGGATGGATCTGTTGCTGGTCGCCGGCGCAGCCGTTGCAGCCGATGCCTTCCGCCGGCTGCGGCCAAGGCAGGTCGCCTCGCACGCCGGCACCCCGTCCAGGGAGCACGCATGACCGAGCCCTTGCTACTGCTGGCTGCGCTGGCGACCGCCTGCCTGGGATGCGCCCTGCTGGCACTCAGCCAGTCCCGGCACTGGCGTCTGGTGAACGGCGGCCAGGTGTCACCATCCGCAACCGGCACCGCGGCGATGCGGGGTCTCGCAGTGGTCATGATCGTCGCCGCGCTCGGTTTCGCTTTTGGCCGCGACGGTGCAGCTTTCGGGGCACTGTTGTGGTCGACGCTGGTGAGCCTCGCCGCCGCTGTTACCGCACTCACGCTGGCCTGGTCCCCGCACTGGCTGAGACCCATCGCCTGGCCGTTCCGGTCCCACTCCCGCTCTCCCATGCCTGGGATCCGCGGGCGAACCCGGTAAGATGCCCGGAAACGATCCGTTTCCACCATCACCAGGGGCAGCAGATGAGTGACGACGTCTACTTCTACGAACCGTCGAAAGGCCACGGCCTGCCGCACGACCCGTTCAATGCACTGGTGGCACCCCGCCCCATCGGCTGGATTTCCTCGCGGGACAGCAACGGCTGCCTGAACCTTGCGCCGTACAGCTTTTTCAACGCGTTCAACTACCGCCCGCCCATCGTCGGCTTCTCCAGCATCGGCTACAAGGACAGCGTGCGGAACATCGTCGAAACCGGCGAGTTTGCCTGGAACCTGGTGACGCAGCCGCTGGCAGAGGCCATGAACGCCAGTTGCGCAATGGTGCCGCCGGAGGTGGACGAATTCCGGCTGGCCGGCGTCACGCCGCTGGCCTCGCAGGTGATCCAGGTGCCCCGTGTGGCGGAAAGCCCGGTGTCGCTGGAGTGCCGCGTGTCGCAGGTCCTGCAGCTTGAGAGCGCCGCCGGCGAGAAGGTGAGTACCTGGATGGTCTTCGGCGAAGTGGTCGGCGTGCATATCGCCGCCCACCTGCTGAAGGACGGTATCTACTACACCGCCGCCGCCCAACCGGTGGTGCGCGGCGGCGGCCCGGCGGACTACTTTCGCATCGAGCCGGAAAACCGTTTCGAGATGTACCGGCCGAAGTGATCAGCCCGAGAAGCGCTCCGACACGCTCTCGAACGCCAGCCGGAAGGTATCGCTGACCCGCTGCTTCACGTCCGCTTCATCGGCCGGGTCCACCTCGAACTCGGCCCACCACTCGCCGAAGGTGTGGTTGCTCTGGGTAACCCGGTGCAACCGCATCTCCGCCACGTAGTTGCGCACCGGCAGGCCGGCTTCCAGGATGCGGTAGCAGCAGAGGTAGTCGCGATCCGACAGCGACAGCAGTTCCTCGCGGATCTGGCCGCCGTCGTGGTCCTTGAAGTTGCGAACGCAGCCGATGCGGTCCGCCGGCTTGTCGTCCTCGATGTAGCTGGTGGCGAAGAACGGGTGGTAGTCCGGTAATCCGTTGAAGTCCCGCAGCACGCCCCAGGTCTGCTCGACCGAGCCGTTCATCACCGCACTGACGTATACCCTGATCATGTCCCCTCCTGTGCCGTTACTTGCCGCCGCCGATGGCCTTGAATGTCTCGATATGGCGTGTCATCGCCACCTCCGTAGGCAGGCGCTCCATGCTGCTGGCGCCATAGAAGCCGTTGCAATGTTCGCTGTTGCGCAGCACGTAGTCGGCGTCCTCAGGGCTGGAGATCGGCCCGCCGTGGCAGATGACCAGCACATCCTTGCGCACTCGCCGCGCCGCCTCCGCCCATTCGTCGATCAGGCGCACGGATTCGTCCAGCGTCTTCGCCGAGCTGGCACCAATGGTGCCGCCGGTGGTCACGCCCATGTGCGGCACGATCATGTCCGCACCCGCCTCGGTCATGGCCACGGCCTCCTCCGCCGAGAACACATATGGAGTGGTCAGCATGTCCATCTCGTGGGCCATGCGGATCATGTCCACCTCGGCGCCGAAGTTGATGCCGGTTTCCTCCAGCGCAACCCGGAAGGTGCCGTCGATGATGCCCACCGTGGGGAAGTTCTGCACGCCGGCGTAGCCCAGGTCCTTCAGCTCCCGCAGCAACCGCGGCATGATCGCGAACGGATCGGTGCCGTTCACGCCGGCCAGTACCGGCGTGTGCTTCACCACCGGCAGGATCTCCAGCGCCATTTCCTGGACAATCTCGTTGGCGTTGCCGTATGCCAGCAGACCGGCCGCCGAGGCGCGGCCGGCCATGCGGTAGCGGCCGGAGTTGTAGACCACGATCAGGTCGATGCCGCCAGCCTCCTCGCACTTGGCGGATATGCCGGTGCCCGCGCCGCCGCCGATGATCGGCTGGCCGCGGGCGGCCATCTCACGGAAACGGGCCATCAGGGAACTGCGTTCGAAACGAGCCATCGTGTTTACCCCCCGGATTTCGATTTTTCCAGCCTGCCCGGTGCCGGCACAGCATCCGCCTGGAAACCGTGATTCGGCTTGAGAATCTTGCCGAGCTTCCCGACGATGCCTTCCCGGAACAGCAGTACGCAGGCCATGAAGACCAGGCCGATGATCACCGTCACCCAGGCTCCGAACGGATCCAGGTAATGGGTCATGGCGGAAACAAGAACCGCACCTGCGGCCGGGCCGAATACGGTGTTCATCCCCCCCAGCAGGGTCATCAGAATGACGTCGCCGGACATGTGCCAGTGGGCGTCGTTGAGCGCGGCGAGTTGGAAGATGATGGCCTTCATCGAGCCGGCGAGGCCGGACAGGCCGGCCGACAGCGCGAACACCAGGATCTTGTAACGGGCCACCGGATAGCCCAGCGAGATGGCGCGCGGCTCATGCTCGCGAATGGCACGGAGTACCGCGCCGAACGGCGAGTTCACCGTCCGCCACACCACCCATAACCCGGCGGCGACCACGCCCAGCACCACGTAATACAGGGTGGTGTCGCTGCGCAGGTCGAGCAGCCCCAGGAAGGTGCCCCGCGGAATCTGCTGCAACCCGTCCTCGGCCCCGGTGAAGGGTGCCTGCAAGTAGTAGAAATACACCAGCTGAGCCATGGCCAGCGTGATCATGGCCAGGTAGATGCCGCTGCGGCGGATGGCCAGGGAGCCGAATACGGCACCCAGTACGGCGGCCGAGAGCATGCCGGCCAGCAGGCCCAGGTCGGTGGGCCAGCCCATGTACTTCACGCAGTAGCCGGTGATATAGGCGCCGCTGCCGAAGAAGGCCGCATGGCCGAAGGACAGGATGCCGGTATGCCCCAGCAGCAGGTTGAAGGCGCAGGCAAACAGGATGAAGCAGAACGTCTTCATCACAAACACCGGATAGACCACCTGCGGGAAGAACGGCACCGCCAGCAACGCGGCAAGGCCCACCGCGATCACGATCCAGATAAGCACTCGCATGCCGCTATGCCTCCGCCCGTCCGAACAGACCTGCCGGGCGCAGCAGCAGCACGGCGATCATCACCAGGAACACAATGGTGGAGGAAAACTCCGAGTAGAATACCCGCGTGAAGCCCTCGACGATGCCGAGCGCCAGGCCGGTGACGATGGCGCCGATGATCGAGCCCAGGCCGCCGATCACCACCACCGCGAAGATGATGATGACCAGGTTGGAGCCCATCGACGGATTGACGTGGAAGATGGGCGCCGCCAGCACGCCGGCGAATGCTGCCAGGCCGACCCCGGCCCCGTAGGTCAGCGTCACCAGGAGCGGCACGTTGATGCCGAAGGCCTGGGTCAGGTCGGGCCGCTCGGTGGCGGCACGAAGGCTGGCCCCCAGCCGCGTGCGCTCGATCAGATACCAGGTCGCCAGGCACACCGTAAGCGCGGCGAAAATGACGAAGGCCCGGTAGATGGGCAACACCATGAAACCCAGGTTGATCACCCCGCGCAGCGCCTCCGGTGTCGGATATGGCTGCCCGGACGAACCGAAGGCCACGCGGAATCCGCCTTCCAGTACCAGGACCAGGCTGAAGGTCAGCAGCAGGCCGTAGATCGGATCCAGCCCGTACAGCCGGCGCAGGAACAGGTACTCGAAGACGATGCCGATACAGGCCACCACCAGCGGCGCGACGAACAGCGCCGCCCAGTAGTCGAGCCCCAGGTAGCGGCCGGACATGAAGGCCACAAAGGCGCCCAGCATGAAGAAGGCGCCGTGGGCGAAATTGACGATCTTGAGCACGCCGAAGATGATTGCCAACCCGAGGCTCAGTACGGCATAGAACGAGCCGTTGACAATGCCCAGCATCAACTGGCCCAGCACCGCCTGTATCGGTATTCCGAAGAAATCCATAGGGCTACCCGTAAACGCTCCGCAGCGGGATGCCCGCCCGCACCGAAGCGCGGGCGGGCACGGCTCACTCCTCCAGCAGATAGCAGGTGCTGTTCTCCAGCGGCTGGAACGCCTCCTCGCCGGGGATGGTACGTACCAGTTCCATGTAGTCGTAGTCGTACTCCGACTCGTCCGGCGACTTCACCTGCCACATGTACTGGTCGTGCACCATGCGGCCGTTGGGCCGGATATATCCGCCCTTGGCGAAGAAGTCGTTGATCTCCATCGACCGCATCTTCTCCGAGACTGCGTCCGGGTCATCGGTACCGGCTGCTTCCACCGCACGCAGGTAATGCATCGTGGAGGAGTAGTTGCCGGCATGCGCCATGTTCGGCATGCGCCCGGTGCGGTCGTAGAAGCGCTTCGAGAACTCCCGCGTCTCGTCGTTGGCGTCCCAGTAGAAGGCGTTGGTCAGCAACAGCCCCTGGGCGTTCTCCAGTCCCAGCGCGTGGACGTCGTCGAACCAGAGCAGCAACGCCGCCGGCCGCTGCGACGGGGTGACACCGAACTCGGACAGGGCGTTGATGGCATTGATGGCATCGGCGCCGGTGGAGGCAATGCCGATGATCTCGGCGCCGGAAGCCTGCGCCTGCAGCGCATAGGACGAGAAGTCGGTGGTATCAAGCGGATGCCTGGCGGCACCCACCACGCGGCCACCGGCATCGCGCACCACCTGTGAGACCTGTTGCTCCAGGCCGTGACCAAAGGCGAAGTCCACGGTCAGGAAGAACCAGGAGTCGCCGCCCTCCTGGACGATGGACTTGCCGGTGCCGTGCGCCAGGGAATGGGCATCGTAGGTGTAGTGCGTGGCATACGGCGAGCAAAAGTCGTTGGTGATGCCAATGGTGGACGAGGAATTGACGATGGCATGCCGCCGCCGCTCCTTGGCCACCGCGGCCACCGCACCGGCAACCCCGGAGTTGGACAGGTCGTTGATCATGTCCACGCCGTCGTTGTCATACCACTCCCGCGCCCGGCTGGCACCGACATCCGGCCTGTTGCGGTGGTCGGCGTGGATCACCTCGATGGGCACACCGTTGACTTCGCCGCCGAAGTCCTCGGCCGCCATGCGCACCGCCTCCACGGCAGCCCGGCCGGAGAGGTCGGTGTAGATGCCGGACATGTCGGTGAGCACGCCGATGCGCACCACGCCGTCCGAATAGTTGTCATTGGCCATCACGCCCGAGGCACCGCCCAGGCCGATGCAGGCCGAGGTCAGCGCTGCCGTCATCAGTATTTTCGCGTTTCGCATTGCCTACTCCTCCTGGCGCCTCTGGCCGGCGCCTTGTTGTGATGAATCAGCTTGTTACCGTCGTTGCCCGTTGTTCACACGCCCAGCCGTGCCATCAGCGTGTCGAAGTTGGCCTCGAACGAGGCGTGATCATGCGACTCCACCACCTGCCCCTGGTCGAGAATGAAATAGCGGTCGGACACGGTCATGGCGAAGCGCACGTTCTGCTCGACGAGCAGGATTGTGTAGCCCTGCTCCTTCAGCGTGCGGATGGTGCCGCCGATCTGGCTGACGATGCTTGGCGCCAGACCTTCAGTCGGCTCGTCCAGCAGCAGCAGGTGCGCGCCGGTGCGAAGAATGCGGCCGATGGCCAGCATCTGCTGCTCCCCGCCGGACAACTTGGTGCCCGCGCTGCGCAGCCGCTCCCGAAGGTTCGGGAACAGCTCCAGCACCTGTGGGGTGGTCATTCCACCGGAGCGCACGCGGGGCGGCAATTCCAGATTCTCGAGCACATCCAGCGTGCCGTAGATACCGCGGTCCTCGGGACAGAACGCCACGCCGCGGCGGGCGACGCGATGCGGCGACAGGCCGATGGTCTCCTCGCCGTCGATACGGATGGAGCCGTCGCGCCTCGGCACGATGCCCATGATGGATTTCAGTGTGGTGGACTTGCCGGCGCCATTGCGACCCAGCAGCGTCACCACTTCGCCGGGGCGGACGTCGATATCCACCCCGTGCAGCACGTGGCTTTCGCCATACCAGGCCTGCAGCCCGGAGACAGCCAGAACCGGCGTCGCGACCCGGTCCCGGTCGGGCGTTGCCGCCAGATCACTCATGGCCACCTCCGCCGATGTAGGATTCGATCACCCGTTCGTCGCGGGACACGGTGTCGTAGTCCCCTTCCACCAGGATCTGGCCGCGGGCCAGCACCGTGATTCGGTCGCAGAGTTCGGATACCACGCCCAGGTTGTGTTCGACCATCACCACGGTGCGCCCCCTGGCCACGGTCTTGATCAACTGGACGATCCGACCGACGTCCTCGGTGGCCATGCCGGCGGTGGGCTCGTCCAGCAGCATCACTTCCGGATCCAGCGCCAGCGTGGTCGCCAGTTCCAGTGCCCGCTTGCGGCCATAAGGCAGTTCCGCGGCCGGTGTGTGCCTGAACGCGACGAGCCCTACGGATTCCAGCAGCTCCTCCGCGCGCGACTGTTGATGCGCCAGCGCCCGCAGGGAACGCCAGAAATCGAACGATTCCCCACGGTTGCGCTGCAGTGCCAGGTTCACGTTTTCCAGTACCGTGAGCCCGCCGAACACGGCCGAGATCTGGAACGAGCGCACCAGACCGAGGCGCGCCACCTTGTCCGGTTTGCTACGGGTGATATCCCTGCCCTTGAACAGGATGTTGCCGCTGGTGGGCTCGAGAAACTTGGAGAGCAGATTGAAGCACGTGGTCTTGCCGGCACCGTTGGCACCGATCAGCGCGTGGATGCTGCCCTCCTCCACGCTCAGGGAGACCCCGTTCACGGCGTAGAAGCCCTTGAAGCTCCTGGTGAGCCCGTTCGCCTGGAGGATTGCCCCGGCCATCAGCGCATGACCTCGCGGAAGTTGTCCAGCAGCGCCCGAATGAAGGCGGCATCATTGATGTTGTGCGGCAGGCGGATCAGGCGCCGCCGATCGGTCTGGCGCACGGTATCCTCCAGCGCCTGGAACAGGGCGGCGTCGGCTTCCGGGTCATGGAAGGGTTGTCCCGGCGCATCGATCATGGAAACCCCGCCCTCCGGCAGCAGGAACCGCACCGGACCGTCGCAGCGATTCAGCTTCTCGCCGATCCACTCGCCCATGCGGCGGTTCTCCTCCGGCGAAGTGCGCATCAGCGTGACCTGGGGGTTGTGCTCATGCAGCTTGCGTTCGCGGTAATGCGCCGGCACCGTTTCCGGTGCGCCGAAATTCACCATATCCAGCGCACCGCAGGAGCCGACATACGGGATCGACGTGCGGGCAATGGCGCCCAGGCGGTCCTCGCCGGCGCTCAGTATGCCGCCCATCAGCAGATCGCAGATCTCGGTGGTGGTAATGTCCAGCACACCGCTCACCAATCCGCCTTCCACCAGCTTTTCCATCGACTGGCCGCCGATGCCGGTGGCATGGAACACCAGGCAGTCGTAATCCGTTTCCAGTTCCCGGACCACGGCCGTCACGCAATCCGTGGTCACCCCGAACATGGTCAAGGCAATGGCCGGTTTTTCACCGTTGGTGTCGGGGATACGGCCCTGCACCATGCCGGCCAGGGCATTGGCGGCGTTGCCGAGCACGCGGCGGGAGATGCGGTTGATACCGGCAACGTCCGTCACCGAATACATCATGGCAATATCACTGGAACCCACGTGAGGTGCCGTGTTGCCGGGGGGCACGGTGGATACCAGCATCTTCGGCACGCCCACGTCGAGATCGCGCAAGGCGGGAGCGACCAGGGCAGTGCCTCCCCCACCCCCCAGCCCAAGCACACCGCCGATATCGGCACGGGCACCCAGGAAATGCCGCAGTGCCTCCGCCATGGCGGCCACCGCCTTGCCGCGGTCGTCGGAAAACACGGCGGTGGCGCCGTCGGGATGGCTGGCGGCCACATCAGCGGGGCGGATGTCCGCGTCATCGCTTTCACCGCGGGTGCTCACATCCACCAGCACGGTGTCCACCCCGGCCGCCTGGATCAGACCGCGGACGTAGCGCAGCTCCGGCCCCTTGGTATCGCAGGTGCCGATCACATAGGCCTTTCGCATATCTCCTCCAGCCATCCACGCCTCCTGGGGCGCGGATTTTGTTTTGTGTTACGTTTAGCATCGGCCGTGCCAACCGACGCAGCCCGCCGCTGGCGCGGTTTCCATGTCCGGCAGTGGCCGCAACGGTGGGTAACAACGAGGCCTGAGATACCCATGGATACCCAATATGACTCATAGCGGGCATCGCATCTTCAGCCGCTGGAGCGCCGATGACGGCTGGTTTGTGGCCAGCGTGGAAGACGCCGAGACGCGGGGCCAGGGGCCGTGCATCCTGAGCCCGTTGACCGCGAACATGAATCCACGGCTGGCGGACATGGCCTGCGCCATGCCGGTGGGAGACGTAAACGGCGGACTGCTTGAGGCTCTGGTCGGCGCAGACGGAAAAACCCGGATTATCGCCGGCGTACTGGCCAACGACCCGTTCCGCCGCCCCGCAGACCTGCTGGACGGATTGAGCAAGGCGGGTGTCAATGCCGTGTGCAACTGGCCCAGTGTGGGACTGCTGAACGGTGAACTCGCTGCGGCGCTGAATCACTCCGGATTCACCTACCAGCGGGAACTGCAGCTGCTGCGACAGGCCAGGGAACGGGGCATGACCACAGTGGCCGTCGTCAGCGACGGGCAACAGCTTGACGAAGCGCTGACCCAGGGCGTCGACATGCTGCTGGTCGTGCCAGGCCTGGGGACCGGTGTGGAGGATGATCAGGAACGCCGAACAGTGGAAACCGGAACCCTGCTACAGGAAGCGGCCGACCGGGCCGCAAGCGTGGAGCGGCGACTGTACCTGCACCCCCTTTACGAAAGCACACTGGCCTCCGCGGTCACGCTGGCGCACGGTGTGATACGTCATCCGCTGCCGGCCAGCGTTCAGTCCAGACCGTAACGCCGCATCTTGTTGTAGAGCGTCTTTCGCGCCAGCCCCAGCTCGCGCGCCGTCTCGCCCCGGCGAAAGCGGTTGCGGCGCAGCGCATCGAGTATCCATTCCTTCTCGCTGGCCGGCTCGCTGGACGGCGACACCGTATTCAGCGGGACCCCGGTCGGGGCGGCAATACTCGTCTCGACGGTCGGCAACGCACCGGCCTCCAGCGACGGCAGATCACCGCTGGTGATGACCTCGTGCTCGCACATGATCAGTGCCCGCTCCAGCACGTTGCGCAGCTCGCGGACGTTGCCGGGCCAGTTGTGGCGCATCAGCGTACGGTAGGCAGACGCATCCATCTCCCGTACCCGTGGGTTCATCTCGGCGGCGATGCGCGGCAGCATGTGGCGGACCAGCAGGGGGATGTCCTCGATGCGCTCGCGGAGCGGCGGCAACGTGATCTCCACGGCGTTCAACCGGTACAGCAGGTCCTCGCGGAACGCGCCCGCGGCCACCATGCCCCGCAGGGACCGGTTGGTGGCACAGAGGATGCGGGCATCCGTGCGTCGCGGCGTGTTGGTGCCCAGCCGTTCGAACGTGCCATCCTCGAGCACCCGCAGCAACTTGGCCTGCAGAGAGAGCTCGAGGTCGCCGATCTCGTCCAGCAGCAACGTGGTGCCGTGAGCCTGCTCAAAACGCCCCAACCTGGCCTTGATGGCACCGGTAAAGGCACCGGCCTCGTGTCCGAACAGTTCGCTTTCCAGCAGGTCGCGGGGAATGGCGGCACAGTTCACCGCCACCATGCGCTTGCTGCTGCGGGGGCTTCCG
>JBJHBJ010000034.1:0-47056 GCA_050485425.1 Ectothiorhodospiraceae bacterium | reverse complement strand
GCACGGCCGCTTCCCGCTGCATGACCTGAGATCTGGCGAGTTCCACGCGCGCCGCCTGGGCCTGGGCCTCGGTGCTGGCGGCATCCAGCTCCGACTGCGATGCCACACGCTGCTCGCGCAGCTCACGAGTGCGCTGCAGCGAGCGCTCGGCGGCTTCCAGCGAGGCCTGTGCTTCCAGCACATTGGCACGGGCCACGGCCAGTTCGGCGCGCGCCTGCTCGAGCTCCTGCGTGGGTTCCTCGTCGTCCAGGCGGGCGATGACCTGGCCCTGTTCCACGGTATCGCCCAGGTCCGCCTCCAGCACCTCCAGCCGGCCGGCTATTCGGGCGGCGACGTCGAACTGGGCGGCCGGGGTCAGCGAGCCGGTGAACGTGGACCAGGACTGGATGGAGCCCCGGGTGATCGGTGCAGCCTCCACGGCGATGGCCCGTTCGGCACCTGGCCCCCGGGCGGCGCCCGGAGCCGGCGCGCCGCCCTGTTGTTGCCACCACCAGAGGCCGACCCCCGCACCGATGACCGCGACTGCCGCAATCCACCCGAATGTCTTCATTCCGATCCGCCGTTCTTTCCGTATGCTGCATGGACACACCAGGCCTGAGGGGGTTCACCCCGGTGGGTGGGGCTCCGGCCTGCGTTGTGGAGATCATGCCACAGGGTGGAACCCGCACGGTCGGGTGTCGCACAGTTTTGCACTTCTTTACACGGCCTTACGATGGGGAGAAGCGCCGGTCATCCTGCGCTCGTTCGGGAATTGATCCGTGCTTCCATGGTGTCAGTGGCGGGAGTGGTGTACGAAGACCGGCAGGGACAGGTTCCAGCGTATCGCTGCCAGCCTCAGCGCCAGCGCTGCCAGCAAGCCCAGCCAGGTGGCGACCGCGGTGCCGGGCAGCAGCATGCCGAGGACGACCGTGACGGTGGCGCCCAGCATCGCCGCGGTGGCATAGAGTTCCCGGCGCAGCACCAGAGGCACTTCGCCGCACAGCACGTCGCGGATCATGCCGCCGAAAACGCCGGTCATCACCCCCATCAGCACGGCGATGGCCGGGTTGACGCCCAGGCTGAGCGCACGTTCCGCGCCGATCACACAGAAGGTGGCGAGTCCGAGGGCATCGGCTATCGGCAGGAACCGCCGCTGGAGGAAATCATGACGGGCCAGGTAAACCGTGACCAGACCGGCAATGGAGGCAAGCCACAGGTAGACGGGGTCGGTGACCCAGAAAACCGGTGTGGCGCCGAGCGTCACGTCGCGCAGCGTGCCGCCGCCGATGGCCGTGACCACGGCCAGAACCAGCACGCCGAACAAATCGAGATTCTTCCGGCCGGCCGCCAGCGCGCCGGAAACGGCGAACACGACAGTACCGAACAGATCCAGCCAGTAGATCATCGGGGCGGGTCTTCATTCCGGGCCGGGCCTACCGGCTGTTGAATTTCCGGGCCAGCGCTTCCAGCTTGCGCTGTTTAAGTTCCTCGGGGCTGGGCCGGCGGGGTTTCGCGGGTTTCTTCGGTGCCCGCGCCTTGCGGCGTGCCGCCTGACGCTGCTTCTGCTCTTCCCGGCGCTCGCCGGCGAACCGCTTGGCTTCCTCGGTGATTTCCCCGCCGTCGGAGCCGTCCAGGTTGACGCGCTGCCCCCCAGCCAGCGTGGCTTCAAGGTAGGCTGGCGCACGCGTGTACAGGGCGAGGGCCTGGCGCACCAGCCAGCCGGGCGTCTCCTTCAGTTCCTCGTCCTCGGCAAGGTCGGCGCGCAACGGCTTCTGAATGCCGATGGCCAGGGGACGGATTCTGGCGGGGTCTTTGCTGAAACAGTCCGGATAACGGCTGATCAGGAGGTCGAGGAATTCGCGGGTGCGCTGCGCGCGCTCACGCTTCTGATTGTCACTTGCCGTCATGTTGCTGTCCATTTGCGGTATCCGGACCGGATATGCTACCCAATGCACGGCCCGTAATGGAAATACTGAATGTTTCCCTGGCGGGGCGTGGCAGACCGACTCCGGAGCAGATCGCAGCCTGACACATCGCTGTTTCGGCGCGTATAATGCGCGCGTTTTTCCTTCAAGGATCCTGGCATGATGACTGATTCCACCGGCGGACAGGGGTTCGGAAACGCGCTGGCCACCGTGCTCGGCAGCTACTTGCGGGCGCTGGGCCCGTTGCGGGCCGTGCTGCTGTCGCTTGCCGTCGTTGCCATTGTGCTCGCTCCCGGGGGGGATACGCTGCCGGAATACCAGGGTACCGGCTTCTTTTTCACCATTGTGGTGCCGGTCATGGCGCCGTTGCTGCTTTCCGGGCTGCTGCTGGATTCGCTGATGTCCCGCGTGCTGATGGATGGCGCCCCCGAGCAGCGGCAGCGCGAGCTGCGCATGGTGATCCGCTCGGAACTGATCGTCGCCCTGCTGCTGGTGATCGTCTACCTGCCTTTTCTGCTCTCTATCTTCCAGTAGTTCCCCGCCGTCGCAGTCCCCTGCGGGTCGGCGCTCCTGCAGGCTGCGAATGACGGCGGCCCGGCCAGTTGTCCGACCGATGGCGATTGGGGCAAGGTTAAGGAAGCGCTGGTCAATTCCCGCGCTCACGTTACGGTTGGATTTTTCGCACTGCGTTGTTGCGGCGCTTGGCCGTGGAATGACCACGGCGCTGCGCGCCGCGCCTAGCATCGCGAAAAATCCAACCGTAACCCCTTGGGGCTCGGCCGCATCGCCCGTGGCGGTGTCGCAAGCCACCACAGGTAGAACCACGACCTGCGGCGGCTTGCTTCTTGCCACGAACGAAAATCGGTCTCGAGCGCGAACGTGGGAATTAATCAGCGCTTCCTTAAGCCTGTTGTGGCTGTCGATGGTCGCTCAGAAGGAGACACAGAATGCTGCTCGTTACCGAGGCGCTGGAGGAGTATGCACGGGAGATGGCGGAGTCGCTGGAGCGCGGCCAGTATCGGGAAGCGGCGGTTACCGCCCGTCGCGTGTCCGCCGCCCGCAGTGCTCGCATACTGGCCGAAGCGCCGCGGCAGGCCCTGCTCCCCTTCTTCCAGATGATCGGCTGGGAACGCGCGGGACGCATGGTCGAGCATCTGCCAGTGGATTTTGCCGTCCGCCTGCTGGAAGAGTTCTCTGCCGATGACGCCGGTTCACTGCTGGCCGCCATGTCGCCCGAAAGCATCGCCGATGTGATTGATCGCCTGCCGCAGGCGCGCTCGAAGGAACTGCTGGATCAGTTCGATCCGGCATTTCTGATCCAGGTCAGCCAGTTGACGCAGTATCCGGCGGGCACCGCCGGCGCGGTGATGACCCCGAATTTCATGTCCGTACCCGAGACGGAAACCGTCAGGGAGGCGACCGAGGCGGTGCGGGAAGCACCGGTGGAAGTGGAGCGGGGGGCGTACATCTATGCCGTGGATGAGCAGGGCAGGCCGACCGGTGTCATCTCGCTGCGCGATCTGATGCTGAGCCCGCGGGAACAGCGTTTGTCCGAGGTCATGCGCCGGGAGGTGGTCGCCGCCCGTACCAGTGACAGCGCCATCGACGCAGCCCACCGCATCCGCACCCGGCGATTGAAACTGCTGCCGGTGGTGGATGACAAGGACGTGCTGGTGGGCGTGATCTCGATGACGGTGGCCATGGACCTGCTGGCGTCCGAGGTGGCGGACGGCTTCGTGGCCCTGAATGCCGGTTCCGCCGACGAAACCTTTTTCACGCCGCCGCGCCAGGCCGTCCGCAAGCGCCTGCCGTGGATGGCGGCCAATATCTTCCTCAACCTGGGTGCCGTGGCGGTGATCGCGTCGTTCGAGGAAACCCTGGTTGCGGTAGCCATTCTCGCTGCCTTCCTGCCGATGATCACGGACATGGGCGGCAACGTCGGTATCCAGGCGTTGTCGGTCTCGATACGCAGTATCGCGCTGGGTGAGGTGCGGCTGCGTGATTTCTGGCTCGCCATGCGCAAGGAACTGGTGATCGGCATCTGCAATGGCATCGCGCTGGGGGCCCTGTTCACCGTGGTCGCCTGGTTCATGCAGGGCAATATGGTGCTGGGGCTGGTGGCCGGGACGGCGCTGGCGGTGAATGTGCTGGTGGCCGGCGTGGTCGGCGGGACCATTCCGTTCCTGATCAAGCGCCTGGGCAAGGATCCGGCCATGATGACAGGCCCGGTACTGACCACCATTACCGATATCACCGGGGTCAGCATCTACCTGGGGCTGGCGACCATCTTCCTGGCCGGTTTGCTCGCAGGCGGATAAGGCGCACGCATGGACACGTTATCTCATGCCCTGCTGGGCGGGGCGATCGGGCAACTGGGGCTGGGACGGACGGTCGGCAACCGCGCCGTGGCCTGGGGTGCCGCAGTGGCGCTGCTTCCGGATATCGACGTCCCCCTGGGTGCCGCCATGGGCGACGCCGTGGCGCTGACCTTCCATCGCGGCATCACACACTCCCTGCTGTTCGTCACGCTGGCCGCGATTGTCCTGGGCTGGTTGGCCGATCGTGTGCACCGGAAGGACAAGATCGGATGGGGGCGCTGGGCTCTGGTTCTGTGGCTGGTGCTGCTCAGCCACCTGGCCATCGATGCATTCACGTCCTACGGGATACAACTGCTTCTGCCGTTCTCGGATCGGGCGTATGCCATCGCCAGCATCTCGGTGATTGATCCGCTGTACACGCTACCGCTGCTGCTGACCGTGCCGGTGCTGATCTGGATGCAACGCTCCCGCGGCCTGCGGCAGACGCTGGCCTGGATCGGCGTGGGGCTGAGCAGTTGCTACCTGGCGTTCACGCTGCTGAACAAGTGGCAGGTCCAGCATGTATTCGAGCAGGCGTTCGAAGATGAGGGAGTGGATGCCCAGCGGGTTTTCGTCAAACCGACATTCTTCAACAACGTGCTCTGGCGCGGCATCGCGGAGGTGGAGGAGGGCTATGTGGTCGCGTTCCACTCTCGCCTGGACCAACATCCCCCTGATGATTTCGTGTTCTTCCGCCGGAATGCGCATCACCTGATCCCGTACATGGGGGAGCCGGTGGTGCGGGATCTTCTGAAGGTATCCGACGGCTATTATCAGGTCGTCCGTGAAGGCGGCGAGCTGTATTTCCGGGATCTGCGCTACGGCCAGGCCTTCGAATGGCTGCGCGATGACCGCCCGCATGTCTTCACCTATCGGATCATCCCCCCGGCCGCTGATGAGCCGGCGGACATCGAGACACTCAGCCTGTCGGTGGACCGGGATCGCGACCGGGCAACCTTCCGCGCGCTGATCGAACGGGCGAGAGGAGAGTAGTCAGGTTCCGCCGGTGCGCATCGCTACGCACGGACCCGGTTATCGGTGTAGGGTGCCCTGAGCCGAAGGCGAAGCGCACCATGCTGAGTCGTCGCTACTGCGCGTCCTTGCAATGCGTAGGGTGCTCAGAGCGCAGCGATGTGCACCGGCACGCGGTGGCCACCGCAGGC
The DNA here is from genome assembly GCA_050485425.1 of Ectothiorhodospiraceae bacterium. Classification (GTDB taxonomy): domain Bacteria; phylum Pseudomonadota; class Gammaproteobacteria; order Nitrococcales; family Aquisalimonadaceae; genus LSCE01. The sequence goes on along the minus strand of JBJHBJ010000034.1, from coordinate 41,632 downwards.
GTAGGGTGGATGGAGCGCAGCGATATCCACCATCTGTCTGTTCACGCTACAGGAAAATAATCAGCAGGATCACCCCGAGAATGATCCGATACGCCACGAACGGCTGCATACCGATGCGCTTGATGAACGCCAGGAAGTAATGAATGCAGAGATAGGCGCTGATGCCGGAGAGCACGACCCCCAGCGACATTGCCCACCAGTCCACATGGCTGCCCGGCCGCAGCAGTTCGATGAACTGCAACCCGCTGGCGAGCACGATGACCGGTATGGAGAGCAGGAACGAGAAGCGGGCGGCGCCCTCGCGACTGAGCCCCATGAACAGGGCCGCCGTCATGGTGATGCCGGAACGGGACGTACCCGGGATCAACGCGATGGCCTGGGCCACGCCGATCACCAGCACGTCGGTCCAGCGCATCTCGCGCTCGCTGCGCTCGCCGCGGAAGCGCCAGTCGGCCAGGCCCAGCAGCAAACCGAATCCGATCAGCGAGCAGGCGATCACGATGGCGCCCACCTCCGGTGTGCGCATGGTGGTTTCCACCACGTCCTTGAACAGCAGCCCGGCGATGCCCACGGGAATCGTGCCCCAGAGCACCGCCCAGGCCAGCCGCGAGTTCTCCGTCTGCTGCCGGGTGACCACGGAGCGGGTCCAGTCCCGTGTCATGCCCAGGATGTCCCGCCGGAAATACAGCATTACGGCCGCGAGGCTGCCGACATGGACGGCAAGGTCGAAGGCCAGGCCCTGATCGTCCCAGGCTGTAAGCAGGGGGACCAGGATCAGGTGGCCTGCGCTGGAAATGGGCAGAAACTCGGTCAGGCCCTGCACGATGGACAGGACGAAGATTTCGAGGAAATCCAACGGAAAGCACTCCCTGCGATCAGCGGTGGCCGACTGGCGGCGAACGGAGCCCGATTCTACCCGGAAACCCGACGCGTATCACACTGTCGGGGAGGGGGAGACAAGTGGGCGGGACCGGACAGGGTCCGGCCCCGGCAAGGTGAGGAGCTACCAGCAGTCAGCCTGGGCGGCGGTTCGCGCATTTGTGTGCGTCACCGTCATCGTGCCGCAGCGGTCTCCCACCTGCGGACCGGCCGGGACCGCCTGAATGGTATAGGTTGATTGCGTCCGCACGGGCACGGTGATGTTGTAGGCGACAGGGTTGCCGTTCCTGGGGGATTGCGCGAACGGAATCGCCGCGGCCGTGTTGTAGGTGCTGTTCACCGAGTATTGCCGCTCCAGCCACTGGGCGATCTCCAGCATGTCCCCCTGGGCCGTCGCCCGGCGGGAGCTCTGGACGTGGTTCTGGTACGAGGGGTAGGCGATTGCCGCGATGATCCCGATGATCGCCACCACGATCATCAGCTCGATCAGCGTAAACCCCCGTTGGCGGGTATTGTTGGCAGTCTTTGGCATGGTATTCACGCTCGTCATTTGATTCTCGTTATCGCCGCTTCCGCGTGCGGCCTCTGATCGAACCGTACGCGGAAGTCACCGGTTTCCCCACCTAGTTCAACTGCTCCCAGGATTGCCGGCCCAGCGCACTGATGCCGGAGATTTCCTCGACAACGTTGATGTTGCCGCTGGCACCACTCATGAACTTGAATTCGGTGCCCTCGTCACCTTGCAGAATGGTCGGTGTGGTGACCAGATCATTGATCCGGCGGCCGGTTACATGGCCTTCCGCACCGTCCGGACCGAAGATGGCAATGATGTCGTTTTCGTCGATGACACCGTCGTTGTTGACGTCGAACACGGCGTAATCCGTACGGCCGCCGTTGATGGCGTCCAGCTCCATCAGCCAGCTGCTGCCACCGAATTCGCAGGGATCGCTGGACGGCGTGTTGCTGACGAAAATTACCCGCCCCTGCCGAAGGATGGCCTGACCGGTCACGCGTTCCCCGTTGGCACCCTCGGAGGGGCTTTCCAGATCCAGATACCAGCCATGCCTGCTCGAGTAATCCACGTTGTTCTGCGAGATCACGCGGTAGTCGAAGGCGATGCTGTCGCTGGCCGTGCCCTCCTGGATGATGGTCTGTTCCTGCAGGCTGTTTCGTCCGGTCACGTGGTTGCCGGTGTCGCGGATACCGTAAAAGGTGTTGATCTGCGGGTTGTTCGGGACGACATTGTCGCCCTCCTCGAAGAACTTGCCGGTACCGAAGTAGACCATCACGCCGCCATCCGGGTGGCGACCGACTGTCGGGCGGGAGGTGATAGCCTGTCCCGCACCGGCACTATCCACCGCGCGGAACAGCGGGGCGGGGTTGCCGTTCTGGGAGAATGCCACCTGCCAGTTGGCGCCCGGGTTGTTCGTGTTGCTGGGCTCGAATTTCCAGAGGTTGCCCAGCAGGTCGCCGGCGTAGATGGCGTCTGTCACCCGGTCACCGTTGGTGTCCACCGGAACGATGTGAGACAGGCCGTTGTCTCCTCCCGCCTCCGTGTTGATCGGGCTGTTGCCGATCTGCTGGCCGGTCGCCAGATTCAGCATGAACAGTCGAGCCGTTCCCGAGTCGCTGTTGTAACCGTTGCCGAAGACGGCCGCCCAGGTGCCGTCGGCCAGACGCACCACGGTGGGCTGGCTCATGCTGAGGCCGAGTTCGGGGTGCGAGAACTCCCAGAGCACGTTGCCCTGGTTGAAGCTGCCCGGATTCGTGACATCCAGGGCAAATACCGTGCGGCCGCCGGCGCCGGTGCTGCCCAGCAGGATCGTGCGCCACTCGCCGCCCAGATAGGCGTCGATGATCCGCGGCGAGCCGTCGACATAGTAACGGTGCGCGTACTCGGGTGAGGTGAGCTGATTCAGATTCGGATAGACGCCAGCCGGCACATAGGCGAACAGTTCGTTGCCGTTGCTGGCGTCGAACGCATGCAGCATGCCGTCGTTGGCGCCCACGAACAGGACCTCGTCGGATTTGTTGGCGACATAGGTTCTGTAGACGCCGGCCTCGCCCTCTGGCAGCACGTTGAAACCGAAATCCTGCGAGCCCATGTAGGCCGGCTCGGAATTGACGATGTCACCCAGCAGGCTGGTGCGGTTCCGGAAGCTGCCGCCGTTCTGGCGCTCCAGGCTGCGGTTCCCGCGCAGGTAACTCAGCCGGTCAGCGCCGCGGCCGTCGTTGGCGCCGGTGTCGGGATTGATGTTCAGCAGCGCCATCTGCGCGGCGCTGATGCCGGCCGTGGTGAACGGGGCGCCTTCGCCGCCGCTGTAGGTGAGGATGTTGCGGCTTGCCGCCGCCGGAATGCCGTTGGCCGCGTCCCAGACCTGGTTGCCGATGGTGCCGTTGGTGTTGACCTGGTAGGAGATCAGCTGTCCGCCCCAGTCCTCGGAGTTGAACCGCGCCTGGTAGATGCGTGAGCCGGTTTCCAGACGCGTGGAGTTTGCTGCCACGGCGGAAGCGGAGCCCGCCTGTTCTGCCACGCGCTGAGTCACCTCGGAGAATGCCGCACCCATTTCGGAGGGCACGTTGACGTCCAGCAGGGCGCCACGGCTGTTGATGGTGGCATGCCAGAGGTCGTCCACCGCACTCGGGTTCCGGTTCTGGAACGTCGTGGGCCAGCTCGGCGGGTTGGAGTAGGGGTCGGCGGTGGCGTCCTCGTCGACACCGTAGACATTGCCCTGCACGCCGAGCGTCACGCCGAACAGGCTCATGTGCAGATTGGTCTGGCAGTTCAGCCACGGGTCCGGGTTGGGCGTATTGCAGCCCGGCCCGACCGGAACGCGGCCGGTATCCATGTCCGTTCTGGGGTTGGTGACGTAAAAATGCGCGGCAAGATCCGCCATCGTGTTGGAGACATTGTCCGAGAACACCGGGTGGTTGAACGGCGCATTGCCGGAGCCGTCCACGTTGCCGACGTTGCCGGGCGTGGAGGCGTTGGAGTAGCCGTCGGTGAACAGCACGCCGAAGTTCATCTGGCAGGCTTCCAGAATCGGCGCGTCGGTGCCGGTGCGCTGGAACTGCCGGCCCATGTGCCAGACCGCTTCCTTGTTCGGCGTGCCGGCGCTGTTGCCGCCGTAGCCGTAGATCTGCGCGAAAAAGCTCTCCCGGTCGTCGTCCTCGCGCAGGTCGCGCATGGTCACGTTGTTGCGGTTGTTGATCGTGAACGCGCCAACGCGCATCGAGGAGATGTCGAGGAAAGCTTCGGCGATACCCGCCCTGGTTGCCTGGTGGCGTTTCCGGAAGTAGGTGAACCAGTTGGCGAAATTCTGAATTGCGGCGTTATAGGCTTCCATGGAGGTGAAGTTGCCCGGGCGGATTTCGTACCGGTTCAGCGTCTGGCCGTCAGGCCCGCTGCCCTGCTGAACGACAGCGGCATCCTCGTAGCCGTACCCCGCTGGCAGATTCCAGTCGGTTGGCAGATAGAAGGTGGCCGGGAAGTAGCCGATGCCAATGCTTCGCTCGGCGGTGATGGACACACCGTCTGCCGGTGCCGTTGCCCAGCTCGCGCCCCCGCCCCACGTGTGGTACCGGGTACCTGACGGCAGTGTCATGCCTGGCTGCACACGGAATTGATGGTTTGCCGCGTTGTTCTCGTAGAGTTCCTGGCCTCCGGCCGTCACGTCGAATGTCGAAGTGCCGTCAACCGGATCGCTCGGTGCGGCGGTCGGCGGAGCGTCATCGAACTCGTAGCCACCCACGGACGGCCACGGCGAATACGTGACGGCCGGGTTGAAGTACGATGTGTTGTACGCGGGTGATCGTGCCCAGGCGAACGCCGGAATGGGCGGAACGGCGAAGTGGTCGTTCGTGGCGTCATTGTAGATGCGATTGCCGGTGCCTGTTCCGTTGGGAAACAGGTAGGTGTATTTCTTCCAGGTACCGTTGGCCCCCCCGGCCTCGTTGAAGTTCAAGCGCCCCGGCGCCGACTGGTCGTGGCGACCCAGGCCGGTGAACGACTGGTTGCCGGTGTGCCACCAAGAGGCACCGTCGTTGGTGGGCACGATGATCTCGGCATCCATACTGCCGGAATCGTCCACGGCCAGTATCAGCGCGGGCAGCACTGGCGAGACGACGAACAGTGGGGCCTGCGCCACATTCAGTTGCGCATGGGCAGGTTGCACGGAGAGTCCTGTCCCCAGGGTCAGGGCCATCGCGACCGAGAAAACGGGTAGCTTCTTGTTGAACAGTTTCATGGTCTGGGCTCCTTGTTCTGCGGTCCCGCACGTCGTGCGGTCCGGACAGATCCCTATTGCATGCGGAACACGGACTGCAGCATGACGCTGGTGGTGGTGGAGCCACCCCAGCCGCGCGCCGTGATGCGAAACATGAGCATGTCGGGAAGCGGCTCGTCGCTTGCCAGGCTGTCGGAATCACCCGGAGCCGGCGGGAGCTGCTCCACGATGTAGGCCGGATTGCGGCTCAGCGTGTCGAAGCCGTCGCCGGTCACCGCGTACTCCCGGATATCCCCGCTGCCCTGGCCCCAGTTCACCGTGTTCCAGCGGGCATTCTGGCCGATGCCGTTGGGCTGCCACATGCCGTTGCTGTTGCTGAACGTGATACCGGGGTTGCCGGTGAGCAACTCTTCGGCGTCGCGCAGGGCGGCTTCGGCGGCCTCGAAGGCGATCTGCCGGTCGCGGGCGTTTCCGGCCATGCGCTCCTGAAGCGCGCCGGTCTGCAGCGCGGTCACGCCGATGATCGTCATCAGCAGCAGTATCAGCAGGCTGATGATCAGCGCACTTCCCCGCTGTACTCCGGCCGTTGCGCGGGCGGGCCTTGCCGCCGCCTGTCGCGATTCGAAACGGTTCATGGGTTACTCCAGTCGGTTCCGGATGCCGATCGTCGTGGTCGCCACCTGGCGGATGCGGCGGTCGCTGATCGGCTCGATGCGCGTTCCGATCAGGTTGTAGTTTCGCGGGTCGTCCTCGGTATTGGCCCGCTCGGGAGAACGGAACAGCAACGACACCCGGGCGCTGCGGACTTCCGACCAGTCCGATATGGCGGCGGCGGTGACATAGTCGTTGACCTGGCCGTTGCCGTTGGTGTCCCGGCCGTACAGCACCTGCATGTTCTCCACGCCCTCCACCAGTTCGCCGTCAAGGCCGGCGCCCCACGCCGACCCCGGATCCAGGCGAAGCCGATAGAGCCCCGGTTGCCCGGTGTCGGCGTTGAATCCGATGTAATAGGCGACGCTCTGCCACACATAGATGCTGGCGTCGTCGTCATAGGCCTGACTGAAGCCGCCCGACGGGTTCAGGTTGCCCGGTGTGCCGCCGACACCCTTGGGCAGGGAAACGGCACTCGCGTTGCTGCTCTTCTGGAACATGTCGCCGCCGGAGCAGTTGGATGTCACGGCCGTGACGATGGCGCCCTGCGGGATCCCGGTGGCCCCGTCCGCGGTGATGGCGTTGGCGGGGGGGCCGGGGTTGCCGGTCAGGGTGATCTCCGCCCGCACGCCCCGGTTGAGCACCAGCACATCGGTGCCGGGCACCGGCTGTATGCCGCCCGGCAGCGCTTCGCCGGTACCGTTGGACCAGCTTCCGCTGCCGGGAGCGAAACCGCTGATCGTGTAGCTGTCGCCGACGCCGGTCCCGCCGGCCTCCCAGCCTGACAGCGGAATGGTGTTGTCAAAGATGTAGCTCGCGCCCCCGGGCTGCACCCAGTTGGTGATGTTCTGCGAGCAGCCGGTGAAGCCGGCCATGCGCAGCTCCCGTTGCAGCTCCTCGGTGGCAAACCGGCTGTTCTCCTGGATGCGGGAAATCCCCTCGTGCAACACGTAGCTCTGCTTGCTGCTCAGGAATATCTGCACCACGCCGAAGGTGAGGATGAGGGAGATCACCATGGCCACCATGAGCTCGACCAGGGACATCCCGTGCTGCAGTCTGTGGTTCTTGGTTCTCATGATTGGATCCCGGCGCTCTAGCGGAGGCGGCTTGTAAAGGAGAAGGTCTGGCGAGCCGCGGTCGGATCATCCACCGAGCGGTCTTCCACCCACTGTATGGTGATCGTTGCCATGTCGCCGTTCCGCGAGACCACGCCCTGCGCATCGGGCAGCAGACAGCCCAGCGACTGGCGCCATTCATCCAGATCGCGCGCGGCCACGGCGCCGCCGGCGGGCGTGAAGTTGTCCTGGCAGGCGGTTGCCGTGTGTGTGCCGTCATAGTTGCCGGCAACGGCGGCATCGCGGTTCGCACGCAGGCGGTCCGCCATGTCGTAGGCAAGCAGGCTCGCCTGCCCGCGGAGCTGGGCATCGTGGTTATACCGGAGCGAGGTCGCCTGCAGCCCGGCCAGGCCGAGGAGGCCAATGGAGAGAACCAACACCGCGATCAGCACCTCGAGCAGGCTGAAGCCGTGCTGTTTCGGCCGGCTGTTCCGGAAGGACATGGTGTGCTTGGTCATCACGACTGCAACCTTCGATTGTCTGTGCATCAATTGCATGCCACCCGCGAAACCGAGACTCTGCCGGAGGGATGAACGTCGACCAGGCGCCGCTGGTCGCCCCGACAGCTATCGGACGGCTGCATGTGGCGCTGGCTGGAGGCGTTGGCATAGCCCCGGTTGTTGAAGTCGATGGTCAACTGGCCGCCGTCGAGTTCGACCCTGTCATCGGACCTGTCGTTGGTGCGCAGTTGCTCGCCTGTGTCGAGGACACTGGCGACAGCGGACCAGCCATCGCTGCCGTTTGGGGTGACGACCACCCGGATGTCCGTGCCCCGGCGCACCGCCTCGCTGCGCGCGAAGCTCATGATGGTGACGAGCTCGTTGACCTGTGAGCTGACTCGATTTTCCCGGAAGATTTCCTGGAAACCCGGTACCGCCACGGTGGCCAGGATCACGGCGACGACCACCGTCACCATCAGTTCGATCAATGTAACGCCGGTTTGCTTGTTCATGGGGCCATCTATAAAGACGTTTGGACCACACTTGCAGCAGGCGACGGATGAACCCAGATAATTGGCCGACGAGTGGCATCTTTTGGCCGTTATCCCTCACAGGTGATCGTGACCACCCTGGGGCGGCCGGTTCGGCTGACAATGATCTCCCGGCCAACTGGCGGATTGCAGAGTGTGATCCTGCCCATCTGCAGCGCGCCGCTTATCTGCCGGGACTGACCGTTGGGCAGAAAGGACACGTACCGTTTCATGGAACCGTTGCCCAATGCGGTCATGTCACGCATGGGGCCGCCGACGGTGATGACTTCGCCGGTACTCTCCAGCCCGGCAAGGGGTGCTGGGCCCTCGACAACAATCCAGCCGGCATCGTAGTCGACGTCGCCCGTACAGTGCGTTGTGCCGACACGCGCCGGACAGAGCGTGACACGCTGGCCGCGCCGGATGGCCTCCGAGCGGGCCAGGTGAATGGCGGTGAGAAGAGAGTTGGTTTCAGTGATGGCCCGCTGCGCCGCAACCAGGCGGCCGAAAGAGGGGGCCACGCTCGTGGCGAGAACTGCCAGTACAACGACGAGCACCAGCAGTTCGACCAAGGTCAAACCGGAATCCTTCCGCATGATCCTTCATCCATGAAGCTTTGATTGTGACGAGTAAGCGGGGCAGTAATATCCATACCGCCACCCGGCTTTTAAAGTAGCTCGTGGACGTCGACCGTGCAAGCCATGCCGTGGTAACTTGAGGACCGGTCGGTGGCAGGGTTCACAGCATTGTTCCTTGAGAGTCCTTTGGATATACTCTGCGGCCACCAAAAATGCCGGTGTAGCTCAGTCGGTAGAGCAACTGATTCGTAATCAGTAGGTCGGGGGTTCGATTCCTCTCACCGGCACCATTTCATATCCGTCCGTGGCCTCACTTCCCTTATTGGGATCCTGTGCGAGGCCGATCTGTTCCTGGTGGGAATAGGCGTTTTTCCATTTTTCCGGATGTTGCGATGCAACACTACTGGTAAGCTCCTGCATCAAGCGTCAATGCTCATTACCCAAACCGCAGGAGTTACCCAGATGGCACGCTACGAACAGTCCCGTGAACAGATCCCCGCATTTGCTCCGGAGAGTGTCGTGCTGATGGAGCTGGAGGCCCGCCGACTCCGTAACGAGTACATTGCGGCCTGGGCGCGCTCCACGTTTTCCAGCGCACGCGGCTGGGTGCATGGTGTTCTGGAGAATGCCTTCGGCCGCGGCGGACACGCCGGCCGGGAGGCCTGATCACTCCGGCATCCATCCCCTGCCGCCCGGGCAGGGGGTGGCAACCGTCAGGCGTGTATTCCCGGCCGCATTTCCCGGGCCGATAACGCCTGGTCGATAATGCCTTCCGAGGTGATTCAGCCTCGTTCAGACCTTCCCTGTCTCGCTTTCCCGGGGCTCTGCCAGCCAGCGGCCGAACTCGATCAATTCGTCCAGCAGTTCGTTGGGTCGCTCCAGCGGTGTCATGTGGCCGCAACCCCGCAACAGTCTGCGTTGCTGAGGCGCCTTGACGGCACCGGCCAGCTTCTCGGTCGCGCGGCGTGGGGTCATCATATCCTGTTCCCCCATGACCACGCAGACCGGGCTGTGAATGGCCGCTGCGCTTTCCAGGCCGGCCTGATAAGCATTGCACGCATTCAGGTCGGTGTGGATCACGCCGGGCGCGGCCTGCTCCAGCAGTGTCTCGCCTTCGCCCTGGAGCCATAGGCCCGGTGCCTGGTTGCCGCCCAGATGGGAGCGAGGGCTCATGCCCCAGCCCATGATCATGTCGATGGCGGCGTGCTCGTTGGCGCGTGCCGCGTTCAGTAGCGGATCCGCGACGGCCATGGGGAATCCTGTGCCGACCAGAGCGGCGCCCAGAACCCGTTCGGGATGGCGTGCAGCGAACTCCACGGCGGCCAGCGACCCCATGCTGTGCCCGACCACGACTGCCTGCGAGACACCGGCGGCATCCAGCAGGCGGCCCAGCCAGTCCGCCAGGTCTTCGATGCTCTCGAGAGGAGCGCCTTCCGAACGGCCGTGTCCGGGCAGGTCAACGGCCAGCACGTTCTCGCCGTGGAAGGCGAAGTAGCGGCTCTGCAGGACCCAGACCGAGTGGTCCATACCAGCGCCGTGGACGAACAGCCAGGAGCGCTTCGACGGGTCCAGCGGGCGGGTGCCGGTGTAGACGTAGGTGCTGTGCGTATCCACCTGCAGTTCCATCAGCGGGCCTCCTTCTGGCTGGCGCGCAGCGCCCGTTTCAGGTCTGCAATCAGGTCGTCCGGATCCTCCAGGCCCACGGATAGCCGGATGGTGCCCTCCAGAATGCCCGCCGCTTCCAGGTCCTGCTTGCTCATGCGATGGTGCGTGGTGCTGGCCGGGTGAATCACCAGCGACTTGGCGTCACCGACATTGGCCAGGTGAGAGAACAGGCTGAGCGCCTCGGTGAAGCGTCTGCCCGCCGGGCGGCCGCCCTTGATGACGAAGCTGAATACGGCTCCACAGCCCTTCGGCAGCATGCGCTTGGCCAGGGCATGGTCCGGATGATCGGGCAGTTCCGGGTAACCGACATGCTCTACCGCGTCATGCTCGCTGAGGAAGGTCACCAGTTTCCGCGTATTGTCCACGTGTCGCTGCATGCGCAGCGGCAGGGTTTCCATCCCCTGTAGCAGGTGGAAGGCGGTGGTGGGGCTCATGCAGGCGCCGAAATCCCGCAGCCCTTCCTTGCGCGCCCGCAGCAGGAAACCGCCCGGCCCGTATTCTTCGGTGAAATCCATGTTGTGAAAGCCGGCGTAGGGTTCCGTCAGCTCGGGGAAGCGGCCGGAGGCGTCCCAGTCGAACCGTCCGCTGTCGACCAGCAGGCCGCCGACGGCGATGCCGTGGCCACCGAGGAACTTGGTGGCGGAATGGTAGACCAGGTCCGCCCCGTGATCGATCGGGCGACAGAGATACGGCGTGGTGAAGGTGGCATCCACCAGCAGTGGAATGCCGGCTTCATGGCCGACTGCCGAGACCTTTTCTATGTCGAGCACGTCCAGGCCGGGGTTTCCCAGGATCTCGCCGAACAGCAGCCGCGTTTCCGGCCGGATGGCCCGGCGGAAGGCGTCCGGGTCGCGCGGGTCGACGAACGTGGTGCTGATCCCGAACCGGGGCAGGGTGTAACTCAGCAGGTTGTGTGAGCCGCCGTACAATGCCCGTGATGCCACGATATGCCCGCCGGCACCCATCAGGGTGGCCACTGCCAGGTGCAGCGCCGCCTGCCCGCTGGCTGTGGCAATCGCACCCACGCCCCCGTCCAGAGCCGCAATCCGCTCTTCGAGTACCGCGTTCGTCGGGTTGGAGATCCGTGAATACACGTGACCGGCCCGTTCCCCGTTGAACAGCGATGCCGCGTAATCACTGTCGCGAAACACGTAGGAGGTGGTCTGGTAGATCGGGGTGGCGCGCGACCCGGTGGCCGGGTCGGGTTGCTGGCCGGCGTGCAGGCTCAGCGTGTCGAACTGGAATGGCTTGGATGATGCCATGGCTCCTCCTGCTGGCATGGTCGTCCGGTGGTGGGCCGTATCCACGCGGAAGCGCCACCGGTATCATTCTTCGTTAGCCCGCTACCTTATCAGAAGGTAGCGAGTGCGGCAGTACACAAAACGATGTGGGACGACACGGGAGCCTGAATGAGTGATTTGGTGCAGGGGCTGGTGGAGCTGATCCGGCTCGAACGATTGGATGACAATCTATTCCGCGGCCAGAGCAAGGTGCTGGCGACCAAGCGGGTTTTTGGCGGCCAGGTGCTGGGGCAGGCGCTTTCGGCGGCCGAGCAGACGGTGGAGGCGCGCGAGGTGCACTCGCTGCACGCTTATTTTCTTCGCGCCGGGGATGCCACCGCTCCCATCATCTACAGCGTCGAGCGCATGCGTGACGGGGGCAGTTTTACCGCCCGGCGCGTGGTGGCTACGCAGCACGGCAGGCCGATCTTCGAGGCTTCTGCGTCTTTCCATTCCGCGGAGCCTGGGCACGACCACCATGAAGGCGCCCCCGAGGTGCGCGCGGCTGATGAACTGATGTCGAATCAGGATGTGGCACGGGAATATCTGCAGGCGGGAGAGGTGCCGGAGAAGGTGCATGAACGACTTCTGCGGCCGCAGCCGATCGAGATCAGGCCCGTGCATCCCGATCATCCGGCGAAGCCGAAACTGCGGCTGCCCTATAAACTGGTCTGGATGCGGGTTGCCGGAACCTTGCCGGACGAACCCTCCCTGCACCGCGCGTTGCTGGCCTATGCCTCCGATCACTCCCTGCTCGGAACCGCGCTGCGACCACACGGGTTGACCTTCCTGGACCGGCGGCTGCAATCGGCGAGTCTGGATCACGCCATGTGGTTCCATCGCCCGTTCCGTTTCGACGACTGGCTGCTTTATTCCATGGATACGCCCACGGCGAGCGGTGGCCGCGGTTTTACCCGCGGGCACCTGTTTGACCGGGAAGGGCGGCTGGTTGCATCCACCTGCCAGGAAGGGCTCACCCGGGTTCGCGAGGCGGTGCCGGGCTGAGCGGCAAATTGCGCTTGTCCATCCTATGCTTGGAGCAGGGCGGTTGAAGACGCCCTGTTTCAAGAGCCAGGAGGAGATAGCGATGACCCTGTACCATTGCACCGTAGAAGTCAGAGAAAAAACCGGCTGCATGCACCAATACAGCTCCGACATCGAGGCCACGGACGGGGACGAGGCCGCGAAGCGGGCGGAAGCCGAAGTGGCTCAGGAACTTCGCTCCCACCAGGAGGCGGAGCACATCGAGGAAATCGTCTGCAGGGTCGCGGATGGTCATTGATGGCGCAAGCCATCGCCTGACGGTTCCGGAATGACCAGCACATCCACCACGTCGGGGTTGGCGGCCAGTAGCCGACGCCTCACGTCGGCGGTGATTCTGCTGGCTTCCTCCAGCCTCAGGTCACCATCAACACGGACATGGACGTCCAGCAGGATCTGCGGGCCCATCTGTCGGCTCCGTAGTTGACGGTAGCCTTCTACTCCGGGGACTTCCAGGATCTGCCTGCCCAGAGCATCCAGCATTTCCGGTCCCAGACCGGTATCCACCAGTTCCCGTGTGCCCGTCCATACGAAGTCCCAGCCCATTCGCCCGATCATCGCGGCGACCAGGATGGCGGCTATCGCGTCCAGCCATACCGCGCCCAGCAGGGCGCCGAGGATCCCGCCGATGACCACCAGCGACGAGAGCGCGTCAGAGCGGTGGTGCCAGGCATTGGCCAGAATCAGCGCCGATCCCGTGCGGCGGGCAATCTGTCGCGTGTAGCGGAACAGGACCTCTTTCAGCAGCACGGAAAGTATCGCAGCCGCCAGTGCGAGCCAGCCTGGGTGCAACAGCGTTTCCGGCTGAAGCAGCCGGCTGCCGGCATCCAGCACGAAGCCGGCGGCAACTGCCAGCAGCAACAGGCCGATTGCCACGGTGGCGACGGTCTCGATACGGGCGTGGCCATAAGGATGATCGTGATCCGCACCCTGGCTGCCGTAGCGCGCGGCCGCAAGAACGACACCGTCGCTGAGCAGATCGGACAGCGAATGCACGCCGTCGGCAACCAGCGCCTGGGAGTTTCCGATGACACCAAACAGGATCTTGCCGGCGGCCAGCAGCAGATTTACCGCTGCGCCGATCAGCGTCGCTCTCCGCTTTGCACTCCAGTGACCGTCACCGGACGGACGCTCTTGCCATTCAGGAGTCATCATCCTGTCCCTTGCGTGAAATGTTGCTCTGACAGACTGCGGCCGCTTGGAGTCAGGTGCCGGCTGCAGAAGCCGGCATGCCGCCTCGCACGACAGGAGGATGACACGCATGGATCACTCCGCGGCTATTCAGAGTTCGGTGGGTCTTCTGTCCGCCCCCGTGCTGCGTCCGCAATGGATCACATTATATGTCTGGAGTCCCTGGGCCGGGGGCGGCGTCGAGTTGCGCTTCCCCATCCGGGACATGGAGCGGGCGAGATACACCCGTAGCCCCGAGCCCGGCCATGCCCGGCTGCAACGACTTTCCCGCGAGGTCATACCGGCCGCCAGGATTTTCCTGGACCGGATGCTGGGTACCGGGGAGACCTGGCAGAGCCTGGCCGCGCAGTCGCCTATTACGGTGCGCCTGCCCCACTGACCCCGCATCCGGGCCTCCCTGCCTCCGATTTATTGCCAGGCTGGAAGCGACGTTGGTAGTCATTACACGTCGCTGCCGGGCAACAGTTCTTGCCTCGCGTTCCAAGTTGTGCACGGGTTCACGCTTACCGGCACACGGCCCCGCTACACTCCCCCGGAACCTAGGGAAACAGCGAGTTCTCGGCCTGCTCAAGCTTTTGCCGGCAGCTTGTTGTTTACCAAAAAAAACCTTCTCTCTCGAGGTTTCGAGGCTAGTGGCAACCGACTTGCTGGAGGTTCGGACACCATGGTAACGCGCAGGAATTATGTGGCAATCGACCATGCGGAAGAGGGAGGGGAACTGGCTCACGATGTACGCGGTGTCGGCGGTGAAATACTGGCACCGAAAGGGCGAAAACTCGACATGTCGCTGATACAAGGCCTGCGTAGCCGCGGTGTTCACCATCTACCCCTGGAGCAGTCCGTGCCGGAAGCGCAGGCCATGGCAGAGCGTGCCCGGCTGGAAGCGTCATTGAATCACGTGTTCCGTCACTGGCGACTGTCGCCGGCCATGCGGCATCTGCGATGCCTGCTGATCGAACACCGTCTCGGAGAGAGCTGTTGAGTTCACCGGTGCTCCGAGACCTTGATCGCGGCGTCAAGAGTGTACCGAGCCTTTCAAGTAGCGCCACCGAGTTGCTCTCGCTGACCGGCGGGCCGCAGGATGTCGACGTCGATACGCTGGCTGCCGTGCTGGAAAAGGACCCCGAACTCGCGATCCGGGTACTGGGCATGGCGGGCACTTCGCTGCTGGGGCTGCATGCGCCTGTGGCCTCTCCGCGAGAGGTCTGCATGGCCCTGGGCGCCCGGCGGCTGCGTAACGCAGTGACTGCGGCCGCCGTGATCGGCGTGTTTCCCGGCAACGTTGACAGTGCGCGGTTCGACCGGCACGGGTTCTGGGAGCATTGCGCCGCGACCGGCGCTTTGGCATTCGTGTTGGCCCGGGAGGCAGGGCAGGATCCGGAGACGGCATTCGCAGCCGGGCTGCTCCACGATGTGGGACGCATCGTGCTGGATGTCTACTTTCCCCGGACTTTTCTAGCCATTCTGCGTTATCGGGACCGCCACGACGTCTGGATTCGCGATGCCGAAGCCGGCGTGATGGGTTTCGATCATTGTGCGGTCGGAGAACGTGTGGCCCGGCGCTGGCGTCTGCCCGAGCAACTCGTGCAGGCCATTGCCTGGCACCATCAACCCCATCGACAGGAGGCCAGCGATCCGATCACCGGCATCGTGCATGTGGCCGATGTCCTGGCGCGCGGTCTCCAGGTGGGGAACCCCGGCGATGACGCAATCCCGATGCTCTGCGAACAGACCCTGAGCCGGCTGGATCTGGACTGGCATGTGCTTCGCCGGTGTCTGGAGCAGGCCGAGCTGTATCTGGACGAAGCACGGGAGATGGTCCACCGCGCATTACAGCGCGTGACGCTGGCGGGTTAATACTCCTCGAAGCGCATGGACAGGTCCACGGCTTGCACGTGCTTGGTCAAGGCGCCGACGGAGATGAAATCCACGCCTGTTTCGGCAATGGCCCGGATCGTCTCCAGATCCACGTTTCCCGAAGCCTCCAACGGTGTTTTCCCCGCAATCCGGCGCGCTTCCCGCATGTCTTCCAGGCTGTAGTTATCCAGCATGATGCAGTCGGCACCGGCATCCAGGGCCTGTTTGAGTTCGTTCAGGTTCTCGGTTTCCACCTCCACGCGCACGCCGGGATGCAGCTGCCGGGCCGTGGCCACCGCGGCTGGTATCGAGCCGGCAGCGTGAATGTGGTTTTCCTTGATCAGGATGGCGTCGTGGAGGCCGATGCGGTGATTGCTGCCACCGCCGCAGGTCACGGCATATTTCTGCGCAAGACGCAGGCCGGGCAGCGTCTTGCGGGTGTCCAGCACGCGCGTTGCCGTCCCCTGCAGTACTTCTGCGTAGCGACGTGTCACGGTGGCTGTGCCGGAGAGCGTCTGCAGGAAGTTCAGTGCCGTGCGTTCGGCGGTCAGCAGGGCGCGGGCAGGGCCTTCGACCCGGCACAGCAACTGATCGGGAGCCACCGACTCGCAGTCCCCGGCCAGCCAGTTGATGCGAACCGCAGAGCAGGTTTGCAGAAAGGCTTGCTCGAACCATGCGCTACCGGCCAGCACGGCCTGCTCCCGACTGATGACGGTGGCGCGCATTTGCTGTTCCGCCGGAATCAGGTCGGCGGTCAGATCGCCGCTGCCGACATCCTCTTCCAGCGCACGCCGGACATCGGCCGCAACCTGGCTGGCGGCCGGCGGCTTCAGGGTGTTACTCACCGCCGCGGTCCGACTTCAGCTTGCTGCTGTGAAGCGTGTGCTTCTCCGTGTCCAGGCACTCCCGCAGTTCATCGGTAACGGTCTTGTTCCAGAGCGGGACGCCGACGAAATAACCGGCCCTGCCGATGATGTGCGCGGCGATGGGCGCGGTGAGCACGACGAACGCCAGTATGGCGACGGCGCGTACCATGATGCCGGTCTCGGCGAAATGCAGCCCTGCACCGATGGCAACCAGGCCGCCGCCCAGGGCGCCGGCCTTTGTCGTGGTGTGCATGCGCAACATCAGATCCGGCATGCGAATCACCCCCAGTGCGCCGATCAGTACGAACCCGGCTCCCACCAGCAGGAAGAATGCACTCGTGAACTCAGTCATCGCGGCTGCCTCCGCGTTCCAGGTAGCGGGCAAAGCCCACGGCGGCCATGAAACCCGTCAGGGCAAGCACCAGGGCCACGTCGATAAAGTAGGGCATATCGTGATGCACGGCGTAGATCAGAATCAGGCCTACGGTCACGGATGCGATCAGCTCGAGCGCCACCACCCGGTCCGGCAGGCTCGGGCCCTTGGCCAGCCGGATAAAGCCGAGGATCAGCGCGACGCAGAGGAGCAGATAGCTCACTGTAATTACCCAAATCGGCATGAGGCGTTCCTCAGGAAAGCAGTTCGATGACCCGGCGCTCCAGATCCTTCAGCTCGCGGCGCAGGCTCTCCTGATCGCCGGCATACATCGCGTGGATGAACAGCATGCGGCGGTCATTGGAGACATCCAGGCTCAACGTGCCGGGTGTCATGGTGATCAGGTTGGCCAGGATGGTGATGCCGGCATCGCTCTGCAGGTCCAGCTCGATGCCGATCACGCCGGGCTCCATCGTATGGCGCGGTGTCATCACCTCGTAGGCCACGCGGACGTTGGACTTGATCAGCTCCCAGATGTAGAACAGCGTGAAGCCGATGATCTGGGGTATTTTGCGCACGTAGGTAATGCGCTCCCCCTTGCCGAGAGCAACCAGGTACAGCACCACGTAACCGAAGACCATGCCGGTCAGCAGGCCGCTGCCGGAGAAGTTGCCGGTCAGCAGCAGCCAGACCAGTGCCAGCATGATGTTCCAGACGAACCAGGTCATGGCGTTTCTCCCAGTACGGCCTGAATGTAATAGGTGGAATCCAGCAGTTGCGTTGCGGCGGCATCCGCCAGCTCATAGATCGGTTGTGCCCCCAGGCCGATGAACACGGTGATGGCAGCCAGTGCGGCAATCGGCACGATCATCAGCGCCAGGGAGCCATCCGACAGCTTCTTCTCGAACTGAGCTGCCCGTTCCTCATGCTCTTCCGGCTGTGCCTTCCAGAATGCCTCCGCCCAGATCTTGATCATGGAGTAGAGCGTCAGCAGCCCGACGACCAGCGCCACGGCCACGATTCCCCAGCTTTCCGCCTCCACGCCGGCGCGGATGATGATGTACTTGCCGAAGAAGCCGGACAGCGGCGGCAGGCCGGCCAGCGACAGCGCCGGCACCAGGAACAACAGCCCCAGCCAGGGTCTGGTCCGCCAGAGTCCGCCGATCTCCTTCAACTCGTAGCTGCCGCGCATGAAGTACACCACGCCACCCACCAGGAACAGGTTAGCCTTCACGATGATGTGGTGCATGATGTAGAACACGCCGCCGACAATGGCCAGCGGCGTGAACAGGGCCAGCCCCATAATCATGTAGCCGATCTGACTGACAATGTGGAACGACAGGATGCGCCGTATCTCGTAATGATAGGCCGCGCCCAGCACCCCGGTGATCATCGTGAAGCCGGACATCCACAGCAGCAGTTCGTGGGTGTAGCCCACGTCATGGTTGAACAGCAGGGTGAAGAAGCGGAACAGCGCATACACGCCCACCTTGGTCAGCAGGCCGGCGAACAGCGCCGAGACCGCCACCGGCGGCGTGTGATACGAGGCGGGCAGCCAGAAGAACAGCGGGAAAGCGCCGGCCTTGATGCCGAAGGAGACCAGGTAGAGCATCGCCACCACGGTGACCAGGCCCTGGTCTTCCACTTCCGGCAGCTTCACCGCCAGATCCGCCATGTTCAGCGTGCCGGTCAGGCCGTAGGTCAGGCCGACGGCGGTCAGCAGCATGATGGAAGACAGCAGGTTCAGCGCCACGTACTTGATGGCCCCTTCCATCTGCGCCCGCTCGCCGCCGAGGATCAGCAACGCGAACGAGGCCACCAGCAGCACCTCCACCCAGACATACAGGTTGAAGATGTCACCGGTCAAAAACGCCCCGCAGACCCCGGCGAGCAGCAGGTGGGTGAGCGGATAGTAGCCGAAGGCCTCGTGGTCCTTGCTGATCGTGGGCAGCGAATAGATCGCCACCGCAAAACCCATGATGGCGGCCAGTACGGTCATGATGGCGCCGAGCAGGTCGGACACCAGCACGATGCCGAACGGCGCCGGCCAGTTGCCCATCTCCATCACCAGGATGCCCTGGGTGTAGGTGTTGTACAGCAGCACCATGCTGGCGATCAGCAGCGCGCCAGTGCCCACCACACCAATCCAGCGCTGCGCTGTATGCGATTTGAAGAAAATCAGCGACAGCGCACCGGCGATGAAGGGAATGATGACTGGAAGTGCGACCTCTGGGCTCACGTGTCGGTACTCCGCATCTTGTCCAGATCGTCCTCTTTGATGACTTCATAGGCGCGGTGGATCAGCACCACCGCGAAGGCCAGCACCCCGAAACCGATCACGATCGCGGTCAGCACCAAGGCCTGTGGCAAGGGGTCGGCCCAGCCGCCGGCAGGCAGACTGGCCCCTTCGGGGATCAACGGCGGCAGCCCCCGGGTGAGGCCGGAAACGGTGAAGATGAGCAGGTTGGCCGCGTTGCTGAGCAGAATCAGCCCGATGACCAGCTTGACGATGGACCGCCGCAGCATCATGTAGATGGATGCTGCGAACAGGGCCCCGACGAGAAACGCCATGATGGTTTCCATGTCACTCCTCCGCTTCGGCCAGTGCCAGGATGATCTTCATCACCGATCCCAGCACCACCATGTAGACGCCGATATCAAAGATCAGCGGCGTGGAGAATTTCACTTCGCCGAAGCCCCAGAGTTCCACCGGCCACCACAGGGCGGTGAAAAACGGCAGCCCGACGAAAACGGGGAAAATGCCGCTGACGGTAGCCGCCAGCAGGCCGGCGCCGACCATGACCTGCGGCTCCATGACCAGCAGCGGCTTGGTTCTGGCCACATCGAAGGCAAACAGATACAGCGCGAAACCGACCGCGGCCACCAGGCCGGCAATGAAGCCTCCGCCCGGTTCGTCGTGGCCGCGCAGCAGCACGAACACCGAGAACAGCAGCAACAGCGGCAGCAGGAAGCGCGCCGCGGTGCGCAGTATCAGAGAACCCATCGAATTCATTTGCTCTTGTCCTCCGCGCGCAGGCGAATCATGGCGTACACGCCGATGGCGGCCAGGCCAACCACGAAGATCTCGCCCAGCGTATCCAGCGCCCGGAAATCCACCAGGATGACGTTGACGATGTTGCGCCCGTGCGCCTCCGGGTAGCTCCAGGCCACCAGTTGGTCGGAGATCGGGTCGGTGACCTCCACCGCGTTGACGGCAAGGATCAGCAGCGTCATCAGGCCGCCGAGGGAAATCGCCACCACCGCGTCGCGCATGCGCGACGCGGTGCTCGACAGTTTCTGGAACGAGGGCAGGCGGAACAGCACCAGCACCAGCAGGATGACGGTCAGGGTTTCCACCATGATCTGGGTGGTGCCCAGGTCAGGTGCGCTGAAGAACACGTAGATCAGCGCAATACCGAAGCCCACCATGCCCAGTGTAGCGACCGCGCCTAGCCGGGAACTGGTGACCGAGGCGGCGATGGCGCCGAGTGCCACCAGCGCGACCACGATAAGCTCGTGCATGCCGAAACTGAGATCGCCCAGCGGCATGCTGCTGCCCGCGTGCACAAACAGCGTCCAGCCGGTCAGCGCCACCGTGGTCAGCACGATGGTGATCAGGTAATTGCGCATATAGCCGTTCTGCAGCAGGCGGGTCTGCCATGCCGCCACCCACACCAGACCATCCATCAGCTTCTCGTAACCGCGCTCGGGCCCGAAACGATCGATGAAGGTCATGCGGCTGAACACCTTCAGTGCCGTGTCCCAGCGCCAGAACAGCAGCAGGCCGAGCACCACGGCGAGCACGCTGAGCAGCAGCGGCAGGTTGAAGCCGTGCCAGAGGTACAGGTCGAAGTCGATCGGAGCGCCGTAAACCGATTCCACGGCCGGTGCCACCAGCGCCGCCGCCGGCAGGAAGCCCATCAGGCCGAAGATCAGGCTGAGGGAGGCCAGGATCACCGGGCCGATCAGCATGGACAGCGGCGCCTCGTGGGGCTTCCTGGGCGTTTCCTTCAGGGGGCCGATGAACGGCCGCAGGGCGAATACCGCTGCCATGGCCACGATCATGATTGCCGAGAGCACGGCCAGCACGACGAAGAAGGTGCCGATGGCCGGGGCCTGCAGCGCCGCGCCGAACATCAGTTCCTTGGCGATGAAGCCGAACAGTGGCGGCAGCCCGGCCAGGGACAGTGCGGCAACGCAGGCGACCAGGAAGGTGATTGGCATCAGGCCCCGCAGGCCGCCGAGTTTGGTGATGTCCTTGGTGCCGGTTTCATGGTCCAGGGCGCCGGCCAGCATGAACAGCGAGGCCTTGTACAGCGCGTGGGCCAGGAGGAAGGTCATGGCCGCGATGATGGCTTCTTCGGTGCCGATGCCGATCAGCATGGTCAGCGTGCCCAGTGCCATCACCGTGGTGTAGGCCAGCACGGCTTTCAGGCCGGTGCTGCGCAGCGCCATGAAGGAACCGGTAAACATGGTGACGGCGCCGAAGATGCCCAGCGCGTAAAACCACAGCTCGGTGCCGCCGATGCCGGGGTTGAGGCGGGCCATCAGGTAGACGCCCGCCTTCACCATGGTGGCGGAATGCAGGAAGGCGGAGACCGGCGTCGGCGCCGCCATGGCGTTCGGAAGCCAGAAATGGAACGGCACCTGGGCCGACTTGGTGAATGTTCCGGCGAGGATCAGAATGACCATGCCGGTGTAGAAGCCGTAGTCGCGGAGGTCTTCGTTGGCCAGGATCTCCGAAAGCTCGAAACTGCCGCCGCCCGCCAGTGCCAGCATGATCAGGCCGGCCAGCAGCGCCAGCCCGCCGCCCACGGTGACCACCAGGCCCTGCAGCGCGAACCAGCGGGAATCCTTCTGTTCGTGGTGGAAACCGATCAGCAGGTACGAGGTAATGCTGGTCAGTTCCCAGAACACGAACAGCGTGACGATGTTGTTCGACAGCACTACCCCGAGCATGGCCGCCATGAACGAGAACATGATGGCGTAGAAGCGCGGCAGGTGCTCGTGTCCGTGTAGATAGCCGCCGGCGTAGATGATGATGAAGGTGCCGATACCGCTGATCAGCAGCGCGAACAGCAGGCTGAGGCCGTCCACCAGCATGGAGAGGCTGATGTCCAGTCCCGGAATCCAGGGGTAATGCACCACCTGGGCGCCTTCGGTCATGACGACCGGGATCCAGGTCAGGAAATAGGCGAACAGCCCGGCGGGGAGCAGCGCCAGCGCCCAGCCGGCCTTGTCGCCCAACGACCGCGCCAGCCAGGGAGCAACGGCGGCCAGAATGAAACCTGATAAGACGGCAATGAGCATGATCGACGGAAACCCCGTATGGAACCTGAGCCACCCGTGGGCGGCTCGCCAGAAACGTGCCCTGGGTCGTATGGTCGGCGGGAGAGGTTGCGTGACAGAGACTGGAGCATGCGTCAGCCAGGCCGGGCCTGAAACTGAGTGCCTCGCAGGAATTCAGTCAATCACGTACCCGCACTGCCGGGCACCTGCCGATATGGCCGTTGCCCGGTCAGATCAGCGCGATGTAGCGTCATGCATCGCGCTGCCGAGGCGCAAAGATAACCAAGGGGGGTGGCAAAGGCAAGGTGAACCGACCGGGAAAAGGCCGGATTTCACTTGGAAAATCGCGATCTTGAGCCGCATTACTCTTATTAATATAAGGCGTGATCCGAAGCCGTCCCACGCCGGGGGCGCGGGACGGCCCGTGCAGCTCCGGTCAGGCGACCGAAATGCTCTCGTCGAGGTAGACATCCTGGATGGCGTGCAGCAGTTCCACGCCCTGGTCCAGCGGCTTCTGGAACGCCTTGCGGCCGGAGATCAGCCCCATGCCGCCGGCACGCTTGTTGATCACCGCGGTCCGCACCGCCTGCTGCAGATCGTTTTCGCCGGAACCGCCTCCGGAATTGATCAAGCCGGCGCGTCCCATGTAGCAGTTCGCCACCTGGTAGCGCACCAGGTCGATGGGGTGGTCGGTGGTCAGTTCGCTGTACACCTTCTTGTGCGTCTTGCCGTACTGTACGGCGTTGTAACCGCCGTTGTTCTCCGCCATTTTCTGCTTGACGATGTCGGCGCCTATGGTGGCTGCCAGATGGTTGGCCTGGCCGGTGAGATCGGCCGATACGTGGTAATCGGTGCCATCCTTCTTGAAGCCCGGGTTGCGGAGATAGGCCCAGAGGATGGTGGCCATGCCCAGCTCATGGGCGTGGGCAAAGGCCTCGCTGATCTCCTGGATCTGGCGGCGGCTCTCCTCGGAGCCGTAGTAGATCGTCGCCCCCACGGCCACGGCGCCCATGTCGAAGGCCTGATCCACGCTGGCAAACAGCGTCTGGTCGTACATCTCCGGATAGGTCAGCAGTTCGTTGTGGTTCAGCTTGACCACGAACGGAATCCTGTGGGCGTAGCGGCGGGCCACGGACTGCAGCACGCCCAACGTGGAGGCGACGGCGTTGCAGCCGCCTTCCAGCCCCAGCCTGACGATGTTCTCGGGATCGAAGTAGGCAGGGTTCGGCGCGAACGAGGCGCCGGCGGAGTGCTCGATGCCCTGGTCCACCGGCAGGATCGAGAGGTAGCCGGTGCCGGCCAGTCGGCCGGTGCTGAACAGCGTTTGCATGCTGCGCAGCACGCCGGGCTTGAGGTCCTTCTGCGCGATGACACGGTCCACGTAATCCGGTCCCGGCAGATGCAGCGATTCCCGCGGCACGCCAACGCAGCGATGGCCCAGCAGGGTGTCAGCTTCGGCGCCCAGCAGAGACTGTATGTCCGTCATTCTCGATTCTCCCAGAGTGCAATGGTTTCTCGCGTGGCCGCCGATTATAGAGCAACGGCCGTGCCGTGCATGGCGGCGCCTGGATTAATGCGGTTTAGCTTTGATACATCAGTTGTTTACGGCCGATGTGTTGCCGTTTTGCGACGGGACGGTGTTGCTATATGTGAACACCGTCACAGTGAAAAATCGTGCCTACGGATATAAAGTGAATTCTGACACATTGCCTTTCTTACGTCTTTTCCAACAGGCCGGGTGCCGCCATGGTTCAGGAAGATAAGGTCGTCTACCTCAACAAGTTCGGTGCGCAGGGCGGAAGCCTGGCCGAGCGGTTCCGCCAACTGTCGAACCGGCGGCTGACGGCCATGATGCGCTTCATGCTGGACCAGGTCGACGACGCACTGTTCGAGCGGGCGGAAAAGGCCGAGAACAACGCCGCCCAGAACCGTTTCTTCGACGCCATGCGGGAAGTGCGCCTGAAGCGGCGGGATATGGAACAGGCCTTCGAGCAGGCGCTCCAGAATCGCCATGACCGTCCGGACACGCCCGCGAAAGCCCCTGATACGCAGGGCGGCTGGTCGTTGGATGAGGACAGCCTCTCCCTGGTGGATAATGAACGGCTGGAGGAAGAGCTGGCCGTCGAGGGCATGGTATCCAAGGCCAAGGCGCGTTTTGCGCAGCCGCTGGGCCATCTGTGCGAGCGCCTGAACCACTCCGTCGGCCGCACCGTCGTGGACGAGGACAACCTGCCGGTGGCCCCGGTCCAGATCTGTGACGCTTTTGCGGACGCGATGGGCAGGCTCGAGATCGAGCTTCAGCCCAGGCTGATGGTGTACAAGCTGTTCGACCGGCACGTGATGATGCAGCTCGGTGGCCTGTACGATGAACTGAACAAGTTGTTCGTGGAAGCCGGCGTGCTGCCCACGATCAAGCCGCGTGCCCGGACCAACCCTTCCGGCGGAGCCACGGCTCCGCCGGCCGGTCGTGCCCCTGGGGGCGGACTGCAGGGCGGTTCGAATCTGCCGCATACGCCGACCGAAATCTCCGACAGCCAGGCCGATGCGCTGTTCGCCACCCTGCAGGGTCTGCTGTCCTCGCAGAGGGGCGGTGCCGGCGAATGGCAGGGGCATGGCTACCAGCCCGCCGCGAACGCCATGCGCGTGGAAGATGTCGTGGCTGCACTGTCCGGCCTGCAATTGCACGCCGAAGAGGAGGGCGCCATGAGCGGCTACATGCAGCCGGTGCAGCTCAAGCAGCACCTGCGGCGCCAGAGTTCCGGCGATCTCGGCAGGATGGAAGATGACACCATCGACATCGTCAGCCTGCTGTTCGATGCCATCCTGGACGATCCCAATCTGCCGGATACCATCAAGGCGCTGATTGCGCGGCTGCAGATTCCCGTTCTCAAGGTGGCCTTGCTGGACCGGGCCTTCTTCAGCCACAAGCAGCACCCGGCACGCCGGCTCATCAACGAAATGGCGCGGGCCGGCATCGGCTGGACGGACAGCGGCCAGGTCGGTGGCGACCCGCTGTACCGCCGCATCGAAAACACCGTGAACACCATCCTGGAGAATTTCCGCGACGACGTCACGCTGTTTGACCAGTGCCTGGACGAATTCCAGACGTTCCTGGCGGAAGAGCGGGAGCGGACCCGGCAGATCGAGCAGCGTACCCGCCAGGCGGCCGAAGGCAAGGCCCGGGTCGACGGGGCGCGGGAGCAGGTGGACCGGGAACTGCAGGCAATGATCGGCCAGCGGCAGTTGCCGCGGGTGGTCAGCCGGCTGCTGGAGGACGCCTGGTCCAAGGTGCTGTTCATCACGCTGCTGAAGGAAGGCAGCGACGGCGACGGCTGGCGCAACCAGCTGGAAGTGGCGCGGCGGCTGGTCTGGAGCGTGGAAGCGAAGTCCAATCACGCCGAACGCAAGGAACTGGTGGCTGAAATTCCGGGCTTGCTGCACGACCTCCGCCACGGTCTGAACGCCATCATGTTCAATCCGGTCGAGATGACCCGCTTGTTCAAGGATCTGGAGCGTGAGCATATCCACGTGCTCACCTATACGGCGGCGGACAACGCGACGCCGGTCGAACCGCAGGCGGCAGCCGGGCCGGAAGAGGCCGCCGCGGACAGTGGTGAGCCGGGCGTGCAGGTGCCGTCCGGCGAGCTTCAGCCGTACCGGGAGCGTCTCGACCAGGCGGCCGTGGGTACCTGGTTCGAGTTCCAGCAGGACAACGGCAAGGCCATCCGTGCCAAGCTTTCCGCTCGCCTGGCCGCCGGCGACCGCCTCATCTTCGTCAATCGCGCGGGCTTCAAGCTGGCCGATCGTCGCCGGGATGAGCTGGCCGATGCGCTGCGCCGTGGCAAGGTGGTACTGCTGGACGACAATCTGCTGTTCGACAAGGCGCTGGAAACCGTGGTCTCCAATCTGCGGAACATGCGCGAAAGCCACAACTGAACAGTCTGCCCAAAGCGCCGCAATTCCGTACAATAGCGTTTCACCCGAAGCTGTCTTGAGGATGAAACCGCATGCGGAGTCTGCGGCGCGCTGTTCGACTTCCCCTACTCATCATTCACGTCGCGCTGGGCTGCGTGGTTATCAGCCTTGCCGTACTCGTCGACCGCCTGCTCTCGAAGCCGCTGCATCATGGGGTGGCCCGGCGCATGCAGGCCTTCTGGTGCCGGAGTATCTGCACCCTGATGGGTGTTCGTATCCAGCTCGCCGGGCAGCCCATGGCGGCGCCCCCGGTATTGCTGGCGGCCAATCATCTCTCCTGGCTGGATATCCTGGTGGTGGCGGCCCACTGGCGGGTGTGTTTCCTCAGCAAGTCGGAAGTGCGTTCGTGGCCCGGCATCGGCCTGGTGGCGACCGGTCTGGGCACGCTGTACATCGAGCGTGGCCGGCGTGATGCGTCCGGCGATGCCATGCGCGCCATGGTCCAGCGCATGCGCGAGGGGCACCGGGTGCTGTTTTTCCCGGAAGGCACGACCAGTCCCGGATTGAACCTGTTGCCGTTCCGTCCCCGGCTGTTCCAGGCCGCGATCGACGCCGGTGTGGCGGTGCAACCGCTGGCCATCCGCTATCTGGACCATACCGATCAGCCGCACGCCGTCGCTCCGTTCGTGGACGATGAGGGTTTGCTGAGCCACGTCTGGCGCCTGTCGGCGGAGCCGGCAATGCGTGCGGTGCTGGAACCCGGCTATCCGGTCGACAGTGCCGGGAAGGGGCGGAACGAACTGGCGCTGCTGTGTCGCGAGCAGATGGCGGAGGCGTTGAACCCCTCGCTGCCCCATGATGATGAGGATGTGGAGCGGGAGGCCAGCGCCGGGCGTTAGTATCAGGCAAGAATCCACACGAAGGGAAACGATGAAGTCGTTCCCTGAGGCCCGGTTGAGATCGTGCCGTGTTTCCCCGACGTTGATAGTCTGGTAATTTCTATGCCAAGGACCATGATCAGGGAATGCCAGGGAAGCGCTGCATGGATGCCTCCCACACCGTAACGCCGCAACTCCCCCATATATTCCCCATTGACGGCCCAGCCCGGCCGAAAGCCATGGTTCATGGACGAACAGCAGCGAAAAGGATTTTCCATGTTGCGAGCGGGTTCATTCTGTTTTCTTGCCATTCTCCTCACCGCCTGCGGCCAGGGCGCCGACCCCACCGCGCCCGAGCCGCACCCGACCGAGGCCTACACCTGGGCAGAGTGGGTGGAGCGCGAGCAGCCGGGCCGGCCCGCGCAGTACGACCACCACTACCACAACCGGCGGGGGCTGCCGAACATGCACCGCTGGCGCCCCGAGGACTTCTTGACCCGGGAGGAGCTGGACAATCCCCACGCCGAACTCTGCGAGCTGCCCCAGGACGAGCGGCTGGAAGTCTGGAGCCTAGTGCGGGATAGCAACAATATCCTCACCCCGTTCGAGGAGAAGCTGGCCTACGCCGAGCGCGGCTATGCGGAGGCCCAGGCCGGTATGGGCTGGTACTGCTACCAGCACACCAACGCCGCCGTGCTGGAGCCTGGCCAGCTCTCCCTGGACGAAGCCTACGCATGGTCGCGCCGCGCCGCCGCCAGCGGCGATCCCCGGGCCATGTACCGGCATTCCGAGTGCCTGCGCTTCATGGCGCAGGACAGGCAGAGCGGCCGCGCGGAACACCAACTGGACCCGTTCTGGATGGACCAGATCCACTACTGGCTGTGGCGGGCCGCTACCGAGGGGCTCTACGGCAGGGCGCTGGTGGATCTGCGGCCGACTCGCGGCATCAACGGCTACAGCTACCCCACCTGGGAGGAGAGTGCGCTGTACAACTACAAGTGGAGCCGCATCTGGGAGCTGCAGGCCATTTTCCGGCGTGTGCCCTACTATCTCGGGCCCCAATTCATGGAGACCCAGGGCCAACTGGCTGAGCAGCGCCAGGCGCTGAGCGAGGAGGAACTGCAACAGGCCGAGGCGATGGTGGGCGAGTGGCTGCGTAAGCACCTGCAGGTGTGGGACGCGATCTACCGCCGGCCCAATTCCCCCGGCGGGCCACATGTTCACTGTCCCGGCGAGCCCGGACACCTGCAAGGCTTCGACTACGAGGGCCTCAACCGGGAACTGGCCCGGTACGGCCTAAGCGTGGCGCCGCCCGGGGAGCCAGACGCTGTCGCCCAAAGCGGGCCCGCCGATGAAGACTGAGAGGAAAAGAACCGCCATGCTGCGACGTCTCTGCCCCGTCGTCCTGCTCGCCGCGCTCACTGCCTGCGGCCAGGGCGCCGACCCCACCGCCCCCGAGCCGCATCCGACCGAGGCCTACACCTGGGCGGAGTGGGTGGAGCGCGAGCAGCCGCGCCGTCCCGCGCAGTACGCGCGTCACTATCACGACCGGCGGGGGCTGCCGAACATGCGCCGCTGGCGCCCGGAGGACTTCCTGACCCGGGAGGAACTGGACGAACCCCACGCCGAGTTCTGCGAGTTGCCGAAGGACGAGCGGAAAACGGTGTGGGACTTGCCAAGGAATGACGCCAATATCGGCATCACATTCGAGGAGAAGCTGGCCTACGCCGAGCGCGGCTATGCCGATGCCCAGGCCAGCCTGGGCTGGTACTGCTACCAGCACACCAATGCCGCCGTGCTGGAGCCCGGCCAACTCTCCCTGGACGAAGCTTACGCATGGTCGCGCCGTGCCGCCGCCAGCGGTGATCCCCGGGCGATGTACCGGCACGCCGCCTGCATGCAGTTCATGGCGTTGGACACCCGTAGCGGGCGGGCTGACCATACGCTGGACCCGTTCTGGGCGGATCAGTCTCACTACTGGCTGTGGCGGGCGGTCGCCGAGGGATTGCATGGCGAGGCGCTGCTGGATCTGCGTCCATCTGGGGGCGCCAGTGAATACAGTCACCCGACGTGGGAGGAGGACCTGCTGCACCGCTACAAGTGGAGCCGCATCTGGGAGCTGCAGGCTGTCTTCCGGCGCATGCCCTATTACTTCGGCACCCGATACATGGAGTCCAGAACGCAACTCCCAGAACAGCGACAGCGTCTGGATGACAGGCAACTGCAACAGGCCGAAGCGATGGTGGGCGAGTGGCTGCGTGAGCACCTGCACGTGTGGGACGCGATCTACCGCCGGCCCAGCAACCCGAGCTGGTCACATATCACCTGCCCCGGCGAGCCCGGACACACGGAGAGTTTCGACTACGAGGGCCTCAACCGGGAACTGGCCCGGTATGGCCTAAGCGTGGCGCCGCCTGAGGAATAGCTCCGCCGGCACAGAGGGGATCATCACAACCAACCCGTCATCTCAAGGAGGACGATCATGGCAATCCCAGGCAATGTACTGGAAGACAGCATCCGCGATGCGCTAATAAACGCGGCCAGAGACTGGGGGGAGATACAACGAGCTGCCCTGGACCACGCCGAACGTGCCGCACCGCTGCTCGACGGCACACCACCGCCGTTCCGCGCCGCAAGCTGGCTGAACACCGGCCTGGAAGCGACCAGGACCCTGTTTCTGGATGCAGCCCTGGCCGGGGCTGCTGCCGCCCGCCAGGCCAGCCTGCCGCTGGCGGTGGCCAGCCAGGCTATGGAGAGGTTCCAGCGGGCCTACCGGGACGAGACGGCGCGCGTCAACACGGTTATGCAAGGCGACTACCGCGCCATCAAGAACCAGCTCAAGGACGATATCCCCAAGGCGGCCAACGATGTGGCCAACACACCCTTCGGGGTCAGAACCCGGGAGGTGCTCTACGCGGTACTGCGGCACCGGCTGGATGACTTCGTGGACGATGGCATGGCTTATACCCACTGCATCAACGTAATCCAGCATGCCGAGCACGGTGTGGTGGAGGTGCGCACCACCCCGATCGAAGACCGCACCACCGCCGGCTACGGGGCGCTGTGCCGGCGCATCTACGACGTCTACCGCGGTTCCCATGCCCCCGGCTACAAGACGCTGTGGCGCTTCAAATCGACGCCGGAGGCGTGCGCGCGGCCCGGCCTGCTGATCAGCCGGCCGCACCGGGAAAACTACGACCCCATCGTCGGTGGCGAGGCCGGCGACGGCTGCTGGAGCCTGGCCGGGCGCGGCAACATCAAGGACCGGCGGCAGATCGCCTGGATTCTGAGCAACATCTGGGCGCTGGACGTCCACCACGAGCGCGGCCTGCTCGGGCAGGGCACGAGCTGGGTCTGGCCGGCACCGGAGGACCGGCCGCCACTGGCCGACACCCTGACGGCCAGCTACGCCAGGCGGGGCGTCGAGGAATTCCGGGCCAGCCTCGAGGCGGCCGATCGCGCCGAGTGGCCAAGAACCCTGCGGGTGCGCCGGGGTGCGGCGTAGACCCTTACACCGGCCGCGAGCCCGACCATAGCATTCACCGGACCATCAACTCACAACACAGGGAAGTCATGGTATGAGCATTGACATGAAGTATCCGGGCATCGCCGGGGGCGGCAGCGACGCGAACCACCATGGTTGGCTGCCTGTAATGGAACTCACCTGGGCCGGCGCCCGGCGCCGCATCACCTCGGCCCCATCCACCCGCGGCGACCGCGAATCGGCCAACGCCGAACTCAGTGAACTGACCGTGACCCGCGTGATGGACCGCGCCACGCCGGCACTCGTCCTGGAGGCGTGCTGCGGCCGCGGCAAGGAGGTGATGATCCGGGCCGGCAAGACGGGGGACGGATCGGGCACGGAGGTCTATCTCGAATACGTTCTGTCCTCCTGCCTCATCCGGAACTACGAGGTTACCGCCAGCACGCGCCACGGTAACCGGCCCATGGAGCGTCTGACGCTGTCATTCACGAAGTTCAGCATGCGCTACACGCCGTACGACAGCGACGGCAAGGCCTTGGCGCCGCTGAGCGTGGGGTTCGATACGGCTACCAACGCCGTGGTCTAGCTATCCGGCGGCAGGCTCTATATTTACTTTCTGGTGCACGGGGCCTGCCGCCGGTCACACGGCTCAGCTGACATCAATACAGTGCCTACTTTAAGAGCGAAAGAAAAAGGGCCCCGCAGGGCCCCAAGGGGATTCGTCCGTGTGAGCAGGCTATCCGTGGCCGGGTCCCTGGAGGAGTCGGGGTGGGCGGCCGTCCCTGGCAACTACCCTTCGCTTCCTGTTGTCGATCAGAAGTTGTAGATCATGCCGATGCTGGCGCCGCTGGTTGTCTCGCCTGCCACCGCGTCCAGGTCGCCGGTGGAGCGGGCCTGGGTGTAGGGCACCAGGTTGACGTTGTCGTCATTGCTGACGAAGGCGTAGTTGATATAGCCGGTGAAGTTACGCGCCAGCCGGTGCTCGTAGCCGATCGCGAACATGCTGGAATCGGCGTCATCGACGTCGTCGATGCTGTTGGCATAGTACTGTGCCTTGATCGCGCCGGCGCCGATGGTGTAGCGGGCACCCACGCCGTAGACGTCGGTGTCACCCAGGGCGGGATCGTCGCTGGCCGACTGGTAGAACGCAGTCAGGCGCAGATCGGCGATGTCGTAGAAGCCGCCGAGACGGAATGCCGAGGGGTCATCGTCGCCACCGCTGAACTGCTCGTAGGCAGCAATCAGGGTGAGCGGACCCTGGGCAAAGGTAATGGAGGCGCTGATGGCATCCACGTCGCTGTTGGACTCGCCGCCGGTGTCACTGCCGGACTGGCTGGTGGCGTACTGCACATCCAGGGTCACCGGGCCCAGCGCAGGCGTCTGGTAGTGGATGCTGTTGCGCAGGCGGTCGTCGTAGTGGGGGCTCAGGGCGCCGCGAGTGATGTTCCGGGCATCACCAACCTGGTCGCCGAACAGATCGGTGCGGCTGCGCACACGTTTCATCGGCGAGTCGAAACGGCCCAGGCGGAGCATACCGAAATCGCCGCGGATACCCGCGAAGGTGTCACGGCTGTTGAACGAGCTGTTCTGACCGGCGTCGTAGAAGACTTCACCTTCGACCTGGTAGAAGGCGGTCAGCCCATAGTCCAGGGGGTGGTTGCCGCGGAAACCGATACGGCTGGAGTTGCTGGAGACGTTGGCCGCACCCTGGTCGCCGTTGTCCAGGTAGTCGAAAGACAGATGGGCGCGACCATACACCTGGGGCATTTCCGTCTGAGCCTGGACGGCGAGAGGGGCGGCCATGGAGGCTGCCACGGCCAGAGCGAGGTACTTCTTGTTCATGCTGATCCCTTCCTGACGATGATGTAGTTGTGCACCAGGACGCGGTCTCTGGTGATCATTGCCACCCAGTGCCCTGGGCGATCGTCGGCTAGGATGCGCGTGAACTGTGACCGAATAACGACAGATGCATGACGATTTCATGGCAATTTGCGGATGCGCCACAATACGTGTTGCGTGGGTACAACAAGGCACGCCGGGAAGCGGTGTGGGATGGGAAGGAATGGTCTTGCTGTCACAAAACGGTCACAAGGTTACGCTGTAATGGCGGCGGTTTCGTGACATCGGGTGAGTAGGGACATGGCGGTCAAGATTCTGATTATCGAAGATGAAGCGTCCATCCGCGAGATGGTTGAAATGAGTCTCAGCGCCGCGGGTTACGAGGTGCTGCAGGCCGAGTCGGGCGAGGAGGGGTTCTCCATGCTCAACGAGCACGTGCCGGACCTCATCCTGCTGGACTGGATGTTGCCCGGGATGAGCGGTATCGACTTCGCCAAGCGCATCAAGAAGGATCCGCTGTGCAGCGAGATCCCGGTGATCATGCTGACTGCGCGGGGCGAGGAAGAAGACAAGGTGCGTGGCCTGGATTCCGGCGCCGATGACTTCGTCACCAAGCCGTTTTCCCCCCGCGAACTGGTTTCCCGCATCAAGGCGGTGCTGCGCCGCGCCTCGCCCATGAGCAGTGAGGAGATCGTCGAGGTGGACGGCCTCAGGCTGGACCCTCTCAGCCACCGGGTGACCGCCCACGAGGACAAGGTGGACATGGGGCCCACCGAGTTCCGCTTGCTACACTTCTTCATGACGCATCCCGAGCGTGTTTTCACGCGCGGTCAGCTTCTGGACAATGTCTGGGGCACCAATGTCTATGTGGAGGAGCGGACGGTGGACGTCCACATTCGGCGCCTGCGTAAATCCATTGCCGGTTCCGGTCATGATCGCCTGGTGCAGACCGTGCGCGGGGCGGGCTACCGGTTCTCCAGCAAGCCGTGAACAAGCTCGGCACCCCCTGGCCGGCGGTCATCTCCCGTCTGCTGGCAACGACCATCGGCTCCGGCGCCATCGGCTGGCTGCTGGGGTCGATCACGCTGGGGATGCTCGCCGGCACACTGGTTTATCTGGCCTGGAACCTCTCGAACCAGGCCAGGCTGGAACGCTGGCTTCGCGAGGGGCGCAAGCTGGAGCCGCCGGCATCCCGTGGGCTCTGGGGGGACATCTTCAACGGCATCCATCGACTGCAGAAGCGCCAGCGCAAGCGCCGCAAGCGCCTGGCGAAGATCCTGCAGGGCGTGCGGGAGACCATCAACGCCATGCCCGATGGTGCCGTGATCCTGCGGGAGAACGGCGAGATCCAGTGGTGGAACGGCGCCGCGCGTGACCTGCTGGGCCTGCGCTGGCCCAATGACGAGGGACAGCGCATCGCGAACCTGTTCCGGCACCCTGAATTCGCCGTGTTCATTCGCGAACACCACGCATCGGCCACGTCCATTACCGTGCCATCCCCGGTGAACGAGGACCTCACGCTGGAAGTGCGCGTGATTCCCTACGGCTTGAACCAGCGCCTGCTGCTGGCCCGGGATATCACTCGTTTGCACCGGCTTGAGCGTATGCGCCGGGATTTCGTGGCCAATATTTCCCACGAGTTGCGTACGCCGCTCACGGTGATTCACGGTGTCTCCGAGACGCTGTCCGATGCCGTATTGAAGGACGTGCCCCAGGCGGCCAGGCCGCTGGAAATGATCGAGCAGCAGACCCAGCGCATGCAGAGGCTGGTGGAGGATCTGCTGATGCTCTCCCGGCTGGAGATCGAACAGAAACCGGTGGAGTACAACGTTGTTGATGTTCCGCGTGTACTGAACATGCTGGTGGAGGAGGCCCGTGCGCTAAGCGGGGACAAGCAACACGTCATCGTCGCCCATGTCGACCCCGACATCTGCGTCTACGGCGATGAATCCGAGCTGCGCAGCGCTTTCTCCAACCTGGTCTTCAACGCGGTGAAGTACACGCCAGCGGGTGGCCGTATCGATATCTACTGGAGCCGCGACAACGGCCGTGGCCGTTTTGCCGTTACCGATACGGGTGTCGGCATACCGTCGCATCATCTGCCGCGGCTGACAGAGCGCTTCTACCGGGTGGACGGTGGGCGCTCCTCGCGCACCGGCGGCACCGGCCTGGGACTGGCGATCGTCAAGCATGTGCTCAGCCGCTACGGCATCCGGCTGCAGATTCGTTCCGAACTGGGGCAGGGCAGCACTTTCTCGTGCAGTTTCCCGGAACACCTCACCATTCGCCGGCCCGATGCCGGTCGTGCCCTGTCGTCCGCCGGCGCCTGATCCAACCCCGGTTTCTGCCACTGCCCCGGGGCATCCCTTGCTCCCGCCTGTGTCATCAATCTGTCACGAGCGATTCACGATGCTGTCACCGTCCCTGCCGATACTAGGTCGCGGTTTCGGAGAGCGACAACAATGATCGCATTTGCTGCGGGACCCAACATTCGACTACGGAGACACTAGAGATGCGCATGAACAAGATGCTGACCGGCGTGGTTGCCGCGGCCTCCCTGACGGTGCTGGGCCAGGCCGTTGCAGACGTCGACCCGAACCTGCCGGAATACGAGCCGGTGTCCGGCGTGTCCGGCAGCCTGACCTCGATCGGTTCCGACACGCTGAACAACCTGATGACGCTGTGGTCGGAAGATTTCAACAGCTTCTATCCGAACGTGAACATCCAGGTGCAGGGTGCGGGTTCCTCCACGGCGCCGCCGGCCCTGTCCGAAGGCTCCTCCAACTTTGGCCCGATGAGCCGGGCGATGCGCGACAGCGAGATCGCGGACTTCGAACAGGCTCACGGCTATCCGCCCACGCAGGTGCGTGTAGCCGTTGACCTGCTGGCTGTGTTCGTGAATCGCGATAACCCCATCGAGGGGCTGACCATTCCCCAGGTTGACGCCATCTTTTCCTCCACTCGCCGCTGCGGCTACGCCGAGGACATCACTCGCTGGGGCCAGGTAGGTCTGAGCGGTGCCTGGGCGAGCCGCGACATCACACTGTACAGCCGCAACGCCGTATCCGGCACCTACGGCTACTTCCGGCAGCACGCCATGTGCGATGGCGACTTCAAGGACTCGATCAACGAACAGCCGGGTTCGTCCTCGGTGGTGCAGGGCGTGACCGAATCGCTGAACGGCATCGGTTACTCCGGCATTGGCTATCAGACCGCCGGCGTGCGCGCCATTCCACTGGCACACGACGAGGATTCAGTCATGGCCGAGCCGAACGCGGAGAATGCCGCGTCCGGGGATTATCCGCTGGCGCGTTTCCTGTACGTCTACGTGAACAAGCACCCGAACGAGGACATGGCTCCGTCCCAGGCAGAGTTCCTGAAGATGGTGCTGTCCCGCCAGGGTCAGGAAGTGAACGTGCGGGACGGGTTCATCCCGCTGCCCGAGGCCGTGGCAGCGCAGGAGCGCCAGAAGCTGGGGCTGAACTAGACGGAATCGGTTCCCCTGAGATAAACACAGAGGCCCCGCCACAGCGGGGCCTCGTTCGTTCCAGGTTATCCAAGATATTGTCATTGCAGAGTTTTTCTTCTGTAACCTCGGCGTCATAAAAGGGCTGTAGCATCCGCCCTCTAGTGAGTGATTCAAACCTGTGGACCTCCCGGAGAAACGCCTTCCATGAGCGACGTGAGCGGTTCAGCGATAGACCAGACCACCCGCGTGCGGGATCTGCTGCCCAGCGGTGAAAAGCGAGCCCGCCTGCGCCGCTGGCGCGGCGTCAAGGACCGGATGGCACGTTACATGATCGCGACCTTCGGTGTGGCCGTCGTGGTCTGCCTGGGCCTGATCTTCGTCTACCTGTTCACCGAAGTCATGCCGATGTTCCAGCCGGCGTCCATGGATACCCGGACCGTGTACCAGGCCCCCGGCGGTACGGTGGCCAGGTCCGTGAATGTGGCCAGCGACCGCCACCGTGAGGCGGCGGTCCGTTACACGGATGATCGCCGCGCGATCTTCTTCGACCCCCGTACCGGTGAAGCGGCCAGTGAAATCGCATTGCCGCTCCCGGAAGATGCCACGGTGACTGCCCGCGCCCAGGCCGAGCCTCGTGCCCGGCTCGCCGCTTACGGTCTGGATAACGGGCAGGCGCTGGTGGTGCGGCATGTATTCAGCGAACGGTTCGTGGATGGCCAGCGACAGACCAGCGGGACAGTGGAATACCCGCTGGGCGATGAGGACAGCGCGCTGCTGGACGTCGTGGATGACGGGACTGGTATCACTGCCCTGGCCATTCAGGCCGGCAACCGCGGCATATCGCTGGTGGCGGCTCTGGAGGACGGCCGGCTGAGGCTGGTGCAGTTCGAGCAGAGTACATCGTTCATGACCGGCGAGACGACCGTGGAACGCAAGGTGTTCGACCTGGATTCGCCTCCCGGCCCGGCCGCCATTACCACACTGCTGATGGACATCACCATGCGCAACCTGCTGGTGGGAGACTCCGATGGCAATCTGCACTATTACGATGTCTCGCGCCCGGCCCGCGCGGTTTTGCACGATAGCCGCGAGGTTCTGCCGGATCCCAACGCGTCAATTACCGCTATGGAGTTCCTGCTGGGTACGGTCTCGGTGATCGTTGGCGGGTCGGACGGATCGGTGAGCCAGTGGTTCCTGGTTCGCGACAACCAGAACATCAACCGGCTCACCCTGGTCCGCGAATTCGACGGCCATGGTGCGCCAGTAACCCGCATCGCGCCGGAGTATGCGCGCAAGGGCTTCGCCACGGCCGACGAGGACGGCCTGGTCAAGGTGCACTACGCAACGTCGCACCGGACTGTTGCCCGTCATCAGGTCGTGGACGGACCGCTTCGGGAACTGTCGTTCGCGCCGCGCGCCAATGGGCTCTACGCGGTGGACGGGGCGGAGCGCCTGCATGTGATCGACGTCCGCAACCCGCATCCGGAGGTGTCGTTCTCCTCCCTGTGGCAGCGGGTCTGGTATGAAGGGCGGTCGGAGGCCGACTATGTCTGGCAGTCGTCATCGGCCACCGACGAGTTCGAGCCCAAGTTCAGCCTGATGCCGCTCACCCTGGGTACGCTCAAGGCCGCCTTCTACGCCATGCTTCTTGCCACGCCACTGGCGGTCATGGGTGCCATATACAGCGCCTACTTCATGTCGCCCCGCATGCGCGGCATGGTCAAACCGACCATCGAGATCATGGAGGCGCTGCCCACGGTGATCCTCGGCTTCCTGGCCGGACTGTGGCTGGCGCCGTTCGTGGAGTCGAACCTGCCGTCCGTATTCAGCATCCTGATATTGATGCCGATCGCCTTCGTGCTGTTTGCCTTCTTCTGGACGCGGGTCATCGGAGAGGGTTTCAGGGCGCGGGTGGGACCGGGCTGGGAAGCGGCTCTGCTGATTCCTGTCGTGCTGTTGATCGGTTGGTTCTGCGTGGCGATGAGCCCGCAGATCGAAGTGCTGTTCTTCGGCGGCGACATGCGCCAGTGGCTCACCGACACCGGCATTACTTATGACCAGCGCAATGCACTGGTGGTGGGCGCTGCCATGGGCTTTGCGGTCATCCCGACGATCTACTCCATCTCGGAAGACGCAGTCTTCAATGTGCCCAAGCACCTCACCCAGGGTTCGCTGGCGCTGGGCGCCACGCCATGGCAAACGGTCACGAAGGTCGTGCTGCTCACTGCCAGCCCGGGCATCTTCTCTGCCGTGATGATCGGTTTCGGCCGAGCCGTGGGCGAGACCATGATCGTGCTGATGGCCACCGGCAACAGCCCGGTCATGAACTTCAACATTTTCGAGGGCATGCGCACGCTGTCGGCGAACATTGCCGTGGAAATGCCCGAGGCTGCGGTGGGCGGCAGCCATTACCGCATCCTGTTCCTGGCGGCGCTGGTGCTGTTCATCCTGACCTTCATCATGAACACCGCCGCAGAGGTGGTGCGTCAGCGCCTGCGCCGCAAGTACAGCTCGCTGTAGGCGTTTCCGGACTAACGTGCAAGGGCTTCGTCAATGAATAACTGGTTCAAGAGCGGCACACCCTGGATCTGGCTGAATGCCGGCGCGGTCAGCATCAGCCTGGTGATGGTGGTGGGGCTGCTTGTAATGATTGCGGTCAACGGGCTGGGCCACTTCTGGCCG
This sequence comes from Ectothiorhodospiraceae bacterium, assembly GCA_050485425.1. GTDB lineage: Bacteria > Pseudomonadota > Gammaproteobacteria > Nitrococcales > Aquisalimonadaceae > LSCE01. The sequence goes on along the minus strand of JBJHBJ010000034.1, from coordinate 3,384 downwards.
CAGGCCGTGCTCGAGTTCGACCACCGGGAAAGCGCGAACGGCGAGCCGCAACGAGTCATCGGCGAGATCAGCCGGTCGGAAACCATGACCGCCACCGCGATGCGGGAGGCCGGTTACGAGGTGCCGGAGGATCAGGACGTGGTTGTCCGACATCTGATCAAACGGGGTAACCGTGACGTGACTGGCCGGGATTTCGTCTGGTACGTCGAGGACTCCATGGAGAATTGGCGCTACCCGGACGACATTCTTGTGCTGGAGCGTACCACCTGGGGCGATTTCTACGGCTATCTGCGGGAATTTCGCCGCGACGGTGAGGTGGTCGGCGAAGGCGCCGCCGCCAGGGAGGAAATGGAGCGCCGGCTTCCCCTCAGCTTGGCCGCTGTCCGGGAGATCCAGCGCATCGAGCGATTCGAGATCGGCAATGTCAATTTCCAGTTGGAGGCGCTACGGCTGCAGCGCCGAGCACTGGATCGCAATCCGGGGCTGTCGGATCAGGCCCGGGAGGAGCGACTGGCACAGCTTCGGGCCGAGCGCGAGGACCTGCAGGCGCAGTATGCGGAACTCGAGGAACGCCGTAACGCATTGCGTAGCGAGGTGCGGGGCTACAGCCTGTTGATGGAGACCATGAGCGGCGAGACGCGCGAGATCAACATGGCCGAGGTGGTGCACGCCTGGTATCCGAACGACATGAGTGTTTTCCAGCAGGCCGGGCACTATGCCCGCAGCTTCTGGGATTTCATCAGCGGTTTTCCGCGCGAAGCCAATACCGAAGGGGGAATTCTGCCGGCGATCTTCGGAACGGTCATGATGGTCATCATCATGTCCATCGTGGTGACGCCGTTCGGCGTGCTTGCCGCCATCTACCTGCGGGAATACGCCAGGCAGGGGCCGCTGGTACGCACCATCCGAATCTCCGTGAACAACCTGGCGGGTGTGCCGTCCATTGTGTTCGGCGTGTTCGGCCTCGGCTTCTTCGTCTACTTCGTCGGCGGAGGCATCGACCGCATGTTCTACGCCGATGCGCTGCCGGCACCCACCTTCGGCGGTCCGGCCATCATCTGGGCCTCGCTGACCCTGGCTCTGCTTACCTTGCCAGTGGTGATCGTCTCCACCGAGGAGGGGCTGACCCGGATTCCCAGCACCATCCGCCAGGGTAGCCTGGCGCTGGGCGCCACCAAGGCGGAAACGCTGTGGCGCATCATCGTGCCGCTATCCGCCCCGGCCATGATGACCGGCCTGATTCTGGCCGTGGCCCGGGCGGCAGGCGAGGTGGCGCCGCTGATGCTGGTGGGCGTGGTCAAGCTGGCGCCGAGCCTGCCGGTGGACAGCAACTTCCCCTACCTGCACCTGGACCGCGCCTTCATGCACCTGGGCTTCCACATCTTCGACGTCGGCTTCCAGAGCCCCAACGTCGAGGCCGGGCGACCGCTGGTCTACGCCACCGCGCTGATCCTGGTGCTGCTGATCATCGTGCTGAACGTGACGGCGATCTCCATCCGCAATCACCTGCGTGAGAAGTACAAGAGCGAGAGCGACTAGGCCCTGGCCGTCGCCACGGCCGGCTATCCGATTCGATTTATGACAGCGATGGTGTCGAACATGAATGATCAATCCAGAGTCCTCACGCACGGCATGAATCCCGCCGAGATGCAGGGCAACCGCGGCGAGAAGCTGAAACTGTCCCGGGAAGAGCCCTGCATGGAAGTGCGGGATCTCAAGCTCTACTACGGCAACGACCAGGCGCTGAAGGGCATCAACATGATGATTCCCAAGGGCCGGATCACCGCGTTCATCGGCCCCAGCGGTTGCGGCAAGTCCACGCTGCTGCGCTGCATGAACCGCATGAACGACCTGATCGACACCGCGCGCATCGAGGGCGAGATCCTGTTGGACGGCGGCAACATCTACGACCCCAAGGTGGACGTGGCCGAGCTGCGGCGCCGGGTGGGGATGGTGTTCCAGAAGCCGAACCCGTTCCCGAAGTCGATCTACGAGAACGTGGCCTACGGTCTGCGCCTGCAGGGGGTCAAGAACCGCCGCGTGCTGGACGAGGTGGTGGAGAAATCGCTGAAGCGCGCGGCGCTGTGGGACGAAGTGAAGGACCGCCTGCACGAGAATGCCTTCGGTCTCTCCGGCGGCCAGCAGCAGCGACTGGTCATCGCCCGTGCCGTGGCCATCGAGCCGGAAGTGCTGTTGCTGGATGAGCCCGCATCAGCACTGGACCCGCTGGCGACGCTGAAAATCGAGGAATTGATGTTCGAGCTCAAGGAGGAGTACACCATCGTCATCGTCACCCATAACATGCAGCAGGCGGCGCGCGTCTCCGATTACACCGCCTTCATGTACCTGGGCGAACTGATCGAGTATGCCGATACCGATACGCTGTTCACCACCCCGGCAAAGAAACAGACCGAGGATTACATCACCGGTCGTTACGGTTGATACCGTTGCAGCATTGACCGGCCGGCTCCCGGCCAAGAGGACAGAGCATGGACAAGACATTCTTTACCCAGCACATCTCGAAGCAGTTCAACGAAGAGCTGGAGGACATCGTCAACCGCGTGATGACCATGGGCGGGCTGGTGGAACAGCAGCTGGCCGATGCCATGAATGCGCTGGTGGAAGGTGATAACGATCTCGGCGAACAGGTGGTGACGCGGGACTATCAGATCAACGCCATGGAAGTGGAACTGGACGACGAGTGCACCCACATCCTGGCCCGGCGCCAGCCCACCGCCAGTGACCTCCGTCTGGTGATGGCCGTGATCAAGACCATCACCGACCTCGAGCGCATCGGCGACGAGGCCGAGCGCATCGGCCGCATGGCGCTGCACCTGCTCGAGGGTGACCGTGTCGCCAGCCCGATGGCGGAGATCTCCGATCTGGGGGAGCACGTGCGCCGCATGCTGCACGGAGCCCTGGACGCGTTCACCCGCATGGACCCGGAAGCGGCCGTGAAGGTGGCGCAGATGGATATCGCTGCCGACAGCCAGTATGAAGTCATCCTGCGGCGGCTGACCCAGCGCATGAAGGAAGATCCCGAGGCGATCCCGCGTGTGATGGACATCGTCTGGGCTGCCCGTTCGCTGGAGCGCATCGGCGACCGCGCCCGGAACATCTGCGAATACGTCATCTATTTTGTGAAGGGCAAGGACGTGCGGCACACCAGTTTCGAGAAGATGGCAGAGGAAGCCACCGGCGATCGTCGGTAGCTTCCTCCCGCAACGCGAGCGCGGGAATTAATCAGTGTTTCCTTAAGAGGGTGTTTACATATTCTGATATACTCTGTATCCATCAGTTGCAACCCGGAACAGAAGAGCAATGGCCAAACGGGGACGCCCTTTCAAGGTGCAGCAGGAACATTTTGGGATGCTCCGCGACATA
>JBJHBJ010000033.1:0-47377 GCA_050485425.1 Ectothiorhodospiraceae bacterium | reverse complement strand
TGCGGATTCCATGAAGGCCAGGAGAGCAAAACTCCATAAACAGGCCGGATATACGACCGCAACCGATTCTCTATTCGCTCTGATCAGAAACTCTTCCTCTGTCTACTTGCGGGAGGAGTCCATATACTTCGATAGCCCCCGCCGGAGGTGGTTCAGATCAGCCGCGCCAGGTCGCGCAGTCGCCTGGCTTCGGCCAGCACGTCGTCGCGCAGCAGCAGGTAGGCGCCGAGCGGGTTCCTGGGCCTGTAGTCCTGCAGTTGCTTCAGGCGCTGGTTGATCGCGTCGCTCAGCCGTTCCGCCCCGTTGCGGGTTTCGCCGACGGTGCGATAGCTGCGGCTGCTGAACAACTGGTAGGCGCCTTTCATGAAGTGGCCGAACGAGTCGTGCGGCTCTGCCAGGAAGTTGGCCGGAGAAATGCCGGGCAGTTTGTCGTCGCGGACGGCCAGGCCGCATTCCTTCAGGCGTTCCGTCATCCACAGCAGGCTGACGTCGGAAAGCTCCGCGCGATGGTAACCGCCGCCGACATCGGCATGGGCACCGCAGAACCACACCTGCTCCATGCGCTGATCGGGCTTTTCCCGCGGCGCCCACAGTGTCGGCATGTAGCTGGCCCGGTGTTCGTCCACGGCAACGGCGTGGAAGGCGTTGCGCACGATGCCGCTCAGTTCGGTGTCGTGGAACTGGTAGCGCCGGGCGTTGAACCAGTCAAACGAATTCAGCGGCACGCCCAGTGCACCCACGGTGTCCCAGACGCCGAGGCAGGAGATGCCGACCTCTCTCGAGAACCGCTCGCGAAACAGCTCGGCAGTGGGACTGTCGGCGCCTTCGTCGCGGGTGCGGTAAAGCTCGTAGGCGGCGTGGATCTCCTTCCGGTGGCTTTTCTGCAGCAGGCCGACATTGCGGATCATGCCTACCAGGCTGCGGGCTGAGTACGCACCGCGGCTGAAGCCGATGACGAAGATCTCGTCACCGTCCTCATAGCTATTGACCAGTTCCTCGTAGCCTTCCTTGATGCGCTTGTCCAGACCGACGCCGAAAGCGCCCCCGCGCAGGCGGTTGTACCAGCGGTCGCCGACTCCGCGGATGTAGGCTGCATGCTGCTTGACGCCGTTGTCATCACGGTCGCTGACCGCCAGGTACAGCTTGCGGACATTGGTGTTGGCGCCGGACTCCACGTCGCCGTCATCGTTGGGGGTGTTCCAGGTGCCATCGAAACAGATGATGATGCGCTTCATGACCGCTCTCCTTCTGCTTGTTGCGGGACATGAGGCAAGCTTAGGGCCGTTTTCCCTTCTGCGTTGAACGCAATGGCGGTGATGGCCGCAACCCCTGGGGGCTCGGCTGCATCGCCCATGGCGGTGTCGCAAGCCACCACAGGTAGAACCACTACCTGCGGCGCCTTGCTCCTGGCCACGAACGAAAATCGGATACGAGCGCGAACGCGGGAATTAATCAGTGTTTCCTTAACCGTCGAACTCCACGGCCTTGCCGGCTACGCCCTCCCAGGCGTCGGCGTCAGTCTGCAGGGCGGTGATCTTCTCCCGGACCCGCTGGTAGGCGAAGCTGCCCAGCGGCAGTCGTAGCGGCGGATTCTCCGACGCCACGGCCTGCAGGATCACCTGTGCGGCACGGGCGGGGTCGCCGGTCTGACGGCCGTTGCGTTCGGCGATGGCGGCCCGGCTGGCGCCTGCGGTGTCGGCATAGTCATCGATCATCGTCTTCGCCATGCGTAGCGATCGGCCTGCGAAATCGGTGCGGAACGGGCCCGGCTCGATCAGCGTCACGTGCATGCCGAGTGGTTTCAACTCGGCAGCCAGCGCTTCCGAGATCGCCTCCAGGGCGAATTTCGTGGCCGCATAGAAGCCGTAGGCACCCCGTGTGATGATGCCGGCAATGGATGAGATGTTGACGATGTGGCCGCTGCGCCTGGCCCGCATTGCGGGGAGCAGGGCGCGGGTCAGTTCCACCGCACCAAAGAAATTGGTTTCGAACATGGGGCGGTATTCCTCCGGCTCCACTTCCTCCACCGCGCCCATGACGCCGAAACCGGCGTTGTTGACGAGCACGTCGACGTGGCCCAGCGCCTGTTCGGCAGCCTTCGCGAACGGCTTGATCGTCTCGTGGCGGGTCAGGTCCAGCGCCATGGGGATGGCGTTGTCCGGGTAAGCGTCGGTTAACTCGCGCAGGGAATCCGTACTGCGGGCCGTGATCACCACGCGGTCGCCGCGTTCCAGCACCGCTTTCGCCAGTTCCCGGCCGAAACCGCTGGAGCTGCCCGTGATCACCCAGTTCTTCTTGCCTGTCATAAAGCTCCTCCGTTGTTCTGGTTGCGACTGGCCACCATCGTACACGCTCCGCTTGCCTCCGGCCCGGATCCCACGTACTACTGGTATTGCCACCCTGGTGTCGTGCGTCAGAAATGCTGCGAACTTCTGACGCACGACACTAGCCGGACAGGAGTGCAATGTGATCGATCTCTGGACCTGGACCACCCCGAACGGCCGCAAGGTCTCCATCATGCTGGAGGAACTGGGCCTGCCCTACCGAAGCCACGCGGTGGATATCACCAAAGGCGAACAGCACGCGCCCGATTTCCTGAAGATCAGTCCGAATAACAAGATCCCGGCCATTGTCGACCGGGAGAACGGCATGGCCCTGATGGAGTCCGGTGCGATCATGGTGTATCTGGCGGAGAAGACCGGACGGTTTCTGCCGGAGGCGGGGGAGGACCGCTACCGGACCCTGGAGTGGCTGATGTGGCAGATGGGGGGCGCGGGGCCGATGCTCGGACAGGCACACCACTTCCTCCATTTCAACGCCGGGAAGGCCCCGTACGCCGAGGAACGCTACGCCGCGGAGGCCCGCCGCTTATACGGCGTGCTGGACAGGCGCCTGGAGAATAACGCCTATCTGGCGGGCGACTATTCGATTGCCGATATGGCGACCTGGCCCTGGGTTTCCCGCTTCGAATGGCAGCGTATTAATCTGAACGATTTCCCCAATGTGTGCCGCTGGTATCGGGAGATTGCCGCAAGACCGGCAGTACAAAAGGGCTATCACGTACCGCGATTCGTGCACGAGATTCCCATGCCCGCATAGATCAGAGGCTACCTCGGGGGGATGAATGCGCGTGCGGAAACGTGCAGACTGTATGGGAAGCTCTGAGGTATTCATTCCGCTCGGGATCTGCAGGTCCTAAACGTCAGGCGACCTGAACACCTCAGCGTTTCCTCAGAGGGTGGATAACACAGACCGCACATCGAGAGGGAGGCTTCCTCGTGGAAAAGAACTCTCAGCAGGGGCAGGACGCCGACTACAGCGAAGGCGTCCCGGCACCGGAAGGTGCCGCCAATCCGATCAATACCGATTACGTGATCGGGCAGGACAATTACACTGCGACACAGTTCGGCATTCGGCTGGATATCCACGGCGCGGTATTTCTTATTTCCGCTGCCGTGACGGTATTTTTCGTCATTATTACGCTTGCGCTCCAAAGCGAGGTCGAACCGCTGTTCGAGGGCCTGAGGGGCTGGCTGACCAGCAATCTGGCCTGGTTCTTCATACTTGCCGGCAACATCTTCGTGTTGCTCTGTGTCGGCCTCATTTTGTCGCCGTTCGGCAGGATTCGTATCGGGGGGTCCGAGGCCACACCGGATTTCTCCTACTCGGGCTGGTTCGCGATGTTGTTCGCCGCCGGCATGGGCATCGGCCTGATGTTCTACGGCGTCTCGGAGCCGATATCGCATTTCGGCGCCGCCATGGGTGGGGTAGACGTCGAGAATGGCGCCCGTGTCGACTGGGCCCCGCTGGGCGCCGCCGCCGGGGACGCCGAGGCGGCAGCCCGGCTTGGCATGGCGGCCACCATCTTCCATTGGGGTTTGCATCCCTGGGCCATCTATGCGGTTGTGGCGCTGGCCCTGGCGTTGTTCTCCTTCAACAAGGGGCTACCGCTGACGGTGCGCTCCATCTTCTACCCGCTGCTCGGCGAGCGGGTCTGGGGCTGGCCGGGCCATATCATCGACATGCTGGCGGTGTTCGCCACCCTGTTCGGCCTTGCAACCTCGCTGGGCATAGGGGCGACACAGGCCTCCGCCGGCATCAGCTATCTGTTCGGGGTGCCGGAAGGTAACATCACCATGGTGTTGCTGATCGTGGCCATTACCGCCGTCGCGATCGTTTCCATACTGGCCGGTGTTGACCGCGGGGTGCGGCGCCTGTCGGAAATCAATATGGTGCTGGCGTTCCTGCTGATGCTGTTTGTCATCGTGGTGGGGCCAACGCTGCTGATCCTCACCGGGTTCTTCCAGAACCTGTGGGCGTATGCGGTGCATCTGCCGGCGCTGTCCAACCCGTTCGGCCGCGAGGACGCCAACTTCAGCCAGGGCTGGACGGCGTTCTACTGGGCCTGGTGGATAAGCTGGTCGCCGTTTGTGGGCATGTTCATTGCCCGGGTCAGTCGCGGCCGCACGGTTCGGGAGTTCCTGATAGCCGTCCTGCTGGTGCCCTCCCTGGTCTCGGTGCTGTGGATGACTGCTTTCGGTGGTACGGGTATCGACCAGTACGTAACGCATGGCTTCGAAGGCGTCCGGGAAGCAGCGCTGGAGTTGCGGCTCTTCGTCATGCTCAGCGAGTTACCGCTGGCGGCGATCACCTCGTTCATCGGCATTGTGCTGGTGGTGGTGTTCTTCATCACCTCGTCCGATTCCGGTTCGCTGGTCATCGACACCATCACCGCCGGTGGCAAGGTGGATGCACCCAAGCCCCAGCGCGTGTTCTGGGCCATTATCGAGGGGGTCATTGCCATTGCCCTGCTGCTTGGCGGGGGGCTGGTGGCGCTCCAGGCCATGGCCGTCTCCACCGGGTTGCCGTTCACCCTGGTTCTGCTGGTGGGTTGTTACGCCATCATCAAGGGGTTGATGACCGAACCCCGCGGGACATAGGCTGGCGCAGGAAAGAAGGGCGGCCATCGTGCCGCCCTTCCTCCTGTTCCTCAGCACCAGAGGTCGCCGATCGGCGTTTCCGGCGTGTACAGCCGTGCGACCTGCGCCTGCAGCAGCTCGGCGGTGGCCAGCGCGTCGATCACGGCATGATGCGGCTGGTAGCCCGGCAGGCCGTAGCGCAGCCGGCTGTCATGCAGGCGGATGGACACCGGTTGCTGACCGAACAGTTTTTTCAGTCTGGCCCAACGCGAAAGCCGATGAACCTGGGCTTCCAGTCCCATGGTATCGATCAGCGGAAACAGCAGATCCTCATCCAGACGGCCTTTCACCGCCTCGTTCAGGAACGGGCGTTCGATGTTGCGGAAATGCACCACCGGCAGTCTGCCGGCCAGCGTGTCCAGCAACTCGCCCAGTATCGTGTCCAGGTCCGGTGCGTCCGCCAGCGCCGAGTGCGTGATGTGGTGCAGCGTCACCGAGCGTGCTTCCAGCGGTCGCGGCGGGCGAACCAGCCAGTAGCGGTGACGGGACAGATAGACGCGGCGCAGCGTGAACGGCACTACACCGATGCTGACAATGGCATGGCGGCGCTCGTCCAGGCCGGTGGTCTCCATGTCCAGCGCCACCAGTGGTGCCTCTCCCACGGGCGTTTCCGGGGTGAGTTCCCAGCTGCGGTAGTAGCGCTGCAACCGCTCGTCCGTGCTCCTGGCCGCTTTCTGCGCCATGTATTCGGCCCAGCCGGGCCGGTTTTGTCGTGGGGAACGAGGGATCAGCATGGGCTGCGTCAGGGCATCGGGTAGCGGAATCGCAGGAATTTCTGGGCGTCGCTGAGTACCTGGAAAGCATCCTTCAGGTTGTGGCGTTCGGCGTCGGAGATTTCCTCGGGATTGATGCTGTTGTCCGGTTCCTGCTCCCGCTGCAGGTTGATGACCTGATGCCGGATGCGAACCATCGAGAGAAACTCCAGCGCATAGCGCAGCTTTTCCCCGACCCCGTCCGGCAGCAGTTGTGTTTCTCCGATGGCGTTCAGCCGTTCAAAGGAATTCTGTGTCCGTGACGCGCAGGCCAGGGCGTGGACACGGATCAGGTCCACCAGCGGTGCCGTCCCACGCCGTTTCGCATTGATCGTGTTGTTCTGCTTGCCGTCTTTCTCCATCACGAAGTTGCGGAAGAAGCCGATGGGCGGCGTCCGGTTCAGCGCATTGCGTGCCATGGCGGCGAGGAACAGCGGGCTGGCCGCGGCTTCCTCGGCCACCAGGTCCTGGAGCTGTTCGACGAAGGTTTCCTCGCCGTGCACGCTGTCCAGGTCGAAGAATATGGAGCTGTGCAGCAGGTGCTTCGGATCCGGTTTTCCGATCCAGTCGGTGAAGTAGTTCTTCCAGACGCGGAGCGGCTGGCGCCATTTCGGATTGGTCGCCATGATGTCGCCGGTACAGTAGCTGTAGCCGCAGGCGGCCAGTCCGTCACTGACGATCTTGCCCATGGCCGCAAAGTAGGCGTCATGCTGCTCCGGGTCGAACCGGTCGTCCAGCACCAGCGCGTTGTCCTGGTCGGTGACGATGGTCTGTTCGTTGCGGGCCATGGATCCCAGCGCGATGAAGCAGTAGGGTACCGGCGGTGGTCCCAGCTCGGCTTCGGCCAGCTCCAGCAGACGGCGGGTGAAGCTCCGGCCGATGGTGGACAGTGACGTGCCGATCACCTGCGAGCTCATGCCCTCCTGGACCATGCGGATGAAGGTGGCCCGCACGTCCGGCAACAACTGCGCCAGGCCTTTCGCGCTGGACTGGTTGAAGATGCTGTTGACCAGGTACAGGCTGCTGTTGCTCTGCACGCGGATGATGTCGGACAGATGCAGCATCCCCGTGATTCTGCGCCGGTGCAGCACGGGCAGGTGGTGGACGTTGTTCCGCAGCATGGTCAGCATGGCTTCCTGGGCGGTCTCGTCTGACTGGATGGTGATGACCCGGTTACCGGAAACGTTGCCGACGGGTGTGTCCGGAGGAAGGCCAAGGGCCACGATGCGCTCACGGAAATCGTTGTCGGTAATGATCCCCTGGAGTTCCCACTGGCCGCCGCTGTGGTCCGTGACGCTGCGTTGCGGGTTCTCGCCCGGCGGGGCGAGAACGACCGCCGCCGAGGTGTGCTCCTCGGTGATGCGTGCCGCCACCTCCTGCACCGGGGTGGACTGTTCCACCAGCACCGGTGCCTTGCCCACCAGCCGCCGTACGCGCAGCGTCATCATGCTGGCGTCGCCGCTCTGTTTCTCCACGGTGGACTTCAGCCGAGGCTGCTCGAGTTCGACGAAATCCGCAAACTGCTCGTCTTTCTCGCAGAGGTGGTTGAATACCGCCTCGGGGATGAAATAGACCAGCGTGTCCTCGATGGCCTTGGCAGGGAAGTGTACGCGCTGATTTCTCAGCAGGCTGAAGTGGCCGAAGATATCGCCCTCGCCCAGGCGATTGTACAGGGCGCCGTTCCGGCGGTAGATATCCACGGCGCCACTGCGTATGTAGTAGAGATCCTTGATCGGCTCGCCCAACTGGGCGATTTCGGCCCCCGCCTTGAAGTAGGCGGTGTCGACGCTGGCGGCCACCTCGTCCAGCAGTTCATCGGACAGCGCGTCGAAGGGCGGAAAACGCGCCATGTGCTGGCGAACTTCCTGTGCTTCCGCATCCACGTCGTCGATTCATCCTCTGTCGCATACCTCGTGATGCCAGTCTGGTATGTGGGGATAAGACTGTAAAGGAGGCGCGGCTGTCCGCCGCGCCCTGATGGCCGGCGCTCAGCCGGCGCTGGCGGCGGCCTTTCCGGTTTTCCCTGCCGTCAGCAGCAAGGCCATCATCAGCATCAGTCCCAGCAGTACCACCAGGGAGGCGACGCCGAGCAAGGGGCCGAGTACCGCTTCCGGTGCCAGCCTGCCATAGAGCAGGAACAGGCCGGCGACCAGCACGGCCGTGCCCAGATGGTGTATGGAGAACTGGAGGTGTGCCAGGGTGCTGGGCGCATTCGGCAGCCAGAGACGGTAACTCACGCCGTAGATGAACGAGGTCACGAATCCGAGCAACAACAGATGTGCGTGGGTGACGAGTTGGCCGTGGTTCTTGGAAGCCGCCATGTAGATGCCGAGTACGGTGCCCAGCAGGGCGTAGGTAAAGGCCATCAACACGTGTTTCTTATCCATCTTCTTGTTCCTCGAGATAGGGTGTCGTTCGTCGCAAAGCGATCACCGCCGATCCACGCGGCATGACGATGGCAGGGCGAAAGCGGCGGTATTTTCTCAACGGTTTGCAGACGTCTCCGGACGAAGCCGGGCGGCTTCGACGGGCAGTATAATTCCGCCTGATGTCGGGGCTTTATAATTTATTTGCCGGCATTCCGGGGTGCGTGGTACCGGCGGTTATGAAATGCAGGCGGGCCGGCACACAACGCTGCCGGCCCGCCTGGGTGTCAATGGGGTACCCGCACGCCGCATACGGCTGACTTCCCTGTCTCAGGTGCATCGCCTCCCTGGCGACGGCGGGCTCCGGAAAAAGTAGTAGACCGTGCGCCATACGTCAAATCCGGTCTGGCGAGACGGCCGTCTCGTGAGGGGGCGCATCAGCGACTGCCGGCCAGCCTTCGAAAATGGCTGTGGTCCGGTGCCGATTGATCGATTAAATCGCTTGGACGGCAACGTGGAACGGGAGTATGAGTGAGATGTGCTGAGGAACTTCAGCATGCCGCAGGCCCAAAGGGCTTGAGCCCGCGGCCCCTGCAACGCCCCTCCCTGCGAGGCTCCCTCCATGGTTATCCGTAACACGCTGATCTCGGCCTGTACGGTCGTGGTGCTGCTGTCGACGAGCGCCGCCATTGCCGGTTCATATGACACCTTCGCCAGCCTGGATACCAATCAGGATGGTGTGGTTACCTACGATGAACTGATCCGGTCGCCGGAACTGGCGAAGAACTTCCGCATGCTGGATCGCGATCATAGTGGCAGTCTCAGCCCCGATGAAGTGGGCCGCGGACTGATGCTGCAGCAATCGGCCAAGCGGGCCTCACTCTGACCCGGCTCTTCTCCACACGAAGAGCAGACGCTGTGCAGGGCGGTCTGCTGCCCGCCCTGCACTGTGGTCAGAACAGCAGGCTGAGTCCCACGTAACCCACGCCGATCCCCTGGTCGGCGGTGGACGCATTGCCGTCCGCGTCGACGATGCGCGGACTCAGGCCATAGCCGTCCGCGCCGGCACGCACCAGCATCTGCTGATTCAGATGATACTGCAGGCCCAGCCCCACCGTTCCCAGCGGCTTCGAGTTGGTATCCCGGCGGTCGCGGTCGCGAACCCAGCCTACGCCAGCCCCGGCCCGGGCATAGAATTCGAAGCGGCGGGTGACAGGAAGGTAGAGCACGCCGGACAACGTTGCCGCCGAATAATCGAACCGGTTGTCACCGGTGCTGTAGCTGCCGAGACCCTGGATGCTGCCTTCCAGCCCCAGCCAGCGATTGGCCCGATAGCCCCCGTGTATTCGAATGGAGCCGCTGGTGTCATCAAGGTCCGCGGCGAAGGCGCCGTCGTCCTCGACCAGTTCCGTGCCCAGCAGGTCCACGCCCCAGTAGGCATAGGGTGCGGTGGCGAGCACGGACGACGGCAGGGCGAGCAGCGCGGCGGCGGACAGGGCGAGTGAGAAACGTTTCATGACGGTGGTCCCTTCCAGACGACTGCGTCATTGGACTGCCCGGCTTCTCGACGGTTCCTCGGCGCGTGGGCGCTCCCATTCCGGCGGTTTCCAGAGGTGCGCCAGCCGCAGGCTCCACGGCCCCGGCCGGGCCGCTTCGCGCAGCATGTCCCGCCATTCGTGGAACACGGTGCTGATCGGATTATCGGTACGGATCTGCCGGCGTATGCCGTAGTCCGGCGGATCGTCAGCGGTTTCCTCCACGAAGGTGCCGAACAGGCGGTCCCAGATGATCAGCACGCCGCCGTAGTTGCGGTCGATGTAGCGGGGGTTGCGCGCGTGGTGCGCACGGTGATGGGACGGCGTGTTGAACACCCACTCCAGCGGTCCGAGCTTGCCGACGGCCTGGGTATGCACGAAGAACTGGTAGGCCAGGTTGATGGAGACCACCAGCAGTATGTGGTGCGGATGAAAACCGACCAGCGCCAGCGGCAGCCAGAACACCCACATGCCGGCCACCGGATACATCAGGCTTTGCCGGAAGGCCGTGGACAGGTTCAGGCGCTCGGAGGAGTGATGCACCACATGCGCCGCCCACAGCCAGCGGATGCGGTGGCTGGCGCGATGGAACCAGTAGTAGAGGAAGTCCTGTCCCAGGAAGAGCAGGAACGCCGTCGATACGGTGAGGTGGATCTCCCACACGCTGAAGGAGTACAGCCAGAAGTAGATGCCGATGATCGCCGACCAGGCCAGCGCGTCCACCGCCTGGTGGCTGACGGCCAGCGCGGCGTTGTTCATCATGTCCGGCAGGCTGTAGATGTCCCGTTTCCGGCGCCAGGATGCCCAGGCCTCCCAGCCGATGAACAGCAGGAATACCGGACCCAGCGCCATCAGCAGCAAGGCCTCCGGGCCGAGACCGGGTAACGGATTCTGCACGAACTCCCACATGGCGGTGATTCCTCCGTCGATAGGCAGGATTATGCAGGACCTTCGGCAGCAGGTCTTGACGGCGGCCGCAAGTCGTTTGACATTTTCCGCCATGGAGACCGTTATTCCACCTGCAGACGACGGCGGCTATGTCTCGACCGCCTACGTGCGTTCCCTGTTCGACTACCTGTCGGACGCCGGCGTGTCGCCGGCCGATCTGTTCGGAAGCCGGGCTACCGCCGCGGTGGAGCGTCAGGACGCGTTCGGGCGGATCAGCGCCATGGAGTGGGTCCGGCTGTTCAGCATTGCCGAGCGGGCCACCGGCAATCCGTGCATCGCGCTCCGTGTGGGCGAGGCGATCAAGCCCCGGCACTTCGGCATCCTCGGCTACGTCACCATGAGCTGTGCCGACCTGCGCGAGGCCATCGATCGGCTGCTGCGCTACGAGGCGCTGGTCGGGGAGCTGTCGCAGTCCTCGCTCAGCGTCCGGTCGGGGCAGGCGTACCTGCGCTGGTGCTCGCCGCTGAAACCGGTGCCGCCGCGGGTGCTGGCGGAGACGTCCATGGCGGGGTGGGTCACCTACGGCCGTTGGCTGCTGGGCGACTACCCGATTTCCGGCGTCAGCTTCCAGCACGAGGCCGCGGCGGATCTGTCCGAGTATCAGCGCATCTTCCGCTGCCCGGTGCGGTTCGGCGCGGATCACACCGGTATCCACTTCCCCGAGGACTACCTGGACCGCCCCATCGCCCAGCACGATCCCGACATGCGCGCGCTGCTGGACGCTCAGGCCGAAGCCCGCCTGAATGAGCTGCGCCGGCTCTCCCGTCTGCACGGCGACGCCCGCCAGGCCGCTCGCCAGGCCCTGATGGCCGGGCAGGCCGGACTGGAGTACGTGGCGCTGATCATGGGGTTATCCGGCCGTACGCTGGAGCGCCGTTTACGACACGAGGGGCTGAGTTTCCGCAGCGTGATGGACGAGGCCCGATTGCAGTACGCGCGGGAACTGCTTGCCAGTCCGGACGCCAGGCTCAGCGAGATTGCGCTGTTGCTGGGGTACTCCGAGCAAAGCGCGTTTTCCCGCGCGTTCCGGCGCTGGACCGGCAGCAGCCCGGCGCGTTACCGGGCGTCCCTGCTCGGGCGGAACGACTGATCAGCGCTTGCGCCGCGCGCCGCCCCAGTCACCGGAGCGGCGTGTTTCGTCCATCAGGCCGGCCGCGTACGAGGTCATCCCGTCCTGGGCCTCGTAGATCAGCACCTGTTCGATGGTGGCCCCCAGCGCATAGTTCACCGCGGCGCGGTTCAGCTTGATGGCGAGCTGGTGCTTTTCCAGAATGGCGACGGCCATGGCCTCGGCGGTCTGGTCCAGCTCCGCCGCCGGCACCACCCGGTTCACCAGCCCCCAGTTTTCCGCCTTGCGGGCATCGATCAGCTCGCCGGTGTAGAACATCTCCCGTGCGCGGCCGAGGCCGATGGTGGCCGGGAGCGTCTTGGTGCCGGCATTGGTGATGGGGGCACCGATGGTGGTTTCCGGAAAACCGAGCCGGGCATCGTCTGCCGCGATGCGCAGGTCGCAGTTCAGGATCAGCTCGCAGCCCGCGCCCACCGCGTACCCCTGGATGGCCGCGATCACCGGCTTGTCCATGTTCCAGATCAGCGTGGTCAGCTCCTGCAGGTCACGCAGGTAGCGGCGGCGGTTCTCCAGCGTGCGTTCGGGAATCTCCTTCATGTCCGCACCGGCGCAGAATGCACGGCCCTCGCCGCGGAAGATCAGCACATCCGTGGCAGTGTCCTCCTTCGCCTGACGCAATACCGCCAGCAGCTCCATCATCAGCGCCTGGCTGATGGCATTCAGCGCTTCCGGCCGGTTCAGGCTGATGATGCCCAGCCGCTCCCTGGTTCTGTAGCTGACCAGTCCGCTCATCGTTGCTCCTCCGTCGTTGTTGTGGACAGGCGTTCAATCTGTCGGGAATAGTGGTGCGAGCTCCAGCCGGGGCAGATCCAGCCCGTTGCGTTCGGCCGCCAGGCAGATGCCTTCGACGTTCAGAATGACCCGCGCGCCGTCGCGCAGTACGGTCTGCTGGAGACTCCGCAGATCCAGTTGCCAGCTTTTCAGTAACCGTTCGTAGTCCCGCGTTCTCAGCGGCCCGCCCGGGTCGACGGCCTTCAGTCTGTACCCCACCACGCGCGTCTCCTGCCGGTTTCACCACAGCATAAAGCACGCCGGCTGGTCCCGGGCAAGCAGGCCAGTCGCGGGAGTATCGCTGAAGGCCGGCCTTTTCTACACTGAACGGCACGTCTGAAGCAGAGGGAAACGGCAATGCGCGACTGGCCCGAACACCTGGTGGAGCCCGAGTGGCTGGCCGAGCATCTGGAAGACCCGGGTATCCGGATCGTGGACTGCCGGTTCGGCCTGCTGGATCCGGCAGCGGGCCGGGTGCAGTACGATGCGGGCCACATTCCCGGTGCTGTCCACGCCGATCTGGCCGAGGATCTGTCCGGCACCGTCGGTGCGCGGACCGGGCGGCACCCGATGCCGGATGCCGAGCACCTGGCGGAACGTTTCGCCGACTGGGGCATCGCCAGCGCCGATAGTGGCGAACCCACCTTTGTCGTCGCCTATGACGACGGCAAGCTGGCGTTTGCCGCCAGGTTATGGTGGCTGTTGCGCTATCTCGGCCACGACCGGGTTGCCGTGCTGAACGGCGGCTGGGCCGCTTGGCTGGCGCAGGGGCTGCCGGTATCCACCGTGATACCCCGTCCCGAGCCGGCGCGGTTCACGCCCAGCCCGAAGCCGGAATGGGCGATGGACTACGACGCCGTGCAGTCCGAACTGGGCCTGCCGGGCACCCGGCTGATCGACGCCCGTGCGCCGGAACGGTTCCGGGGCGTGACGGAGCCCATCGACCCGGTGGCGGGCACGATTCCCGGGGCGATCAACGCGTTCAGCGACAATGTCGTCGATGAGCAGGGCCGGATGAAGACGGCCGACTGGCTGGACACCTACTGGCGGCGGGTGGGTGCGGACGAGCACAGCGTGCATTTCTGCGGCTCCGGCGTCGCCGCCTGTCTGAACCTGCTGTCCCTGTCCGTGGCCGGACGCCCGCCGGCCAGGCTTTATGCGGGCGGCTGGAGCGAGTGGTGTCGGCGGGACGACGGGGGCCGTGGCTCGTCCTGAGCATGAGAGCGGAGGCCGGGCGCATCACCGGCCTCCGGCTGTGTGTCCTGTCGCTCAGGCGGCCACCCAGGCGCCGTGGAGCGAGGGCGGCAGTTGCTGGTCGAACCAGATGCGGGCGATGGCATCCTCGTCTGGCCGCGCTGCGTCCCAGATGGCCAGGTGGGTGGCATCGGCGGCGGTGTCGCGGACCATCACCAGCAGCCAGACGTCGTCTTCCTGATCGGACTTGCGGACGGGAACGGGCTCCCCCACCGCACGGTTCGGGCCGGGGTCGAAGGTCACCGCGGTACCGGAATCCGTGGTGACCCGAGCGATGCGGTTCCACCAACCGCTTGCTGCCTCGTTGCCGCTATGTGCCGCGAGCCAGGTATGGCGTTGCGGACGTGCCAGCCGGGCGGGGTTCACCATGGGGAACTCGCAGGACTGCGGCCAGCGTTCCTCCCAACGTGCCCGCCCCCGTACCAGGTCGATTTCCCCCCGCCACAGCCCGGCATTCGGCGGCCTGCCGGGTTTCCCGGCGCTGGCGTTGTCTATCCAGGAAAGCACCGCCGGAAAGTCGGGGTAGCGCACCAGGTCCAGCGTGATGGACTTGCCGTCGCCGCTTTCGTAGGCGTTTGCGGAATGCCAGTAGAAGAACGGTTCGGTCCGGATGCGCCGCATCTTCTCCGGCGCGTCGATGGGAATCACCAGGATTTCCGTGCCTTCATCGGGTTGCCATTGCAGCGCTTCGACGAAACTGCCGCGACGGACAACGTTGAGCGGGGAAGCGTACAGGGGTGGCAGGACCACGATCAGGTGATGCTCGGTGGCGAAGAAATCGTGCAGCTCGGTCACGCCGGGCAGGGGGACCGAGGCCAGGAGCCGGGCCGGACCGATGTCGGGCAGGGCGAAGACGTCCATATGGACCCGGGGGCCGATGCGCAGTCCGAGCTGATACGTTGCGCGTCGGGCCGGCACGCGGTGCGGATGGGCGTTCCACGCAGCGGGAATGATGCCGTCGAGGTCCGTTTCGCCAATAGTCTCCAGTGTTTCCGGATCCACCTCCAGCGGCAGACAGGTTTCGTACAGCGCGAACAGCCTGCCTTGCCAGGGCAGCACATTGATGTTGGCTGCATTGCGGATGCCCGGCTGGCCAAACAGGGTCCGCACGCGCTGCGGCCAGCTCATCGCCTGCCGGAAGGCGCCATAGCGGTTGCGGTGACGACCGGCGTCGTGATCCGCGGAAGGTGCATGTGTCTGGCGGACCGCCCCGGTGACACCGTCGTCGGTGAACCGCACGGCGGTGATGGCACCGTTGCCGTCAAACCAGTGCGGTCGACGACCGGCGCTGAAATCCGCCGGGCCGTTGCGGTAGAGCGTGCCCCGCAGCCCCTCTGGCACGCGGCCTTCCACACGCAGCGGCGTGAAACCGTGTTCCCTTGGAGGTGGGCCGAAGACGGTATAACTGACCGCCGTAGCCTCGGTGGCAATGGACAGGTTGCTCATACGGGCCTCCCGGCCGCGGATAGCGGCCTCAATGAGGGGTGATCGGATTGCCGGGCGGCACAGGGCCGGCCGCGTGCAGTCAATCTGCCCCCGGAAGATGCCGAACCGCCAGCCGAAAAGGTGCCGAAAATGCAGGGGTTCTCAGGCGACCGCGATGGTGTCGTCCCCGTGAAGTTCCCGATGCCAGAGCCAGGCGACGAGCTGGTCCATGCCCTGATAGAGATGGTAGCGATAGGTGTTGAAGGGCAGTTGCAAACGCTCGGCCGCCTGTTCCTGGGTGGGGGCCGGCTGGATATAGGTGTGCCACAGGGCACGGTGGCGCTTCTCGCCTTTCGCTGCACTGCGCAGGCTTTCCAGGGCCGCACGCAGCATTGTCTGCAGATCCGCTGGAGTGGGGTCGGGGGCGGCATCGAGCATCACACGGGAGCGCAATAACGGGTTCTCCGCCAGCTCGCCGGGGCGGTGGAAGTCCTTCATCGCCTGGCGCACGGCCAGGGCGAAATCCGGCTCCGAGAGAACCAGCCGCGGGGCAGGCTCCACAGGGTCGGGTCTCGGCGCCTGTGAAGGACGGGTGGCCAGCTCGCGTTCCTCCATGCCTTTGAGCCACGCCGCGCCCGACTCCACGCGCCAGTCACGGGCGAACAGCCCGGTGTGGGGCTTGCCGGCCCCTGTTCGGACGGAGGAGAACCCCAGGTGGTTGAACATCGGCTCGAGCTGGTCGCCGTCCGGGGTGACGATGAACGCCCATGCCAGTCCGGGCGTGCTCAACCAGTAACGGGTGGAGAGCAGGGCCAGCAGGTTGTAGGACGTGGAGCCCGGACCGCCCTCGTCCGTTGGCCAGTAACGCTGCAATAGCAGTGCTTCACCAGCGCGCAGCGGTGCGTTTTGCCGGGCGTGCGCATGGGCAAGGCACAGGGCCGGGTCGGTGGCCAGATCGACGGCTTCGAACCTGCGCAGGACCAGCATCTGCACGACTGCCAGCAGCTTGCGATGGTGGTCGCGGAACAGGCTGAAGGCGTGCGGTTGCGTCTCCAGCCAGTGCGCGGCCACTGCGGCGCACTGAACCCCTTCCAGTCTCCGTATTAGTTCGAGGATGACGGGATGATCGGCTGGTTGTACCGCTTCGATGGATGCGGCGCCCGAGAACTTCCAGTCGTAGTAGGGACGCATGGAGGGAGAATGGCGGTGCAGGAACAGAAGATCGAAAAAGGCGTTCTGCTCCTCGGCACCGCTATTGCTGCGGAAACGGTGGATCACGGCATCGCGCACCCTGGCGTGCAGGGCGCGGTACTCGTCCGGCGCCCGCCAGCGCAGATCGGAATCCAGCGCATCGCGGACCAGATCGTGGGGACAAAGGCCCTGCTCGCCGTATTCCATCAGCGAAAGACCGCGTAGCCAGTTGAACATTTCAGGCGCGTCCTCGGGATGTTCGAGCACCTGTGCCAGCAGGGCCTCGGTGGTGACGCGTGCGTGGGCGCTGATCTCCAATGCCCGGCGGTAGGCCGGGCCGGGCAGATGCAGCAGCAGGCGCTCCAGCAGCATGCCTATGACGGCGTGTTGTCGGCGTGGGTCGAAGACGGCGTCCCCCTTCTCGTGCGCCAGCACGTCGGCCACCAGCGAGAGTGCCAGTGGATGCCCGTAGGTGAACGAAAGCAGGTGCTGATGATGCGCATCGGCGACTCCCCGCAGCCGCAGATAGCGTCTGCTCTCCTGCGGGCGGAGGTTGCGCAGCATCACGCAACGGGACATTGCTCCCCAGGCCAGGTCTGACCGCCATCCGGTGGACGGTGGCTCTCGTCCCGCCAGCACGGTCAGGCTGCGGCCGGGGAGTTCGGGAAGCAGGCGTTCCCGCAACCAGCTGTCCAGCGGAGCCATCTGCTCGTAGCCGTCGACCAGCAGGATCAGATCCGGTGGAAGCCGGGCCGTGGGCCCCAGGTGCTGCTGCAGGTTTTCCGGTGTCGGATCGATGTCCCGGCCGCTGATCCATGCCACAGGTCTTCCGGTTTCGCGGGCGAGCGACTGGAAACGTTGCAGCAGCGTGGTCTTGCCGACGCCCCCGGGACCGTGCAGGTGGAGTACGGCGAACGGTGGCGTCTCGGCCTGAAGGGCCTGCCGGAACAGCGCGATCTCCGGGTCACGGCCCACCATCAGGCGCAGACGGGCCTCGGCCAGACGGTCGGCCAGGCGTGGAGTTCGCTGACCAGTGCGGTGAGGCATGGGCAGTCCTGACGCGGGAATTGATCAGTGTTTTTAAAGAATACGTCAGCACGTCTCCGGCGCCAGCAGCATACGCGTGAGTTCCTCTGGCGCCGTGACCATCGCGTCGTGGCCGGCAGCGATTTCCAGCCACTCCCAGTCGCTTTGCTGCCGTACCCACTCCCATACCCCACGCAGCACGGGATAGGGCGGTTCGGTGCAGGCGATGTAACTGCGGGGTAGGCCGTTGCCGACCGGGTTGCGGATGTTCAGCGGGCTGGCGTACAGGCTGAACGGGTGCGGTGTCAGCCGGCGGTCCACCCAGGCGGCGTCCTCCGGGTCGGTGACAGCGAATGAACTGGCCGGCGGCACCGGCAGGCTGAGACCGCCGCTGGTCTTCTGTGCCATGCGTTTGCGCTCCGCGGCCGCCTCCGGCGGCAGGATGTCGAAGGGCGTCTGTCCGGGTTGCACCAGCAGCGCGTCCAGGTAGACGAGGCGCCGGAGGCGTTCCGGTATTCTGTCGGCGACCCCGCTGATCACGATGCCGCCGAAGGAGTGGCCCACCAGCACCACATCGCTGAGTTCCTCGAAGGCGATGACATTGCAGATGTCATCGGTGAGCGTGTCCAGCGTGAGGTCCCGCGAGATCAGGTGGGAGCGCTCGCCCAGCCCGGTGCAGGTGGGGGTGAACACCCGATGCCCCGCCTGCCGCAGCCGCTGTTCCACCCTGCGCCAGCACCAGCCCCCGTGCCAGGCTCCGTGCACCAGTACGTAAGTCAGCTTCTCCGTCATGATCCCCCCTCGTGTTCGAAGGCCGGTTACGGCGGCGGCAGCTTCTTCTCCCAGAACATTGCCCGCCCCGTCTCCGGGTTCAGTTCGTAGCCCGCAAAGCCGAACGCCGCATAGACCTTGCGCGCTGCGTGGTTGCCTTCCAGCACCTCCAGCGTCAGCTTGCAACAGCCGAGCGAGACAGCCAGTGTCTCGGCACGTTCCAGCAGCAGTCTGCCGATACCCTGGCCCCGCAGTGTTCTGGTGACCACGATATCGTGAATGTTCAGTAGCGGTTTGCAGGCGAAGGTGGAGAACCCTTCCATGCAGTTGGCGAGACCGACGAAATCCCCATCGCGGCGCGCGAGCAATACATGGACGGTCGGCCGTCTGCGTAGTTCGGCCACCAGGTTGTCCCGGGTGTGGGTCGGCAGGTCGGTGCCGCCGCCCATCGGGTCCATCGCGTATTCCCGCATCAGGCGGATCAGTGCCTCAGCATGTGCCGGCTTCGCCAGGTCGGCCTGGATGATCTCTGTCATGGCAATCCCGTCTTTCCTTGTTTCCGGTCCGTACGGTCAGTTTTCGGCGGGCGTCACGGTCGGGGGGGAAGGCTGATCAATTCCCGAGGTGACCGGATTATAACGGTAGCGGGTATCGTCGACGCTGAACAGCAGCGCCCCGTCCCGCCACTTCAGGGGCCGGTAGTATGTGTCCGGAGGGACGGTGTCCGCGTGCTCGGGCAGACGTACCGGGGTGGCGTTGGCTTCTACGGTGTTCCCCGGTGTCTCGCGATCGACCACCACCAGGGTGCCGGTCGGCGCGGGGCCTTCCTGGGTAAAGGTGGCGTAGCGGCTGTCCGCACTCCAGGGGCCGGGTTCCACCGCGCCGCCGTACTGGAAGGCCGCCGGATAGGCATGATCGGTGCCGGTTTCGATCAGCCAGCCGGCGCCGTGGGCGGCGCCCTGTGTAGTGACTGCCAGCCAGACGCCATCGGGAGAGCGCGTGCCGCCGGTGAAACGGCCACTGGCGCCGAAGGCGGTATCCCCCGTGACCTGGATGCTGTCGGGGATCGCGGCCATGTCCAGCAGTCTCGCTCCATCCGCGTCCCGGACTGTCCCGTCCGAAATATCGACCGGTTCCGGCTCACCGGCATGGTGACTGCCCGGAGGTGTCGTACAGCCCGTCAGTGAAAGCAGGCAGGCCGCGGCCAGCCAAGGCGCCCTGGGGAGTGGAAAAACATGCATGCTTCCTGTCCATCCCTTTCGCTGATCACCGGTGCCCGGTGACACTGTCTCAGGCTTGCGCCGCTGGCAGCAAATCAGCGTGGCCGGCCGTTTCCGCCGGAGGAATGAAAAAAGGGGTCCCAACTGGAACCCCTTGGAAGTACTGCGTGTCGGACAAAGGTCTTAGCGGGCGAGTGCCACGGCCACCGGTCCGTCCACCGAGCCGCAGGTGCGGTTCAGGTGTTCAGTCAACCTGCGGCGCTCTTCCACCGGCAGATCGCTGGACTGCTCACGGCCCGGGAACACGCGCTGTTCGACGTCGTGGCGGTACTGCTCCGCTGCTGCCGTGATCTGCTCGGCCACGTTGGCGTAGCGCTTGGTGTGGCGTGGCTTGAAATCGGTGTACAGGCCGAACAGGTCGTGGAACACCTGGATCTCGCCGTCGCATTCCGCACCGGCACCGATGCCGATGGTGGGTACCTTCACGCGGCGGCTGACTTCTGCTGCCAGCGAGCTGGGCACCAGCTCCAGTACGATGGCGAAGGCGCCGGCGTCGGCCAGTGCCTTGGCGTCTTCCACCAGGGTCTGCGCATCGTCCAGAGCCTTGCCCTGCACGCGTGGGCCGCCCAGCGTGTGGGTGGACTGCGGCGTGTAGCCCAGGTGCGCACAGACCGGGATGCCGGCCTTGACCATACGGCGTACGATCGGCGCCATGTCGGCGCCGCCTTCCAGCTTGATGGCGCCAACGCCGGCTTCCTGCATCAGCCGGCCGGCATTGCGAATGGCTTCGTCGCTGTTCACCTGATAGGTGAGGAACGGCATGTCCGCTATCACCATGGCGCGGGGTGCCCCGCGAACAACCATGCGGGCGTGATAGATGATCTGCTCCAGGGTCACCGGCAGCGTGGTGTCCTGTCCCTGTACAACCATGCCTACGGTATCGCCAACCAGCAGCACCTGAATGCCGGCACGATCCAGCATCTGGGCGGACGTGTAGTCGTACGCCGTCAGCGCCGTGATCCGCTGCCGCTTGTGTTTCATGGCAATCAGATCGCTGGGTGTGTAACGCTTGGTAGTCATGACCGCTACTCCTCACTCATGGTGAACGGTCGGGCAAGCCTTTCATCCCCGCATTCATTAGTCAATTCTTAGAAATATTGAATATTCCAAAGTTATAACTAATATATATCTCTATGACGCTGGAAGACCTGAAAATTTTCGTTTCCGCCTGTCAGGCAGGCAGTTTGAGCGCTGTCGCACGGCAGCTCGGTTGCACCCAGTCGGCTGTCAGCCAGCACATCGCGCGGCTGGAATCGGAGCTGGGCATGCCCTTGCTGGAGCGTCTGGCCCGGGGGGTGGAGCCCACGGCTGCCGGCCGCATTCTCAACGAACTGGCCCAGGAGGGGCTGGAATCCATCGAATTCGGCCTGCAGCGTATCCATGCACTGAAGGAGGGCGACGCCGGCGCGCTAACCATCACCACCGGCGGTACCACGGTACGACACTTCTTCCGCAAGGCCGTCGTACGGTTCCGGGAATTGCATCCGGACGTGAACCTGCGTTTCCAGCCGGCCAGCTCCACCCGCCGCTGCTTCGAAATCCTCCGCCGTCGCCAGGCGGATCTCGCTTTTGTCAGCATGGGTAACGATGAGCGCGGCGTGCGCGAGCAGCCGGTAGCGGAACAGCACTTTTTCCTGCTGGCGGGCAGGGACCACCCGCTGGGCCGTCGCCAGCGGCTGCGGATGAAGGAACTGGCCGGCATACGTTACCTCGGGCTTTCGCACGGTACCTCCCACCGTGACGCGCTTGCCGCCGCGCTGGCGGAGGAAGGCCTGACGCTGCAGGCGGACATGGAACTGGACGACTTCGACACCGCCTGCATCTTCGTCGAGCTGGGGCTGGGCCAGGCGATCTGCCCTGCCATGCAGGCGCACAACTTCTCCCGCAGCGCCGCCGTCAGCGTGGTACCCATCATGGATCTGCCGCCGGTGTCCGTCGGCTGGGCCTATCGCGGCCAGGGGGCCATCACCCCACCGGCCAGCGATTTCATGGACGTGTTCCGGCAGGTACTGGTGGACATGGGGGAAGTGCCGGGACTGCGGCTGGTGCGCTAGCCCGGAACAGCGGTTCGCGACAGCGCGTTTCAATCGCCCCAGAGCACGTCCAGGCGACGGTCGCGACCGCAGCCGCTTCGGTAGAAGCGATAGCGCAGCGGGTTCTTCTTGTAATAGTCCTGGTGATAGCCCTCCGCCAGATAGAATTCCCGGGCCTTCAGGATCTCCGTGACGATGGGGTCGGTGAAGCGGCCGGAGGCCTGCAGCTCGGCCCTGGATGCCTCCGCGGCCTCGCGTTGCTCCGGCCCGATGGCGAAGATGGCGCTGCGGTAGTGGGCACCGCGGTCGCAGAACTGGCCGCCGGCGTCCAGCGGGTCGATGTTGCGCCAGAACACGGTGAGCAGTTCCTGGTAGCTGATCACCGCGGGATCGTACCTCACCCGTACCGCTTCCACGTGGCCGGTGCCGCCGGCGGTGACCTGTTCGTAGGTGGGGTTCTCGACGTGGCCGCCGGTATAGCCGACCGCGGTCTCAAGCACACCGTCCAGTCGATCGTAGGGGGGCTGCATGCACCAGAAGCAGCCGCCGGCGAAGACCGCCTCGCGCTCGCCGCTTGCGGCGCCGGCTGGCGCGCCCGCAATGCTCAATCCCAGCAGCAATGCGGCGGCGAGGCCTGCAAACAACCGTCTGTCGCCCATCCCCGTTATCCCCGCAGCGCCGGCAGTTCTTCGTCCGCCGGGACGAACCGCAGCGCCAGCCCGTTGTTGCACCAGCGCTCCCCGGTCGGTTGCGGACCGTCGCTGAACACGTGCCCCTGATGCCCGCCGCAACGTATGCAGTGGTATTCCGTGCGCGGCCACACCAGCTTGAAATCCCGCTTCGTGCCGATATGGTCCGCAAACGGCTGGTAGAAGCTCGGCCATCCGGTACCGCTGTCGTACTTGGTGTGGGAACTGAACAGCGGCAGGAAACAGGCGGCACACACATAGGTGCCGTCACGCCATTCCTTGTCCAGCGGGCTGGAACCGGGGCGCTCCGTCTGTTCGCGGAAGAGAATGTTCCAGGCATCCTCATCCACATGCGCGCGCCAGAACGCCGGGTCGCGATCCAGCGGCTGGAGGTTCCATGAACGGTCAGTCACGGGATGATGCTCGATCACCTCCGGCGCCGCCACGGCGAGCGATCCGGGCAGCATGACGTAGGCGCCGGCACCGAGGGCAGCGGCTATAAAGGCACGGCGTCGCATACGGCTCTCCGAAAGTCTGGCAGTGCTCCTGGGGCAACGGGATCGGGTCCCCGCCCGCGGGCTTGCGCCGTCCGGACGAGGGCCCATCCATGTATAGTGTTTGTGATGCGGCGCCGGCTGTCAGTACGTAGTTTCCGACCCCGGGACGTCAATATCGAAATGCAGGACGTCTTCCCGTTTTCCCAGCTTGGTGTAGAGCCGGATCGCGGGTTCGTCGCCATGATCCGCCTGGACGAACAGCACGTATGCTCCCCGGGCTGCGGCGATGTTCTTCAGTTCCCCGATCATCGCGGTTGCAATGCCCTGCCGCCGGTGCTCCTCGGCCACGGCCAGGTCGTAGATGTAGACTTCGCTGCGTTCCTGCTCGAACTTGCGCAATTCGTAGGCGGCAATGCCGCCCACCACCACCTCGTCTCTCAACGCCACCAGCGCAATGAAATAGTCGCTGCCGAGAAGGCGCCGGAGATAGGCTTTGCCGGGGCGTGCGGCGCCGTAGGTGTCGGTTTCGTCGAAAGCCCGACCGAACATCGTCAGCAGGGCATCCATCAACGCCAGGTCATCGGCGGTCAACTGGCGGATACGCACCGCGCTTGTGGAATCCATGGCAGGTTCATCTCTTCACAGGCCGGTCGGCATACGGCTCATCCGCGGACCTCGTCGCGCGCTACCAGCGCGTCCACGTCGTCGGCAACGATCAGCTCAAGGTGGCGCGCGACCTTCTCCACCGGCCATTCCCACCATGACACGGTTTCCAGCCTCATCCGTGAACCGTTGTCTCAGCGGCCTGGCAGGGTCGCCAGGGTCAGTGATCCAGCACCGATGGAGACATGCCTGCGGCACGCAGAATAGCTTTCCCCAGCGCCAGGCGCTTGCCGGCGTCCGCGATGTCCGGCATATCCATGTTCAGCGCAAACCCGTAGACGTCGTCTCCGGTGCGAACCCAGCCGGTCCACCATCCGATGCCCGGCTTCTGCGCGTTCTGCCATCCGGTCTTGCCGTAAAGCGCGCTGTCGCCGTTCTCCTCCAGCAGGACGATCTCCCGTACCGCTGCCTGATGGTCGGCTTCGAAGGGCAGCGCGCCCTGCGCCAGACGGGCCATAAAACGGGCCTGTTCCACGGCGCTGATGGTCAGCGGCCCATCGAGCCAGAAGCGGTCCACGGCCGTCCCGACATCGCCGTTACCGTAGCCGCTCTCCTGCAGATGGACGCCCATCCGCCCGCTGCCAATCCTCCGCGCCAGCCCCTGATAAACCGGCACGTTCGAGACAGCAATGGCATCCCGCAGGCTCATGTCCGATTCCCACACGGAGAATGGCTGTGGATCGCCGCCATACGGCAGCACTTCATCGACGCTTTCCACCGCTCCGGTGGCAAGCCCGATCAGGGTGTGCGGGACCTTGAACGTGGACGCCGGCACGTAACGCGTCGCCGCACGTTCCCGGCCGTGGCCGACGAATCGCCCGGTTTGTACGTCGTAGAGCACGAACGTGCCCTCCACGCCGGCGTCCTCGAAAAGCTGGCCGATGGCCGGATGTTCGTACCAGTCCCCGGCCCTGGCCGGGAAGACCGCCAGCACCAGCAACACGGCAAGCAGCTTATGCCTCATGGTGTCCCTTTCCATATGCGGGCCGCACGCATCTTGACGACGAGCGGCAACCCGGAATCTCAAGCCTTGGTCGCGGCAAAGCGCAGGCGCACGTAATCCGCGGTCCACCGGCCGTCCTCGTCGCACAGCAGCGGGCGACAGCGGTCTGCAACAGTCTCCAGGAAATCCTTCCTGGCCGCTTCAGGGAGTGCTCCGATGTAGCTCTGGGCGAAAGTCTCCAGCCACCCGACCACGTCATTCGGCAGCAATGTGGGGCGTGGAAATGTCTCGGCAACCGTGACCGCAAAACCATGGTTTTCCAGCAGGGAGCGATAGGCCTCCGCGCTGGGGAAATACCAGGGATTGAGCGGCGCAGGGGCGACCCCCCGCTCCCGAAGCGCCGCTTCCAGCGCGCCCACGATCACGGCCACATTGCCCTCGCCGCCGAATTCGCCCACGAAGCGACCGCCGGGCCTGAGCGCTTTCCGAACACCCGCCAGCACTGCCTCGGGCCGCGTCATCCAGTGCAGTGCGGCGTTGGAGAACACCGCGTCGAACGCGTCCTCGAATGCGAGCGCATGACCGTCGATCACGTGTGCATCAAGGCCCAGGTTCCGAGCGGCGGCGATCATCTCCGGGCTCGCGTCGACGCCAACCGCGTCGCAGCCGAGCTCCACCAGTTTCCGGGTCAGGGCGCCGTCACCGCATCCCAGATCCAGCACGCGCTCACCGGGCTGGGGTGCCAGCAGCGCGAGCACACCGTCGCCCAGTTCCGCAACAAAGCGCGCCTGTTTCGCATATCGCGCGGGATTCCATTGTTGTTCTGAGATGGCCATTCAGTTCTCCGGCGCCCGCCGCGGTGCATCGTTGCGCAGAGGGCGGTTCCCGTACTCATCACGACGGCCTGGCAGGTGTTGGGGGGCAACCCGACCTACGTTGGCAGGAGGTGTTTTTCCCGCAGTCGTTTGACAGCAGGGGCGAACTTCCCGGTGTCGTCGATGTGGATGGGTTTTACCTCGGTGATTTCCGCTGCGGGGCTGATGGTGCCGTGCCAGTCCGCGGAGAAGCAGATCAGCTCCACGTCGCCGCTGATGCCGTAGGCCGGGCCTTTCACCGTGTACAGGTACCGGATGGACGCCTCCTCGACGGTGATGCGCAGTTCCTCACGCAGCTCGCGGGCCAGGGCCTGCTCGGCGGTTTCGTCCGGTTCGATCTTGCCGCCCGGCAGGTACCAGTGGCGGTTGTCGCGGACACGGACCAGCAGCAGGTGGTCGTCCTTGAACTCAACGAGACAGGCGCATCGCAAGACGTTTTCTCTCCACTAAATCTAGCTCGCCGGGTGAACCGGAGTGGTCGGGTCGGTGCCGACCACAGTGGTCCAGGGGCGGATGCGGTAGGCGCTGACCAGACCGTGTCTCACATAAGTGTCCGCTTCGGCAAACCGCTTCACCACATCGGGGCTGTCGCACTGGAACAGCAGCACGGCACCGTCCACCGGGTCGGCCAGGGCGCCGCCCAGGATCAGTTCGCCGCGTTTCTGGGCGGCCCAGGCGTGGGCCAGATGTTCATCCCTGTACTGGCCACGGCGTTCCAGGTAGTCAGGGGCCACATCGTAGAACAGCAGGAAGTGCGCCATGCGTTCTGTCCGTCCGGTCAGGGAAGCGCCAGATCCGTACTGGCGCGGTCATTGTGCCTACTTTTTCTTCGGCATGTACAGATCGGTGATGGTGCCTTCGGCCGCCTCTGCCGCGAAGCCTACGGTTTCGATCAGCGTGGGGTGCGGATGCACGGTCAGGCCGATGTCCTCGGCTACCGCACCCATTTCGATGGCCAGCGCCATTTCTCCCATCAGATCGCCGGCATTGGGGCCGACGGCAGCCCCACCCAGCAGGCGCCCGTTGTCGGCGTCGAACAGCAGCTTGGTCATGCCCTCCTCGCGCGCCATGGCCAGTGCGCGACCGCTGGCCGCCCAGGGGAAGACGCCCTTCTCCACCTTGATACCCTGTTCTTTTGCCTGCTCCTCGGTGAGGCCCACCCAGGCCACTTCCGGGTCGGTGTATGCCACCGACGGGATGCAGCGGGCATCGAAGGCCACCTTGTGGCCCGCGGCATGTTCGGCAGCCACCTTGCCTTCGTGGCTGGCCTTGTGGGCCAGCATGGGCTGGCCGACGATGTCGCCGATGGCGTAGATGTGCGGCACGCTGGTCTGCATGTGCTCGTTGACGTGGATGAAGCCCTTGTCCGGTTCCAGGCCGGCGGCCTCGGCGTTGATCAGGTCGCCGTTGGGGCGGCGGCCAACGGCCACCAGCACACGGTCGAAGGTGTCGTTCTCCGGTACGCCCTTGCCTTCGAAGCTGACCTTGATGCCCTTCTTCTGAGCCTCCATGCCGGTGACCTTGGCGTTCAGGTAGATGTTTTCGTACTGCTGGCGGATGCGCTTCTCGAAGGGGCGTACCAGATCCTTGTCCGCTCCCACCATGATGCGGTCCATCAATTCCACTACGGTGACCTTCGAGCCCAGCGCGTTGTAGACGGTGGCCATTTCCAGGCCGATGATGCCGCCGCCCACGACCAGCAGCCGCTTGGGAACCTCTTCCAGTTCCAGCGCGCTGGTGGAATCCATTACCCGGGCGTCGTCGAGGTCCATGCCGGGTGGGGTGACCACGCGCGAGCCGGCGGCGATGATGGCGTTCCTGAACGTGATGCTGCGCTTCTTGCCGTTCTGTTGTTCCACGGTGATCTCGTGGGCGCCGGAGAAACCGGCCGTGCCCGTCACGGTTTCCACCTTGCGCTGCTTGGCCATGCCGGCCAGGCCGCCGGTCAGCTTTTTCACCACGGAGTCCTTCCAGCCGCGCAGCTTGTCGAGCTGGATCTTCGGCTTGCCGAAGGTCACGCCGTGTTGCCTGAACTGCTCGGCGGCCTCGATGATGTGGCTGACGTGCAGCAGCGCCTTGGACGGGATGCAGCCCACGTTCAGGCACACGCCGCCCAGCGTCGGATAGCGCTCCACCAGGATGACCTTCAGTCCCAGGTCCGCCGCGCGGAAGGCGGCTGTGTAGCCGCCGGGGCCGGAGCCGATGACCACCACGTCGCAGTCGGTGTCGGAAGGTGTTTTACTTTCCGCCTGCCTGGCCGGTGCCTGTTTCCGCGCGGCCTTCTCTTCTCTGGCGGCGTCCTGTTTCGGAGCCTCTTCCCCGGCGGGCTCCTTCTCCGCCTCCTCGCCGCCGCCTTCGCTGGGTTCCAGTTCCAGGATGGCCTTGCCCTCGGCGACCTTGTCGCCAACCTTGATCAGCACCCTGGTGACCTTGCCGGCCCTGGGGGCCGGGACTTCCATGGTGGCCTTGTCGGATTCCAGCGTGATCAGGCTTTGCTCGGCCTCCACGGTGTCGCCTTCGGAAACCAGCACTTCGATAACGTCGACCTCGTCGAAGTCGCCGATGTCGGGGACCTTGATCTGTTCTGCAGCCATGGTTGTGTCCTTTGTCTTGCGACTGTCAGAGGATGAGCCGGCGCAGGTCGCCCAGCAGGCCGGCGAGATACGTGGTGAAGCGGGCGGCGGCGGCGCCGTCGATCACGCGGTGATCGTAGGACAGCGACAACGGCAGCATCAGCCGCGGCTCGAACTCCTTGCCGTTCCATTTCGGTTTCATCTCGGACCGGGACACTCCCAGGATGGCCACTTCGGGTGCGTTGACGATGGGCGTGAACGCCGTGCCGCCAATCCCCCCCAGGCTGGAAATGCTGAACGTCCCGCCCTGCATGTCCGCCGGCCCCAGCTTGCCGTCGCGTGCCTTGCCGCTGAGCTCGCCCAGGTCGGCGGCAATCTGGTAGACACCCTTTTTGTCGGCGTCCTTGATCACCGGCACCACAAGGCCGTTGGGCGTATCCACGGCTACGCCGATGTTGATGTATTTCTTCAGGATCAGCGCGTCGCCGGTGGGCTTCAGGCTGCTGTTGAATTCCGGCATGGCCTTGAGCGCCCCGGCACAGGCTTTTACCAGGAAGGCCAGCGGCGTGAGCTTCACGCCGTGTTGTTTCTCGGCGGTGTCCTTCTCCGCCTTGCGGAAGGCCTCCAGTTCGGTGATGTCCGCCTCGTCGAACTGAGTGACGTGAGGCACGTTCAGCCAGCTCCGGTGCAGGTGCGGGCCGGAGATCTTCTTGATCCGGGACATCGGCTGTTCTTCGATGTCGCCGAACTTGGAGAAATCCACCGCCGGGATGGGCGGTATGCCCATGCCGCCCTCGGCACCCGCGCCCGCCGGTGCGGCGGCCCCGCCGGTGCGCATGACGCCCTTGACGAAGTCCTGTACGTCCTCCTTCAGGATGCGCCCGCGCCGGCCGGAGCCCTTCAGCCTCGACAGGTCCACACCCAGCTCGCGTGCGAACCGGCGCACCGCTGGTGAGGCATGTGCCTTGCGAAAGATGGAGCTGTCGATCTCGCTGTGGGGAACGGGGGCCTGGTCGGCTTCCACCTGATGCGCCGGGTGGTCGGTGGCGGGCGGGGCGGAGTCGTTTTTCGGCACCTCCTGTTTGTCTTCCCGTTCCGGCTCCTGTTTCGTTTCCTGCTCCGGTTCGGGCTCCGCTTCCGCCTTCCCGTCCCCGGGTTCTTCCTGTCTGCTCCCGCCGGAGGCAGGCTCCAGTTCCATGATGACCGAGCCTTCCTTGACCTTGTCACCCACCTTGATCTTCACGCTTTTCACGGTACCGGCCTCGGGGGCCGGGACTTCCATCGTGGCCTTGTCGGACTCCAGCGTGATCAGGCTCTGTTCCGCCTCCACGCTGTCGCCTTCGGACACCAGCACCTCGATGACGTCCACTTCATCGAAATCGCCGATGTCCGGCACGGTTACTGTCTTTGTCGCCATGGCTGCTTCCTGTGTCTGGTTTGCGCTGTGTCTGCGTCCGCCGGGGCGGGATCAGACCGATGTGGGGATGGGCTTTTCCGGGTCCAGGCCATACTTCCTGATGGCCTCGGTCACGGTTTTCGCCTCGATCTGGCCTTCATCGGCCAGCGCTTTCAGTGCCGCCACGGTGACGTAGTAGCGGTCCACCTCGAAGAAGCGTCGGAGTTGCTCGCGGGTATCGGACCGGCCGAAACCGTCGGTGCCCAGTACCACGTAGCGGCGGTCGTCCATGTGCGGACGGATCTGTTCCGGGAACGCGCGCATGTAGTCGCTGGCCGCGATGGCCGGGCCCTTGCGGTTCCTGAGCTTGTCCTGCACCCAGCAGGTGCGTGGTTTCCTGTCCGGGTGCAGCATGTTCCAGCGTTCCACGGCGATGCCATCGCGCCGCAGTTCGGTGAACGAGGGGCAGCTCCAGAGATCGGCGTCCACCTTCCAGTCCTTCTTCAGCAGCGAGGCGGCTTCCATCACCTCCCGGAAGATGGTGCCCGAACCCAGCAACTGCACCTTGAGCTTGCCCTTGCCGCCTTCTCGGAACAGGTACATGCCCTTGCGGATGCCTTCCTCGGCGCCCTTGGGCATGGCCGGCTGGCTGTAGTTCTCGTTCATCATGGTGATGTAGTAGTAGACATTCTCCTGCTCCTGGTACATGCGGCGCAGGCCGTCGTGTATCACCACTGCCATTTCGTACGGGAAGGTGGGGTCGTAGGAAACGCAGTTGGGGATGGTGGCCGAGATCAGGTGGCTATGGCCGTCCTCGTGCTGGAGGCCCTCGCCGTTCAGTGTAGTGCGGCCGGCGGTGCCGCCCAGCAGGAAGCCGCGTGCGCGCATGTCGCCGGCGGCCCAGGCCAGGTCGCCGATGCGCTGGAAGCCGAACATGGAATAGTAGGCGTAGAACGGGATCATGTTCACGCCGTGGTTGCTGTAGGCCGTGCCGGCGGCGATCCAGGAGCTCATGGCGCCGGCCTCGTTGATGCCCTCCTGCAGGATCTGACCGTCCTTGCTCTCCTTGTAGAGCATGAGCTGGTCGGCGTCCTCGGGCTCGTAGAGCTGTCCCTTGGAGGCGTAGATGCCCATCTGCCGGAACAGCCCTTCCATGCCGAAGGTACGGGCCTCATCCGGCACGATGGGCACGATGTGTTTCGCCAGCTCCTTGTCCCGGGCCAGGATGGCCAGGATGCGGACGAAGGCCATGGTGGTGGACATTTCCCGGTCGCCGGAGTCCTTCAGCAGGAGGTCGAAGGCCGACAGTTCGGGAATCTTCAGCGCCTTGGCGTCGGTGCGCCGTTGCGGCAGGTAGCCGCCCAGGGCTTTGCGGCGCTCTTTCAGGTACTTGATTTCCGGACTGTCGTCGTCGGGCTTGTAGAACGGGGTCTTTTCCAGCTGGTCGTCGGGGACGGGAATGTCGAAGCGGTCGCGGAATTCCTTCAGGGCATCCAGCGCCATCTTCTTCTGCTGGTGGGTGATGTTCTGCCCCTCGCCCGATTTGCCCATGCCGTAGCCCTTGACCGTCTTGGCCAGGATCACGGTGGGCTGGTCCATGGTGTTCATCGCTGCGTGGTAGGCGGCGTACACCTTGTGCGGGTCATGGCCGCCGCGGGACAGGCGCGCGATGTCCTCGTCGGACATGTTGGACACCATGTCCTTGAGCTCCGGGTACTTGCCGAAGAAGTGCTCGCGGGTATATGCGCCGCCCTTGGCCTTGAAGTTCTGGTATTCGCCGTCCACGCATTCTTCCATGCGCTTGCGCAGCAGGCCCTTGTCGTCCTTGGCCAGCAGGGCATCCCATCCGGAACCCCAGATCACCTTGAGTACATTCCAGCCGGCGCCGCGGAATTCGCCTTCCAGCTCCTGGATGATCTTGCCGTTGCCCCGCACCGGGCCGTCCAGCCGCTGCAGGTTGCAGTTGACCACGAACACCAGGTTGTCCAGGCCCTCGCGGGCGGCCAGCCCGATCGCGCCCAGGGATTCCGGCTCGTCCATCTCGCCGTCGCCCATGAACGCCCAGATCTTGCGCCGGCCCATGTCGATGATGCCGCGGTCATGCAGGTACTTCATGAATCGCGCCTGGTAGATGGCCATGATCGGCCCCAGGCCCATGGAAACGGTGGGGAACTGCCAGTAGTCCGGCATCAGCCAGGGGTGCGGATAGGACGTAACGCCGGTACCGCCGACGTCTTGCCGGAAGCCGCGCAGCTGCTCCTCGTTCAATCGTCCTTCGAGGAAGGAGCGGGCGTAGATGCCGGGCGCGGAGTGGCCCTGGATGAAGATCATGTCGCCGCCATGATCCTCGCTGGGCGCATGCCAGAAGTGGTTGAAGCCGACATCGTAGAGCGTGGCGCTGGAGGCGAAGCTGGCGATATGGCCGCCGATGCCTTCGCGTTCCTTGTTTGCCTGCAACACCATCGCCATGGCGTTCCAGCGGATGATGGAGCGCAGCTGCCACTCCAGAGCGTGATCTCCCGGGGAGCGCTGCTCCATGTGTGGGGGTATGGTGTTCAGATAGGCGGTGGTGGCCTTGAAGGGAATGTGGCCGCCGCGGCGACGGGCCTTGTCCACCAGCGATTCCAGCAGAAAGTGCGCCCGCTCGGGGCCCTCTTCCTCGATCACTGCCTCCAGCGCGTCAATCCACTCCCGGGTTTCCTGCGGATCCACATCCTCCGGTCTTTCAGCCATTGCTACACCTCTTGGGTTCGGGCCAAAACCTGCCGCGCGAGGGATTTTGTCCCTGCACGAACACGCCAATGGTGGAGTTTGTTCCTCCTCCCGCGGGGCCGTTTATTCCTTCGTGCTTGTGCCCCTGATTTCAAGCCTAGCGTGCCTCCGGACCTTTTGGGTAGTTGGCACACCGGAGCAAAGCATAGCGCGACGGGGAAACAGACGTCACTGTACGGAGACGGTGGAATCCATGAAGAATTTTCAACGCCGGGCGACAGGGAGCGGGTTCAGTCCTGGTTGTTGTTGGACTGGCTGGTGGACATGCCGGCGGTGACAGCGAATCGCATCGCGCTGTCCACGGGCATGTCGATAGGCTGCACCTGGCTGCGGGGGAGAATAAGCGTGTAGCCGCCGATCTGGTAGCTCATGGGCAGGTACACGGCGATCTCGTCGGTACCGCCCATCTGGTCCGGCAGGCCTTCGAAATCGGTACGGGTGACAAAGCCGAGCAGGCGGGCCCTGGTTTCGCCCAGATTGACGGTGACCATCACCACCTGGCTGCCCTGATCCTTGTTTGCGCGGCGGACGAAGTCCATCAGATCCTGTACCGCGCCGTAGATGATCTTCACGCCCGGCAGCCGTTGCATCAGTCTCTCCGCCCAGCTGAACAACGCCTGGAAGACGTAGGCCTGGAGCAGAAAGCCCAGCAGGAAGATCACACCGATACCCACCGCCAGCCCCAGTCCCGGGAAGTAGAACGGCAACACGGCGGCCACGATCGGCCCGAACACGCTTTCCGCCAGGCTGGCCAGCCAGTAGATCAGGTAGACCGTGATCACGATGGGCAGGATGGCCACCAGGCCCTGGAGGAAGGTCTTGGAAATGAACCGGGTCATGGCATTGCTTCCTTATCCGCCGAACACGTCGCGCAGTAATTGTGTGGTGCGGGCCACCGGGTCCTCGCGAATGCGCTGCTCCTCGCGGGCCAGCACGGTGAACAGGCCGTCCAGCGCCTGTTCTGTCACATAATCGTCCAGGTCCGTGGTCAGCGGTTGCACCAGCGGCAGCCGGTTCCACCCCTGGGCGATCTGGCGGTAGTACTCGTAGCCGTTCACCGCGTTCAGGCGGCTGGCGATGATGGGGCGATAACGCTCACGCAACTCGCTTTCGGACTGGCTGCGCAGGTAGCGGGTGGCGGCGTCAGGGCCACCCGTGAAGACGGCCTGCACGTCACGCGGGCGCATCTCGGAGATGGCGTTGACGAAAATCGTGCGGGCCTCGCCGGCAGCCTGCTCCGCGGCGCGGTTCATGGCGACTTCCAGTTCGTCCACCTGGCGGCCCAGTCCCAGTTGCCGGAGCCGCGAGCCGGCCGACTGGAGTTCCTGGGGAAGGGCGATGCGGATGGCTTCGTTCGCCAGGTAGCCGTCCAGGCGACTGGTCTGCGAGACGGTCCGGTCGGTACCCACACGCAGTGCCTCGCGCAGGGCTGCCTCGACGCGGCCATCGCCGTTGCCGGTGGCGCGCGTGTCGCGGTCGCCGTCCTGGGTGGGCAGTACGATGCAGCCGGACAGCGCCAGGATCAGTGCGAGCAGTGCGGGAAGGGCGGAACGGGCGTTGTTCATGAACTCTCTTCCTGTTCGACCCCGGCGCCGCGAATCGTTACGGAGTCGTGTTGAGCCAGTCCCGCGGGACCAGGTAGCGGGAGTAAAGCCGGTCTTCAGGCGTGCCCGGCCCGGGCTGGTAACCATACTCCCAGCGTGCCAGCGGCGGCAACGACATCAGTATGGACTCGGTCCGGCCTCCCGACTGTATGCCGAATTTCGTGCCGCGGTCGAACAGCAGGTTGAACTCCACGTAGCGCCCGCGCCGGTAGAGCTGGAAATCCCGTTCGCGTTCGCCGTAGGGGGTATCCTTCCGGCGTTCGACGATAGGCAGGTAGGCGGGGCGGAAATGGTCGCCGACGGAGCGCATGAAGGCGAAGCAGCGATCAAAGCCCCAGTCGTCGAGGTCGTCGAAGAACAGGCCGCCGATGCCACGCTGCTCGTTCCGGTGCGGCAAGTGGAAATACTGGTCGCACCATCGCTTGTAGCGAGGGTAGACATCGGCACCGAACGGTTTGCAGGCCGCGGCCGCGGTTTCGTGCCAGTGCACGGCATCCTCGTCGAAGCCGTAATACGGCGTCAGATCGAAGCCGCCGCCGAACCACCAGACCGGGTCCTCGCCAGGCTTGTCGGCCACGAAGAAGCGCACATTGGCGTGCGACGTCGGAACGTAGGGGTTGCGCGGGTGGATGACCAGGGACACGCCCATGGCCTGCCAGGAACGGCCAATCAGGTCCGGACGGCGTTCGGTGGCCGCAGCCGGCAGTGCCTCGCCCATGACGTGGGAAAAACCAATGCCGGCCTGCTCGAACACCGGGCCGTCCCGCAGAATGCGGGAGCGACCGCCACCACCCTCCGGGCGGTCCCAGACGTCTTCGCCGAAACGCGCTTCACCGTCCAGCGTTTCCAGCGCGCGGCACAGCGCGTCCTGGAGACCCCGCAAGTAGTCGTGGACGGCTTCCGGCTTGACCTGGCTCATGCCGGCTTCCCCGATCCGGTGCGGAGGATGCGCCCGCTGCGTCCGTCGCGGATTTCGGTGGGTTTCTCCAGGCCGCCGGTCGCGCCGGGAACCACGACATCCACCCATTTCCCCATGCGTGCGCGTGCCTGCAGCGCGGTACGGGCAGCCGGGTGGCCGCTGCGATTCGCGCTGGTGGAGACCAGCGGCAAACCGAATTCCCGGCTGAGTGCCGATGCCACCGGGTGACTGGTCACACGCACGGCCAGGGTGTCGCGGCCACCGGTGAGCCAGCGCGGCACCCATCCGCGGGCTGGCAGGATCCAGGTCACTGGCCCCGGCCAGGTCTCGGCCAGCTGCCGCTCCAGGGGATCCGGCACGGGCTCCAGAAAGGGCTCGAGCCGGGCGCGGTCATGGCTGATCAGGATCAGCCCCTTGGCTGCCTTGCGGCCCTTGGCGGCCAGCAGCCGGGCCACTGCGACTGCATCCAGCGGGTTGCAGCCCAGGCCGTAGACGGCCTCGGTGGGATAGGCGATCACCCCGCCTGCATGGAGGCAGTCCATGGCGGGGATGAGGCGAAAACGGTTCATGGGCTCAGCTCTTCGCGGTGCGCTTCTTCGGCGCGGCCTTCCGGCGCGCCTTCCGTTCCGGCGCCTTGGCCAGCAGATCCTTGCAGGTGTCCAGCGTCAGCGCTTCCGGCTCCTGGTCCTTGGGGATCTTGGCGTTCTTCTTGCCGTCGGTGATGTAGGGGCCGTAGCGGCCCCGCAGCACCTGGATGCCGTCCTGCCGGAAATCCTTGATCACGCGGTTGGCGTCGGCCTCCTTCTTCTCCGCAATCAGTTCCCTGGCGCGCTGCAGGTCAATGGTGTACGGGTCGTCATCGCGGATGGAGACGTACTTGGACCCATACTTCACGTAGGGACCGAAACGGCCGATGTTCACCTGGATCTTCTCGCCGTCCTCGGTCTCGCCCAGCTCCCGCGGCAGTTCGAACAGCACCAGCGCCTCGTCCAGCGTGATGGTGTCCATTTTCTGGCCGGGACGCAGGCCGGCGAAGCGGGGCTTCTCGGCATCGTCCTTGGTGCCGATCTGCACGAACGGGCCATAACGCCCCACGCGCACCTGCACCGGCTTGCCGCTCTTGGGGTCTGTGCCCAGCTCGCGGGCCTGCACGACCTCCTCGCGCGAGATGTCCTTCTTCTCGTCCACCGTGGCCTTGAACGGGTCCCAGAACTGCTTGAGCAGCGGCACCCAGTCCTTCTCGCCCAGCGAGACCTGGTCCAGCTCATCTTCCAGTCGGGCGGTGAAATCGTAGTCCACGTACTGGGTGAAGTGGTCGGTGAGGAACTTGTTCACCACGCGGCCCACCGATGTGGGCTTGAACCGCCGGTTCTCCAGGATGACGTACTCCCGGTTGGTCAGCGTGGAGATGATGCTGGCATAGGTGGACGGCCGTCCGATGCCGTACTCTTCCAGTGCACGAACCAGGCTTGCTTCGCTGTAGCGGGGCGGCGGTTCGGTGAAGTGCTGCTCGGGGCGGACCTTTTCAAGCGCTACCACGTCGCCTTCCTCCATCGGCGGCAGGATGCGGTCGCTGTCGTCCGCCTTGGCGTCATCCACGCCTTCCTGATAGACCGCCATGAACCCGGGATCGGCGATGGTGGAACCGGTGGCACGGAACACGTTGCCCTCGCCGCAGGCCAGGTCCACCGCCACCGTGTTGATGGTGGCATGGATCATCTGGCAGGCCATGGCGCGCTTCCACACCAGATCGTAGAGTCGGTGCTGCTCGTCGCTCAGGTAGCGCTTCACCTCGTCCGGATGACGTGCTGCCGAGGTCGGGCGGATGGCCTCGTGGGCCTCCTGGGCGTTCTTCGCCTTGGTCTTGTAGGCCTGCGGTGCTTCGGGGACCTTGTCCTTGCCGAAGCGGTCCGCGATCACACTGCGGATCTCCTGCACGGCCTCGCCGGCCAGGCTGACCGAGTCGGTACGCATGTAGGTGATCAGGCCCACCGTACCGCCGCCGACGTCGATACCCTCGTACAATTGCTGGGCGACGCGCATGGTACGCTGGGCGCCGAAGCCGAGCTTGCGGGAGGCTTCCTGCTGCAGCGTGGAGGTGGTGAACGGCGGGGCCGGATTGCGGCGGCGCTGTTTGCGTTCCACCTTGAGAACGGTGAGCCCGTCCTTGCCCTCGGCGCTGAGCACCTTCTCCACTTCCGTGGCGCGGGCTTCATTGTCGATGGTGAACTGTTCGATCTTCTCGCCGCGGAAGTAGGACAGCTTGGCCTGGAAGTCCTGCCTGTCCTTCTTCAGATCGGATTCGATGGTCCAGTATTCGCGAGGCTTGAAGGCTTCGATTTCCTCCTCGCGCTCGACGATCATCCGCAGCGCGGGGGATTGCACGCGTCCCGCAGACAACCCGCCGTGAATCTTCCGCCAGAGCAGCGGCGAGAGATTGAAGCCCACCAGGTAGTCCAGCGCGCGGCGCGCCTGTTGCGCGTTGACCAGGTCCATGGACAGGTCGCGGGCGTTGTCGATGGCTTCCTGGATGGCGCGCTGGGTAATCTCGTGGAAAACCACCCGGCGGACCGGCGTCTTCTTCAGCAGGCCGCGTTCTTCCAGCAGTTCGTACAGATGCCAGGAGATGGCCTCGCCCTCGCGATCCGGGTCAGTGGCGAGGTAGAGTGCGTCGGCGTCCTTCAACGCCTTGGCGATGGCATCCACGTGCTTCTTGTTGCGGTCGATCACCGTGTACTTCATGGCGAAGCCGTTTTCCGGATCCACCGCGCCTTCCTTCGGCACCAGGTCGCGCACATGGCCGTACGACGCCATGACCTGGAACTGCTTGCCCAGGTACTTGTTGATGGTCTTGGCCTTGGCCGGTGACTCGACGATGACGAGAGACTTGCTCATATGATTGCCAGTAGTTGCCTGTTAACGCGCCGGGCTCCTGTCGGCGCGTAGGTGTCCGTGACCCGCTGTGCGGGCCGCTCCGATCGGCTGCATGTTGGGCAGGCGAGGCAGGCGGGAGTTCAGTGCACCAGATGAACCGGATTGTCGAACAGCAGGTTTTCCATCCACGCGTAGGCCTCTTCCTGACCGGGCTGATTGTAGAGCACCATCAGCGAGACCCACTTGACCAGATCCAGGTCGGTCTCTTCCTCCTCCAGCGCCATCAGCCGTTCAATGATGACTTCACGGCTGGCAGGCCCGAGGACGCCCGCTTGCTCCAGGAACAGGATAAAGCCCCGGCTTTCCGTGTCCAGCTTGGCCTGTTCGTCGTCGGTGAACAGGCGGATCGCACGGCTTTCTTCCATCGGTCCGTGCGGCAGATCCCTGGATTGCGTCAGCGCATCGAGCCAGTCGAACGCCTTGCGGATCTCCACCTGATGAAAACCGGCTTCGAACAATTCGGATTCCAGGGATTCCCGGTCCGGCTGAGGTTCGTCGTCATAGATATAGTTTTCGAACAGATACATCAGGACGTCGAACACATTTTCTTTCATTTGCGGTCCTCTGGCCGACACCGGGCGTAACGACCGCCGGGCATGGCAGTGACGTGGCCTTGCAACTCGAGTATGAGCAGGATGGAGGAAACGGCTTCGGGCGTCAATCCGGTGCGCTGCAACACTGTGTCGAGCGTCACAGGATCGTATCCCAGTGCTTCCAGTACCTGCTGGTGTTCCTGGTCCGGTGCCGCGGGCGGGGGTTCCCCGTCGCTGTCTTCCCGAGGCATTGGCAGCGCGAGCTGCCCCGGCAGTTCTTCCAGGATGTCCGCCGCCTGCTCCACCAGTTTGGCGTGGCCTCGCCGGATCAGCGCATGGCAGCCCTTGGCCAGCGGATTGTGGATCGAGCCCGGAATGGCGAACACCTCGCGACCCTGTTCCAGCGCGTAGCGGGCAGTGATCAGCGAGCCGCTGCGCAGGCTGGCTTCCACTACCAGAATTCCTACACTCAGTCCGCTGATGATGCGGTTGCGTCGCGGAAAGTGGTCGGGGCGGGCAGCAACGCCGGTGGGGAACTCCGTAACGATGGCGCCCAGTTCGGTGATGCGCTGCGCAAGTTCACGGTTGCGCGACGGGTAGATACGGTCCGGTCCGGTGCCGGTCACGGCGATGGTGTAGCCGTCCGCGCCCAGGGTACCCTCGTGGGCGGCGGTATCCACCCCCTGGGCCAGACCACTGGTGATCACCAGGCCGGAGCGGGCCAGGTAGGCGGCGAAGTCGCGTGCGCTCTGGCGTCCGCCGGCGGTGGGGCGCCGGCTGCCGACGATTCCCATCTGGGGGAAGGCCAGCAATTCCGGGTCGCCGACAATGAAAAGCAGCGGCGGCGGGTTGGGGATTTCCTTCAGTCGCTCGGGATAGTGCGGCGAGGCAGGGGTCAGGATGTGGTGTCCGGCCGATGCCTGCTCCCAGGCCAGATCGCGTTCCACGCCCGCCTGGTCCGGGGATGCCAGGCCGTCCACAGTCTGGTCGTCCAGCCGGAATTCCCGCCAGCCACGCCGGCCGGCGGCAAACACGCCGGCCGGCGTGCCGAAACGCTCGGTCAGTTGCTGGAACAGGCGCGGCCCGACCCCGGGCACCCGCCACAGCGCGAGCCAGTCGCGGAGTTCGGGCATGGCACTCATTGATGATCCCGCCGGCGGAAACGACGAAGCCGGCCCGTTGTCGAGGCCGGCTTCAGCGGTCGCTGTCTCAGGGGTTGCGAACGATATCCAGCACGCCCATGTGTCGTTCCGCCCGCATGACCAACCCGAAACTGAGCTTGTCGAAGGTGCGGAAGATGATCACCTCGCCGGCCCGCTCCTCGGGCAGGGTCACGCGTTCGCCACTGACCTGGTCGCGAATCTGGCGCCCGGCCTTGAACACGGAGAGTACGTCGCCGACCTCGGCGCCCTGCTCATCGCCCAGATTCAGCACCACCACGTCGAACTGGCCGATCTGGCTGACTCCGTCCAGCACATGAATGATCTTGCCGTCCAGGTCGATGTCCGGCGCTTTCGGGAAGAAGTTGGCCGTGGCGGGCTGTCGCGGCGTGCGCAGCAACCGGTCGCCAGGCAGGATTTCCCGGTTGCTGCCAGAGACGATGGCCGTGGCCGGATCGCCGTTGCGGAGGATGTTCAGGTCGCCGACATGGGTGGCCTCATAGCCGAGGATCTCACGGGTGTGGGGGTCGCGGAAGGCGGCTCCCCGGCGCACGGCGGCGAAGCCGCCATCAGCGTCATCCTCGGTCAGGCGGCGAACGTAGACCCGGTCGCCCCGGGACGCCATCACACGCTCGTCCTCGCCGGCAACAATGTAGGGCGCCTCGTTGAAGAAGGCATCGTCCACCACGTGGCTGCGGCTCAGGAATGGCCGGATGGCGTCCATGGGGATGGTCGGTATGGCCGGGGGCAGCTGTTCCTCGCGCACACCGGGAGACAGGCGGACTTCCCGCGTGCCGCGATCCACCGTCAGGCGGGGCTCGCCGTCCACGAACACCAGGCGGATGACATCGCCGGGATAGATAAGGTGCGGGTTCTCGATGTCCGGGTTGACGTGCCAGATCTCCGGCCAGTACCAAGGCGTCCGGAGGAAACGCTGGGAGATGTCCCACAGCGTATCGCCTCTCTGGACAGTGTATCGTTCCGGGTGGTTGTCCCTGAAAGCGTCGCTCGCAGCGAGCAGTGGCAGACAAATGAGCAGGCCGGTAATCAGGCCCAGCAGCTTCCTGATGCGCATGTTTTATTCCTTCACCATCCGGCCGGTATCCGTGGGCGACGGCAGGCCATGATTTCGTTATAATCCGGTGTCAAGGGCTTATTGGCTCTGAGGCTAACCCGATCCTTCTCGCTCCGCAATGAAGTAACCATGGCCAAACTCGACATTCTGCATTATCCCGACCCACGGCTGCGGAAAAAAGCCGACCCCGTCACAACGGTGGACGAAAGTATCCGCAAACTGGTCGATGACATGTTTGAAACCATGTATGACGCCCCCGGAATCGGGCTGGCCGCCACGCAGGTCAATGTGCACCGCCGGGTCATCGTCATCGATGTCTCTGACGACGGTTCCGAGCCGCGCGTATTCATCAACCCGGAAATCCTGGAGTTCGATGGGGTGGAGCAGATGCAGGAAGGCTGCCTCTCGGTGCCGGGCTATTACGATTACGTTGAGCGCGCCGAGCATATCCGCGTCCGCGCTCTGGACCGCGACGGGGAGACATTCGAGCTTGAGGCGGAAGGCCTGCTGGCAATCTGCATCCAGCACGAGATGGACCATCTCGACGGCAAGCTGTTCGTTGACTACCTGTCCGAGCTGAAACGCAAGCGCGTTCGCAAGAAACTGGAGAAGCAGGCCCGCATGGAC
The DNA here is from genome assembly GCA_050485425.1 of Ectothiorhodospiraceae bacterium. Taxonomy (GTDB): domain Bacteria; phylum Pseudomonadota; class Gammaproteobacteria; order Nitrococcales; family Aquisalimonadaceae; genus LSCE01. The sequence continues at coordinate 6,657 of JBJHBJ010000033.1, read as the reverse complement.
GGCGAGGGTGCCCGGCAGGGCATCACCGCCTGAGTGCCCGGGCATGGCTGAACCCCCTCGCCTGGTTTTCGCAGGCACTCCCGATTTTGCCGTTCCCGCGCTGGATGCCCTGATCCGGAGCGGGCACGCACCGGTCGCCGTTTACACCCAGCCTGATCGTCCCGCCGGCCGCGGTCGCCAACTGCGCGCATCGCCGGTCAAGAAGCGCGCGCTGGAGGCCGGCATTCCGGTGATCCAGCCGACTTCGTTGCGTGACGAACAGGCACAGGCCGAGCTGGCCGGCCTGCGCCCGCAAATGATGATCGTCGTTGCCTATGGCCTGCTGCTGCCCCAGGCGGTACTGGGCGTCCCGCCGCTCGGCTGCGTCAACATCCACGCGTCATTGCTGCCGCGCTGGCGAGGGGCGGCGCCCATACAGCGAGCCGTGCTTGCCGGCGACCGGGAGACCGGGGTCTGCCTGATGCAGATGGAGCGGGGGCTGGATACCGGTCCGGTGCTGGCGCGTGCGGTCACGCCGATTCACGCCGAGGACACCGGCGGCACATTACATGACCGGCTGGCAGCAATGGGCGGCGGCCTGCTGGCCGAACGCCTGTCCGAGCTGCTGGCCGGCTCGCTCACGCCCCTGCCGCAGGACGATGCCCTGGCCACCTACGCGGCCAAGCTGGACAAGGCCGAGGCACGCATGGACTGGGCCCGGCCCGCTGAGGAACTGCGGCGGCAGGTGGCAGCCTTCAATCCCTGGCCGGTGGCGGAAACCCGCTGGCGTGAACAGCCGCTTCGCGTCTGGAAGGTGGCCGTGGTGGCTGAACCGGGTCCGGTTTCGGATGCCTCACCCGGGGCCATCGTTGCAGTGTCGAGGCAGGGCGTGGATGTCGCCACCGGCGATGGTCTGTTGCGCCTGCTGGAGTTGCAGCCCGCTGGCAAGCGACCGATGCAGGTGGCGGATTTTCTGAACAGCCGACCGGTGGAGCCCGGTGAGCACCTCGGGTAGGCGTCGCCGCCGCCCGGCCGGCAAGGGCTCCAGTCCTGCCGACGCCCGGCAGGCAGCAGCCGCCGCGGTAGCAGAGGTGCTGGGACGGGGCCGGTCGCTGAGCGACTGCCTGCCTCCGCTGCTGGCGGCACTGGCCGACCCCGGCGAGCGCGGACTGGCCCAGGAACTCGCCTTCGGCACGATTCGCTGGCAGCCGCGTCTGGCTTTCTGGCTGCAACGCCTGCTGGAACGGCCGTTGAAGGCCCGGGACCGGAATGTCGAGGCGCTCTTGCTGGTCGGCCTCTACCAGTGCAGCGCCACCCGCATGCCCGCCCACGCCGCCGTCGCCACTGCCGTGGATGCGGCGCGGGCGCAGTCGCAGCCCTGGGCCCCGGGCATGACGAACGCCGTCCTGCGCCGGTTCCTCCGGGAGCGGGAACAGCTGGAAGCGGCCGCGGAGGATGAACCTGTTGCCGCCGCCGCCCATCCTGCCTGGTTGCTGGCCCGGTTGCGCAAGGACTGGCCGGATCACTGGCAGCAGCTGGTGGCGGCCAACAACGAACGGCCACCGATGACCTTGCGCGTGAATAGCCGCCTGCATAGCGTGAACGCCTACCGTGCCCTGCTGTCGGCCGAGTCCATTGCCGCCTCTGCTCACCCCCATGCGTGCGACGCGCTTGTGCTGGACTCGCCGTTGCCCGTGGACCGGCTGCCCGGTTTTGATCGGGGTGCGGTCTCGGTGCAGGATGCCGCCGGCCAGCTTGCCGCCGGCCTGCTGCAGTTGGCGCCCGGTCAGCGGGTGCTGGATGTGTGCGCCGCACCCGGAAGCAAGACCTGCCACATGCTGGAGCGGGAACGCGGCCTGGCCGGGGTGACCGCGCTGGATATTGACGAACAGCGACTGCAGCGCCTCGCCGTGAACCTGGAACGGCTGGGGTTGTCCGCCGAGCTGCGGGTGGGCGACGGCCTGCGGCCGCAGGCATGGTGGGACGGGCGACCGTACCAGCGCATCCTGCTGGACGCACCCTGCTCCGCCACGGGGGTGATCCGGCGCCATCCGGATATCAAGCTGCTGCGCCGCGAGGCGGATATTTCCGCGCTGACCGCTACCCAAAGTAAGCTGCTTGACGCCGTCTGGCCCCTGCTGGATGCGGGGGGTATGCTGGTGTATGCGACGTGTTCCGTGTTACCCGCGGAAAATCAGGAGGTTGTTCGCAGTTTCCTGAACCGGAGGCCTGATGCACGCGAGGAGCCCGTCGATACCGGCTGGGGGATCCCCGGACCGGTGGGGCGCCAGATAGTCACCGGAACGGCGGACATGGACGGTTTTTACTACGCGGTTCTGCGCAAACAGTGACAAGTATGAGCTGTCGATTCTCGGTATTCGGTGCCCGGCTGCGCTGCCTGTTGGTGGTGTGCCTGCTGGCCGTGATGCCGATGCCGCTGGCGGCCGACGATCCGGGTATCCGGTTGCTGACCGGTGACGTTCGGGAAGCCGGGCGTCATCTGACCTTCGGTGCCCGCTTTCGCGTGACACTGACCGACGAGGCCCAGGAAGCGCTGGCCAGCGGCGTGCCGCTGACGCTGGAAGTGCAGGTCCGGGTCACGCGGCCGCGCTGGTGGTGGCTGTGGGATGCGGAGCTCGCTGACGTGACGGTGCATTACGAACTGCGTTACCACGCACTCAGCCGCCGATATGTTATCCATAATCGGACAACCGGCGAACGCCGTACCTTTTTTCGTCAGGACGTGGCCATGGACGCCTGGGGAACGGTGGACAGCCTGAGCCTGCTGCCGCTACGTCGCCTGGACGGTGTTGATCGTTTCCAGGTCGAGGCGAGGGCACGGCTGGATCTGGATGAGCTGCCCCACCCGCTGCGAACGGTGGCCTATGTGAATCCGGAGTGGCGGCTTGTGAGTGAGTGGTACACATGGCCAGTGGGTCGCTGAAACGGTTCCCGCGGGAAACCTTCCTGCGGGTTGTGCTCTGCCTGTTGCTGCTGGGATCGCTCTATCTGCTGAGCGTGGCCACGCAGAACTCCGAGGTGTTCGGCGAGCTGCATCCCTGGCTGCTGATCATCAACAGCATCTGCCTGGTGGGGCTGCTCGGTCTCATCATCTGGAATCTGGCCCGCCTGATACTCCAGTATCGCCAGCGCCAGGCCGGCAGCCGGCTCACTGTGCGACTGGTCTCGATGTTCGTGGTGCTCGCGGTGGTGCCGGTCAGCGTGGTGTACATTTTCTCCGTGCAGTTCCTCGGTCGCGGTATCGAAAGCTGGTTCGACGCCCGGCTGGAACACCAGGCCATGGAGGACGCCCTGAATCTCTCCCAGGCCTCGTTCGACACGCGCATGCGCGAACTGCTGCAGCGCACGGAGCGTGCCGCGCCGGAGTTCGCCGGTGTGACCGAGACCGGGGCCACCCTGGAGCTCAGCCGGCAGCGCGAATACCTGGGTGCGGCCGAACTGACACTGATGAGCAATACCGGCCGTATCATCGCCACCAGCGCTCGCGAACCCTCGGCAATCCTGCCACACCGGCCGGAGCAGGATATCCTGGTGCAACTGCGTCAGGGCAGGAGCTACGTGGGCCTGGACCCGATCGGCGAAGGCGGCCTGCACATCCGGGTGCTGGTGCCCACACCCTCGGAGCAGGGTGTGCCGGATCAGCGCATCCTGCAGGCTTTGTTCCTGGTCTCTCCACGCATGGATACGCTGGCGGAAAGCGTGCAGGTGGCCTATTCCCGCTACCAGGAACAGGGGTACCTGCGAAGACCGTTGCAGGACAGTTTCATACTCACGCTGTCGCTGGTGCTGCTGATCAGCCTGCTGTTTGCCGTCTGGTCGGCGTTCTACGCCGCCCGCCGCCTGGTTGCCCCGATTCGCTACCTGGCCGAAGGCACCGAGGCGGTCGCCGCCGGCGAGTACGGCAAGCAACTCCCGCCCGCCGGCCGGGACGATCTCGGCTTTCTGGTGCGTTCCTTCAACGACATGAGCCGCCGTGTGGCGCATGCTCGCGACCAGGCGAAGACCAGCCAGGCGCAGGTGGAGGCGCAGCGCGCGTATCTGGAAACCGTGCTCGGCCGGCTCTCCTCCGGCGTGCTGGTGCTGGAGCGTGACGGTACGCTGCGGACCTATAACGCCGCGGCGGAGCATATCCTGGGGCTGACGCTGCGGGGCGCCAGCGGCCGGTCGCTGGCCAGCCTGGCCGCCGGCCACCCGGAGCTCGAGCAATTGCCGGCGGTGGTGGCCCGGCGGCTTACCGGCGATGCGGCCGAATGGCGTGAAGAGGTGGCGCTGCAGCGGGCCTCGGGGCGTCAGGTTCTGATGTGCAACGGCGCCAGCCTGCCCGGGGCCGGTGTTGGCGGCTACGTCATCGTGTTCGACGATGTCACCGCATTGATCCAGGCCCAGCGTGATGCCGCCTGGGCCGAGGTGGCCCGCCGCCTGGCGCACGAGATCAAGAACCCGCTGACGCCGATCCAGCTCGCGGCCGAGCGCATGCGCCGCAAGTGTCTGCCGGTGCTGGAAGGCCGCGAGGCCGATGTCCTCGACAAGGCTACTCACACCATCATCCAGCAGGTCGATGCGATGAAGACCATGGTGAACGCCTTCGGCGAATACGCGCATCCGCCGCAGTTGCAACTGGTGCCACTGGACTTCAACGGTCTGATCCGCGAGGTCATGGAACTCTATCGCAGCGCGTCCGGAGGCCTGGACCTGTCGCTGGATCTGTCACCGCAACTGCCGGAACTCTCGGCCGACCCCGGACGTATCCGCCAGTTGCTGCACAACCTGGTGAAGAATGCGCTGGAATCGACGCCGGGCGATCAGCGTTGCCAGCTTGAGCTCACGACCCGTAGCGTTGATGATGAGCGCTTTTACGGGGTGGAACTGCAGGTGCGTGACCATGGGCCCGGCTTCCCGGCCGAGCTGATTGGCCACCTGTTCGAACCGTATGTCACCACCAAGGCGCGGGGTACCGGATTGGGCATGCCCATCGTGAAGAAGATCGTGGAAGAGCATAACGGCCAGATTACCGCCGAGAATCTGGAGCGCGGGGCGCTGGTCACCGTCCGCATACCCTGTGCCGGGCCGCGCAGTGCCCCACGGCCCGCCGGTGCCGCCGCGGGGGGGCGTTCGTGATGACAGCCAGCATTCTGGTCGTCGACGATGAGCCGGATATCCGCTCGCTGGTTCAGGACATACTCGAGGACGAGGACTACCTGGTCCAGGTGGCCGAGGACGCGCAGGCAGCCCGCCATGCGCTGCGGCAGCGGCGGCCGGACCTGATCCTGCTGGATATCTGGATGCCCGACACCGATGGCATCAGCCTGCTGAAGGAGTGGTCCCAGGGGCCGGGTCTGCCTTGTCCGGTGGTGATGATGTCCGGCCACGGCAACGTGGAGACCGCCGTGGAGGCGACCCGGCTGGGAGCCTACGATTTCATTGAAAAACCGTTGTCCCTGGCGAAGCTGCTGCTGGTGGTGGAACGCGCGCTACAGGCGGAACGGCTGGCGCGGGAGAACCGTGGCCTGCGCGAGCGGGTGGACAGCGTGGTCGAGCCCGTGGGCAGCAGCCCGGTCTTCAATGCGTTGCTGGAACAGGCGCGACGGGTGGCCGGCCATGACACCTGGGTGCTGATTACCGGTGAATCCGGTAGCGGCAAGCGCACCTTCGCCCATTACATGCACCGGCACAGCCCGCGCCGGGCCGGCCCGTTGGTGGAGGTGGCCGCAGGCTCCATTGCGGGGTCCGGCGCCGCACCGGAGCTGTTCGGCTCTGAGGAAGGCGGGCGTGTGGTCTACGGCAGGCTCGAGCAGGCCAATAACGGCACCTTGTTCATCGACGAGGTGGCCGATCTGGACATGCAGGCGCAGGTTAGGCTGCTGAGTGCGCTGACCAGCCGTCGCTTCCATCGCGTGGGAGGGGCCGAGCCGGTGGAGTCGGACGTACGCGTGCTGGCTGCCACCCGGGTCAATCTGGAAGAGCAGGTGCGGGAAGGCCGCTTCCGCGAGGATCTGTACTACCATCTCAACGTGGTCCCACTGGCCATACCGGCGTTGCGCGAACACGCTCAGGATGTCGGCGAGTTGCTGGCCTTCTACCTGGACCGCTTCCTGCGCCGGGAAGGCCTGCCCCAGCGGCGGTTCTCTGCCGATGCCGAACGCTATCTGCGGCAGTACGAGTGGCCCGGCAACATCCGGGAACTGAAGAACCTGGTGCAGCGCCTGCTGATCCTGGGCGAAGGTGCGGAGATCTCGCAGGAGGAAGTGCAGGCCGCCCTGGGCGGTGCTTCCGCAAAGCTGCAGCAAATGGTTTCCGAAACGGATTCGCCCGAACTGCCTTTCGACCGGCCGCTGCGCGAAGCCCGCGAGGCCTTCGAGCGCCTCTACCTGCAGCGCCAGCTGCGCGAGGCCAGCGGCAGCGTCGGCGAGCTGGCGAAGCTGGCGGGCATGGAGCGCACCCATCTGTACCGCAAGCTGAAGGCCCTGGGTATTGATCCCAACGACTACTGACACTCGCGACGACCGCCTGCCACGGCAAAGGCGTAGTGCATGAAAATCATCATTCTTGGCGCCGGCCAGGTGGGCAGTTCGCTGGCGCACAACCTGGCCAGCGAGGCCAACGACGTTACCCTGGTGGATCTGGACGCGCGGCTGCTGCAGGACCTGCAGGACCGTC